>NZ_JAUSZN010000001.1:1939000-2584500 GCF_030817595.1 Neobacillus niacini
AAGCAATCTTAACTTCAGGATAGTTTTTAATAAATCCTTCCACCTTTTTGGGATCAGGATCATAAACGGCAGCCAATTCCCCGCCTGCTTCTATTAAACCATTACAAATACCATAGATGTGACCATGGTCGAGACCAATTGCGGCAAAACGAAACGTACCAGGTTCAACAACAACCTTTTTCACTAACCCCTTTGATGCATAATTCATGCCGTCCATTCTGTCCATTATCATTTCCCCCTCGATATTACTCATATATTCCGCCCAGTGTGATTTGTTGTTTCTGTAAAGTTTTCTTCCCTTGGAAAATCAATTGCTGTTCTTCCCCGTGATTTTTTATGTTCTTATACTCCCGAGTAAGCCATAAAACCGCCGTCAACTGGAATACTGACACCCGTTACAAATCCACTCGCTTCCTTATCTGAGAGCCATAATAAGGTACCAAGTAAATCCTCTGGCTTTCCTAACCGTCTCATTGGCGTTCCTGCAAGAATTTTGTTGGTTCTATCTGTATTGGATCCATCTTGATTTTTTTAAAAGAGCACGGTTTTGTTCAGTCAAGAAAAAGCCTGGTGCAATGGCATTAACCCGAAGTCCAGCTTCAGCAAAATGAACAGAAAGCCATTTCGTAAAGTTCTCAATTGCTGATTTCGCTGCACTATATGCAGGCACTTTCGTCATCGGGCTCGGAGCACTCATCGAAGAAATATTAATAATGGTCCCTTGGTTTTCAATCAGTTTTTTTGCAAAAATTTGGGTAGGAATCAGGGTACCAATGAAATTTAAATTGAAGACGTATCCAAAACCTTCGGGCGTCATATCGAAAAAGGTTGTTAAATCATTCCGGTTCAAATCATTTTTTTCAAAGATTTCTTTTGTAGTAATTCCTTTAGGATGATTGCCGCCTGCACCATTGATAAGGACATCACAAACACCAAATTCGGCAGTAACAATTTCCTCTGCTCGTTTCACACTTTCAACACTTAGCACATCACATTTAATGGCGATTGAATCACCACCGGCACCCTTGATGTCCTCAACAACCTTTACTGCCTTCTCATAGGTGCGATTTAAAATAGCTACTTTCATTCCCTGTCTTGCCAATTCTCTAGCCATACAGCCGCATAGAACTCCGCCGCCGCCTGTTACGACGGCAATTTCCCCCTGAAGATTTGGGTTCAAAGGTAACATTTGGTTATTCTCCCTTTCCTGCCTGACTTCCCTACTAATCTATGTCTAATAGTGAACAACCTTCCAAAAAGATTCTTTCGGCTGATGATTTTCGTCAAAAAGAAACGGCCAATTTTTTCTGTCTTTAACAGGAAAATCACTTAACCATGTATAATCATCGGCTGCGCCCCAAAAGGTTACAGAAGTAATATGATTTTGATATTGTCGAAGCAATTGAAATACTTGGTGGTATCTTTCGGCCTGCAGCTCTAACATTTCATGAGTTGGTTCCGTAAGGTCAGTCCGCTTATCTTCAAAGTTGAAGACAGAGACATCCAATTCTGTCAGGTGCAGCTTCAAACCAAGAGATACGTATCGTTCAATTGCAGTACGAATATCTTCGAGACTTGGATTGACTAGATTCCAATGTGCTTGGAGACCAACACCATGAATCGGAACACCCTTATCAACCAATGATTTCACAAGTTTAAAGATTTTTTCGCGTTTTTCCGGATTGGATTCATTATAGTCATTGTAAAAAAGCAGGGCGTCTGGGTCAGCCTCATGAGCGAATTCAAATGCCTTTTCGATATAATCCTCTCCGATTATTTCTAACCATTTTGTACAACGAAATAATTCTGGACCCTCATCGGTTACCGCTTCGTTTACAACATCCCAACAGAAAATCGTTCCTTTGTATCTCTGCATGACCGTTGTAATATGGTCCTTCATTCGTTGCAAAAGTGTTTCTCTATCGGCATTTTGAAATACCCATTCAGGCGTCTGATTATGCCAGACTAATGTATGTCCGCGCATCTTCATTCCATGTTCCTTAGCAAAAGCTGCCAATTGATCCGCTTTTTCAAATGTGAACTTTCCCTCAGCAGGCTGAATTTCGATAAACTTCATATCATTTTCGGCTGTAATACTATTAAAATGTTTTCTCAATAAATCCTTTTGTGACTTAATTGTAGTTAAATTAACCGCCGCACCAATATTAAAATATTCTTCATACACTTTTGATAAAGAAGGAACTTCTACTGTCGTTTCCACCATTTTTTATCTCTCCTTAAACCTATTATTTTATTAAAAAAATCAGATGAGAGAGCTCATCTGATTCTTTTTTCAACCTTTTACTCCGCCTAAAGTTAACCCTTTAACAAAATATTTTTGCAGGAATGGGTAAACCATGATGATTGGCAGACTTGCTACGATGGTCATCGTAGCCCTGATGGATGTTGGGGAGACCATGTTGGCACTTGCATTGGCATTGGAAAACGCGTCTGCAGCGGTTTTACCCGACATCGATGCGTTTGAATTCTGCAGAATCTTCATTAATTCATATTGAAGGGTAGATAAGTTTGCGCTTGATGAATTGTATAAGAAAACATCAAACCAAGAATTCCATTGATAAACCGCGACAAACAATGATACAGTCGCTAATACCGGCAGTGACAATGGCAGGACAACCTTGATGAAAATCGTAAAATCCCCTGCACCATCAATTTTTGCAGATTCAAATAAACTTTCTGGGATTCCTTCTATAAAGGAACGAATGACGATTAAATTAAATACTCCAATGATTCCTGGAACAATATAAACCCAAAAACTATCTAGTAAATTTAATTCTTTCACTAGTAGATAGTTCGGAATCAATCCACCGTTAAAATACATCGTTAATACAAATGCAATTGTCACAAATTTCTTTAGAACGAAATCCTTACGGCTGATGGTATAAGCCACCATTGCCGTACCTAGCACAGATGTTAGTGTACCGATTATCGTTCTTAAAACTGAAATAAAGAACGAATTTACGATACTCGCTTCACCAAAAACGTGTTTATAATTTGCCCAAGTAAATTCTCGCGGCCAAAGGTAAACCCCCCCACGTAACGAATCACTAGCTTCATTAAAAGAAACAGCCAGCTGGTTAAGAAATGGATATAACATGACAACGCAAAGCAAAACTAAAAAAGTATAATTGAAAATATCAAATAAATAATCGCCTACACCGGAGTGATGTCGAGTAGCTTTGAAAAATCGTCTCTGTGCCATATAGTTCCCCCCTAGAAAAGCCTTGGCTGACCAAATCGTTTGGCAATATGGTTTGCGGTAAATAAGAAGATGAAACTCACTACAGTTTTAAAGATCCCGGCAGCCGTTGCCAGTGAGAAGTTCCCCATTGACATACCGTATTTTAGTACATAAATATCAAGGTTTTCTGAGTAAGCTAGGTTCATAGGATTTCCTAATAAATACTGTGCCTCAAAGCCTGATTCTAAAATATAACCTAAGTTCATGATGAGTAAAATGATAATCGTTGGCTGTAAAGATGGGAGTGTAATATGTTTAATCCGTTGGAATCTAGATGCCCCATCAATATCAGCAGCCTCATATTGTTCTGGATCAATCATGGTAATTGCTGCTAAGTAAATGATCGTATTCCAGCCCACATTCTTCCATACCTCTGTTAAACCGTTGATAACCCAGAACCATTTTTCCTTACCAAGCCATAGAATGGGTTCATCAATAATCCCCAAGTTTACCAATACGATATTAACGATTCCGTTTTCGAGAGAAAGGCTGTAAGAGACAATACTAGCGGCTACTACCCATGAGATAAAGTGCGGCAGATAGCTGATGGTTTGAACTGACTTCTTGAATCTTATATGCCTAATTTCATTAATAAGAAGAGCAAGACCAATAGCTGTAACGAACCCTAATACTAGGTTAATCGTGCTCATGCCGATTGTGTTCCGAAGCACGCGCCAAAAATTATCGTCGGAGAATAAAAACTTAAAATGTTCTAACCCTATCCATTCCTGGTCCAATAAGCTTCTTGCTGGCTTAAAGTCCTGAAAGGCAATCGACCAACCCCACAATGGAATATACTTAAAAATAACTAACCAAACCAAGAATGGCAGACTCATGGCCAATAATGCTTTTTGTGACATCATCCTCTGAAAGAAGGATTTTTTAGTTTTTGTAGAGATGGAAACTGAAGGATTTATTACCTCTTTTACTGCTGCTTTGGAACCAATCTGCATTCTTACCCCTCCTCTTTCTGGAAAATCTTAGAAAACAGCCATATCCTAAAATCATAAGCTGCCCCCTTAGTTACTCCCGAAAGAAGGGAGCGGCTTATGATTTCAAGATAGTGAAGCTTTAAAGCAAGAGGCCGATAGCCAATTGGGCGATATCGGCCAGCTTTTTCAAGATTCTACTAAACTATTTCTTTGCAGCTGCTTTAATACGATCTTCTACTACCTTATCCATTAAGTCTTCTAAAGCTTTTACGTCTAAAGTATTAAATTCTTTAATATATTCATCCCAAACTTTATCAAAGTCACCCGGCTTAGCTAGAACTAATTTAGGGAAGTAAACTTTCGTTAAGTCAGTTTTTCTTTGACCAAAGATTTGTGCATCAGAGCCTTGTTCAACAACGGCACTCCATGTTGGATACCATGGACGATCGTCGGGATCTGCAAATAAATCAGAGAAAACTTTAACGCCATATGCTTCTAGAATCGCTTTGTCACCATCCGTGTAGGCTACTTGAGCAACTTCAGGCTGTTTTCCAGGAACCCATGCGTTTCCGTCGCTATAAAGCATGTCGCCCATTGGCCAGTAGTACTCAAAAGTGTTTAAACCGGACTTATCACGGAAGTCTTCATCACTTGTTTTAGCATACTGTTCTTCAGTTTGGAAAAATCTACCTTTATCATCCACACTATAAGTCTCGTCTTTAATACCCCAGAACATTAACTTCTGGTTTTCTTCTTTAACCATGTTATCGAAGTACTTAATGATGCGGACTGGATCTTTCGCACTTACTGTGATACCAATACCACGGTTATTAATGAATGCCGGCGGATCGATATATTGATCTTTTTGTCCGTCAAATGTGATTGGAAGCGGCATATAACGTAAATCGTCATTTCCCGCAGCTTTTAGGTTATCTAATGCTTGGTTAACCTGCCAGCCGTAGTCAAAGAATCCTAATACACGGCCAGAAGCTAGTTTTGCAAGATATTCATCATAGTTAGCTACGAATGATTCTTTATCAAATAAGCCTTTGCTGTTTAGTTCATTCAACTCTTTTAGATAACGTTTTGTAATATCATTATCAGCATATACATCTGTTTTATGTGTCTTCATATCCACAATTACTTCACCATCATTTGGGTAGCCTGCTAAATGGTTAGGAACGTTAGATAGTGCAAAGAAGCGCCAGTCATAAGTTAAAGCTGTAAATCCAATAGTAGAAGCGCCATTTACTTCTGGATGTTTCTTTTGATAATCTTCAAGTAAAGCAAAATATTCATCTAGTGTTTTAATTTTAGGATATCCAGCTTCTTTTAAAATGCCGCGTTGAATCCAGAAGGCACCTTGTGTAATATTCGGGTCTTTAATAAACCCTTGCTTAGCCGCGAAAGGAAGGAAGTTAATCTTTCCGTCCTTATCTTTCATTTGCTCCCAATGAGGTCCGTATAGTTTTTTAATATTAGGACCGTGTTCTTCAATCAATTCTGTAAGATCAATAAATGCACCTGCATCTAGTACTTTATCAATTGCGATATCCGGAACAAGAACATCTGGATACTTTCCACTTGCGATCATTGTCCCAATTTTTGTGTTAATGTCACCAACTAGGTACTCTGTTTTGAAGTTAACTCCCGTTTGATCTTCAAAAATTTTCCCGATAGTCGTTTCATTCGTGTTTCCGTCTTTCCCTGGGGAAGCTGCATTAAAATAAGTAAAGGTTACTTTGTCTTTCGAATCACCAGATCCGTCTGCATTACCGCTTGTTTCCTTATCCTTTTCACAGCCAGCAACTGCGATTAACAGGATAAGCATTAAGAGTACTGAGAGAAACTTTTTTGCCATTTTGGAACCCCCTTTTTATTTGTGAAAGCACTTTCATTGTATAATCTAAGGGTCTTCAGCACCATTTAAAAAGTATAGGTGTTACTTAATAAAGTAAAGATTTTTATCCGAATTACTAGAGATTGGACTGTCTATTTGTGATGGGAATTGAATAGTAATGGTTGTACCATAATCCGGATGACTATCAATATTAAAATAAAACTGATCATGATAGTATAGTTTTAATCGATAATACACATTTTTAATGCCCACATTCTCTCTTATATCTTCCTCATTTTCTAATGATGCCAATAATTGCTTTCTCTTTTCTTCAGTAATTCCGGCCCCATTATCCTTAATCACACAGGTTACTGTATCAGCATATAACGAGATGGATACGGAGATTTCTCCATTTTCCTTTAATGGCTCAATACCATGAATGCTGGCGTTTTCTATAAAAGGCAAAAGTGACATATTCGGAATCTTACAATCTTCTGCAGTTTCATCAATATAAATCTGATAATTTAATTTATCTCCGAATCTATATTTTTGAATTTCCAAAAAACTAGTAATTAAATTAACTTCATCCCTAACGGATACAAAGTCCTTCCCCCACGTAAGAGAATTACGAAATATTTTGGCCATGTTATGGATAATTTTCGCGGTTTCTCTTTCATCCTTCATCAAACTTCTCATACGGATCGTTTCTAAAGCATTAAACAAAAAGTGTGGATTTATCTGGCTTTGCAGGGCACTTAACTGCGCACGGTTTCTTTTTATTTCCAAATCCTTATTTTGAATATTGACTAATAAAACGTCATTAATTAAATCATTGATTTTCTTGGTCATTCGATTGAATTCACTTGTTAATTGTCCAATTTCATCCTGATATTCCTGATCATGGATTAACTCAAAGTCCTGGTTCTTCATCCTCTTTACATGGCGAATAATCCTTTGTAATCGGGTTAAAAATGATCTAGAGATAATGACAATAATAATGGTTGGAGCTAAAAAATTGATCATAGCCAATAAGACGATAAAGAGTTTAGACTTATTAACCGTTTTAAGCATTGTTTCTTCCGATATGGTTCCAACCACTGACCAGTCATTTAAGTAAGATCCATTATTCAGCTTTGCACGAATGGTAACTAGACTTTGTTCTTTTTCTATTTGATTAAATTTGATTGGCTTACTGAGCTGTTGTTTTAGAGATTGATTATTTGTGTATTCAATTTCTCCTTTTTCATTAAGTAAATATACATCCCCTTTAAACGTTACATTGTTGAAGATATCTCTTATTGTGACTGGATTAATTTCAACCTTTACGAACTTTTGTTTATCATTGTAAAAATAATCTAAATTACGGATGATACTAAAGGTTTCAAAATTCTGATCGGAAGGTGTATCAATGAGAATTTGTGAGCCATTACTATTGGTTAAGGCATCCTTAAAGTTTGTTAATTCTTGTTGAAGGCTGTCAATGGAATAAACCCCGCCTGAATAGATGACAGACGGGTTATCCGTATAAAAGCGAATAGAGTTAATAGATGGGTTTATAGGACTAGACTGATTATAGTTCCTTAAAAAGCTATTATGTTTTTCGATATAATCTATAGATGAGACATAGTCCTTTTCCAAAAATAGATTTAAATTTAAGTTCGTATATAAAGAGGAGGAAATTCCTACTGCTTGGTCGATAATGGTACTAAAATCTCTATTAATCTGTTGCAATGCCAATGTGGAATCTTGCATTTGCTGTTTTTTAACATTTTCAATGGTA
The DNA here is from genome assembly GCF_030817595.1 of Neobacillus niacini. Classification (GTDB taxonomy): domain Bacteria; phylum Bacillota; class Bacilli; order Bacillales; family Cytobacillaceae; genus Neobacillus; species Neobacillus niacini_G. The sequence goes on from NZ_JAUSZN010000001.1 coordinate 1,946,815, forward strand.
ACGATATAAAAGATTACATTTGTAAGTACAATGGGAATAAATACAGCAAAAAAGTACATAATTAACATTTTGTTCTTTAATAGAATATTATGAAAACTTCTGCTTTTCCTCATTTTCCTATCACTTTTCTTTCGTTGATTAATTTATTTCGATACTCAGAAGGCGTGATATTTTCTAACTTACCAAAGATAGTGACAAAGTAATCAGTATTATTAAACCCCACACATTCAGCAATTTCATAAATTCTTTTTTCCGATTGACGCAGCATTTTTTTCGCTTCATTAATTCTTACTTGCAGTAAATAATCCTTGAAGTAGATTCCATAGGTTTTCTTAAACAATTGTCCTAAATATACTGGATTCATAAAAAACTTACTGGCTATGGTTTTTAAGCTAATGTTTTCATGGTAATGGAGGTCAATGTATTGTTTTATTTTGTGCGCTTCTCCATTAGCAGACTGTTTTCGTAATTTAGCTATTTCCTCTTTACACTCTATAATAAAATGAATCATTAATTCCTTTAGCTGAGGTAAAGTCAAGTTGTAATTATGTAAGGTGTATATCATTCGATAGGATTGTAAACTTGAAGGTTCTCCTCCCATTTTCCTTATAATTTTTAAAACAGAATGTACAAAACTATTAAGAGAAGCAAGAAAAGCCGTATGAGATAGTTTCTTTGATACTAGAGATTGAAACAGATTCTCTAGTGAATGACTGATTTGAGGTGTTGATTCTTCTTCAATATGTTCAACTAATGATTGATAAATGGTTTCGTCGGGTTCAGCAATAGAGATCGGTTTATCGACAATTTCTTCAAAGATAATGATTCCATTTTCGTTGTTTGCATATTTATGCTGTTTTGCCCTTTCAACACCATCAGCTGATTGTTTCAACAAAGTAAGACTAGGAACAGCTTCACCAACATAAAAGGTAAAATCCTCAGATATTCTGTTCGTAAGTTCCTTCTTTACCCACGTCATAAATTTTTTTATGCTCATTTGAAACCTTGCTAAGTGATTAGAGGTAATGAGGACACCTACAGCGCCTTGTGCTGCTTTCTGGATCCATATTCTTTCATGGGTGCTGCATACATCCCGAATCACAGCTGCTAATGTCCTTTTGATCTGTTGTACTCTTTCCTCATTGTTTAAAGCAGATTCCCCAAGTAATCCATTTACTTCAATTAATAGGTAAAAGAACTCATTAGGGTTCCCTACCGAAAGGAGATTTAAAAGGCCTGCTGAATGATCATTGTCCGCAGCATTCCCTAAAAGTAGATGGTTAAAAAGAATATTTGCTTGTTCTTCGAGCCTTTGTTCATCACGCTTTTTTTGTTCGTTAATGGTTTTGGAAAGTGATCTTAGTGTTTGTTCAATTTCATCCTGATCAATCGGCTTTAGGACAAAATCATGGACACCGTATCTTAATGCTTGTTGTGCATATTTAAAATCACTATGTCCGCTGATGATAATAAATTTTGTTTGAACTCCTTCTATTTCGATTGCTTGTTTAATGAGTCCAATTCCATCTAGTACAGGCATACGGATATCAGTAATGATAAGATCTGGGTTTACTTCATGCATCATCTTTAAGGCGTCTTCGCCGTTTGCGGCCTCGCCTGCTACCTGAAATCCGCAGTCTTCCCAATTGATTAGATTTCTTAATCCTTTGCGGAAATACATTTCATCATCTACTAATATTACTTTGTTCATTTCCGTCCCACTCCTGTTCCCAATGGTTAGTTAAGATTAATAAAACGTTTTCAAATACAAGTGTGTTGTTGTTCTCCGTTCCAGGCACTTGCTTTCCACTCTAATCAACAACGTGCATAGATAATAAATGCTTTGATTTAAATATAAGGCCCACAAATCATAACCTTGCGGGCCTTATATTTATTAAACTTATTTATTCGGCATCCAAATTTTGTAGTTGCCGCTCAGGGCTAGAATACTGAAGAAGTATAGCAATTGTCGTAGTATCTTCTGACTCCTGTTCTTACTGGGGTATTCCAGAGTAGTTCCACCCATTTTTTTCCTTCTATATCATCTGCCGCCAATGAAGCCATGGCGTTGGTTGCGAGCAAACCAACAGGATGAAGTGATTTCTCTTCAAATGGTTCACCTGCAATCGTATATCGGCGGTAGTCAGCAGGGTCTTTGTCGGCAAAGAAGGCCTGGATCTTGTTGGCTTCTTCACGCTCCCATTCATCTCCACTAAACCATTCATAATCAAGACCAATGTTTGCTGCAACCCGATATGAGTCGCTAAAGAAATGCCCATAGCCATTTTCATTGTTTGGCGTTCCATCATAATATGCATATTCAGGTGCCAAACCTGTTTCTGGATGACAAGTAATTTTTAGAAATTCTCTGCTTGCAGCAGCTGCTTCCTTCCAAAACGGCCGATCCTCTTCGTATGCCCATAGTGCAAAGAGTTCATAGAAGTGTGGTAAATGATAAGATGGATCAGAAAACTCACAATTAGGTATAAATTTTATTAATTTATTTTTCGGACTCCACATTGGATAACCGTCACCATTTTCTCCTTTATGTATACAAGTTCGCAGCAAGTCTTTCGCCTGAACGCTATAATTAAACGGTGCTGCACCATCACCCCAGCGATGAGAAGCAAAGAATAACGCCATTGCAAAAAACTCTTCTCCATCAGGTGCAGGACCATAGGCCCGTTTAGAACCGTCTGGGTTACAAGACCAAGCAAAGTAGCCAGCATTTTCTCCCGTTGTCATATACTTGTACTTCATGGTCCACTTCCACAAACGGTCAAAGACATCTTTATTGTCCAATTGCACTGCCATCATCATCCCATAGGACATGCCTTCAGACCGCACATCCAGGTTTCCAGTATCAAGCATGTACCCTAAATCATCGCCAACGGGATAGTAAATTCTAGTATCCTCATTTCCATTAAATAACTCGTTCCAATTGCGCTGAATTCTAGTTGAAATTTCTTCATCTGTTTTTCCAATTTCTTTAAATAGATTGCGATATTGCCCTGTATAAAAAGATCCCTCCTGCATTTCCAATAATCTTGACATATTTTCCCCTCCAATTAATTAGAATGAATGAATCTATCATTTTATTGAAGTCTTATGCGCCTAAACTTGATGTTAAATAGTTGAAATGTGCTGGGATTCATGAACTGCCAGCACATTTTAACTTGTAAATATGTACACTGTGATAACGCTTACAGATATTTCTAATAAAAGGTAAATGATTTACTTACCTTGTATTTTATTTTATTATAGCCACAGAGTTATAGTTTGTCTATCGAGTAAACAAAGTATTATTAAAAATTTTTCGAAACTTATGTAAACATTTAAAAACTCATTTTTGAATACTATTCTTTTTGCTGTTTCTTTTCAAAATAAAACGGTCCCAAAGTTGGAAACACTTTGGGACCTGGTTTTTTATTTCTTTAAGACTTCTGCAAATTTGATTAAAATTTGTGCCTGGTAATTTGTGAAGTCTTTATCCATGCTTGCATTAACTTCTTTGATAAAAGCATTTAGTTGTCCGTCTCTTGCACTCGTATTGCCTCGTTCGTGAGCAGCTTTAGCTGCCTCTAGTTTTACAAGTAAAGAGTTTCCTTTATTAGTTTCTTCAACAGTGTTTACCTTAGCAGTTTCAACGCCATTACCAGTCAGGAACAATTTGGTCAACTCGCCAAGACTGTCAAAGTTAACCATGACGTTGATCGTAACTGATTTCATAGAATTGTTGCCTGCAACATCTTCCCCTTCTACCGTATACGTATGGCTGCCTAGACCAAGCTCGTATGCTGGTATAGAAACATCTTCACATGTGGATGATGCTACTCCTGATAAGGCATCAGTTGCCTGACAAGTAACACTAATATGTTGATCTACTGTGAATGATGTTCCATCCTCAACGGAGAACGTGATTTCTGGAGCAGTTTGATCAATGTTTATAGAGATCGATTTCTTTTCCTCGATATTACCAGCATGATCCATACTCCAATATTCAAGAACATGTTTGCCATCTTCTGCTATCGTTACGGTATTTCCTTTCTGTTCAGTAGAACCATCTAAAGAATGATAGGTTGCTTTAATACCAGATTGATAATCATAACCGGTCAAATTCACGGTAACAGGGTTATGATACCACCCCTCCTGTACGTCACCTGTTAGCTCGTATTCTGTATCCGGTGCATTTACATCTGGTATTTCTACTACATCAATGCTCGGTACATGAGGCTTCTCCATACCTGTTCCAAGGAAGAAGCTAGTATGCGGCGGCTGGTTATATCCGACATTTTGCCACGCAATCGATAAACGGTACTGAGGATCATGCATTAAGGTGTAAATTCTATTTTCGGTTTCCTCTGTTGTCATGTACACTCTAAGGGCACTACTATCATCTGTTCTCCAAATGATTTCTTCTCTCCAGTCACCTAACAAATCAGCCTGCAGGACAGGATTTCCTTTTGTACTGTTATTGGTTTGCGTTCCTTCAGCAGTTAGAATATTTACTAGCTTACTATTTTCATAGTCCCACTTATCAATGGTTCCAACGCCTGTTGATGTGGCATCATCCCATTTATGATCAACTAACTCGCGAGACAAGTCTCCATCCCACCAAATCGCAAAATTACTTGAAGGAATATTTTCGGATATTTTTTCTCCCTTTGCAGTGTGAATTCCGCCAACCTTACTATTCCAAGCACCAGAAATTGCCCATGCTTCAGCCCCATCGTACCTAGGGTCAATATCAGCTGAGACACCACGACCAGTATCCTGGCCCGTTTTCACACCCCAAAGAATTTCACCCGTTTCTGCATCACGCATGTCATATCCGTATGGACCTTCTTTATGCTCCTGGACTGCGAAAACTTCAAGTCCTGGTCTTGTTGGGTCAAGATCACTCACATGCTGAGCATCCCCATGTCCTAAACCGGTTGCATATAATCCCTTGCCATTATCATCAATTACCGCTTGACCATAGACAATTTCATCTTTTCCGTCTGTGTCGACATCCGCCACGCTTAAATTATGGTACCCTTGACCAGCATAATCTCTTTGACCTTCATCGTTTGAATCAAAGACCCACTGTTTTGTCAATTTACCATTCGTAAAATTGTATGCCGCAAGCACTGATCTCGTATAGTATCCACGAGCCATAATAATGCTTGGTGTCTCTCCATTTAGATACGCTACTGCTGCTAGGAAACGATCCACACGGTTTCCATAAGTGTCACCCCATGCGCCCACGTCCCCTCGAGGAGGTTCATACTCGGTCGTATCAAGTGCTTTTCCGGTCTCTCCTTCAAATACAGTCAAGTACTCTGCACCTTGCAGGACGTATCCTGTACTGTTACGGTGATCAGCGTCCGCTCTGCCAATTACGGTTCCCTGTCCGTCTTTTGTTCCATCTGCAGTTTTGAATACAACCTCTGCTTTTCCGTTCCCATCGAAATCATAAACAAGGAATGGGGAGTAGTGCGCACCGGCACGGATATTTTTTCCTAAATCAATACGCCACTTTAAGGTTCCATCCATTTCATAGGCATCTACATAAACATTACCTGTATAGCCTGCTTGAGAGTTATCCTTGGAATTGGTTGGATCCCACTTTAACACTAACTCGTACTCACCATCAGCATCTAAGTCACCGATACTGGCATCATTTGCACGGTATGAATATGGGTCACCAAGTGGTGTCACACCGTCCGCTGGTTTTTGAAGCGGGATATCAAAGTAATTTTGATTTAATACCTTCGTTGTTTCCTTTGATTTTCTTTCTTTTCCGCTAAGGACCGCGCGAACCTCATAAACGGATTCAGCTTTTCCGTCCTTGTCGACATAGTTGGTGCTCGTTGTAATGGGTTCAGTATTAATCTTTTCACCATCACGGTAGATGTTAAAACTAATGCTTTCAGAATCTGCTCCGAGCATTCTCCAGCTGACAAAAACACCTTCATCTGTTTTCATCGCAACTGGTGCACGGTCAAGCTCTTCCATTTGACGTTTAAGTTTCGTTACAGCTGGTGTTTTCAAAACTTTAGATTGTTCAGAAATGCCACCTGCATTAACAGCTGAAACTTTATAAAAATAAGGAATCGTTGTTAAAACAGTTTCATCTTTGTAAGAAGCCGTTTTCGTCTTTCCGATAAATTCGTAAGTTCCCTTTTCCTTATTTGAACGATACACATTATAGGTAATCGCTCCTTCTACCTGATCCCAGCTAATTGTAAGGTCATTCTTGTTGACTTCACCTACTTTTAAATGATCTGGTGCAGCTGGAACTGGCTGTGATGGATCGACCATTACTACTTTTAGCGGTAGTGAGGGATCCGTTTCTACAGTGGCATTATCAATTGTTGTAGCCACATACTCATATTCCATTCCGACATCGACGGTATTATCTGTGAATGACGTTGTTGAGCTGCTGCCCACTAAGGTAAATTCACTTGTGCCTGCCACTTTACGGTAGACGTTATATTTTACTGCGTCCTCAACTGCTTTCCATGATAATGTGACGAATGGATTTTCAGCGTCCATTGATTTCTCATCCACTTTAAGTTCGGATGGAGCAATTAGGATTGGGGTGATTTCAACACCGTTTACAATCGCTGTTGAACCACCAAAACTAAAATTCATTTGTCCATCTTTTACGGAAACCTGAGAAACAACTTTTGTTGTATAGTTATTTTTAGGTGCAGAAATTGTACCATAATCCTGCCCTTCCACTGCTAGAGTTGTTCTGGCACTTCCTGTGTAATCACCAACATAGACTTTCAATGCATAAAGTCCGTTTGGCACATCGACATTAAATTTCCAACCTACGTTAAAATAGCCCAGCCAATCACGAGTCACATTGTCACCAGTTTTGCGGTCTCGTCCAATCATGCCTGTAGCATCAACTATCCCGTAACCTCTTTCAGGTGTATAAAGCGTTGAAAGATTAACCTCTGTAAACCCTTCGGAAACCGGACTTCCTGCTATCCCAAAATCAAACTTTAAAGTTGCTTCTTTGGTTGTAAATTGTTTTACATCTGATATTTCAGATTCACCTTTTCCATTAACCGCTGTTACATAAACATCGTATGTTTTTCCTTCTTCCATACCTGTGATATTCAGTTGAGAAATAGTAGAAGATCCAATCAATTTATACTCGCTATCAGTTGATAATTTACGGTAAACCCTGTAAATGTCAGCACCTTCAACTGCTTTCCACGTGACTAGCGCACCTGCGTTACTAATGCTGCTAACCACTACATCCGCTGGCTTAGCTGGAGCGTTTGCAGGGGGTTCAATACCCGTAACATACTGAGAAAGCGAAATATTCAGATTTTTAATTTCATCTGATACAAGACGCGCGAGCTGGATTGCTCCGTACTCTTGGAAGTGTGTATTATCCTGTGAACCATTTGGGAATGCAGTATAAACACCCGGGTCTGTATGTAGGAAAACAGAAAGACTTCCTTCAGGCCCAATGGTATCGTAATAGGCAACACTTCGTGCACTTAAGTCAACCACGTTTACATTCATTTCTGCCGCTACTTCTTTCATTCCCTGCACATACTCTGGAAAGCTGACATTAAACTTTCCTGTAGTGGCATTAAAATCTCGTCTGCCGACCGGGGTCACTAGAATTGGAATCGCTCCCCGCTGACGAGCACCATTAATATACGTTTTTAAATAATTTTTATAGTCAGGGACAGATGCGTATCGTTCAGGAATACTGATGGTTGCATCGTTATGACCAAATTGTACTAGAAAAAAGTCGTTAGGCTTTATTTCTCTTAAAACATTATCTAATCGTCCTTCATTGATAAATGACTTTGTACTTCTTCCCCCAATGGCGTGGTTCTTAAAGGTTACATCAGAACTGAAATAGCGTGGAATCATTTGACCCCAGCCTGCTTCTGGCCGCCAATATTCATCGTAAGTCTGAACGGTTGAGTCCCCAGCGATATAAACGGTTGGAAGTTCACCCGCTGTTCTTTCTGGAAGTTTCTCAATGGTCATTGCGTTTACTTTTGGGTTTGTACCAGTAAATTCAAAGTTTAATTGTCCATCTACTAGGGCAATTTCAAACTCACGCTCAATAAATTCACTTTTTAAAACGGCCGCGTTTTGAACCTTTTGGATATTTTCTGCCTTAATACCTATATTTGTCGTGTCGTCCTTGTCGCCGGCAATGACAGTGACCAAATAATCACCATTCGGAAGGTCCACATTAAAGGAGGTCTCAGTTGTTGAAATAAAATCTGATTTCAAGGAGTCTGATGTTGATCGGTCTTGTGAGGTTACCTTGGAGATATCAGCAAAACCGTAGCCTGTTTCTGCTGAGTAAGCTGTGTCTGAAGAAACTTTAGTATAACCATCTTCCACGGAACTTGTTGGTGTTCCAAAGTCAAACTTCTTTAAGAGTGAAGATTCTTCCGCCGATACTTGAATAGGGCCAGCGGGTATAGAGGTTAATAGTAACAATAAACTTAGAATAACTGCAAAATACTTCCTGGAACTTTTTCTTTTCATTTTCACAAATTTCCTCCCTACAACCTGTATTCTAATCTAATAAACTAACTTTGTAGTTCCTGAAACCAACTCCTTTTTACACTGTTTTGACAGCGTTTTCACATGTATAATAGCCCCATTTGTTGCTTTTTAGTTAGAAAAAAAACAGTCAAGAATGTTTAAAATTCAGTGCTTATCAAAAATTGAACATTTATACCTACTTATCGTTAGATATATTTACTCATAAAAATACATTTATCAACATAACTAATTGGCTTTTTACCTAGGTATTTACAAACAAAAAGAGGTATAGAAAAGACTCTCTACCTATTGATAGAGAGTCTAGATCTTAAATTAATCTTATCTAGTAAACGCAGCAGGAACCCCGCCATCTACTGTTAACATACATCCTGTTGTTCTATCTGATTTAGATGAAGCAAAGAATGCGATGGATTCAGCAATATCTGATGGGTAGATATTTACTAGTAATGTCGTACGCTTACGATAGTGTTCTTCTAATTGATCAGGGTGAATTCCATATGCTGCTGCACGTTCTTCTCTCCAGCTTGACCCCCAAATCGCAGAACCTTGTAGAACAGCATCCGGAAGAACAGAGTTAACACGAATACCAAACTCGCCGCCTTCAGCAGCAATACATCTTGCCAAGTGTGTTTCAAGTGCTTTTACAGAGCTATATGCTGCTGCATTTTTACCAGCGTAAACAGAGTTTTTCGAACCGATAAATACCATGTTACCGCCGATTCCTTGATCCTTCATTTGCTTGAATGCTTCACGTGCAACTAAGAAATATCCAGTACCTAAAACATTCATGTTTAAGTTCCACTCTTTAAGAGATGTTTCATCAAATGGACTAGATGTTGCAAGACCTGCGTTGTTAACAATGATGTCTACTCCGCCAAAGTTAAGTGCTGTTTGGTCATAGGCCGCTTGAACCATCTCTTCACTTGTAACGTCCATTTTCACAGCCAATGCACGGTTAGCACTGTATTGTTCGTTAATTTCAGTCGCTACTTTTTCTGCACCTTCAAGGTTTAAATCTGCCAGCACAACGTGAGCACCTTCTGAAACTAGGCGACGAGCTGTTTCACTACCGATACCGCCCGCACCACCAGTGATGAATGCTACTTTACGAGAAAATTCAGCTTCAGCTGGAGCAAGGGTCAATTTGTATAATTCTAATGGCCAGTATTCCACGTTGTAAGATTCGTTTTCACTTAGTGAAACAAAGTTTCCTAGAGTTGTAGCACCTTTCATAACCGCAATCGCACGGTGGTATAGCGCGCCGCTTACTCGTGAGTTATTTACATCCTTACCAGAATTCACCATACCTACTCCAGGAATTAAAATAACACGTGGAGCTGGTTCAAACATTTTGTCGCCTTCATTTTTGTTGCGCTCGAAGTAAGCTTTGTATCCTTCTTTGAAGCTAGCAACGCCTTCTTTAATAGCTGCGATTAATGCTTCCACATCTTTTGTTTGCGGATCCCAATTGATGTAAAGTGGAACCATTTTTGTATGAACTAAATGGTCTGGACATGCTGCTCCGATTTGTGAAAGTTCTGGTGCCTGATGGCTGTTTACAAATTGAAGGACATCTTCACCGCGATCATACGTTAAGAGCATTTTCTTTTCTTCACTTACTGCACCACGGATGATTGGCATAACCTTTGCTAGAATACTAGTTGCTTCTTCATCGGAAAGAGATTGATACTTTTGACCGCCAAAAGCAGTTTCTTCATTTGATTTTGCATTGATAAAGCTTTCCGCTTCATTGATAATCTCAATTGTTTTTGCATAGGACTCTTCTGAAGTTTCTCCCCAAGTTACAAGTCCGTGTTTTTCCATTAATACAAGCTCTGCATTTGGATTGTTTCTTACACCTTCTGCAATCATTTTTGAAAGTGTAAAGCCAGGGCGTACATATGGTACCCAAACAAAACGATTTCCAAAAATCTCTTCTGCAATCTGCTTGCCGTTGTCTGCACAGCAAATGCTGATAATTGCGTCTGGGTGTGTATGGTCAACATGCTTGAATGGTAAGAAAGCGTGTAATAACGTTTCGATGGACGCTCTTGGATGCTTGCTGTCAATCATACAATGTGAAAGATATGCCACCATATCTTCATCTGTCATTTCATCGCGTTCGAATAATGGGCGGATGTCCTCTAAATTTAGACCCGTAAAGTTTTGAGCCTTCATCGTTGCTAGATCAGAGCCGCTGCCCTTTACCCACATAACCTCGATATCACGTCCACGGAAGTCTTTCTCCGTTGTTTTCATGGAAGTATTGCCGCCACCCCAGTTACATACGGCACGATCTGTTCCAATCAAATTGGAACGATACACTAATTCTTCTACCCCTTTTGCTACTTGTGAAGCTTTTTCACTTTCCCATAAGTTCTTTACCATCTACTAGTTCCCCCGTTTGTTTGTAATTATGTTTGTTATCTTCTGTTTTATTATAATATATGTTTGTTTATTTTTGAATAGTAAAGTAATAAATCTTTTTATTTTTTTGATTTTTTTATATAAAAAGCCGACAAGCACTTTAACTTGTCGACTTTCGTTTTTTTATTGTTACATGAATCCCAATCTAATTGGCTGACCGCTTATTGCAGATCGATTGGCCGCAAGTGTAACTGTGTGGGTTTTTAAAGAATCTTTGTAGTCCGATAATATTCCTGTAGGATTACCAGTTCTAACTGCTTCAAGAAATATCTCATTTTCAGCAATATATGGATTAACTTGTTCTTTATGTTCTAATATTTGTTTACCTTTAATATCACGTACATGCTCATTACGTAACTCTATTATTCCTTCTTCTGTAAATAAATCCAAGCCGACTTTACTGGTATTTGTCAGAATACAAGTATTTGATATGGTCGCTACCATGCCATTCTGCAGCTTCATAGTGACACTGCCAACATCTGGCGCTGTGGTTCCTTCTACCTTTTCCTGCATAATCTTGCTGCTATAGGCTGCATACACTTCGGTAATATCACCGCACAAGAAACGTAAAAGGTCAACGATATGCGTGGTCTGTTCAACAAATTGTCCCCCTGATTTAGTTACATCTCTCCACCACGGAACCATCGGCATGTCCCCCATCCAATACCCTAGAGCCATCCCAACTTTACGATCTTGAAGTAATGACAAGGCTTTCTTAGTGGTTTCTTTATAACGCCAGTGATACCCAACTGAAGTAATGAGACCTTTTTCTTCTATTCTTTTCGCAATTTCAAGCGGCTGTTCATCTATTCCTAAAGGCTTTTCTACAAAAAATGGAATGTTTCTTTCTATCAAAGCAAATTCAATATCGCCATGAGCCATAGGTGGTACGCAAATATAGACAGCGTCGAGTTTTTGTTTCTCTAACATTTCATCTACATTTGAATACCCCTTTGCATTTGACCAGTTTCTTGCTTCTTTTTCAGCCTTTTCAATACTTGTTCCACAAAAGGCAGTAACCTCTACTCCATCCATATCTCCAAATATAGCCGCATGCGTTTTCGCAAACCAGCCGGTACCAATAATCCCTACTTTCATGGAAATCGCTCCTTTGTATTTCGGTTATAAATCATTAATCACGATATAAGAAGCCTTTACTGGTCCATGAACACCAACAACCAAATTTAATTCGATATCTGCTGAATTACTTGGTCCGGTAATAAAATTGATACATGAAGCTACATGACCTGTTTTTTCGTGTATTTCCCTCATTTTTTGTGCAGCTTGTGTCATCCTTGGTACTAGCGAACTTTTTGGAATTAGTGCAATATAAGTCGCTGGTAAAAAGCTCACAGTCCTGCCTTTGTCCTGGTCACTGAATAATACAACGGTTCCTGATTCCGCCAATGTGATTTCACTAATCGTGATACCGACATTTGCCTTTTCCGCTTTTGTGATATTTTCCGAACCCTTTGTATGATCCCATTCATACACATCATAATCCTGGCTTGGCCATTGTGTTTTCAGTAATGAGTTAAGACCCCATTTCGAAAACCGTTCATCCTTCCAAGTAACGATGGGACCACCGCCATAATTGGTGACAACTTCGTTAAGGGTGGATGGCAGATCTTTAAGTTCTGTTTGATATAGGGTAGTATGGATTTTTTTACACTGCTCTGCTAACACTTCTAAAAGCTCATCTTGTGTTGCATCTTTTAATACCTCATCCTGTGGTCTAAATTTCCATGTTGGCCGTTCGACCTTAGAGGAAATCCGTGAACGACCAAGCTGGCTGGCAATTTGATTTAAGAATGAATCACGATTTTGTATGGTACCAGTCATCTTAGTTGCCCCCTTTTTCACGATTGTTAAACCAATCTCTAAATCTCTCTTTATTTGGTGCTGGAAACTCGCGAATTTCTGTCCAAGCCTTTAACGGTCCAGGACCCTTAGAGATCTTGTCGCCAGAGGTAAATGGATTCATCGCAGTTGGAGCAATTTTTGAACCAATCTTATATAAAATTGGTGACGCTGCACCTAACCCAAATGCCTTCATCGCTAGTTTTTCAGTTATTGGTGCCTTCCCTTCCTTTTCAACAATCACTTCTCTATGCTTGTGAAGGAGGTTATGCAAAGGAATTTTTACCGGGCAAACTTCCGTACATGCTCCGCAAAGTGTCGAAGCATACGGTAGCTCTTTAAATTCATCATAACCACCGAGCAGTGGAGAAAGCACAGCCCCTATTGGTCCTGAATAAATAGAACCGTAAGAATGACCACCCACATGTCGATAAACTGGACAAACATTTACACATGCCGCACAACGAATACATTGCAGGACTGACTGGAATTCTCCCCCTAGGATTTTAGAGCGTCCATTATCAACGATTACAAGGTGGAATTCCTCAGGACCATCCACGTCTAGTTCTTCTCTTGGTCCTGTAAGGACGGTAATATAACTCGTTAATTTCTGACCCACAGCACTTCTGGTTAAAAGGGAGACTAATACTTCCATTTCTTCAAAGGTTGGGACAATGCGTTCCATGCCCATAACGGTAATCTGTGTTTTTGGTAAGGCGGTAACTAAATCAGCATTCCCTTCGTTTGTTACTAAACTAAAGGAGCCTGTTTCAGCCACTGCAAAGTTACACCCGGTAATGCCAATATCGGCTGACAAATATTCTTCTCTCAGCATTTCCCGTGCATGCCAGGCCAATTCTTCTGGCTTTGAAGTTTTCGTGTAGCCAAGTTTGTCAGTAAACACATCGCGAATTTGTTCTTTGTTTTTATGTAACGCCGGCACCACAATATGCGATGGCGGGTCATGATCATCGACTTGAAGAATGTATTCACCAAGGTCGGTTTCAATGACCTCACAGCCTTCCTGTTCCAAAGCAGCATTTAAGCTGATTTCCTCGGTTACCATCGATTTTGATTTTACAATCTTTTTCGCGTTTTTCTGCCTTACAACTTCTCGAATATAGTCATTTGCCTCTTCTTTTGTTTGGGCAAAAAATACATGCCCTCCTCTTTTTGCAACATTTTCACTAAGTTGCTCAAGATAATAATCTAAGTTTTCAAGAACATGCTGGCGAATTTCTTCTCCATGTGAGCGCCAGTCCTCCCAGTTTCCCAGTTCCTCCGTCACAAGGCGCCGTTTTACACCCATTCCATCCTGTGCACCAGAAACGGCCCCACGCATAAAATCATCATGAATCCCTTTATCGACACGGTCCTTAAATTGTTCATTGCCTATTTTCATGGCCATTCGTTATTCACCCATCCTTCGTATAAAACGCTTCGTTACCTATTGGTCTCATGAACACTCTATGAGGCCACTTTTTCTTTTTTTCGCTTCATTTGGGTCTCATGAACACTCTATGAGACCTCTTTTTTCTTTTTTTAGCTACTTTTGGGTCTCATGAACACTCTATGAGACCTCTTTTTTCTTTTTTAGCTACTTTTGGGTCTCATGAACGCTTTATGAGGCCACTTTTTTCTTTTTTCGCTTCATTTGGGTCTCATGAACGCTTTATGGGACCTCTTTTTTCTTTTTTTAGCTTCATATGGGTCTCATGAACGCTTTATGAGGCAACTTTTTACTACTTCTGCCTTGGTTATGTGCTCATGATCAATCTATAAGCTAATCAACGACTATTTAACACCTCAGCAATATGTAACACCTTTATCGGCTTACCTTTCCGATCAATCCGTCCGCCAATATTCATAAGACAGCCGGCGTCAGCACCAATTAGATAATCTGCACCTGTATCTTCAACATGGCAAACTTTCTCATCGACCATTTGCTCTGATATCTGTGCCATTTTAACCGAAAAGGTTCCACCAAAGCCGCAGCACTGTTCTTTTCCAGGAAGTTCAGTAAAGTTAAGCCCCTTTACATTTTTCAATAGAATCATAGGAGCTTCCTTTACTCCCAGCAATCTTGTCATATGACAGGAGGTGTGGTAGGTAGCATGTCCTTCCAATTTTGCTCCCACATCTTCAACCTTCAAAACATCCACAATAAATTGTGTTAGTTCATACGTTTTCTCCGCTAACTTCTTAGCTTTTGGTTCCCAAACAGGGTCCCCTTTAAAAACATGAGGATACTCATGAAACATAAAAGCACATGAACCTGATGGCGAAACGACATATTCCGCATTCTGAAAGGTATCAATCATCCTTTTCATCGCTTCTTTGGACTCTTTTGTATATCCACTATTATAAGCAGGCTGCCCGCAGCACACCTGTGATTCTGGGAATTCAATCTCACACCCTAGTCTCTCTAGAAGCTCAACCGTTGCTTTACCAACATTGCTTTGAAACATATCAACAAGGCATGTTGCAAATAAACTTACCTTCATCTTTTTCCATCCCCTTGCTCAATCGGAACTAATTTTTATTTGCTTTTGTTTTATTATAATATATGTTTGTTTATTTTTGAATCTAGTTGAAAAAATTTTCCTAAAAATAAAAAAGAGTAAGCTCTTAAAAGCTTACTCTTTCAGCAAATGATAAATTATTTAATAATTTTTACACCTTGATCTTCAATTACGACCTTTTCATTCTCTGACAAATTAGTAAAGATGACAGGTGTAATAATGGAAGTAACTTTTTCTTTAATAAATTCAAAGTCAGCTTCGAGCAGCTTTTGACCTTTTTTGACACGTTCACCGTCATTTACAAATGAAGTAAAGCCTTCTCCGTTTAGAGATACTGTTTCAAGACCAACATGAATCAATATTTCTCTGCCATCAGTAGACTTTACGCTAACTGCATGTTTGGTAGGAAATACACTGATTACTTCACCATCTACCGGAGATACGACCGTGCCGTTTGTCGGTTTAACAGCAAAGCCATCGCCAATCATTTTCTGTGAAAATACTGGATCAGGAACGACATCTAAAGGAACGATTTCTCCTTCCAATGGCTGCATAATTGTTGTTTCCACTTCTGACTTTTTACCTTTGAAAAAATTTTTAAACATATAAGATACCGCCTTTTTGTATACTAGTGATAACTTTTAGAACTTAAGTTATTTATTTTTATTATTTTCACCTAATTTTATTCATTTATCAAACCATACGCATAAAATAGTTTTTTTAAAATTTTCTGATTTTTCCCTCAAAAAAATCAATCCGCATGAGATGATTGTACGGACATTAAGTCTTTATGAAGCTATTTTATCAAAACTGCTACATAGGTTCTTTAATGTGTATACTCTCGCTGTTACAATAAATAATTCATTGTAGTTATTTTTCACGTATTCATCAATGATAGAAATACCTTTCCGGAATTGTTCCACTAAATATAGTGTGTATTTTTCATTCCAATCAAACTGGTTTATTCTGATTAATTCATCTGCTACTATTTGAAACTTATATTCTTCCATAAGATATTTAATTTGCAATAATTTATTGTTTTCAATTCTAAAGTGGTTTGTATCTCTTTGATTTTGAACAAATTTTATAAAACCAATAATATTTTCTGCCAGGATAATCGCTTTTTGCATTTCGGGCTGCATTCTATCCTCTCCTCATTGTCTAAACATAAAATAATTACTATAGAAAGTGTATGTTTTGGAATATAAGATGACACCATTGATTTGGTAACAAGAATCACTCGTTGATCCTCGACCTTTTTCTGGCTTTGAATTTTTCATATTTTGAGGGCTGAATTTGTGAATACAAGGCATTAATTGAGGCTCTAACACTTGAACAATAACCACAATTTAAACATTTACCGTCTACAAACAATCTTAAGTTCCTACACTCAGGACATTTTACTATTTCCCTAGACATCCCCTTCACCGCTCCTTTACTGCTAATAGTCCTATTTTATGAAGGGATGATTGAATATATATTTTTGGTGAGCTAGAATAACAAAAAATAAATTGTTGAGTGTATGCAAACAAAGAATCCATGCCCCTGACTACTTTCTCCAGGTTTTATAAAAACCCCCCCTTGAATCATGTTCATTCACTATGATTCAAGGGGGTTGATTAGTTAAATTTTTTTGCGATTTTGTTGTGTGTCAGTTCAATTTTTCCGGGCAAGACAAAAAGATATTCAATGAGGCTTTCCAATAAATCCATTAATAAAGCAGTAGTCTCATAATCCATTTCGTTTTCTAATTCAAGCATCCGATGTAAGGATCCATCAGTTGCGAGCAGGTGGCTTAAAGATTGGATTGGCTTTGCCAGGTCAACTTGATTTGGGAGGATTTCAAGCTGTTGCGATAAAGGCTGTCCTTTACTTTTTTCTTTTAGAAAATGTTTTAGGATACTTTCAATGACACGTTTAGACATTACGGCAGTAGCTGAATTTTCTCTAGATTCAAATACATTTATCGCTGAACGATAAGCTCTAATAAGGTCTTTTGGTATATTAGGGAGACTTTCTAAATGATTAATAAGATGTTTTGAAGCTTGGATGTCATAAATATATGTATCAGCATGTTCATTTTGCTCATCCTGACCATCCTTCGTCATAATAATAAATACCGTTGATTTTTTACACGTAGGACAACTGGACTCTGTGAGCAATCCATTCTTGCTGCTTTGGAAGTTTGCATTAATCATAAATTCCGTTATATTTCTGCATTGAGGGCACTCACTTTGTATGCTCTTGGGTATTTTCACATTTCCATAACGAATGTAAGAATTGACGGAACCAGGATTGATCCTTCTCATACCTTAGCCTCCCTACTTTTCCACTTTATGTAAATACATTTTTTTGATTTACTCTAGACTTTGTTAGTTTTCCCCTAAAAAGAAAAATCATGTTGTATTCGGACAAGCATAAGATGAAATAACTATCTTTTTGCTGAAAGGACTGCTCAGCATGACTAATTTTAGGTTAAAGTTAACTGCATCACTGTATGCATTGATGGCGATTAGTTTTTGGGGAGTATCATTTGTATCGACTAAAGCTGTACTTGGAAAGCTGGATCCTTATTCATTACTTGTTATTCGGTTTGGAATTGGGGCCATATTTTTGCTGTTGCTTCTGCTATTACAACGCCATCGTCTGCAAATATCTATTAAGTATGTTCCTCATTTAATGGTACTAGGCATTCTTGGGGTTTTTGTTCATCAGGTACTCCAGGCAACCGCCTTGTTAACAATAAATGCTTCTGCTGCTGGTTGGCTCATATCGTTTTCACCCGTCTTTACCGTGATTCTCTCCATGCTTTTTTTGCATGAAAAGTTAAGTATTACAAAGGCTGTTGGGATGGTAATGGCGATAACGGGTGTACTTATTATATCAAGTACAAGAAGTGGACAATCCTTTCAGGTTGCCATCAATTTAGGATTTCTCCTAATGATCCTTAGCACGTTAAACTGGGCAGTTTACTCAGTACTTGTAAAAAGTTTAAAAATTCCTTATCCCCCTCTTGTTGTAACATTTTATATGTGTTTATTAGGATTGATTCTTACTACACCTTTTATTCTTCGCAATAGAGGCTGGGGAGACCTTTCCTTGTTAAACTATTCAGAATGGGCACATTTGTTGTTTCTTGGTGTCTTTGTATCGGGTATTGCTTATTGGTATTGGGGGAAAGCATTAGAGGTCCTAGAGGCATCAAAGGTTTCCATGTTTCTCTATTTGGAGCCCATTGCGACTTTAATTGCGGCAGTTCTGCTTTTGAAGGAAAAAGTTTTACTCATAAGTGCTACGGGAGGAATCATAATTATTATTGGAGTGATTATTGTTAACGGTCAGCTTGTGCCTATGTTGTGGCGTTTATTAAAGAAATAACGGCAATCGGAGGAGAGCTTTTATGACTTTAACAGCTAAGATTAAGAATGTATTAGATCCCTTAAAAAGTCCATCTAAAGCCGACCTGAAAAATGCATTGTTACAAATTGATATGAACCTCGATGATCTTGCACAGTTGCCAGAACCTTCTGAAGGGAAGCCTTACAATCGAAAACTTCTATATAAAAATGAAGAAGTCGAGCTTCTTGTGATGAATTGGTCTCAGTTAGAGTGCGCCCCTCATGATCATGGCAATTCTCACGGCTGGATCCAAGTAATCTCCGGTACTTCCCTTAATTCTGTTTATGAAGTTAAAGGTGACAGCTTACCTAAAGAATTGTTTTATCAGTATCACCATAAAGGACAATATTTTTATGCTCCAAAAAAGGCAGTCCATAAAATGAAAGCCTCAAATCATACTGATATGGTAACCCTCCATCTATATTCCCCGCCCATATCCGGGATGAGGGTCTATGACTTAGAAAAATGTGCAGCATGCGTTGTTTCGGATGATTGCGGGGCATGGTGGCCCGATGAACAAAATCAGAAGCTAAAAGAGATAAAATTAAGTAAAAAGTAAACACCCTGAGACCTTATTTCAAGGTCTCAGGGTGTTTTGAATTTTTTTTATAATCATTTATCATAAAGACTTAGTATAACCGTCACTTTAAACAAATCTCCATCAACATCTATGTCTAAGGTACCCTCGTGTAAATCGATTATCGACTTAGCAATAGCAAGTCCTAAGCCAGAACCATCCGTATGACGTGATTCATCCCCACGTTTAAAGCGTTCAAATAATTCATCGATATTTTCACTTAACTCATATTTAGAAATATTCTTAAAGGTAATACTTACTTGATGATTTTCTTCTTTAACATTAATATAGGCTCTTGAATTTTCTAACGAATATTTGGTTATATTTCCAATTATATTATCAAATACCCGCCAAAGCTTTTGCCCATCCACAAATGCATAAATAGGATGATCAGGATTGGATACCCGGAATCGGACCTGAGAATCTTCCATTGTTTCATTGTACTCAGCTAGTGATTGTTGAAGCAATTGGACGATGTCGACCTTCGCTTTTGTCAGCTCTATCGCTCCGCTGGCCATTTTCGATGCTTCAAAAAGGTCATCTATTAATACCTTTAAGCGTTTTGACTTACGGTCAATAATTTCAATATAAGCATTTCGCTCATCCTCTGTTAACTCAGGATTCTTTAGAAGGTCCGAATACGTAATTATGGAAGTTAAGGGTGTGCGTAAGTCATGACTGACATTAGTGATTAGTTCGGTTTTTAGCCTTTCACTTTTGGCTTGGGCATTTTGGGATTGTTTGACACCGTGTTTCATTTGATTAATATCTTCTGCAAGCTTGGCGAAAACGGATCTCCCAATAATAGTTAAATCAGGTTTGAACTCACCCTTTGCCAATGCCGAAGCATTTGAAAGGATTTGATTAAAATAACCTGTTCGTTTGATAATAAGGATAAGAAGTGGCAGCCCGATCATCAAAATTGCAGGAATATAAAGCGCTAAGAAGTCTTCATCAATAAAAATCAGGGCCGTTAAGATTCCAAAAGAAAAAACAATAGTCAAAACTAAGAAAACCTGCGTTCCTACTCTTCGGTTCAGGAAAGCATTACGAAATACGGTGACGATACTCACAAAGAAAGTTCTAACACTCTTACATACACGTCCGAAGATCGTCTTTTGCCAAACACTCTTGTCTTTACGAATCGTTTTCAGTCTGTTACACAGGTAGATGGCTTGGATCAACGTTAATCCAATTATGATCGTTAAAAATACAAGATTGATGATGATATCGTCTGCATGAATATTAAAATAGATATAGGATGTACTATCTATTAAAGCAATGGAAGCTATGACAGATATCACCTGTAAAATTAATGCAACATCAAACGGGATGATGTTATATTTACTCTGCCATTTACTTGGAGCTATTACACCGAAAACTGCCATTCGCTTTCCTATCAATCCACTAGCTGCTAATGCAAGTATTCCGGCTAAAGTATAGATCCAATAGAAAATTCTTTGATTATCATAATTATGATAATTCTGCATGACCATATTCGTTACTGGAGCATTTTTGGAGACCCCTATTTTCCCTCCAAATCGATCATTGGTGCTGGTTTGTATAAGGTTAGACAGATTCTCAGATCCGTTGACTAATGGTCCTTCATTAAAGACAAGATAACCATTTTCTCTGGTTGGATAACTCTGAATATAATACATATTTTCATTATTTATAGATTGTTCAACTGATTTTGTATTCATTGTTGAAAGATTGGTGTATATTTGACCTGTTTCTATATTTTTTAAATAATAAACAAATGCCTCTTGATAATCTTCATACTCCTGACGATAACTTTCCAGCTCCTGGAAATACTCATCGATATGTTTTTCTTTTTCTTCTATGATACTTGTTTTGAAATTCTCGTCACTTTCTAGGTTTTTTGTGATCTTATCAATCTTTTGATCACGTTCCTTAATGTAAATATCTGCAATCTTATCGTTTTCATTTGCTTTCGCTTCATCTATTCTAAGTTGATACTGCATTTCAATATCATTGATTAGCCCAGCTAAATCACCATATTCATCCCGTTTGTTCTCTATTTCCTCCTTTGATACGGTAATTGCCTTTTTCATATCTTCCTTTGTTTCGTATTTTATATCGAAGGCTTGGATATATCTTGTGAGATTTTCGAGTTCACGCTGAAATTGTGATGTTTTAAAGTAACTTCGCTGATAATAATCATTTTCATTTAATAAGGCAGATAGCACACCACTGACTCCAAGCGTAAACAACAAGAGCCATCCAATAATTTTCATTCTATTTTTCCATTTTGTATCCAATTCCCCACACCACCTTTAAATATCTCGGATTTTTTGGATTGATCTCAATTTTTTCACGTATTTTCCGAATATGGACTGCTACCGTGTTTTCGGCATTGTAGCAAGGTTCTTTCCATACCATTTCGTATATATCAGAAATGGAAAACACACGTCCGGCATTAACCATTAGCAATTCTACAATTTTATATTCAATCGGTGTTAATTTCACACGCTCCCCATTTACAGCAACTTCCTTTGCTTCCTGATCAATCGTTAAACCATTCAAATCAATGGTTTTATTCTTCTGATCAAATTGACCTAATGTCACATACCTCCTAAGCTGTGATTTTACCCTTGCAATAAGTTCCAATGGATTAAAAGGTTTTGTCACATAATCATCCGCGCCAATCTGCAAGCCTAAAATTTTATCCGTATCTTCACTTTTTGCACTTAAAATGATGATGGGAATGTTTTTTTGTTCACGTATTTTAAATGTAGCCGAAATCCCATCCATTCGCGGCATCATAATATCGAGTAAAATCAAATGAACCTCTTGTTCATTTAGAATTTCTAGTGCTTCAAAGCCGTCTTGTGCTTTAAATACTCTAAGCCCCTCATTTCTTAGGTAGATTTCAATCCCATCACGAATTTCTTTATCATCATCTACCACCAACACAGAATATTGATTCATAAAGAAAATCCCCCCCTTTATAATGCCGTTTGTTATGAATAAATCTAGTATAATTATTATTTCTTAAGTTTAATGTAGGAGAAAAATGAAGATTTTCTTAAGATTTTTTTACATGCTTTTCTATAGATTCTAACAAAGTATTTAGAACATAGTATATTTTTGTATTTCTAGCGTATAGATATTCTAGATTAGCAATCTATCAGTAAAGGATGAAGCTCTTTGTGTATGGATTTTGGCGGCCTAACTTCTAAACTAAATGAGCTAACATTTTCGTTATTGTTAGCAGGTTACAAAACTTGTCCTCCCAACTGGAGTAAAAAAGGGAAAAAGCCCCTCTATCATTCACTTTGGTTTATTACAAAAGGAACGGGCGAAGTAATCATAAATGGTAATAAGTATGATATTTCACCAGGAAAACTGATCGTTTTTACACCTGGTATGTTATACGACAAAAAATCTTCCCCTTCAAATCCTCTTGAGTTTTATTTTATACGATTTTCTTATGCAGGTGCCTATGAAAAAAAAGAGCAATGGCATTTCAAACAGCCTCAGGAAATATCTTTTCCATTAGAAGGAGTTTATCCTATCAAAAACAGCTCAGGAGTGGCACTATTGTTCGATGAAATCCATACTTTGTCTAAACGTAGAGGCTCAACGATTGCTTTTAGACGAAAAATCCTATTTCAAGAACTATTACTAACCTTGATACAGGACTTCCATGCTCAATCGATTTCTAAGGACACAAGACAAGTGATTGAGGAAACAATTGATTTTATAGGTCACCATTATCATCACGCTATTACCTTAACAGACTTGGCAAAAATGGCAGGCTTAAGTAAAAGTCACTACTCCAGACTTTTCAAAAAAAATACCGGCTACAGTCCGATTGAATATTTAACCCATTTACGGATTGACCGGGCCAAGGAGCTTCTGGCACATTCTGATATAAGGGTCAAAGAGGTAAGTCAAAATGTTGGTTATGAGGATGAACTCTACTTCAGTCGACTTTTCAAAAAAATCGTTGGAGTCTCCCCTAGTCAATTCAGTGATGAGCAAAAATTATTAGACCAATAGAAAAAGGATGGTTCAGATTCAAGACCATCCTTTTAACAATTCTATCTTATAGTTAAATCTTTAAAGTTTTCCCTTTATTCTGATTCTTGCATAAATCATAGTACACCATTTGGTTCTTTAGCAGCTGTTGATGATTTCCCATTTCTACAATTCTACCTTTATCTAAGACAATGATTTTATCTGCTTGTTGAATGGTGGAAAGTCGATGTGCAATGATGATCGTTGTTCGATTCTTGGACATTTCTCTTAATGCGGCTTGAACCGCTTGTTCTGATTCAGTATCAATATTGGCTGTCGCTTCATCAAGAATAAGTACATCATTATCTGCAATCATTGCTCTTAAAAAGGAAAGCAGCTGCTTTTGTCCCGCCGACAATACGGTTCCTTCCTCTCCTAGCATCGTATTATACCCTTGCGGCAGCATGCTAAAAAAAGAATCAATGTTTACAGCCTTAGCGGCTTTTATAATTTCTTCATTACTTACAGCGTTATGATTCAAGCGAATATTGTCAAACACTGTCCCTGAAAAGACGAATGCATCTTGTTGAATGATTCCGATGTGTCTTCTAAGGTCATTTAAGAGAACATTTTTAATGTTTATTCCATCTAGGCTGATTATTCCCTTTTGATTATCATAAAACCGGTTAATGAGTTGAATGATCGAACTTTTGCCCGCACCTGTTGCACCCACAATCCCCACGGTTTCTCCTTGATTGATTCGAAAATGAACATCCTTTAATACCCATTCTTCATTCTTGTAAGCAAACCAAACATGGTTAAATACAATGTTTCCTTTAACTTTTTCTGGAAGTTTCATAGGCTGGGCAGGGTTTACGATCGTTGGTTTTGTTTCTAAGGTTTCAAAGATCCGTTCAGCTGATGCAAGAGCGGCTTGTATTTGATTAAACCTGTCTGCTAAACCTCTGAGTGGTTCAAAGAATTGCCTAACATAATGAGTAAACGCATACACGGTACCAAAGGTGATGGTTTCATCTACTACACTTCTTCCTCCATACCAAACCAAAAGTGCAAGCGAAATATTTCCAAATAATCCTATGGATGGATTAAAAATCGAATTGATTACCGTTTGACGCATCCCAGCCCGATAATGCTCCTCATTTAATTCATTAAACCGATCCAGCTGTTTTCTTTCGCGGGCAAATAGTTGAATAACACTCATGCCGGAGAGATTTTCAGCTAGATAGGACAGAAGCGATGAAAGAATACTCCTTAGCTTCCTCTGTGTTTCACGTAATACCCTTTTAAAATAAAAAGTGACGATTGCTATGATAGGTATTACTAAAAAGCAAATCAGGGTAAGTTTTACACTCATATATAACATTAGGGCAATAATTCCAATCAGAATCAATACTTCTTTTACTAAGTTCACAATCACTTGCGAGTAGAGTTGGTTCAAAGCCTCAACATCATGGGTAATCCTTGTTACCAATCTGCCAATCGGGTTTTGCCTAAAAAAATCCATCTGCATGACGGAAAAGTGCTTAAACACGGCTTGCCTAAAATCATATATTACATACTGCCCTGTAAATTGAAGGGTATTATTTTGGAAATAGGTACAAATAGAAGAAACCATTATTAATATGAAATAGATAATGCCTAAATACATCATCCCTTGATAATCGTTCATCTTGATGTAAGAGTCGATTGCCACTTTAATAATAAATGGCTGAGCTAAACTGGCTATTACAATAAATCCTGTTAGCAGTAATGAAAAAAAGAGGAGTTTTCGATAGGGTTTTGCGAACATCAGCATACCTTTTAATAATTGACGGTCACCTATTGGGGGATGTATTCCCTTTTTTATACTTCGAATTTTTATCTCCTCCTTTTCTTGATGAGGATCTTTCTTCCATTAAGTGTTGGCCAGGTAAACTCCGTGGTTTGCTGAGTAAACATTTTTTTGTAAATTCCATCCTGTTTTAACAGAGACTGATGTGTGCCCCTTTCGACAATCTCCCCTTTATCTAATACAATGATTTGATCGGCTTCTTGTATCGTAGAAATTCGGTGGCTAATAATGATGGAAGTTCGACTTTTCATTTGTGTTCTCAGTGTGTTTAAAATATTGGTTTCTGTTTTAGAATCTACTGCTGAAAGGCTGTCATCAAAAATGATAATAGGAGAAGGTTTTATCAAGGCTCTTGCGATACTAACACGCTGACGTTGTCCTCCTGATAAAGAAAGCCCTCTTTCTCCTAATTCAGTGTCAAATTTATCAGGGAGATCGATAATATCTTGATAAACGTGTGCTTGCCTTGCTGCATGGAATACCTGTTCATCTTGATAGGGATTTGGGTCAAAGGCAATATTTTCTTTTATGGACGTGGAAAATAAAAAATTGTCTTGTGGGACGTATGCAACCGATTCCCGCAGAGTTTTTAACGGAACATCTAGGATATCATGATCATCGATAAATATTGAATTTTTAGGAGGATTGTATAATCGTAAGAGCAAATTGACTAAGGTTGACTTTCCGCTTCCTACTTTTCCAACAATGGCTAAACTAGTTCCTTTGGGGATGGTAACGTTGATATTCTTTAATGCACTCTCTTTACCCCTTTGGTACTTGAAAGATAAATTCCTGAGACTAATATTACCTTGAATAGTGGTTATAGGCGTAATCCCTGCTTCATCTAGAATAGTAGGTTCCGTGGTTAAAACCTCACGAATTCGGTTATCTGCTGCTTTACCCTGCTGGAGGAGATTTATGACCTTTCCAATGTTTTCAATTGGGGCAATCAACAAAGATAAATAGGTATTAAAAGCAACAAAATCGCCAAGAGAAATGCTACTCTTCATCACTAAAATCGAGCCAAATACGATAGAAATTAAATAACTTAATCCGACAATTCCCTGACTTAAAGAGGAGAACAGCGAATTTGCACGGATTAACTGTTTATTGACCTCGACATTGTCCTGATTATCGTTAGTAAATTTCTTCCGTTCTTCTTCCTCTTGGGTATAGGTTTTGATAACACTAATCCCCGAACAAAATTCTTGAACTCGGCTTGTCAATGTCCCAATCGCTTCTTGTACTTTCAAGGAATGCGTTTGAATCTTTGACCGGAAACGATAGGCAATATACGTTAATCCTGGTAAAGGTAATAAGACCAGTAACGTTAAATAGAAATGTATTGTACTAGCCATCATAAATACAGAGATTGAAATAAGCACAGCAGCTTCAACCATCTGAAAATATCCCTGCATAACGATTTGCCTCATGATATTGACATCGTTTACGGCATGAGCCATCAAATTCCCAATTCGCTGGTTTTGATAATATTCAGTCTGCAGCCTCTCCCAATGTGAAAACAATGCACTCCGTAAGTCCCTCTCTAGGATTCTTGACATTTTGAATATATAAATGCGGCCACTCGACCGAAATAGAAAAGCACCGAGTCCGACACAAACAAACCATAGAGACAACTCCCATAAATCAGAAACATGAATGGATTCATTTTGAAGCCCATCTGTGAACGATTTTAATAAAACGGGGACAAATAATTGCAACACAAGGGAGACAGTTAAAAGGATTGTACCCAGCAGATAACTCCATTTATGTAGAACAAAATGCTCCTTAAAGATTGGTTTTTTACTCATCATACCCCCTCCTTCATAAAGGAATATGCTTAGAATAACGCACCCTTTATCCAATCACAATGGATTTCCCCATCATCTTTCATGGATTATCATGCTTCATTAAAATAAAAGCCTGTAATTTCATCAGCCAATAGATCCTTTTAAATTGCAGGATGTTACAACATCAATTTTCTTCATCCTAAAGTGGATCTCAGATTGTAAAGTAATCTGAAATAACGACAAATACTTTCCTTTCTTTGTTTTTCGATAGAACAATTGCTCATAAATACTCAATTATAGGGGTGATACATCACATTTCATAAGAAAGTGACGATGAAAACTCTTCATACAGAAACAGGTACTAAGGAGATTATGTGGAATTATACATTAACAAGGTAAATAACCTTGTATCTTATCGGAAAGGTTGTGAGTTTATGAGACTTCTGGATGTACAGCCTAAGAAAAACTTTAGCTACATCTTCGTTCAATTTCCAGGAATGAAAATGAATGTCCCTACTCTCTCCAACAATGAGGGAAAGGTGGTGAATGAAGACGTTGCTTTATGTATCCAATTAAATAGCAAAGAGAAGGTTAATAGTTTATACCTTGTGCCTACACAGAGTATAAAACCATTTGACTTCTCTGATGAAGAAATTGGGGCAAAAGCATTTTTTCGAGTCATCAAGAAGAAAGAAATCTCTCCTGCCTCACACACGAATGAATCCGATGATTTTGTGACGTTTATTACAGATGAAGTGGCTGTTGTGCAAAAGAAAACAGCAGCAGGATATGAATTCGTCTTAGTTTTAAATAAACGTGAAATTGGAATGGTCGCTTCGATTGAAGAAGAAGTTTTACAAACAGAAGAAGTACCATTGGCACTTATTGAGGAGCCGAAAGAAAGTGTCATAGCTCAAACAGTTAAAAAGAAGAATATGATTGTCTTCGGAAGGAGGGCCAAAAAGAGGATATTCTTTGGAGGCCATGTCTTTCAATATACTGAAGTTATAGATCCAATCCGAATGCTTTTAGAGGGCGTTAAAAGAAAAGTTATGGTATTCTCTCCTGCCGCATTAGATTTTATCGGTCCAGGTGATCGTAACCAACCTATTTTTATCATGAGGGGAGGGTAAAGTCGCTTTTCCAAAAAGAATAGACAATTTCATACTAGACAGATAATCGAAACGAAGGATTAAAAGGATAATCCTTCTCGATTGAATAGCTATAAAAATAATAGTGAAAGGATAAATCGCAGCCTAAGACTTCTCTTTAAAGAGAATGTTGCAATTTCAAATAGAGCAAAAAGACTTAACCATGGGGTTAAGTCTTTTTAATTTATTGTTTCATTCCTAATACACCTACAATTTCACCCTTTGTCTTACATTAGTTAAGCAGGAATAGAAATGATAAACGTAGTTCCTTTCCCTTTTTCACTCTCTACTTCGATCTTTCCATTTAGTTTATTGATTGTACTATAAACCATCAACATGCCAAGACCTGTTCCTTCATTCTTCGTAGAATAATAGGGTCTTCCTAATTGTAACACTTCTTTCTTAGTCATGCCGACCCCAGTATCTTTAATTTTTATAATGATGTCATTCTTAAGTTCGGTTACATTGATAGAAAGGACCCCGCCATTTTCTATCATAGATTCAATCCCATTTTTATATAAATTCAATAAGCATTGCTGCATCTGATTTTTATCATACTGAATATTTAATGTGTTAGTAAACTTATATTGGATGTCAACCTGGTGCATATTGGAAAATGGAGTAATTATGTCTTTAACATATTCTGTTTCCTCTTTAAGATTAGAAAAAATCATGTTTTCACTTTGAGGCTTAGCAAATGCTAGAAAGTCGCTTACAATTCTTTCAGCTCTTTTTAATTCTACTAATGAAAAATCAATATACTTTTTCTCTTCTTGCGTAATGTTTTGAGAATTTTTTAGAAGCTGTAGGAATCCATTTGTAACTGTAAGTGGATTTCTAATTTCATGGGCAACACTAGCTGATAATTCACTGATTATATTAAATCTTTCCGACTGTTGAATTGATTCACGCTTCTTAATATTAGCAAGTATTTGCTCTATTAAAATCATGATAATGAACATGACGACAGCATGAGTAGTTAAAGCATTGATGGTTAATGTCCAGAATTCCCTATTCAATACTGGCAATAATGTACCCAAAATTGTAAGGTACAGGAGCATAGTCAGAATAGAGACCATTACGGCACTCCAAATTCGTTTCTTTGTACTTTGATTCATAAACCATTTATGTAAGAGTGGTACTATTATAAAAATGACAGAAGCAAAAATAAACGAATGAATAGTACCTTCCCCACCAACTAAAAACCGATACGCATTTAAAACAATAAATAGTGGGAACGTAAACTTAAATCCTCCAAAAAGAGCAATAATTAGAAAAGGGATATAGCGTAAATCAAAAATAAAGCCGATTTCTAATCTTATAGGAAATGCCATACATAAAACCATAGAAATAGATGAAAGGAGTGTAAGAAAGTATTGATTATATGTATGGAACCTACTTTCAAAGAAAATTAGAAAAGTTAAAACCGGAAATAGTAAAAAAAGGAAATTCAAAAGCAATGATTCTATCAAGGTGAAACTCCTTTCGTAAGAGTGTAA
Source organism: Neobacillus niacini (assembly GCF_030817595.1). Lineage (GTDB taxonomy): Bacteria > Bacillota > Bacilli > Bacillales > Cytobacillaceae > Neobacillus > Neobacillus niacini_G. Next base: position 1,976,417 of record NZ_JAUSZN010000001.1, read on the forward strand.
ACAAAAAATTACATATAAAAAAATATTTTACTACAGTATTGGAATTTTATACATACCTGTTTTTCTTATTTAACTTAACTAAAAATTCCTTTGCTTTACAATCAAAAATATTGAAAACGGGAGTGATGGCAGTCCTATTTGCAGGAATGTATTTTACCTTAAACATGCTTTTATTAATTAGTGTACTAGGAACTGACGTCTTATCGAGATCTGCATTTCCTGCACTTAAAGCCGCCAGTTTTATAGATATTGCAGGAATTATTCAGCGTTTAGATTCATTTGTCATCATTTTAGTTGTGTTCTTAGGATTTATAAAAGTGGCCATGTTTTGAGAACAAGATTTTTTATTCATAACCATAAAAATTATCAATTTGCCCTCTACACAAGCAATGTAATTGAATTGTATCCTCATACAATTCAATTACATTGCTTTTTTATATTAAGTACATATGAGCGAAATATATGTTGGAACATATTGTTCATTAAAATTTTGAGTTTTCTATATTAATATAGTACTTATATACATCTTTCTGAGGAGGATTTTATGCTTAAGAAAATAATCACAACTTTTGTTTCCTGCTCAATTGTGCTGTCTGGTATTTTTTCCGTTTCTACATTCGCTCCAATAGAAGCAAGTGCTTCTTCCTATAATGAACTGGCAGAACGTCCCTTTATGGGGTGGAGCAGCTGGAGTTCGATTCGAAAAAAGCCGACAGAGGATAAGATTAAAGCAGCAGCAGATGTGCTGGCTTCAAGATTTAAATCGCACGGCTATGAATATGTTAATCTTGATGATTATTATATGCTCGATTGGCGAACTACAGTTGATGAATATGGCAGGTGGGCCGTTGACCCTGAGAAGTTCCCTAACGGAATGAAAGCACTTGGGGACTATATTCATAATAAGGGATTGAAGTTCGGCCACTATGTAACACTTGGGATTCCAAAAGCAGCGGTCGATCAAAATACACCAATTGAAGGGACACCTTATCATGCGAAGGATATCGTGGACTTTAGCAAAGGGCAAAAGAAAAACTTTAATTATAATGAAATGTATGCCATCGATTTTTCGAAGCCAGGTGCACAGGAATTTATTGATTCATGGGCAAGATTGTTTGCCTCGTATGGCATAGATTACATTAAAATTGATGGTGTTAGAAACCAGGATATAGCTGATGTCGAAGCATGGGCAAAGGCACTCGAGAAAACAGGCAGACCCATACACGTGGAGTTGTCCAATAACCTCGATATTAAACATATCTCTACCTGGAAACAATTATCAAATGGCTGGCGAACAGACCATGATGTAGAGGCTTATGGGACACCCTATCTTGCTTCTTGGAAAAAGATAACAAGACGATTTGATGATGTTGCCCTGTGGCAGCCTCATGCAGGTCCTGGCGGCTGGAATGACTTAGATTCACTGAATGTAGCAAATGGCAGCAAGGATGGGTTAACAAATGAAGAGAAAATTTCATACGTTTCTCTTTGGGCGATTGCGGCTTCTCAATTTGTTATTGGAAACGACCTGACTAAGCTGGATGATTTCGGATTAAGTCTATTAACCAATGATGAGATTCTAGGTGTCAATCAGAGCGGGGTCGCTGGAAAGCGATTATATAAAAAGGGTGACACTCAGGTATTTTACCAAAGCCTTCCCGACGGTTCTTATAATATAGCGCTTTTTAATACCGGCTCATCTACACTTGATGTAACTGTTAAATGGACAGATTTAGGGGTTAAAGGAGCTGCATTGGTACGTGATTTGTGGAGTCATCAAGATTTAGGAAGTATGGAAAAAGGCTTTACCTCTACGTTATCATCTCATGGTTCACGTATGATCAAAGTAGTGCCAGCTTCAGCGCTTACTGTCTCCCCTGAAAGTGGAGCAACTGGAGCGAACCCTTCCAAGGTCACGTTAAACTGGGCGGCAGTGCCTAATGTCGACAGTTACCACGTACAGGTAGCGACAGATCCAAGTTTAAAAAATATTATAGTTGATCAAACTGTCTCTTTACCAAATTCAGATGTAAAGAACCTGGAAAAAGATACTCGTTATTACTGGAAGGTATCCTCATTATCGGGAGAAAAGGTAAACCAGATTGGCATTTATTCCTTCCACACGGAAATAACGAAAGCTCCAAACGAGCCAGATTGGGTGTTGGCGGACAGGCAAAATAATGATTCTGTGTCACTCAGCTGGAATCCAACCTTTGGAGCAGAATCCTACACGGTCTATCGGAAAGAAGTTAATATCCTTGGTTTAAGCAGCGACTACAAACAGATCGCTTCTGACATATCAAATCCAAATTACATGGATAATAGCGCTAAGTTAAAAAGTGGCGTCACCTATTCATATAAAGTAACAGCATCCAACAAGTTAGGTGAAAGTAAAAAATCGACAGAAGGATATTCTGATGACCAATCCTCTGTAAAGAAGACAGCTCTTCTTATTGTTTCTTTTACCTTAGGAGCTTTAGCAATTATTTTTATTATTGCTAGAATCAAATCTAAATCTACTAAACAAGCAGACTTGGCAAATAAACGTGCTTCTTAGTCCAATTCTTTCCTTTAAAAATGCGGGGTACCTTTTGTTAAAATCGAAGGGTCCCCGCCATTTTATTTAATTAGCAAGATGTAAAATATCTTCACTAATCCTTTAAATGATGGTACCCCTCTGCAACAAACTCCAAATCATGTAAAAAATATGACCATAAGTTTGGGCGTCGTCTTACAGCCAGTGGATGATAAGCCACCGTGGTTTGATAGCCCTGAACATTGTGCCATGTTCCTCGCAATGCTTTTACATCTGCTTCCGGGTTTCGAAAAAACGATTGAACAGCCACATTCCCTAAGCATAGGACAAGTTTGGGCTTTTTTTCTATAATTTGTTGATCTAAATGAATCATACAGGTTTGCGTACCTCATCCTTGTTATAGGCACGCACTGGCCTTCTTTTAAGGATATATGTCACGTACAAGTCGTCCTTTTTCAAGCCTGCTTCACTTGCTGCTTGTTGTAATGTCTGTCTTGTTCCGCAAACAACTGGGTCCCCTTGACGGTCCTCCCTGGCTCCTGGATTATCTAGAATCACCATAATCGGTGCTTCCGGATTTCCTTCACCCCAGACCATACGTGACCCGTGCTGATCAAGACCACATTCACGGCAGTTTTCAAGGTTATCTGGTGTCGGATCCTCCGGCCATAATTCAGGACAAAACGTAGACATACCTTCCATCTCCTGATACTCGATTTTCATTTAATGAATGTTTTTTATTCTTTCCAAAAATCAATCACGTACTCCACTTGTTTTTTAGCTACTATATTTACCGCGTAATAAACGATATCTTTATATTTCATTTCTCGAATAGGATTTTTACTAATATTGTGCAGATCTCTCATAACTGCAATATCAGGGAGACTAAATGCCACTAGAATAATCGCCTTATTTCCATTTATCCCCCAAGTGCCTCTCGAACCTAAAACGAGAGGCACGGGTTTATTACTTTTCTTAAGATAATTGTAAACCCACTCTTGTTCACTTAGATTTTTATTTACCATTCAGTCCTCACCTAATATTGTGAAAAAAAACAGCCAATATAAATTGGCTGCTTCCTTAACGATCAAGTCCCTTTTTGTTCTTACCGACATTGTCATTCGGTGAGTCGCCGGTACCATCTTTGCTTTTGCTATTCGGGGTTCCGTAAATTTGATTATCCGCAGTTACTTTTGCTCCTGTTTTAAAATCATCCTTAGTCTTCATTCTAGTCATCTCCTTTAGTTAATCAGTTATATTATCTATAGAGCAGAAGAGAAATATACAGCAGAACTAATTCTATTAAAAATGATTGAATTTATGGTTTAATAAGAGTTAGACAGAAACTCAACTTAAGATACTTCGTAGAGGAGCTTTTTTATGAATCAGGAATTTCTATATATTATTATCATCATTGGATTTGGGTATCTGTTAAAACGTTTAAATATTTTACAAGAAAAAGATGGGGCGGTGATTTCAAAAATTATTTTTAAAATCACCCTGCCTGCCTTGGTTCTTGTAACATTTGATTCCGTAAAGATAGAAACGTCTTTAATCCTTTTACCCGTAATTGTACTCGTTTTTGGAATTATCACAGCCTGTTTGGGCTTATTCGTGTTTAAAAATGAAGATAGAGAACTAAAGGGTTCACTTTTAATGCTATCTTCGGGGTTTAATGTAGGCTTATTTGCATTTCCTTTAGTTTATGCAATCTGGGGAATAGATGGCTTAACTTATTTTAGTATGTTTGATGTTGGATCATCGTTTATCGTCTTCGGAATTTGTTTTATTTTTGCAAGTTATTATTCAGAAGAAGGTCTCAAACTAAATCCTGTGGAAATTCTGAAAAAATTGGGCAAGTCTATTCCATTAATGACCTATCTTATTGCTAGCATTCTAAATCTAATCCATATTCAGTTACCAGACACAATCATTCATGTTGCTAGTAAAATCTCTGGAGCAAATATGCCGTTGTCTTTATTGCTATTAGGACTCTTTTTAAATTTTAAATTTGATAAACAATTCATAAAGCCTATGATGAAATTTTTGGCTTTCCGATATGGTTTAGGTCTTATCGTTGGTTTAGTCTTATACTTCATCCTTCCCTTCGATACCATGTTCCGATATACCATTCTGATTGGACTTTTACTGCCAGTTGCAGCTTCTGCTCTAACATTTGCAGTTGAATTCAAATATAGTACGAACAGCACCCGTTTTATAGCCACGATGTCCAATATAACAATTTTAATTAGTATTGTTATTTTGTATATTTTCGCTAACTTTATTTAATAAAGACTCAAAACCCACTAGTATTAATTTAGTGGGTTCTGCTGTTTGTTTGAAATTTTCTCGGTTTAAGATGATTATCTAAAACTTGGGGTAAATTAATAGTGGAGGTCATGAGCATGATTGTTTACCATGGGTCGATAAAAAATTTTCAAAATTTCACTAAAGAAACGGTAGTCCAAAATTTAAGTAATGATATCAATACGATTGGATTTTGGTTTACTTCGGATATCCATACAGCAAAACCTTTTGCAATTGGTTCTGAGACGGTGATTGAAAAATCAAAGAGCGAGTTTTGGGAGAATGGAGAACCAAAGATCATACAATATGAAAAACCTGTTACCGGCTATCTCTATAAGGTTTATATTGATGAACTTAATTTAAAGATTTACGAATCAAATACAGAGGAATCATACAATTTGTTTATGGGGGAACGTGACCTATTTTGTGATTACTTAGGTGCAAAAAAAAGAAACTTTACGTGGAAAGATGGTGCTATCCTATTAAATAAAGAAGAAGCAAATACTGCTTTTCGAAAGAGCCTTATGAAACAGGGATATGAAGGCTTATTAATAAAAAAGGCTCTCATCCATAATATGATGACAGATTTGTACTGCATTTTTTCGGAGGACTCACTGCTTATCACTGAAGTTATTCCTTTAGACGTTTAAATGAGGACGGACCCCAATAGAGTCCATCCAAAATACATTACGTTTTTTAAAGACTTTTTGCGTTAAATGTGTCTCCGCCCTCTAAGGTACCAGTTTTGAATCCTTTATTAAACCATCTTTCCCTCTGCTCAGAGGTTCCGTGAGTAAAGCTTTCAGGTACAACGTAGCCTTGCGCTTTTTTCTGGATATTATCATCTCCAACCGCATGTGCTGCATTTAGTGCCTCTTCAAGGTCACCTTTTTCTAGGTAGCCCTTCCCTTCTGCATAGTGCGCCCATACACCGGCCAAGTAGTCAGCCTGCAATTCAAATCGAACTGAATATTCATTGGTCTGCTTCTCGGCTTGCGAAGCTTCTTCTCCACTATGTAAAAGGGTCTGTACATGGTGGCCAACCTCATGGGCAATTACATACGCCATCGCAAAGTCTCCAGGTGCTTGGAATCTTTGCTTTAGTTCCTGATAAAAACTTAAATCAATATAAAGTTTGTGATCACCCGGACAATAGAAAGGTCCCACAGCGGAATTAGCCGCGCCACAGGCCGACTGAACGCTATCCCTAAACAAAACGAGTTTGGGATTTTCGTAAACCATGCCTCGTTTTTCGAATTCAGCTGACCATACATCTTCTGTATCAGCAAGGACTACAGAAACGAAATCCGCCAATTCCTCTTCTTGTGTAGATACATTCATAGGAGTGTTTTGATTGGTTGGAGTCGTGTTCATTAAATCTCCTGGGTTCCCGCCGAGCAGTGCAAAGAGGAGAATGACCACAATACTGCCAATCCCTCCTCCAATCACCGTTTTTCCACCAATGCCCATACCTCTGCGGTCCTCAACATTTGAACTTTTCCGTCTTCCTTTCCAAAGCATTATTTTCCCCCCTAAAGTATTAATGATGAATAGTGTTTCCCCTTTTCTGGTCTTTATCAAACAAAACATCTTAGTTACTTAGACACAAAAAAGTGTTCAGGAGATCATCCTCCTGAACACTTTTTTATTCTTTATCTTTGATAAAGGCTTATATTAACGATTTTTCTCACAAAAAATCTTTATGAAGGACTAATCTCTCTGGGAACTCTACTGATTTGTCCTTCATCTCGCTTATGAAGGACTAATCTATCTGGTACCTTCTTGATTTGTCATTCATCAACCTGCTTATACTCTTTACTAAAAAACCGACAATGAAATTTAACAACGCTTATTCTTTAAGCCGAGGTTTAGCAGGATCACAATTTGGCGGCTCAATGTTTGCGGATTCAGCTAATTTCATTAGGTAATAACATTCTTCCCGGTACATATGATCGGCCATCAACGGGGCAAATGTTCCTAATGCTTGATTACTTAGTTCTAATTCTTCTAGTTCCGTTAAAAAATTTTGAAATAACTTAATTTCTAATTGTGCGTCATCCGTCATTTTTGTCAGAGCTGGAAACTCAGTTAAATTGGTCCTTAAATATCCTGCCAGCTCTACTGCTTTTAGATAAAACCCTTCAAACTCCTTCTTAAATGTCTTACTTTTCTTCCTTAATTGCTTTTCAACACCATCTAAATTTGTATAGATAGCGTCTGAATGACCGGCTGCGTCTAATAACCATAAAAGGTGATGATGTAGTTCATGGTAAACCGGTGGGACTCTTCCCTCTTTTAAATGATTTAGAATCCTTACATACTCTTCTAATTCATTAACCATGTGATTTATAAAAGTAGGTGAAAGGTGAATTTTGATTTTTCCTATAAGGTGTTGTCTTATTAATTCTAACTTGAATTCCCGTAATTTTAGTACCTCTGGTTCTACTTGATCTGCTAGTTGTGTCAGTGGCGCGGATTTTGCTCGTTCTAAAAGTGTATCAAATATGTTAATAAAATTTGCGGCCTGCTCAATCTCAACTTTTTGAATGGGGGCAAGGGCTTCAAATATAAACCTAGAATGATCACCTAATATTTGAAGCCAAAAACGGTGTTCAAATCTGGCTGACCTTTCCAAAACTTGATTCATTTCTATTCCTCCTAGGAAAAAAATACCCACACTAAGTTGATATTTATTCTCCTGAGGCATGTCTTATGCCCTTTAGAATTATGCGGATAACCCAATTTACTTGCGGAAAACGCGAGTTTACTTGCGGATAACCCGATTTACTTGCGGATAACCCAATTTACTTGCGGATAGCCCAATTTACTTGCGGATAGCCAAATTTACTCGCGGATAGCCAAATTTACTCGCGGATAACCCAATTTACTTGCCGATAACCGAATTCACTAGCGGATAGCTACCATACTTGCACGTAATAGCAGAGATTCAACAAACTTTTCACAACGCTTTAAATCCTGTTCTTGCGGCCGAAGTTCCACCTTCAATGTCGCAGCTAAGTTCGTATAAACGTACAACATATCTCGAAATCGATCAACTGCTCCACAAAACCTGGGATAACAGCTATCTCCTGTTCCAAATACAGCTGTTGTCATGTCCTTTCTACTAATCGATTCAAATGCTTTATAGAGTTGCCCCATTTCCTTTGGGATATCACCATTACCCCACGTGTACGTTCCAATAGCTATTGCGTCATAATGACATAAGTCAGATACACAAAACTCCTCTATACTATAAAAAGATATCCCAACCGACTGCGTTAAAAAGAGTTGATAAAGCTCCTCGGCCAACTCTTTCGTGTTTCCTGATACCGACGCATAAACAATCGCAACTGATAATTTACAGTTCGTCAAATCCATTGGATTGTGAGACCTTTGAATAGGTTCTGGACTTTTGTTCAAAGAAATCCGATTTTGTCTCATTCATCATTTCATCTCCAAATATTTGAATCCAAGGCATCGGATTGCTTCTTTCTTTATAAAGATTTTTCAAGCCAAGCTGTCTTAACCGTTTATTTGCTAAATATTCTACATAGCCTTCAAATTCCTCTAAATCGATTCCTTTGATTTCGGCTAAGATATATTGAGCCCACTCTTTTTCCAGCTCAACTGCTTCGTTAATCGTTTGATGGATATAGTTAATATTTTCATCTGTATGAAGCTCAGGATTTTCTGTTAAAAGGATCCGAATGAATTGAGCAATAAAGTAGGCATGCTGCATTTCATCCCGTTGAATATAACTAATCATCGTACTTGTTTTCAACATTTTTTGCTGCCGTGCTAAATGATAGAAAAAGGCAAAACCTGCGTAAAAATAAATCCCCTCAAGGTTAATGGAGTTTACACATAACTTGAACAACGTTTGCGGCGTTGGATTTTGTCTAAATTCCTCATAGGCATCTAATATTAATTGATTTCGTTTTCGGACAATGTGATCACTTTTCGCTTGATTAAATCGTTCATTTTGTTCGCCGATGGGAATAAGCGAGCTTAGTATATAAGAATAAGATTCATTATGAACGGCTTCTTGTTGTGAAATAACAGCAAAAATCGCTTTAAAACTAGAGTCACTCACATAATCCATTACTTGACTCATGGTTGGTGTCTGCAAGCTATCAAGTGAAGCAAGCTGGGTATTAATACGTAGAAACACATCTTTTTCTTGATTACTAAGGGAATCCCATTGTTTTATATCATCCTGCATATTAATTTCCTGCGGTTTCCAAAAATTAGATAATAGAGTTTGATATAAATCGTACATTTTTGGATAGGCAATATCATTCCAGTTTAGAATTCCTGACGACTTTCCATTTATGATTCCAGTGGATTTGTTGGGAAACTCAGGATTTAGCAATTGTATTTTGGTTAATGGTATATGAATCATTAATAAACCTCCTCTATCCTACATTACTAACTTTGACATGCTTCGCACTCTTCTATCTCAGATTGAGACGTACTTCGTATGTAATAAGTCGTTTTTAATCCCCGCTTCCATGCTTCCCTATGAAGATTCAATAACTCTACCGCTTTAATATCATGACGAACATAAAGATTGAAACTAATCGATTGATCAATATGACGCTGCCTGGCGGCGTTTTGCCTAATACTCCATGTCTGATCCAACACATGCCTAGTTCGTCGATAAAAGTTGTAACTGTCATGGTCTAAATCAGGCGCCGTGACTTTAAATTTGAAATTTTTCTTCTCCTCTGCGTATTCAACAGCATACAAAGGATCAATCCCATCGGTAGAGCCACCAATCTTTGCCGTGGATGAATTTGGAGCAATCGCCATCATCCAGCCATTTCGAACCCCATTCCTCGAAATCTCATCCATCAATTGGGTCCATCGCTCAGATTTATACCCTTTCCGTTCAAAATACTTGCCTGATTGCCATTCTGAACCTTCAAATTTTGCATAACTGCCTTTTTCCTTAGCCAATGCCATCGATGAACGAATCGTAAGGTAAGCAATATCCTCATATAGTCGATCTGCATATTCAACTGCTTCATCAGATTCCCAATAGAGACCCTCTAACGCAAGAAGGTGATGCCAGCCAAACGTCCCTAATCCAACAGGTCGATATTGTTTATTTGTCACTTCCGCTTGTCCAACTGAAATAGTATTAAGGTCAATGACATTGTCTAGCATTCTCATTTGGATTGGAACCAATCTTTCTAGTACATTCCCTTTAACAGCTTTCGGCAGATTAATAGATGATAGATTGCAGACAACAAAGTCCCCAGGTTTACGAACAATCACAATATTTCCTTCTTCATCCTTATATTCTTTCACAATCGTTGTGGCAGACATATTTTGCGTAATCTCTGTACATAAATTGCTGCAATAAATCGACGAACGGCCCTTTCCTCTTACATGTTTGTTTGGATTTTGACGATTTACCTCATCCCGATAAAACATATACGGTGTACCGGTTTCTAATTGAGAAATCATAATCCTTGCCATTATATCCATCGCCCGATAAGTTTTTCGAGGAAGAAAAGGATGTTTTACTGCTTCTTCATACTTTTCTGTAAAAAACTTTATATCACACTCGTCATAAAAATCTTCCAAACCTAGGGGATTTCCGTCTTGGTCCTTCCACCCCATTATTTGTTTTACTTGATGAGGACAAAAGGTATGCCATTCTCCCACACTTCGACCGTTTTCATCTACTTCTTCTAATTTCTTCATAAACAAGTCTGGTATTGAAACACCTGTAAAAAGATCATGTGCCTTTCGTCGTTCGTCCCCGTTATTTGTCTTTAAGTCTAAAAAACCATTCATAATATCCTTATGAAAAACATCTAAATAAACAGCGATCGCTCCCTGCCTTTGGCCCAATTGGTCGACACTCACCGCTGTATCATTAATAAGCCGAATCCATGGTACCACCCCAGAGGAATTGCCTTTGAATTTCTTGATATCTGAACCTAAGGCACGTACCTTGCCCAGATAAACACCTAGCCCGCCGCCGTCTTTACTTAATCTAGCAATATCCCAATTGTTCAAATAAATTCCATCTAAAGAATCGTCTACTGTATCAATAAAACAGGAAGAGAGCTGCCCAAAGCTTTTTCCGGCATTTGATAGAGTTGGTGTAGCAACTGTCATATACAAGTTGCTGAGTGCCCAGTATGCTTCTTTTACCAGGTTTATTCGGTTTCCCTTTTGTTCTTTTCTCATCAATGTCATGGCGATGATCATAAAGCGCTCTTGAGGTAACTCGTAAAGTTTCCCTTCGTAATCCTTTGCTAAATATCGATCTGCTAATAAAAACAGCCCTATGTAATTAAACAGATCGTCACGTTCAGATGTTATTTCTGTGCCAAATAGTTCAATTTCTTCTTTTGTATAATCTTGTAATAAATCTTGTGAATAGATTCCGATTCTCGTTAATTCAGTAATCAGCGAGTAAAAGTCTCCGTATTTGTTTTCAGGCTGGTACCCCCTGCTGCTTGAAGCATTCCCATAAAGTTCCTGTAAATACAGATTTGCTGCTAGAAAGGTCCAGTTTGGATCACTCATTGAAATTTGATTTAATGCATAAAAAAGGGATTGTTCATTTATGGAAGAGTCTTCAAGATTATTGATCTTTTCAACTAATTCATTTGTGTCCAGATTATATTTTTCAGAAGCTCTTTTCACTGCCGCCAAAACCCAATCCTTTTCTGAACAAACAATGTTTAATTCCATACCAAGTTCCTCATTTCTTTTCATAATGACTTCGTGAGTGAAACAACAAAAAAACCCATCTATGAAGATGGGTTTGATAACGTGGATTAATCTATCATACAGGCTCATTCACTGTAATAGTAGGTATACCCTCGTTATATCTTCCCAGCTCCCGAAGAAGATAATACGTAATAGAAATGGCAGGTCTCCTGACTTGTGCTTCTCCCTACTCTAATCCCTTCCCGTCTTAAAGACAGTGGATATGATTATTTCGTCAGCACTTACAGTTGCGGGTACAGTTCTGGATTTTCACCAGATTCTCTATTAAGTCTATACAGACACCATTTTTATTGGTCATTATCTATATTTAGTATTTTAATTATTTTTCACTACTAAATATTGTATATCCTCAACTATAATATACTAATTTCACTTTGACAATAACAAAAATAATTCTCAGAAAATTATGTACGAATGATTTTTTATATGATATATTAAGTGGCAATTACATATCGTGTAAGAATTGGTGCCAAGCTGAGGCTTGGCTTAATAGGGAAGAACGGTGTAATTCCGTCGCTGTCCCGCAACTGTAATTCGGAGTGAATCACAAATACCACTGTCTTTTGATGGGAAGGTGTGATGAGCATTGATGATAAGCCAGGAGACCTGCCAATTTGTAGTACACACCAGATACCTACGTGGAAATAGGTGGTGACATTCATTTGTACGACAAACGAGTTATGAGTAGTATTGTTTATGCAAGATTTTTAAACATACCTTTAACTTGTATTGTATAGCCATTTCCGGTTCCTGGAGATGGCTTTTTTGTATTTGGACATATGTAAATGAAAAGGAGGAATCGTAAATGAAATTAGCTAGTACAACCATCGGTTACCCATATATTGGCGGTAATCGAGAGTGGAAACGTTGTGTTGAATCGTTTTGGAAGGGTGACAAATCAGAGGAACAGTTTATTTTTGAGATGAAGACCATTCGCTTGAATCATTTGAAGCACCAGCAATCTTTAGGATTAGACATCATAACGGTTGGAGACTTTACATTTTATGATCGTATGCTGGACCTTGCGGCCATGTTCGGTCTAATTCCAGCCCGTTATAAGTGGACTGGCGAAAAGGTAGATCTTACGACTTATTACGCATTGGCACGTGGAGCAAATGATGTAGTGGCTTCTGAGATGACTAAATGGTTTAATACAAACTACCACTATATTGTACCTGAATATGAAAACCAGCCCCTAGAATTAACTCAAAACTATATTTTAGATTATTTTTTAGAAGCGAAGTTTGAACTAGGTTTAATGACAAAGCCAACAATTATTGGCCCTTATACTTTTGTTCAATTGTCTAAAGGGTATGATTCCATATCCAAAGCATCATTTATTTTAAGACTTTTGCCTCTTTATGCTCAAGTACTCCAACAATTAGTAGATGCAGGGGCACAGTGGATTCAAGTGGAAGAACCAGCATTAGTCCTTTCACTAGCGCCTGAAGATATCAAACTAGTTCAACAAATTTATAAACAGTTAGCAGAAGAAGTACCAGCAGCGAAATTGATGTTACAAACCTATTTTGAAGGATTATCAGCATATGAAGAGCTTATTCACTTACCTGTTGCTGGGGTTGGTCTCGATTTTATTCATGGTGCAGATGAGAATATGGCTTCACTCCGTAGATACGGTTTCCCACAAGATAAAGTATTGGGGATTGGAATCATAAATGGCCGTGATATTTGGCGGGCAAATTTGGCTGAAAAAGCAATGATGACAAAGGCTATTTTATCCTTAAGCGGTGTAAGTGAAGCCTGGGTTCAATCTTCATGCAGTTTACAGCATGTTCCTGTCACAACTAAATCTGAAAAGACTCTGGATGCGACATTACTTAATGCCTTATCCTTTGCCGATGAGAAAATCATCGAGTTAACACAACTAACATCCTTCGTTACAGACGAGAACTGGTCAGGAAGTAAAAATGTGTCACAAAGTATGCTGGCAATTCAAGCCTTGGGGCAGCACGAGGTAAGGAAAAATCCACGTGTCAAAGAGCTTTTATTACAAGTTAGACAAGATCATTTTACACGACCAATGCCATTTCAAGAACGTCAACCTTTACAAAAAGCAGCGTTGCAATTACCGGATTTTCCAACCACAACGATTGGAAGCTTCCCTCAATCTGACCAAGTAAAAAGAACGCGTACTGCATGGCGCAAAAAAGAAATAAGTGACACTAAATATGCTGAGTTTTTGAAAAGTGAAACCGCTCGATGGATACAAATTCAGGAAGAGATTGGCCTTGATGTCTTCGTACATGGTGAATTTGAACGAACCGATATGGTGGAGTACTTTGGTGAAAAGCTGAAAGGTTTTGCATTTACTGAAAAAGCCTGGGTGGTATCATATGGGTCACGTTGTGTGAAACCGCCGATTATTTATGGTGACGTCGAGTGGACATCGCAAATGACAGTAAAGGAAGTAGTGGAAGCACAGCGTCTAACGTCTAAGTATGTTAAAGGAATGTTAACAGGTCCTGTCACTATCTTGAATTGGTCTTTTGTTCGTGATGATCTTTCTCGTGAACAAGTAGCCAACCAAATAGCCCTTGCTCTAAAAGAAGAAATTCACGCATTAGAAACTGCAGGCATTGCCATCATTCAGGTGGATGAACCTGCTTTACGTGAAGGCTTGCCACTCAGGAAAGAAGACTGGAATGAATATTTATCATGGGCAGTAAATGCATTCAAGCTCGCGACTTCAAGTGTGAGAAATGAAACACAAATTCATACGCATATGTGCTATTGTGAGTTTAATAACTTTATAGAGCCAATTCGAGCCCTTGACGCAGATGTCATTTCAATAGAAACGTCTAGAAGCCATGGGGAACTGATTCAATCACTAAAACAAAATCCATATGAACTTGGTATCGGTTTAGGTGTGTATGATATACACAGCCCACGTGTCCCAAGCGTAGAAGAAATCGACACAATATTAAAAGAAAGTTTCGAGATTATTTCGAAAGAACAGTTTTGGGTGAATCCAGATTGTGGTTTAAAAACACGCCATGAAGAAGAAACCATTGCTTCATTAAAAAATATGGTAACTGCTGCACGAAAACTTCGTCAACGGCAACAACAAACTGTATAATATAAATTCCCATAAAAGAAAGAAGATGTAAGCTAAAAATCAATTACATCTTCCCTTTTATTTGGCAAATTCGAATTGTATCCCTTAACAAGTTTCCCTTACTCCAAAGAGTCTGCTAACAGCTCCTCATATATTTCATTGTATTTTTTAGCTGATTGAAACCAACTATAATCTTGAGTCATCGCATTTTTTATTAAGCGATTCCATGAATCATTTTGATGATAAAAATCCACATGGCTCAAACTGCGAAGGTATTAAAAACAAATCTGCTCCTTTATAAATTTTATGAGCTAACGCCTCATTAAAACCAATGTATACCTTCACCTTATCTGGATATTGTCGGGTCATTTGATTTAAGAAGTTTTCCGAATAAGCATACATTACTCAGAAATCAGGCCAAACACAGCGTCGATAATTTTATAAAAATTATGGATTAATATATTACAATAGGTGTCTTTTGCCTATTACTAGAGATTGGCTAGAAAAAATTGATAGAACTTTTTAATAAAAGAAAGCGACCCTGAAAATAGGAGTCGCTCTTGTTAATTATTGATATTTTTCAAGAAACTATTTAAAACTTTTCTATACCGCCATATGTCTTTATTATCGACCGGAAGCTCATTTATGTCCCAATATGTTTGATATTTCCTATATGCTGTCAGCTTTCCATCAGGATATTGCATAAATGTTAGGGTTCCGCTGTTTTCCTCATCTTGTAAAGCTATGTAGTACTTCGAACCATCCCAGTTGGCCAATTCACCAAACCTCTCGCAAAACTGCTCAACATCTGCTTTACTTCGTATAATCATTTTATTCACTCCTTGCTTTAATAGATTGATTTGTTGATATCTTTAATAGTCTGCCGTATCATAATTTGATAGTATTATAACATACATCTTTGTTGGAATTTAATATATGTAAGATTTTCGAACTACAAATCAAAAAATCTAATACAAGAAAAGAGAGAATTTTTTATAATTCCCTCTTTTAGTAAAATTAATTAAGTTGTATTTGAAGTATAAATTTAAAGCACCGAACCAGATACACTTTTTCCAAGAAACAATGTTTCTATATTATAAAATGAAGAAACCAATCGGTTTCTCGCTTCTGAATCTAATTCGTACCGATTATTGCCTAATTTTTTTATTTGATTATCTAAAATATATACGCCTTTTAAAATATGGGTTGCACCTAGAGCCGTAAGAACAGGTTTAAGAGCATAATCAAGCATTAATAAGTGACCAAAAGTTCCACCAACAGCAATGGGTAAGATCGTTTTGCCTTCGAGACCATTTTGCGGAAGAAGATCCAAGTAAGTTTTTAATATTCCTGAAAAGGATGCTTTGTAAACCGGAGTCAGTATCACGACCAGATTTGAGTGCTCAACTTTCTTATTTTGCTTTATTATTTCTTCACTATCAAACCTCGCTTGAATTAAATCTTCTGATGGAAGATTGCGGATATTAATGATTTCAGGCGTTATGCCAACCCCATTCAAATGATTTATCACACCATGTAAAACCCCATTTAATCTCGTATGTTCTGAAGGACTGCCAGAAATAATTGTCACTTTACTCATTATTGTGTACTTCCTTTCCTCGTTGAATTTTTTTACAAAAATCATTTTTTACTTTTTGTCTGATTTAGGTCCAGTTAATTTGATAGAACCAATATCACTGTGGGGATGACTAAGGGAAATAAATCTTCTATATTCATTTTCTAAGTCCGTTAGTGATAGCTCGAAAAGGTGTTTATCTTCTTTCTTATACACATTATAAGCAATCAGTTTTTTTATTAGTTTATTGCGCTTATTTTCAACAGCATTCCGAAGAATCTCTCCCATCCGAATCACTCCTATTTATAGTTTAATAAATACAACGTTTTCGTATGGATCATAATCTTTAGATTCGTAAACTAGAAACAGGTCTATTTAATAATTCTCTAGAACTTTCAAATAAAAAATATGCGGCTTTAATAATTGCCGATTCATCAAGGGTAAATCCGGGATGATGCCACTCCTCGTTTCCGTTTGTACCGAAAAATGCAAAAGTCCCTGGGACGTTATAAAGATAGTAGGAGAAATCCTCACCGGCCATTGATGGTTCCGGATCAAGTACTTTTAAGGAATACTTTTTAGCAACATACCTTGCAATCTCCGTCACCGACTTATGGTTATCTAGTGGTGGTGGACCTGGAAACCAGCCAATTTCAACTTCGTGTGAAAAAGCCGTGGCAATGGCTTGAACAATTGTATAAAATTTTGCTTTTACGTCTGCACGAACTTTATTGTCAAAAGTCCGAATGGTCCCCTCAAGGATGATATTATCTGGAATAACGTTCCATGTGCTGCCGCCAACAATTTTCGTCACACTTAATACCGCACTTTGAAGAGGAGACACATTCCGACTTACTACAGACTGAAGAGCAGTTATAAGGTGCCCTGCCGCTACAATTGGATCCTTTCCATGTTGCGGTATTGCAGCATGGCTTCCTTTACCATAGAGAACAATATGAAATCGATCGACTGCAGCCATTAAAGGTCCATCTTTTAAGCCAACTGTTCCCACAGGCAGGTCTGGTTTATTATGAAGTCCAATTATGGCTTCTACTCCCTCGAGCTGACCATCATGAATCACCTTTTGGGCACCACCGCCTGATTCTTCAGCAGGCTGAAAAATAATCCGAACTGTTCCATTCAACTCAGCTTGAGTTTCTTTCAAAAGATAAGCCGCACCTATGGCTGCTGCAGTATGAAAATCATGACCGCATGCGTGCATTTTCCCTTTGATTTTGGAGGAATAGGGTAAACCTGTTTGTTCCACAATCGGAAGGGCATCAATATCTGCACGAATGGCAACAATTGGTCCAGGATTCCCACCTTTAATTTCTGCAACTACACCTGTAGGCAGTCCAGTACTGCGAATATCAATTTCTTCATCTTGCAGCCATTTTTTAATCGAATTTGTTGTTTCAAATTCTTCATTTGATAATTCTGGATATTGATGTAAATGACGCCTTATCGAAATGAGGTGCGATTCCAATTCAGTTCGATCCATATCCTCACTTCCTTCTATAAATCAAATCGAAAGCATTTTACTAATATCTCTTGATTCTGAAATTCCTTGGTTTGATCTCGTTTGAAACCAAACCATTCGTACAGCCGGATTGCTTTATGCATTTTATCACTTGAATGCAAATACAAGCTTGTCGCTCCAAGCTCCTTTGCGTAGGCAACACTCGCTTTTAATAACTCTTGTGCTACACCGCGCCCTCTTGCCTCAGGATGAACACCTAACAATCGAATAATTGGCGAGAAAATTTCAAGTTCTGGCCTTGCATATGCCTTTTCGGAGGATTGAAAAAGCTGCAAACTTCCAAGGATATCCTGATTGCTTTTTGCCACTAATATCTTATCGACATCTGGATTATCAATGGAGGCTTGAATATTTTCTAAATACCATTTCCAAATTTCAGGATCTTTATAGGAATGTTCATACTGTTGATAACTCTTTACTAATAAATTCCTTACCTGTTCCTTTTCATCTTCTCTAATCTCATCAATGATGATTTGGTTTGTCACCAAAACATTCACCTTCCTCCCTATGATTGATTGTTAATTCACCTGTTCTTTAAGTGGTGTAAAAAATGATTCACCAGAAATTCGTTGTAAGAACCGCCGGGTACGTTCCTCCTTTGCTGCATGAAAAATTTCCAATGGTGTGCCTTCCTCGACGATTACTCCTTCATCCATGAACAACACCCGATTCGATACTTCTCTTGCAAAACTCATTTCATGGGTGACAACCACCATCGTTATACCTTCTTGTGCAATCGATTTAATAACGGATAGAACATCTCCAACTAACTCAGGATCTAGTGCGGATGTAGGCTCATCGAAAAGAATCACCTCTGGATTTAAAGCTAAGGCTCTAGCAATCCCAACCCTTTGTTGCTGCCCGCCTGAAAGCTGAGAAGGATAGTGATGCAGTTTATCACTTAAGCCCACTTTCTCTAGCACTCTTTCACTTTGTTGTCTTGCGTCCTTTTTCTTTACCTTTTTTGCCACGATTAACCCTTCCATCACATTTTCCACCACTGTTTTATGGGCAAATAAATTATAATGCTGAAAAACCATGGCCGATTGTTTTCTGATCGCGAGCATTTCTTTTTTTGTGGCTTTTTCTGAATCAACAATTATATTTCCTATTTGAACTATTCCGGCATTTGGTTTTTCTAAGAAATTGAGGCACCTTAACAGTGTCGTTTTGCCCGATCCACTTGGACCAAGGATGGTAACGACCTCCCCCTTTTCAATTTTTAAGTTAATTCCTTTTAATACTGGCAACTGATTAAATGATTTTTTGATACCTTGTAAATAAATCATGACACGCCTCCTCGATTATAAGCAGTCACCTTCTTTTCAAGTAAAAAAGATATCCCTTCTACTAGAATCGTAATGCCCCAATAGATAATACCAGCGGCAATAAAGGCTTCTAGAAATTTCAAGTTAACCGAAGCCACAATATTAGCCGCCCCCGTTACTTCTTTCTGAGATACAAGAAAAGCTATTGATGAAGTGTGCAGGAAGCCAACAAAAACATTTGTGAAATTCGGAATCGACTGAGCTAAAGCCTGTGGTAAGATAATGCGGATCATCGCCTGAAACTTTGTCATCCCAACCGAATAAGCAGCCTCCATTTGCCCATTTGAAACGCTGATAATACCAGATCGAATTATTTCAGATAAATACGAACCAGCAGCCAATGTTAAGGCTATTAATACAAACAAAATAATCGGGATTTTATTTGTTTGAATACCTAAATCAAACCTGAGTGAAAGTTGATCGAGTAATAGTGGGAAGCCAAAATAAATGACCATAATATGCATGATAATGGGTGTTCCTCTGAAAAAGGACACATAACCATTTGCGATTCGATAGAGAAATTTCACTTTATAAATTCTTACGAGAGCCACACCAATACCGATTAAAAAACCGGCCAGCAAGGGAACAATGGTTAGGATCAGTGTAATAGGAAGCACCTTAATAATTTCTTTAAATGCTACCCAAATAAATGGAATATCAATTATCATGTAAGCGATCCTCCTTCCTAAGCAACGGCCGTTACATCAGCCTTCTGATAGCGATTGAAATATTTTTCTAGTTTACTAAAAATCTTTTCAAACATTACGACGATAATATAGTAAATAATAGATAGAGAGAGATAAACTTCAAGTGCATGTGCGGTTGCAGCTATAAGGGTATCTCCTCTACCCATCATGTCCATCACTCCAATGGTAAAGGCAAGAGAAGTATCCTTTAAAGAACCGATCACTGAATTTGCCATATTCGGAAATGCAATCCTAATGGCCTGCGGAAGAACGATCCGGAAAAAGTTCTGTCTGCTTGTCATCCCGACAGAAAAGGCAGCCTCGGTCTGACCGTAATCCACTGCTCGAATGGCGGCTCGAAAAATTTCAGAAAAGCCAGCACCATTACTAATTGCGTAGGTTATGATGACAAAATAAATGGCCTCCATCCTTGTAATATCAATAGAAAATAACAGTAAGAGAATTGCTGGCAGACCATAAAAAACAAGGAATAATTGTATTAATATTGGAGTTCCCCGAATAAATGAAACGTATAATATCACTAGTTGATTCAAAATTGGTATTTTATAAAGTCTCGGAATCGCTGCTGCGATACCGAGGACAAATCCTAGAATAATAGATGCTGCTAATATCTGTAGAGTTATTCCTAGGTATTGAATAAGTGTCGGAATAAACTCAATTATTAACATCAGATCAAATGCTTTCCCCATTTTGTTTCAAACCTCCCAAACGCTTCTCCCACATTTTAAAAATTAACGGTATAGTCAGCTCCTAACCATTTTTTACTCAACTCACTTACTACTCCTTCTTCTTTCAATTCAACCAGTGCTTCGTCAATTCTTTTTTGTAAAGGTGTTTCATCTTTTCTAAGTAGGAAATATACCTTCGAATTAAGCAGCGGCTCACCCACTACTTTTTGCTGTGCATCTACGGCATCGTTACTGAAATCGACAGAAAATGGTGTCGTGATCGTTGCGTCTGCGCGACCTGTTTTTATTTGATTAATCGTAGAATCAGGTCCATTCCCCGCATAAACGATTTCAATTCCTGCATTATTTTCTTTGTTGTATTTTTCTAAAAAAACAGCTGAATTACTGGTTGCACTGACAATAGCCTTTTTCCCTTTTAAATCCTTAATTGAATGAATATCGTTATTATCTTTATGAACCGTTACATGAAGCGGAAAGATATTATATGGTTCCTCATTAAACAGGAATTTCTCTTGGCGTTCCTCATTTACTTCCATTTGGTGTGCCACAAAATCGATTTTATTTGTTTCTAGGCTTAATAAAAGATTAGAAAATTCCATCGTTTTGAATTCAAATTCGTACTCAGGCAGCTTTTCATCAATTTTTCGAACTAATTCAACATCATATCCAGTTAACTTTCCATCCTCATCAATGAAGCAAACATTAGGAAACTGTGTCCCAGTTCCAACTATTATTTTTTGGACTTTTGCGCCCTCATTAGCACCACCTGAACTTTCTTCTTTAGTTGATTTCGTCTCTTGAGAGGAGCATGCACCAAGGACTAAAGCAAGCAGTCCTAGTATTACTACCATGAATTTTTTCTTCATTTTCATTTTCCATCCATCCCTTTTAACTTAAATGTTATTAACCTATTAAATATATGTTTTTAGTCGGAATTAACTCGAAATTTTATTATTAAATTTCTCAAGGACTTTTTCAAGATGGTCAATTCCTACCTTTGTTACCCCTTCATACAACTCACCCTGACCAATTTCAACTACAGGTACATGTCTGACTCCATACTTAACTTCCAAAATATCTCTACGCTCATCATAATGGGTAACATCAATCGTTTCGTATTTATACCCTTTTTCTGTTAAATATTGTTTTACCTCACTACAATAGTGACAACCCACTTTAGCCCAAACCACAATGGATATTTCTTTTCCCATCTTACTTTCCTCCCTATCATTTTTATTTTTTTTATAAAAGGCATTGTTAAAGACTTATGTTGATTTTTCTTACAAAATCGTCATGAAGGACTTATCTCACCTGAAACTTTCTTGATTAGTCCTTCATCGACCTTATGAAGGACTAATCTCACCTTGAACCTTCCTGATTTGTCTTTCATCAACCCTATTAAGGACTAATCTAACCTTGAACTTTCCTGATTTGTCCTTCATCGACCTTTTATACCGCTTTACTAAAAATCAACAATGAAATTTAACTAAGCTTAATTAAAAAGGCTCTCCATTCAAGATTGATAGAATCTTAAATAGAGAGCCTCTAGTTGACTAGTCGGCAAATATACTCTTCGCTTTTTACTAATTTTTTGTTTTGTCAATGGGTTGTCACCTTTTTTGCATAACGGTTTTCTGGATAAGGAATTCCTAGGTTACCACGTAATGTTTCAGCTTCGTATTCAGTTCTAAATAGTCCTCGTTTTTGAAGAATCGGCACCACAAAGTCCACAAAATCATTCAATCCATTTGGAACCGCTGAACCAATTATAAACCCATCAGCGCCATTCCCTTCAAACCATTCCTGGATGAGATCAGCTACTTTTTCAGGAGTTCCAATAAATGTCGGTTTTGGTGTTGTCTCTTGTAATGCAACTTGTCGAAGTGTTAAATTATGTGCCTTTGCTTGCTGTTTAATTCGATCAGTATGACTTTGGAAGCTATTCTTACCTAAATCTCCTAATTCAGGGAACGGAGCATCGAGAGGATATTGTGAGAAATCATGATGCTCAAAATATCGACCTAGATAATCTAGAGCTTTATCGATTGATACTAGATTTGCAATTTCTTGATATTTTCTTTCAGCTTCTTCCTCCGTTGCACCAATAATTGGTGCGATCCCTGGAAGGATTGCGAGTTCATCTGGATTACGTCCCAAAGCTTTTGCTCTGTTTTTAACATCCTGATAAAACTCTCGTGCGGCTGATAATGTTGGATGACCTGTGAATATAGCATCCGCCTCTCTTGCGGCAAGGTCTTTTCCTGCCTCCGAGGAACCAGCTTGGAATATTAATGGTCTGCCTTGCTTGGATCTGCCGATGTTTAGTGGTCCCTGTACGGAGAAAAATTCTCCTCTGTGATTTAATTGGTGTAATTTATCTGAATCAAAAAATACCCCGGTTTCTTTATTTCGAACAAATGCATCATCTTCCCAAGAATCCCAAAGTCCTTTCGCAACTTGCAAGTATTCTGCAGCAATTCGGTACCTTTTCGCATGATCAGGATGTTCCTCGATTGTTTTGCTAAAGTTTAATGCCGTCTTCTCTAATGGAGAAGTAACAACATTCCAGCCCGCACGGCCATTACTGATATGGTCAAGCGATGCAAATTGCCTTGCAACATTAAAGGGTTCACTATATGAAGTAGACAGTGTTCCCACAAGTCCTATATTTGAAGTAACGGCTGCAAGTGCCGACAAAATCGTTAATGGTTCGAAACGATTTAAAAAGTGCGGAATCGATTTCTCGTTAATATGCAAGCCATCGGCAATAAAAACTAAGTCGAATTTTCCTTCTTCGGCCTTTTGTGCCTGATTGGTATAGAACTTCAAACTTACGCTTGCATCTGCTTGAATATCAGGATGTCTCCAACCAGCAATATTTCCTCCAACCCCATGAATAATAGCGCCAAATTTCAATTTTTTTTGAATAGACATTGAATATCCTCCTTTTTTAATTCCAAGTTATTTGATTGGAATACTATAATTATTCTTGTGATTTATCCTATCACGTAAAGAATAAAGATTCTATACTTTACCTGATAGAAAAATATATTGTATTGATTCATAAAATCTATCAAACAAAATAGTTGACTCACCTTATCGCCTATCAATTTACTATAACAGCATGCTAATTATTAACATTTATTTGACTTTTTTTAATCTCCTCACGTATAAAACACCAAGACCTCTTCGAAAAGCAAATCGGAATCCCATATTCTTGTGCCCTACGTTTTATGGCTCCTGTGAGATTGTGGTTGATAAAGTCTGTTAACACTAAGATTAAATCTACTTTTCTTGGTATATCAGTGCGAACCATCTTTTTTTTCCGTCCATTTAAATGGATTACTTCCCCGAAGCCCTCCCCCTCTAAATTTTTAAGAATATTACCGATACGATCTCCTCCTATAACTAACAGGGACTTCATGGCCCACCCTCCTTGCTTACCAAAACACAACTAAACCTACTACTCAACTAGGAATTATGATAATAAAAAGTACTTCATAAATGATTAATGAAGACCTTTTGTATACTATTGGATTACTTACTAAGTATAAGTACATTTACCTATATCAATGTTGATTGTTCTTCTTCCCAAACCGTACTAGGAATTTCTCGTCGAAGTACTGGTATAACCTCCTCAGCAAACCTGTCAAGCTGTTCATATTGTTCTTCGACACTTAAGCCCCCTACTCCAATGGCTTGCACCTGATGTCCAAAAGCTTGGTGATATTTAAGAATTTTCTCTATTATTAAATCTACACTTCCTATTAATGCTGAACCATGTTGAATGTGGTCTTCCAGGTTCTTAAATGGAGATTGATTATGTTTTGCTGCATCTGAATTCATTTGAATATCATAGTAGGGACGGAAACGTTTTATAGCTTCTTCCGTTGTATTGGCCAAGTATAAACTGCCTGCACCTGCACCGACTATTGCTTTATTCGAATCATATCCATAATATTCAAGCCTCTCGCGGTAATGATCAATTAACTCTTTATATTTACCCATTGGATGAAAGGCATTTGATGAAAAGATTGGTTCCCCATTCTTAGCTGCAAGCTCAGTAGAAATTGGACTTGATGCACTGCCATGCCAAATGGGTATCTGTTTTTGAAACGGTCTAGGTTCTGTCGTTACATTATATAATGGGGGACGGTATGTCCCCTCCCATGAGACATTTTCTTCAGTCCATAAGCGCTTCAGAAAATCATATCGTTCAGCAAGTGAAGCCCATTGTTCTTCCTCTTTTATACCAAATAACGGGTAATGGCGTGGATCGTTACCTTTCCCAATCATCATCTCTAACCTTCCACCGGAAAGATGATCCAGTGTGGCATAATCCTCTGCTACTCGAACAGGATCGAGAATACTCAAAACCGATACAGTAGGCAGTAAGCGTATCTTAGACGTTCTGGCAGCAATGGCGGTTAACAATATGGCAGGAGAAGAAGATAAAAATGGAGCACCATGCCGCTCTCCGACCCCATAGCCATCAAATCCAAGAGATTCAGCAAAAACAGCCTGGTCGATTGCTTGTTGAATTCGTTCTTGTGATGTTAACAATTCACCCGACACACCATTGGGGTGATTACTTATAAGATCAAACAATACAAATTTCATTCTGATTTCCCCCGATTCTATCTCTTACTTTATAGCGGATCATGGCAAGCAACCCAGTGCCCCGTATGAATTTCCCTAAAAATAGGCTGTTCTTCTCGACAACGTGCCGTTGCTGCTGGACAGCGGGTATGAAATCTACATCCAACTGGGGGATTTGCTGGTGATGGAATTTCCCCCTGTATTGAAATTCGTTCTCTAGTACGGGTAGGGTCGGCAATTGGTATTGAATCAATTAAACCCTTTGTGTAATGGTGTGCAGGTTGCGAGAATAAAATTTCGCTCGTTGCCATTTCCACCATTTGTCCCAAGTACATCACACCGATACGATCTGACACATGTCGTACAATATTTAAGCCGTGAGCAATAAATAAATAAGTTAAATCCCTCTCCCGCTGTAAATCCTGGAGTAAATTAACGATTTGTGCCTGTACAGATACATCTAAAGCAGATACTGCTTCATCGGCTAAAATAAACTGAGGATTAAGAGCAATTGCTCTGGCAATGGCAATACGCTGCCGCTGCCCTCCAGAAAATTCATGTGGATAAAGATTATAACTACTTTTATTTAAGCCAACCCGCTCTAATAAATCTTGAACTCTATCAACCTTATCCTTTGCACTTAGCGATTCATGAACCTGAAGCGGTTCACCTATAATGTCTCCAACCTTCCAACGGGGATTAACAGAACCGTATGGATCTTGATAAATCATCTGCATATTTCTTCTCTTTTGACGTAATTCTTTTGCATCCAATTTCGACAGATCCTGCCCCTGAAAAAATACTTTTCCACTCGTTGGTTTCTCTAACTGCAATAGAACCCTTCCCAATGTAGAT
Source organism: Neobacillus niacini (assembly GCF_030817595.1). Classification (GTDB taxonomy): domain Bacteria; phylum Bacillota; class Bacilli; order Bacillales; family Cytobacillaceae; genus Neobacillus; species Neobacillus niacini_G. The sequence continues at coordinate 2,002,383 of NZ_JAUSZN010000001.1, forward strand.
TTTCCACTTCCAGATTCCCCAACAAGACCGAATGTCTCCCCTTTCTCAATCGTGAAGGTCACATTCTCCACTGCTCGTAAGTAGGAAGAATTTCGAGAGAAAGGACTCTTCTTGCCAAACGGATAAAATTTGCTCAATTCCTGTATAGTAAACAATGGTTCAGATTCATGCTTTGCATCGCTCTGAACTATTTCCTTGATAATGTGCCAATCATTTTTTGTTTCCCCTTCCGGTTGTTTCCAATCAATTGATTCTACCAAGTCCTCTGCATACCAGCATGCCGTATGGCGATTATTTACTTCTCTTAATAGTGGTGACTCCATTTTGCAGCGTTCTGTTGCAAATGGACAGCGCGGATGAAACTGACATCCCGGAGACAGATCAGCCAATCCTGGAATAGACCCATTTATAGAGTAAAGTTTTTTACCTCGATCACTAGCTATTGTGGTAATCGACTGCAGCAATCCACGTGTATAAGGATGGTGAGGAAGCTCAAACATTTGCGATACCGTTGCATACTCAACAATTCTTCCTGCATACATCACAATAATCCTGTCTGCCATTTGTGCAGCAACACCCATATCGTGTGTGATTAAGAGAATCGACATACCAAACTCTTCTTTTAATTCTTGTAGTAACTTCAGTATCTGAGCTTGAATTGTGACGTCAAGTGCAGTTGTTGGCTCATCTGCGATCAATAGGTCAGGACCACATGCAAGTGCCATCGCAATCATTGCACGTTGCAGCATTCCTCCAGAGAGTTCATTCGGATATTGATTCAATCGTAATGCAGCGTCGGAAATACCAACCCGATTCAATAAATAAAGCGCGCGTTCTTTCGCCTGCAATTTTGTAAATTGCTTGTTTTCAAGAATGGTTTCGATAATTTGGCTGCCAATCGTAAAAACCGGATCAAAAGCAGCCATTGGTTCTTGAAAAATCATCGCCACTTTTTTCCCACGAATCGAACGAAGTTTTTTTTGGGAAAGTTGGGCTAGGTCCATTCCATCTAGTACAATGCTTCCTGCTGATATCTTTCCATTTTCATAATCAATGAGCCTCATGATTGCCTTCGATGTAACGCTCTTGCCGCTCCCAGACTCGCCGACAATGCAGACCGTTTCACCAATGTTAATATGTAACGATACATCTTTGATTGCGGTAAGATCACCATCCTTCATGGTAAAATCAACTTTCAAATGTTGAATATCAAGGAGCTTTTCCATCTGAAGTTCCTCCTTTATCTAGTTCTGCTTGTTTTCGGATCAAATGTATCTCGAAGTTTATCTCCAATTATATTTACAGAGAGAACAAAAAGGGTAATAGCTAAGCCTGGAAACGTGGAGATCCACCAGCCTACAGTCAAATAACCTCGCCCCTGTGAAAGAAGCGCGCCCCAATCTGGAATTTCTTTAATGATACCAAGTCCGAGAAAGCTCAACCCTGATCCAATTAATATGGAGGTACCGAGACCAATTGTCGCCATGACTAAAAGCGGTGACCAGGAATTTGGTAATAGGTGCCAAAGAAATATCCTCCATTCAGGTGTACCTATGGAACGAGAAGCCTCAACATATTTGCGCTTTTTAATACTCATCAATTGTCCTCTCATTACACGTGCATAACCTGGAATGGATGAAACTGCAACTGCTAAGACAATATTCATTAATCCTGGTCCAAGTGCAGCAGCGATGGCTAACGCTAGAAGAATACCAGGAATCGTCATCAAAATTTCAATTAACCGCATGACAATCACATCAATTATGCCGCCAAAATAACCGGATACCGAGCCGATTATTCCGCCAATCAATCCTCCAATTACAACGGAAGCAATTCCAATAATAAGAGAGTCACTGCTGCCATAGATGACAAGACTTAAAACATCTCTCCCAAAATAATCAGTTCCGAACCAATGTGCTGAATTCGGAGGACTTAAAATAAGGGATGTATCCATAAAGGTTGGCGAATAGGGAGCAATCCATTTTGGAAATAAGGCACACAAGATAATGAATATCACAATCATTCCTGCACCTAAAATAAATAGATTTTCTACAGAGAAGTTTGTTTTTTGCTTAGTGAATTTCCATTTTGGAACATGCAGCACCGTTTTGGTATTTACCACTTCCTTCATCACAATTTCCCTCCCACTTTATTATTTTGGTTTTCCTTTAATGAGCTCTTCTTACCCGTGGGTCAATGAATGAATACGATAAATCAACTAAAAGATTAATCACCACATAAACAATAGCACTGAAGAAGACAACACCTTGTATGACAGGTAAGTCTTTAGCCATAATGGCATCTGCTACAATTCGACCAATCCCCTGTCTTGAGAATACCGTTTCAATAACAACTGTACCGGCCAATAGTTCCCCGATATTTAGTCCAATGATGGTTATGGCAGGAATAAGTGCGTTGCGAAGGGCATGACGATACATAACGACCCGTTCCGAAAGACCCTTAGCACGCAAAGTAACAATAAATTGCTCATTAATCACATCAAGCATGCTGTTACGCACCATCCGAATGATAAAGCCCGCCCCCACAAAACCCAATGAAAGGGATGGCAGCACTAATGTTTTCCAACCATCAGACCCTATGCTAGGCAGCCAGTTTAAATAGACAGAAAATATAAGAATAAGTAAAATCCCCGACCAAAAAGTCGGCATTGATATACCAAATAATCCGATGATACGAGCGATAATATCAATCCATTTATTACGATAAATGGCCGATAGAACACCAAACGTAACTCCAATGACAACAGATAATACCGCGCTAGTAATCGTTAAGGCCAGTGTGGCTGGAAAATGTTCTACTATCTTTGGCAGTACTGGTTCACTATTCACTACAGATTGACCAAAATCACCTTGAAGTACATTCATGAAATATTCTGAGAATTGAATGTAAAACGGCTGGTCGAGCCCCAATTCCTTGCGTAAATTCGCGACCATTTCAGGTGTTGCAACTGAGGGATCAATCATAGAAAGCACTGGATCCCCTGGAAGCAAATAGATGATGGAAAAGACAAGGATTGAGGAGCCTATAATCGATACAAATGCAGTCGAGATTTTCAATAATACCTTGTTTACTAGAGTCACAATGTATCAGCTCCTTCTCTCTTTTTATTCAATACTTACATCATTGAATAATGGATAGCCTAATGCATCGAATGTAATACCATTTACTGTTTTAGATGCAGCAACCGTATATGGAAATACATAAATTGGAATGATCCAAGCATCTTTAATAATTTTTTGCTGCGCTTTTTTATAAATTTCTTCACGCTTTGCCTGGTCAAGCTCTGAAGTTCCTTGTTCTAGCAACTGGTCTAATTCTGTGTCAGAACCTCCAGGTAATCCTTTAAAAACAGCTTCCTCCTCTGGTGTTCGTGTATGGTAGATCGCACGAAGCGCATTTGGATCAGAATTAACTTGGCTGTTTCCATATAAATCGTAATCAGCGTTCGTATAGATTACCGACGCAACGTCTTTTGTAATGTTAATCTCAACCTTGATTCCAATTCTTTTTAACTGCTGCTGGACAATGACAGCAATATCATTTCGTTTCTCACGATTAGGTGATCCGTCTACATAATTCAATGTAAGCTGCTTACCATCTTTTACACGAATACCATCTGAACCCTTTTCATAACCGAGCTCGTCAAGAATTTTATTAGCCTTGTCAATATCGACTTTCACACTGCCTTCGAGTGATTTATCATATCCTACTATCCCAGGGGTCAGCGGTGACCATGACCTTTCGTATGTGCCTAAGTATAATGTCTTCACAATCGAATCAACGTCAATTGCAAGTTGAACAGCTTGACGCGCCTTTACATTATTCCAAGGTTCTTTTCTTTGATTGAAAAAGAGTGTATATGGCAAGCCTATTGTGTTTACAGTTAGTAATTGTGTTTTAGGATCATTCTTTAAGGTAGCAATATTTTGTGGTGGTACTGTTTCAGCCGCAAGCACCTGTCCGCTTTGCACACTGCCAATTCGTGTTGCCTCTTCCGGAACAATTTTAAAGCTAATTTTATCCAAGTAAGGTTTTCCTTTGTTTTCTACGTTAGAAGGTCCCCAATTGTAATCACTATTTTTCTCAACTTGAATGTCGGCATTTTCTGTCCAATTAACAAATTTAAATGGTCCAGTCCCCACTGGGTTTTTACCAAACTGATCACCATATTTTTCTACCGCAGTCGGTGAAACAATCCCGAGCTGGTTTTGACTTATGTTACTTAAGAATGCAGCAGAAGGCGTTGCAAGGTTAATTTTTATCGTATACTCTTCTAAAACTTCTGAAGACACGTAAGGTCGAAGAAGACTTAGTGCATTTCCTGATTTTGTTTTTGGATCAATAATACGATCAAAACTGAATTTTACAGCCTCAGCGTTAAAGGGGGTCCCATCGTGAAATTTCACGTCTTCGCGCAATTGAAATATATAACTTTTTCCATCCTCCGAAACCGTCCATTCCGTTGCCAGCCATGGCTGGATGGTACCATCCTCTGCTTGAATAACTAAGTTATCAAAAATGGTTCGGAATACACGTCCCGCTACGGCTAAACCGCTTCGATGCGGATCAAGTGAATCGGGAGATGTTGCGAGAGCATAGGTTAATTCCCCACCTTGTTTAGGTTGTGCATCGGCCTTTTCGTTTGTTTCTGCTGAACTATTTTTTGTACTAGCACTATTTGCACAACCAGATAACAGAAGCAATAACGCCATTGAGATAGAAATAACCTTAGTCCAATTTACTAGTTTCACATCAAACGCTCCTTCTCAAATTTTAAAATGGAAGTATTACAAACTACTTCGCAATGTAAAATTTTTTCATATTATTTATACCCGAATACTCGGAATTAAAATATAATATATCCTTAATTAAACAGTTCTCACTGGTTTAAAAATATTCTACTAGCAATATATGGGAACTCTCCTCTAATCTCTTTTCCCGTATTTCGATTCGTGTTACGCGGGCTTAACAACTGAAATGATTTAATTCTTTCTTCTTCTTTTTCTACCGGTGTATGTATAATAAATTCATCCACCTGATACGTTCGATAAAGTTTTTCTAAAATATCATTTACATAGTCAGGGGTTCCAGCCACAATGTCTGCTTTTTGTTCTGTAATTTCAAATGGTTCTCCCGACTGCTTCCCAAACACTTTTGCTTGCTCAATAGTTTGTAACGTTACAGAGCGACCGCTCTCGAGATGGACTTTAACTATTTTTCTGTCTCCTGCCAGTTGTTTAGCTTCTGATTGAGTTGAAGCAGCTATAACAGCCAAGGAGATGATGAATCTTCCATTTGGAAAACCTTCACGATAAACCTTTGCTGCCTGTTCAATTACCCTTGCATCACTATTAATAAATTTTGCAAATACAAATGATATCCCCTGTTCCGCCGCAAGCTGAGCACTATTAACACTTGCACCAAGTAAAAAAATTTCAGGTTTTTTCTCAGGAATCGGTGTTGCTTGAATTCCAGTAAGAGGGTGTTCGGAATCAACGGAATTTTCAATTAATTCGTTTAAAAAAGATAGCCGTTCAGAAAAGTCCTTTCCATCATTAACGGCGCCATACTGGAGCGCCTTTGTTGATAATGGAAGCCCACCTGGTGCTTTACCAATTCCTAGATCCACTCTTCCCGGAGCGAGAGTTGATAAGACATGGAAGTTTTCAGCCACCTTATAAGGGCTATAATGCTGAAGCATAACGCCCCCTGAACCTACTTGAATTGTATTTGTTCGAGCTAAAATATACGAAATTAACACCTCAGGAGAGGAACCTGCCAATTGATCTGTATGGTGATGCTCTGATACCCAAAAACGTGAGTAGCCCCATTCTTCTGCTTTTTGAGCCAATCGAACGGTATTCTGTAACGCATTAAAAGCCGTGCTCCCTGGAAAAATGGGACTTTGATCTAAAATACTTAGCTTATAGCTCATGTTAATTCTCCTCCACGATTTTATTCCGACATAACTGATAAGAAAAGTGTGTTTTGTATTGATTCTCATCCTATCACTGAAAACAATGAATTGGCAATACTTTACTCGATAGGAAAATATTTGATACTAATAAAAAAAATCTATCAATTAATCTTTAAATTATCTCATTTACTTGGTTTCTTAAGGGGGATTACATTGTTGCTTTGACCAAAATCATTCATAAATTCATTTAGCCTTTTGGAGAGACCTCCATGACCAAAGCGGATAAATTTAGGTTGTTTTTCTAACATATCGTCTTTGACAAAATCCAAAAACGCCAAAGTCTGAATTCTACGGAAATGAATATTGACAATTCCATATTCGTAAAACCATTGATCAATCGTATTATATACACCTCTGTTAACCTGGTACTGTCGATTGCACCAATTGAAAAACTGTAAATCTGGCAAATTTAGATACTTACTTGTTTCAAAGAAATTTTCCTTTTTTGCTTCTACAAATACCCTCGAATGGTTATTATTTTGCGTTGTCACACTAATCATCCTTTCTCTTTATATCCAATAATACTCACTTGAATAGTAGGAATTAAAACGGTGCGTTTCCCTCTTTTATTATGAAATCATTGCTTGTTATTTTATTGTGTTTAATCCTATCACCTAGAAGATTGTAATGGCAATAAGATAGCTGATAGAAAATTGTAATCTTTACATTAAAAATTTAAATAAAAGTCAGGTCCCTTTCCTTCTCAAATTCTCTAACAGACCGAAGAATATCATTCCAGAGCTCGGGGTACATAAATCCATTATTCAAGTGTGTGGCAAAAATATGCTGGTTAATTTGAAGAATATGAGAAACATCTACTTCAATTAGGCTGCCTCTCTCAAGCTCATCTTTCATGCACAGGTATGGTAAAAAACCTATGCCATTTCCACTTAGAATAATAGATTTTGCTACTTCAAGATGGTCGACTAAAAATTCTATACGAGGAATAACATTTGCCATCTCAAATAATTTATGGATCCGATTCCAGTCAAAAGCGCCGCATTCGAAAAAAACCATAGGTTCGCTGGCTAACTGCTGAACAGATAAGTTCTCTAGGGATTGAAAGGAATGTCCAGGATAAACGACCAAGCGGACAGAATTGTTTAGAAGCTCAAGCTTTTGTATTCCACGATGAGTAACATCCTTCATAAAGGCGATATCAACCTGCTTCTGTAGTAGTTTATCGAGTAATACATCGTTTGTCGCTGAATGAAATTTAAATCGTAATTGAGGATTTGCTTTCTTCAAGAAAGGAAGCGCAAAAGGAATAAAGTATTGTGATGTGATAATATTAGCCCCAATCACAATTTCATCCGGATTATCTTCCTTCTTCAATCGCTTCTTCCCTTGTTGATAGGTACCAATAATTTGCTCCGCGTAAGGGATAAAAGCTTTACCTTCCTCAGATATTGTTAAACTTCTTCCATTACGTAAAAACAATTCGATCCCAAGATCCCGTTCTAGCGTTTTGATTCTCGCAGTAACGGTTGGCTGTGATAAATATAGTGCTTCAGCTGCTTTATGAACACTCTCCAAATGTACTACATACATAAATGCTTCAAGATGATCAATGTTCATTTCCCCAACCCCTTTCTAATTTTTAAGAAATAAAAAAAGGCCCCTTTACGCGGAATGCGTATAGGAGCCTTTGGATGTCCAATCGGCAAATGAAAATTATTTATGAATTTTCTAAATTCTACTGCAATTAATCCAATAAGTAAAGTAAGAAATGCACTATTTTTTAAATCATTTTGTCAAAAAGCCATATTTGATTAATTATATTTCTTGTCAAAGTCAAACTCCACTTCTTCAAGTTTAACCACTTTTGTTTTCTTTATCATTTTATAGCCAAAATATAAACTTAGGAAAAACGGAATGCCTAAGTATGCCGCTACCACACCGCCCCAATCGATCTGGTCGGCAAGAAAAGCTTGGAAATTTTGTGCTAATATAACGATAATTCCACAAGCAATCGCGAAGATTGGCCCAATCGGAAACCATTTTGCCTTATACGGCAACATATCAAGCGAATACCCTTGCGCAATAAGGGCTTTACGGAACCGATAATGACTGATAGAAATACCGAGCCAAAAGATAAATCCTGTTATACTGATTGCATTCATTAACCAAATATAGACCATGCCATCACCAAAAAAGGAAGCTAAAAAGGCAAGTGCACCTATAGCACAGGTTAGAATTATACCTGCAACCGGAACCCCCCGGCTGTTAAGTTTTCCAAAAATCCGCGGTGCTTGTCCTGCTTTCGCCATCGAATACAACATGCGAGTTGAAGCATATAAACTGGAATTTCCAGCTGATAATACCGCCGTTAAAATAACCGCATTCATAAGTGAAGCTGCAAAGGCAATCCCCGCCTTTTCAAAGATAAGGGTAAATGGACTTACCATTACATTATCATTTTGTAAATTCGGATTAGTATAAGGAATCAGGAGTCCAATCACGGCAATTGCCAATATATAAAAAATTAGAATCCTCCAGAAAACACTTTTAATCGCTTTCGGGACATTTTTTTCAGGATTCTCACTTTCTCCCGCTGTAACCCCTACGATTTCGGTTCCTTGGAAAGAAAATCCTGCTGCAATAAAAACAACAAAAACACTTAAAATACCGCCTGAAAAAGGAGCTTTATCAACTGTAAAGTTTTTAAACCCTACTGCTTCCCCTCCCATAATTCCGAAAATCATTAGTAAGCCAACAACGATAAAAATAACAATCGCTGATACTTTAATTAGGGATAACCAATATTCCCCTTCCCCATAACCCTTAACAGATAAATAGTTTAATAAAAATATAAGTGCTAAAAATGAACCACTCCAAACCAACGAAGGACTATCTGGAAACCAGAATTTCATGATCATGGTGGAGGCAGCCAGTTCAGCTGCAATGGTCATCGACCAGCTAAACCAGTAAGTCCATCCAATTGCAAAACCAAATGCTGGATCCACAAATTTCGTTCCATACGTGCTAAATGAACCGCTGACTGGCATAAAGGCAGCCATTTCTCCTAAACTAGTCATGATAAAAAAGACCATTGCTCCCACTATCGCATACGCTAGTAATGCTCCCCCAGGGCCGGCTGAACTGATTGCTGCCCCGCTGCTTAGGAACAATCCGGTTCCAATCGCACCTCCGATTGATATCATGGTTAAATGCCTGGATTTTAACTCACGTTTTAATGTCTGTTCCTGTTGATTTGCAGATTGCTGGAATCTTTCAATTTCGCGTTCTGGTAACATTTACTTCAGCCCTTTCATTTTTTAGTAGAAAACGGTTACAAACGGAAGGATACTTTCTTTTTGATAATTAATGTCCCCCTCGTAGGAAAATCTATTAAAGGAACACAAAAAAGTGTCTACAAGTCATGGTAAATAGACTTGTAGACACCTAACGAATCGTGCCACAAGTTCCACCTTCCTTCTCATAAACGCTTACGAGGTTAGCTGTCGGATTCGGGCCTCCTGAGTAGCCCTACCTTAAAAAGGATTCACCCCTTGGACTGAATACAATCCAGTATGGTTCCCCCGTGCCTAAACGGTTTCAGCGATTAAGAAATTTGAAACTATTTTCAATATTATAATAGTTGCTATTCTAAGAAAAGTAAAATAATTTTTTACAAAAATATAAAATTGCCTGAGACCGCCTAAAACACTCTCTATTTCAGTTAAATATTTTATTCAACTACATCAAAATCATTATAGTAAATCACTTCACTAAGAAATTTACACCCATTTATACTCTTGAAAGTGGCTCTTGCTTCCTCTTGATTATCAAACTCAAACATTTGAATACTCTCTTCTAAATACACCGTAATGACCCACATCAAACATCCCTCGCTTCAATTTTTTTATAATCGAACTAAACCTCTTGAGCACCTCCGGTGATTTTCACTATTGGCAACATAATTTTGTTTTATATCTTGTTCTTCTATAATGCAATAAGTGTGCCATGATGGTTCCGATAAGAAATATACATTTTATTATTCCTTTACGTAGATTCACCGCAAAATTTTTTTGCCCACGCCAAATTATTTTGCATAATAATGTTTATATCGTGTCCACAAAGGTCACCTTTGTAAAAGAATTGGAGGTCATATTAGTGGGAATGGTTACTGAAGCAAAATTTCAATTATATAAAGAAAAAATATTGTCTCTAGACTTGCCTTTATACGATCACGATCTTTTAAATTCAACATTTTTATTGGAAAAAGATGAAAAGAAAAAACTTGAGGTTTATTACACACCATTTGACTACATAAATGAGAAAGCTAGGGTAGTTATTGCAGGGATTACACCTGGACTTCACCAGATGAGAAAAGCTTATACAACAGTCATTGAGAATAGACATTTAAATGATGAAGAACTACTTCATAAGGTAAAAAAAAGTGCCAGTTTTGAGGGAACGATGAGAAATAATCTCATAGCGATGCTAGATGAACTTGAAATACCAAGACATCTGGGTATTTCTTCTTCAAGCGAACTTTTTGGTAAAGCTAATCATCTTGTCTACACTACCTCTATACTCCCACATGCTGTATTTTTCAATCATCAAAATTATAATGGTTCACGCCCAAATATTTTAAAAACTGAAATGCTATTGGACTATGTAAAAAGATATTTTATTAAAGATATCTCTAGGATTCAAGATCCACTAATTATCCCTTTAGGAGTGAATGTAAGCAAGGTACTTGACCATTTTGGCAATAATACACATACTTTGAAGGGATTCCCTCACCCTTCAGGGAGTAATGGTCATCGACATAAACAATTTCGGGAAAATAAACAGGAAATGAAGAGACAAATCGAGAATTATTTTTATATAAATCGTTAGGAGTTTTGTAAACATGGATAAAATCGCTATTATTTCAGACATTCACGGAAATATCCCTGCACTAGAATCGGTCCTTGAGGATATCGATTCTAGACACATTAAAAGAATTATTTGTTTAGGTGATCTAGTTGGCAAAGGACCACAATCAAGCATAGCAATACAAATGATCCAAAAGCATTGTGAAATGGTGGTTCGAGGCAATTGGGATGATTTCTTTCCTAAACCCCAAGAGTCTAACACAATCAAATGGCATCAAAACCAATTAACGAAAATACAAATGAATGATTTAGAAGAACTGCCGTTTTCAGTAGAGTTTTTGATGAGCGGAAAACTAGTCAGAATGTTTCATGCTTCACCGCGGAGTGTATATGAAAGAATACAACCGTGGGACTCTCTTGAACGTCGCTTAAGTATGTTCGAAAACACAGAACACACAGAAAATATCTCAGGAGAAAGAGAGCCAGATGTTGTTTTTTATGGAGATATTCATAATGCCTATCAGCAAACTATTAAAGGTAAAACATTATGTAACGTCGGCAGCGTAGGTAATCCGCTTGATCTCACTCAAGCCTCCTATGCCATTCTTGAAGGAGAATATAACCAAAGCGAGTATGGAGTATTCTCGATACAGCTTGTTCGAGTTCCATACGATATCGAATCTTCCATACAAATAGCGAAAGAGATGGAAATGCCTGAGCTTGAGGAATATATTCAGGAATTAACTACAGCAAAATATCGGGGATTAAAAAAGTGAACAGAAAACGAGTACCTCTATCATGAGAGGTACTCGTTTTCTGTTTAACCTATTTCGTCGCTGGAGCAACAGAGACTTCTGGTGATGTTACCTTGTCATAAAAATCAACGAATTTATCACGATCGTCGCTGTCACGGTAAGCCATTGCGACACGTGGATGTTCATTTAGTACACCAGAAATCATATAAGGAATAATGTAACCCCACTCCCATTTTTGGCGCATTTCCAGCATGTGCTTTTCAATCATTCCAAGTACTGGCTTTAGTTCATAGCTTGGCTTTTGGATGTAGCTGACAAGAAGTTCTGTGTTACAGTTACCTGCAGCACGTCCCATGCCGTATACAGAAGAATCCAGGTATGTAACCCCGTTGTTTAATGCCGCTAATGTATTCGCGAATGCTAACTGCATGTTGTTATGTGTATGAATTCCAAGCTGTTTGTTAGGAATCAACTCTTGGAATTTTTTCACTTGGTGTTCGATATCCGAAGGATCCAAGCTTCCGAAAGAATCAACGATATATACAACATCTACAGGACTTTCCCTCACCATATCAAATGCTTTCGTAAGCTGCTTTTCAGGTACACTCGATAAAGCCATAATATTAAGTGAAGTCTCATAACCCAAATCATGAAACATTTGTACAAGCTCTAACCCTTTATCTACTTCTCGGATGTAGCATGCCACTCGAATCATATCTAAAACACTTTGTTCACGTGGTAAAATGTCATTCGGATCGACACGTCCAATATCTACAAGAGCAGAAAACTTCGTGAATTTTTTCTCAGGGAAGATTTCTTTCAAGAAGTTATCGTCTAGAAATCTCCATGGATTTGGCTCAGTTGCATTTAGTAGTTTAGGGGAGTTTTTGTAACCAATCTCCATATATTCAACACCAGCTGCACTTAAGCTATTATACAAGTCTTGAACAAATTCGACACTAAAATCCCAATTGTTTACTAAGCCTCCATCTCGAATGGTGCAGTCAATAATTTTGCTACGATGTCCCATGAAAGTAATTCCTCCTGTAAATCCTATTTTGTCATTATTTGTAAGTCAAATACTATAAAGTACTAAAATTCTTACTGTGTTTATATCATGTTTCATTCGGACGAGTCAATCTATTTTCCAAAAATTCATTTTTTTTACAATAAAAAAGCCATTCCCTCCTAAATGCATGTTTGATGTGACCCCCAAAAGTTAGAGTTTTATATTAAGCAGCTAATTGGCTAGTATGGACCCGGTATTGAACCGGGCTCATACCTGCCAATTTTTGCTTTATACGCTTGTTATTATAATAACTGATATATTCTTCAATTCTCTTTTTTAATTCCTCATATGAGCATAGTGCTTCCCCGTAATACATTTCTTGTTTTAGTAATCCGAAAAAGTTCTCCATTGGCGAATTATCTAAACAGTTTCCTTTACGAGACATACTCTGGAACACCTTGTTTTTCTTAAGGGTTTTCACCCATTTATTATGTTGATAATGCCATCCTTGATCAGAATGTACAGTAGTTCTAAACTTTGAATCTTTTACTATTTCTAGTGCTTCCTCGAGGGGGGTGAGAGCTAAATCTAAGGTTGGACGCATACCTATACCAAAAGAAAGAATTTCACTATTGAACATATCCATAATTGGATTTAAATATAGCTTAATACCGTCTGAACACTTAAATTCTGTAATATCTGTTGTTAGTTTTTGATGACACACATTCGTTTTAAAGCGGCGATTGATAAGGTTCTTGGCAACAGTTCCAGTTGTACCCTTGTATGAACTGTACTTGCGTGATTTTAATTTGAATTTATCTCCCTTGAGCCCAAGCTCGTTCATGATGCGTTGCACCTTCTTATGATTCACTTCATACCCACGGTTTTCTAATTCTAATTGAATACGACGATAACCATAATTTCCGTTATGTTCTTCGAAAATGGATTGAATAAGTTCCTCCAACTCCTGGTCTGGATTCTCCTTATTCATCATTTTTATATGATAATGGTAGGTGGATTCAGGAATGCCGACTATTTGTAAAACATCTTTTAGTTTGAAGGTTTCTTTAAGTTCGAATGATAATGCTGCTTGTGCTTTTCGAGATAGCCCTTCGGATCCATCTGAAAAGCTCGCAACTTTTTTAAATATTCTACCTCTAAACGAAGAAGTTCGTTTTCTCTTTCTAACTTTTGTTCGTACGTTAATTCCTTATCTTCAATGTGTTTATTCTTTTTGTTTTTTTTAGTTTTATCAGACATGGATGGCCGTCCTTTCGGTCTATCCAGGGCTTCAGTACCACCCTCCAGAAGAGCCCTTTTCCAAGCTGCAATCATAGGAGCGTTAGTTATGCCAAATACAAGGGCTGTATCAGTTTCTGAAGAACCTGTTCTCTTCATAAAGCTTAATACATCTAGCTTGAATTGAACAGAATATGTTTCTCTATGTTTCTTCCTCTTTAAACCTTCCACACCAAATTTCTCGTATACCTTTACCCATCTCCTAATCGGAGTACTGTCTTTCATTTCATACTTTTTAGCTAAAAGAATATATCCTAATTTCCCATCTTGATATTCCTTGACTAACTTTAACTTAAATTCTTCACTATATTTGGCCATAAAAATACACCCCAAAAGTTAGATTTCACTCTAACTTTTGGGGTGCAGTACAGTTTGAGAGAATGGCTTTTTAATTTCCTTACACTGCTTCAGATAATGTAGTGATTTCTTCTTGTTTACTGTTTCCTTTTTGCAAACTAATCATTGCTATAAAAGAGATACAGTATAGTAATGCTAGATACGTCATAGCTACCGTTACATTTGCATGCTGCAGAATGTATCCTACTAAGATTGGAGATAATCCCCCTAAAGCCCTGCCGAAGTTAAAAATCGTATTTGTTGCCGTACTACGAATTTCTACCGAATAATACTTGCTAATTAATGCTCCGTAACCTGCAAACATTCCATTCGAGAAGAACCCAACAATTGCACCGCCAATTAGAAGTCCTGTGCTGCCTGAAGCATAGGAATAAAGGAAGACCGCCACAGCGGAAGCTGCTAAGAAGATTCCATAGGAGCGTTTCATTCCAAAACGATCCATAAATTGTCCAAATGTTAACATACCTGCAATCATTCCTGCAGCGGTACTGATTGTCCAAAGAGCCGAGCTTGAAACAGATAATCCTTGGGATTGTTGAAGCATGGATGGCAGCCAAATCATTAAACCATTATAACCTGCGATTTGAACGGTTGCCATGATTGCTAATGCGATGGTGGTTACTGTAATTCTAGGAGTAGCAAATAGTTGCTTTAATTTCCCTTGCTTCTGAACTAGTTTCTTTTTCTTTTGTGACGCAAGCCATTCAGGTGATTCGTCTAGCTTCTTTCGTACGATAAAGGCGAATATTACTGGGGCCAATCCAACAAAAAACAATCCTCTCCATCCCAAAGTCGGAAGGATCATCGCACTAAGAAGTGCTGCAAGGATAACCCCGTATTGAGCACCGACACTAACGTATGAAGAAGCACGCCCTTGTTTCTTCTTTGGCCATGCCTCAGCAACAAGCGCCATACCAATCCCATATTCTCCACCTGCGCCTAGACCGGCAATAAACCGAAATAAGTATACTTGTTCAATATTTTGTGCGAGCCCGGTTAAGGCAGTTCCGATTGCAAATAATAATATCGTATAGGTGAAAACTTTAACTCTTCCGAATTTATCTGCTAAAACACCGAAAATAACTCCCCCAGCGAGCATTCCTAAATTAGTAATAGAAGAAATAAGTCCACCAGCTGTCATATCAATATGAAACTCCGCAATAATCATCGACATGGCAAAGGATATAAACATGATATCCATGCCCTCTAGTGTTAAACCCGCTACTGATGCCACTACTGTTTTTTTACGATAATCCATTCTTGTTGTTCTCCTTTCGAGCCTCACAGGACTCAGATTAAAAGATTTGAGTGAAAAAAAATGCCCTTCCATCCAAAGGACAAAAAGGCATTCATAGACATAATAAATATGTATGAAGTATACTTCGCCTTTTTGGCCTCTCTGGACCAGATTTAAAGGGATTTAATTTCAACTAATAGTAACATGATAATAGTCAGGTGACAATATTTTTAATGATAAAACAATATTTTCCACAAAGCACCAGCAATCTTATTACGTTGAAGAACTCCAGTGCAAAATATGATGTTGCACTGGAGCCGCAAAAGTATTTATTTACTACTAATTTGTTTTAGTTGGAACGTCATTTTGTTTTTTGGCAAAGTTGAATTGTATATCAGAAAAAGTAGCAGTATTCAGATTATCTATCTGGTTAGACACTTTGTTTCCATCCACAGCCATTCCAATGTAAACTTTCTGATTCATGTCTACCTTTCGCTTTCCTATTAGCGTCCAGTTGACCCCATCGGCCGAACCCTCGGCTGAAAAGACATCACCTGTCCGTTTTAGTTTAAGATAATAACCCAAGTGCCGGTCCTTATCTTTAAATGGGATATCATTTAGTAGCGCAACTCCAGATGCTTCTGCACTAGGTGGTGAATCAAGGTTCTCATCTAGGTCGTCCATTTTCCCACCTTGTTCATATCTAGAGGCTAAATAGGCAGACCATGGATTTCGATAATATGTTGTTCCATTTTCCTTCCAAGTATATGATTTGGTATAAGAAAGACCTAATGCAACTGTTTTTGCATCTTTTTCAAGAGTTTCTCGGATCATTAATCCAGCAAAAGCATGGTGATCGACAGGTGTCATTGTCTCTACCTTTGCTATTAATTCTCCGTCTCCTGCCAAATTACGATAAGTAAAGTGGAATTTGTCGTCAGCTGCTAGTAACTTTCCAGATCCTTTTACAGTCATTACATCATTTTCAAGAGAAGCATGACCTGGAATATTTGGCGTTCCAATATCCGTTGATTTCCATTGTTTTAGATTGGTTTCGCTATTGACATGTATAACGGATGCTGTCGCTTGTGTCATGAGACCCGATTGATCAATTGCCTTGGCGGAAATATAATAGGTACCGTCTGGTAATTTGGTTGTTAGAGTAAATGGCTTGCGTGTAACGGTTCCAATAATCAGATCTCCATTATAAAATTCTACTCTTTCAATGTCTGACTTACCGGTTACATTTGCTTCAATCGTAACTGATTCATTTGTTTTATAAATCTGATTATTAGTTGGGCTTTTCAATGAAACTTCTGGGTTTTCTGGTTTGTATTCCATATCAACCAATGAATTAACGTAATTTTCAATATTAGAATAACCGCTTTGATCTGCTGATAATTCTCGGCTATCATTAGCATTATTCGGATTTAACCCATTATTGAGCTCCCAAGCATCCTCTATCCCATCTTGATCATTGTCAAAATCTGCTGGACGAGAAACGGTTTCTGTATATGGAAGGCCACTTACTTCTTCATGACGATTAACGAATCTCCCTAGATTGTTCTTCACCTCGTTAATAATTCTTGCATCCAAGGCGTCCCTTTTTGGATACGTTGCTCCAGCTTTTGCTAAAACCTCCGTATATGCTTCTTCAGCCGTCGTTGTTCGAAGTGCTTCTTTAGCTGTCCCATCCATCATAAATTCTTCATTGACTATCTCGGTTGTTGGGGCAGCGCTTTCAGAAACATATATACCTTTGGAATTATCGTTAGATACTTCAGAATTCCCTTCAAGTACATTTCCTTTAATGTAAAATTCACCTGGTTTGTCTTTCTCTCCTGCATCAATGACCCTCGATTCTACACTTGTACGTGTTCCTAATCCCGGCTTCATATAGTTATTTATATAATTAGCATAGGCCCTGCCTCCACCGTATGCGGTGTTAAATCCCCAGTTATAAATCACATTATTTCTTATATCAAATAATCCAAGATGGTTGTTGTCATCTGCCTCGGCAGTGCCTCCACCTAAACGAGGGTTTCGAGAGGTATGGTTAGCGACTAGATTGTGATGGTATGTGGTATTTACTCCACCCCATATTCCACCGTATCCATGACGACCCTTCGTATGACCGCTCATTGCTAAACTCTCTGCAACAATAGACCACTGTACAGTCATGTTTTCCGCACGATATAAGGACATCGTTTCATCAGTAGACCAGCTGGTTGATATATGATCGATCATGACATTTTTCATGCTTCTACCCCAAATGGCGTCCATGGAATCACCAGTATGCACATTTTCAGCTCCTGGACGGAATCGAAGGTAGCGAATAATCACATTCTCAGAATCACTGATATTCGTTTCGTATCCAGTGATGGTAATTCCATCTCCAGGAGCGGTTTGTCCGGCAATCGTTACATTTTTTCGTTTTCTTAGGGAAAGCGGTTCTTTTAAATTGATGTTTCCGGAAATATTAAAGACAATGAAGCGGTTATCCTTACTTACGGCATCACGCAGAGAACCTTGGATAGCCTTTTCTCCAGTTCCATAGTCTTCTAGAGTATTAACGATATACACTTCACCAAATCTTCCGCCGGAAGTATAACGTCCACCACCTTCTGCCCCTGGAAATGCAAGTACTTTATCAATATTTTCAACTGCATTCACTTTATTATCTGCCGGTGCTACTGCCAAGCTTGAAACGGCTATTGCAGCAGCTACTATGGATGCTTTCATTTTCTTTCCTTTAATTAATCTTTTTTTCAAGATTTAGCTCATCTCCTCATGATCATATTTTGGGGGTCTTTAACCAGATTAAAGACCCCTTATCATTAATACATACAATTATTAAAGCTTGTAATTACTTATCTTTTGCTTCTTCACTAACTGCTTTACCAGGAATTAGATGAACCGTTTCACTCGGTC
Organism: Neobacillus niacini; assembly: GCF_030817595.1. Taxonomy (GTDB): domain Bacteria; phylum Bacillota; class Bacilli; order Bacillales; family Cytobacillaceae; genus Neobacillus; species Neobacillus niacini_G. The sequence goes on from NZ_JAUSZN010000001.1 coordinate 2,020,795, forward strand.
CATTGCCACTCCAGCGATACCCGTCAACTTTTACAAGACCGTTTGGAATAACATCTGAGAGTCTTTCTCGTTTGGAATATTTGATTCCACGTCCAACAGCTTCCACTTTAAACGTATACTTTTTGCCTTGTTTAAGGCCCGTTACGGTGTAATTCGTTTCAGCAGTTGTCATTTCCGCATTAATTGGAGTAAATTCAACCCCTTCAGGCTTAATCGGCTGCCCATCAACATATACACGGTACCCTATAACATCTTGGTTAACAGCAGCAGCCTTGTTCCAAGAAAGGGAAACGCTCGTTCCATCCTTTCCAATCGCAGCCGTCAACCCGCCATCAAAGGATGGAGCCCCGATTGCATATGGAACAGCCGTTTCGATTTTCTTTGAACGGTCATAAAGTTTCTTGTTTCCTGCTAGGTCGACTGCTTCCACTTCAATCTCATAGTTTGTACCCGGCTGAAGATTTGTAAGTGTGTATTTACTAGATTTAGCAAATCCATGTAACTTGCCGTTAGCATAAACGTTATATCCTGCAATCCCTACATCGTCACTCGCAGCGTTCCAAGCAACAGTCGCCCAAGTGAAGCCAGGATAAACGACATCAGCTACTTTTCCACCAAAGGTAACATTTGCAGGTATTTTAGTAGAGGGTTCTGAAATTTCAGTATTTTCAGGAAGCGATGGCGGTGCTACATCCGCTGTACCAGGAGTTTTTATTGTAATTTCAGGACCATTAGAAGTACGATTCCCAATTGCATCTGCGGCTTCAACCTTAAACGTGTATTCTTTATCTGGAGATAATCCCTTAACGGTATAGCTTGAATTGGTTGTTGTCGTATAGTTGGAACCTAACTTTTCTCCGTCTATATATATTGTGTACCCTGAAACAGCAATATTATCTGTCGCTTTATCCCAAGTTAAGGTCACACTCTTTCCATCTGATGAAGTGTTTGCTTGGACTGTCGCAGTTTCTGACCATTCCGGTTTTTGGATAGCATTTTCAGGAGCTTGTGTTGTATCTTCAAACACTAGCCCTGTTGAGTTTTTGATTCTCCATGGATTTCCACCATTATCTTTGACGTTTGTAAAAGCTACATTAATGAATCTAAAATCCTTCGCGTAATCCATATTTACAGAATAGACATTATCAAATTTTACATTCCTGAAGGTAATATTTTCGTGGTAGACTTCCCCTACATCATCATTACCACTCACTAGGATCGATTGTTTCTTACTGCCGCCTTGGTTGCGTACGGTTGTATTGACGATCTCCATATCTCTAAATTGGGATATTTTTTGTGCAGGTTCATAAAGAATAGAAGCATTCGCATCTGTATAAGCAGAAGTGAAAACAAAAGGACCATCTCCATCTATTCCCTCTAACGCATTATCTCTGAACAGGATGTTTCTTGCTCCGCCGCCCATAGGTGTATTCGTTTTACTACGTAAGCCAACATCCGTTTTATACATAATGTTATCTTCTACAACAAAATCTTGTATCCAACTTCCAGTATGACTACCTGTTACTACTCCACCGTGACCTTCACGAATATAATTATTAAAAATCCATGCATTTCCCGTTGGTTCTTTGTCCGCAGCCGCCTGGCCCATTCCAGAAGCAAAGTTAATCGCATCATCTCCAGTATCTACGAAGTTATTGAAGACCATAATGTTTTGAGAATCACCGAACTCATATCCATCGGCATTATTTCCGTCGTATGTTTTGGAAATGGTGCCATTTACAACAATGTTTTTACTATGAAGGTTCACAATCCCGTGATTAGCTGGATTAAGCTGGGTAATGCCTTCATAATACATACCGTCCACCCCGCGGACTGTAATTAGATTGGATCGTCCGGAATAAGAAGATTTTTCATCCATCCCCATCACTTGGGCAGCGTAAGACTGATTTGCAGCCAGTATTCCAAAAGTACTCTCCGCATCAGGATTTAAAGGGCTCATTTTTCCATTTTCTACTTTTACATCCCCTGTAACTTTAGTGTTATTACCTGCAACTAGACGAGGAAGCTCATTGCCAAGTTCATCAATCGTTGGATGGCTTTTATCATATTTCCATCCGTTACCATCAATGATCCCGTTTCCTACTATTCTAATATTCTTTAGACTGCCGTAATCGTAGGTATGAGCATTGATTAGGGAGTAAGAACGCTCATCGGTCGAGTAATCATACAGCCAAAAATTCATGCTGTAATCTTCCGCATCTGCTGACCCAAGTAAATATCCATCTACTTGCAGCGTCATATCGGACTTAAGCCATATTTCTCCAGAGATAAATTTTCCTTCCGGTATTAGTACCTTCGCCCCTGGTGCAGCAGCATCAATTGCTGCTTGAATGGCTTTTGTATCTTTTGTTCCATCATCAGGTGTTGCACCAAAATCAACAATATTGAAAATTTCCGGTACTGCTGTTGTTTTCCCAACAACTTTATTGGAAGGAGCTGATTCGATTCCTTCAGCATTTACCGAGGTAACATAAAATTCATAGGATTTGTTTGGTTTAAGATTTTCCACCATGAAATTATGAATAAGAATATCAACATGGAAATCATCCTTATCAATATTTTTATAGAAATTATCGATATATGCTTTTGCAGGGCCGTGATTATCTTTTAAAGCGCTGCCAATTTTCTTTCCATTCATATAGACATTGAAATCTGTAATATCCTGATACTCTTCAGGTTTTTCCCAAACAAGGGTTATACTGTCCTCGTCTATAGCAAGATTGGGTATCTTTAGGTTTACTGGAGCAGGCAGGTCATTTTCAGAAGATGGTTTGTTTGCTAAAGCTGTTGCACCAACTTGACTGAGTAGCAGTAAAAATACGAGTAAAATATAAATACTAACCTTAAAAATTTTCAACTATCCTAACCTCCCTACTATTTTCGGACATCATAATGGTTACAGTGAATCAAGTCCACGATATTCAAAGAAATCAAAATCAGCATAAGAACCGGCTTTACGGTCCATATCATGAACAGCAATTCCTACAAAGTTACCGGTAAATCCTCCAGCCAAGAATAACAAATCTTGAGATTCTCCAATTCCGTGCCAAAGATTGTCTCCAGCCATTCTATAATAATAATTTCCAACTGGTCCGTTGACTTCAATCTTTAACTCTACTTGACCATCTTCTGTTGGAATTATGTCAGGAGTTAGTGAAAATTCACCATCTCTGCACTTCATCAATCGAAGGGCACGGCCTTTTTCCTCATCATAAGTCAAATAGGCATAAAGATAATTACTATCATTTAAGTACAGCAGCAATCCAGCCATTTGATTATAAGTTTTAGGGGTATAGTCTATTTTCGTAAATGCATGAAACTGGAAATCTTTTTGGCGAATAGCCAATATATGATGTTCAAATAAGGATTGAATGGAATCACCAGATATTACACGTAAATATCCTTCTCTACTTGTTAAATCACACCAAGAATCATCCGCCAAAATACGCAGGCTGTTCCACTCTTTATCGAGAACACCAGTAAAATCATCACGAAAGTTTGTATCCTTCCTCTGTACAACCGGCTCTGCCGTAATGATTTCTGTTTCTGCTAATGGGCCATTGCCGCCATCCACTAATCGCAGCCAGCCATCTTCTGTCCAATAAACTTCTTGAATAGCCGTTTCACGTCCTAAAATCGCTGCTTTCCCCATTAATGGACGCGTGCATAAATAGACCATATACCAGTTGCCCAGAGGGGTTTGAACAATACTGCCGTGACCTGAACATTGTAAAGGTGATTCGGGTTTATCACTAGCGGTCAACATCGGATAGTGTGGATCCAATTCATATGGTCCCGTAATCTCTTTAGCGCGACAAACCGTAACCGAATGACCGGAACCTGTCCCACCTTCTGCGGTAATTAAATAGTAATAATCATTATGTCGGTAAATATGTGGTGCTTCTGTTTTTGCTAATTCTGTACCGTCAAATATTTTATAGACAGGTCCTGTTAACAGGTGATTTACCGGATCGTATTCTTGAAGGACAACTCCTACTGATTTATTGCCTGTTTCTATTCGATAATCCCAAATTTCATTTAACAGCCACTTACGTCCGTCACGATCATGGAATAAAGACGGATCAAAGCCGCTGCTATTTAAGTACACAGGCGGTGACCATGGACCATTAATACTTGGTGCAAAAATTAAATAATTATGGCTGTCTTTAAATGGTCGTTTTGTACTTTTTACATCGGTATAGACAAGAAAAAATAAACCTTCAGAGTAACTAAGCTGCGGCGCCCAAATACTTCCGTTTTGTGGATTGCCGCGTAAATCGACTTGATTCGATAGAATATCTGTTTCATGTTCCCAATTTACTAAATCCTTTGATTGATAAATACGAACACCCGGCAGCCATTCGAAGGACGATACCGCAATATAATACGTATCTTCTACCTTTAAAATATAGGGATCTGGATTAAATCCTGGTAAAATCGGATTTGTAATTTTTGTTTGATACATTTTCTACTCCTTCTTTGTCCTTTATTTTTCTAAGGAGGCATAAGCCTGCTGTTGTAAAAAAGAGAAAAGCAATGGGAAAAGCAATAAACTGGGTCCCAATTAAAGTTGCTAAACCGGCAAAAATAAACAGTACTGCTCCCCTTTTCGGATATTTATTTCTCCAAATCGATAGAATAGCCAGAGCAACAAATATAGCTACGATTAACAGGGTGACACCAAACCATATAGCTAACGCTTTCACCGCTTCAAAACTCTCTGAAACGTACTCTTTAGAAACACCCTCCTGCAAGATAGGAAAAACGGTTGTCTGATAAGTACTTTCCTCCATAGAAGTTATCGTCAATGAAAACCCGCCTAAGAAAATCATACAAAGTATCACACCTGCTATTCCAATTATCACTTCCCATTTTCGCTTCATTTCTACATGTTCCTTTCCTATTAATCTAGTTGTATGAAATCGATCCAATCTATTGGGTTCATATCACCTTGATCACTATATTGATTATTAAATTCCTTATAATTTACCGTTATTCTATTAGCTTTGTTTCCCCAATCATCCCATCTATCTGGATGGATGTGTGAACCAATTATACAGTTAGCAAATGTAGTTTTCGCATAGGGGCGCCACGGTCTTCCTAAAAAGACATTTTTAACATCTGCGTCTGCAGTAATAAAACATTGATAGAAATAAAAGCCTTTTTTACTTATTGAAGTGGAAGCAGCTGTAACGTAGCCTTCACTGTTGTTTGGTCTTTTCAATGACTTAATTTCACTACCCTGAAACACTGCTTCACCACCACCAAAAATAAAATCGACGGTTCCTTCTATATAGCAATTAATAAAAAGACTCTTGTTTTCTGCAAATTTGGTTCTTATTTCAGGAGTAGAAAAAGGCTGGCCATTTTTTTGAACTTCTGGCAGCGGTCCTAAACAAACAGTGTCCTGATAGCCTTTAAAGGAACAGTTTTTAAAGGTTACGTTGTTTCCTTCACTGTATAAAGCAACCGCCTGACCCACCTTTTCTCCTGGTCCTGCATTATTAATAATCTCGATATTTTCTAAACTAATATTTTCACCATTGATAAACAGAGTCGCCGTCTGAAAGGTACCTATTTCTCGCAGATGTTCATCTTTTTGTAACGCGTATCGATTTCCAATCACCTTAACTGAGCCAATTCCTATCAATGTAATGTTAGATTGATATAAGGAAATAGTTTCATAATACTCTCCACTTAAAACCGTTATTTTTACCGGTCCATTTTCATCACAACAACTATCTAGAGCCTCTTGGATACTAGAAAAATCACAGATTTCATTTCTTCCAACGACTAGACTTTTAAGAAAGTTTAAAGGTGTTTCTTTAAGAATGTTTTCCATAATGATCTCATTTCCTTTGTCTCTTGATGTCCGCCTGTAAGAATTCTGCCTTCCCAATTTTGAGGAACACATTGTTGTTCATACGTTTTTTTCAGTTGTTCGTTTAAAAATTCTGCACCTTCAATGGGACACATTCGATCATCCTTACCAATCATACTGAGGCGTGGTCTTGGGGCAATCATTTCTTGAACTTCTAATGTAGAAAAATGTTTTAGAAATCCAGGAACATAAAAATAGAATCCATGATGATCTAAACCACGTTTCTGTTTTAATGTTTCAATATCGACTTGTGCTGCTATATCTACTGTCACCTTTATACGCTCATCTAGTGCGGCCAGCCACCAACTCATTAATCCTCCCATGGACATGCCAATTGCACCAATTCTGTCAGGGTTGACATCGGGGCGAGTTTCAAGATAGTCTAACAAGGCCATATTATCGAATAGCCGCATTCCCCACAAAGTTTGGCCATCTAACAGCATTTCCTTTACCAATTCACTTTCTTGTTTCCCTTTGCGTTGGTTAAAGCCCCACATATCAATCGAACAAACCGCAAACCCAAGTTCGATTATCTCTTCTACGAAGGAAGGACTTTGCAAATAAGAGCTGCTAGTTAAGAGTTCTTCTTTCCCTTGGTCAAAATTGCCGCCATGTGAATGATTAAAGATAACCGTTGGTAAAGGTTCAACGGCATTTAATGGTTTAGCAAAATAAGCAGGGACGGTTTCAATGCCATTTAAATGCAACATTAAACTTTCTAAAACAAACCCCTGCCTATTTTCTACATTTATTAATTCAGCAGATATCCTTTCCGATTTTGAACGTTCTCCTAACAAATTGAAAAGTTGTGTACGCCTTGTCTCTATCACACTACCCCTACTTCCTTAAGAAGTACTTCTTCAGCTTTTGTATTTTTAGACTTGCAATGGGTAATCTCGACATCCTCACTATATTCGACATGGAATGCTGGACCTTCATGTTTCTCAATGGTTACTCGGTTAAATAGGATGTCTTTCGCAAAACCTACATAAAAACCGCGATTATTCATATCCTCTATTCCTGCCATCATCGCTGGTTTCCCGGGAATCGCATTTTCTGCCATAGAAATATCAATGTTATTAAATGTAATTTCGGAGACGTATTGCTCAGCTAAGCCATAGATAAATCCTGCTGAAGCATGGACATTTCGGGCCGTAATATTAGAAAAGTGTATTCTTCTAAAGGATGGCGTTTCTTTTGTTATTGGGTATGGATTTTTATCCCAGACATATTTATCCTTTCCTTTAGGTCCACAGAAGTAATACAAGTTCAATATAAATGGACACATTACCCTTTCCATGACAATATTGTCAATTCGGATATCCTCCACAATTCCTCCGCGACCGCGTCGTGATTTCAATCGAATTCCCCGATCTGTATCCTGGAAGGTACAGTTACTAATCGTAACATTCCGGATATCACCACTCATCTCACTGCCAAATACCACTGCCCCATGGCCATGAACCATCGTACAGTTTGTAATGGTAATGTTCTCACAAGATACCCTTTCAGCAGTATCTTCTGTACCAGCTTTAATCGCGATACAGTCATCTCCTACATCAATGTGACAGTTGCTGATTCTTACGTTTTTACAAGATTCCGGGTCAATCCCATCTGTGTTAGGTGAATCTGCTGGATTAATAATAGAAAGATTATCGATTGTTACATTGTGACAACGAATCGGATTCACGGTCCAGCTAGGTGAGTTGATTAAGGATACATCTCGTATGGTGATGTGCTCACATCCATCAAAACTAATCAATTTTGGCCGTGGATAAGCCAGGTTTTCTCGGTCATTTCGAAAAATATGCCACCAATTCTCACCATTGCCATCAATCGTGCCGAAACCAGTAATAGAAATATTTTTTGCATCTTCTGCATAGATACAAGACGCATATACCTCTCGCACAACACCTTCCCAACGAGAAACTACCACTGGATAGTCCTTTTGTTGATCCGAAAATTTCAGGGTAGCTCCTGCAGACAAGTGTAATTCAATATTATCTTTTAAAAATAAAGCACCTGATAAAAATTCTCCTGACGGAATTACGACTTGTCCGCCTCCATTTTTATGTGCTTCGTCGATAGCCTTTTGAATAGATTGGGTGCATGAACTCCCATCGTTGTATGCTCCAAATTCCGTAATATTGTATGTGCTCATATCTTTACTCCTCAATGATTACTTCTTCAAATTCAGCTAAAGCTTGTAAAAACGCACCTAACCCTTTTTGGTCATTACAAATAATCGGTTCACTAATGTAATAAGTATAGGTACCATCCCGTTGATCATCGCCGCCCAGTCCAGCAACCTGACAGTTCTTATTTAAATTCACCCAGCCTTCTTTCGTTAGTAAAACAAATTCATTCAATAATCCTTGATGTGATTTCTTTAATTGTCCTTCCCATTCTTGCTGATCTAAAACACCCAGACGAATTCCTCTTGCTATTGCACATACAAACATGCTGCTGCATGAAGCTTCTAAGTAATTACCCTTTTCATGTCCCTTATCTGGTACTTGATACCAGACCCCACTTGCTTCATCTTGGTAGTTTACTAGTGCCTTTAATGTTTTCTCTGTTATTTGTACAAGAAAGTCTCGATCTGGCGTATTTTCTGGCAAGATTTCTAAAGTATCTACTAACGCTAATAAATACCAACCCATCGAGCGGCCCCAGAAGTTCTCAGACAAACCAGTTTCTTTATTCGCCCATGGCTGAACCTTTTTTTCATCCCAAGCATGATATAAAAGCCCTGTCTTTTCATCTAGTAAATGTTGATAACTAATCTTAAACTGACGAACGATATCTTCTAAACCTTCTCCATTTGCAAACGTTGTTTGATACTCTGCATAAAAAGGTGAGCCCATGTACAAACCATCAAGCCAAATTTGATAAGGATAAATTTGTTTATGCCAAAATGCACCTTCAGATGTTCTAGGGTGTGTTTCGAGCTGGCTGCGTAATAATTCAGCAGCTTTTTTATACTTTTCCTCTCCTGTTTCTTTGTATAGGACAAATAACATTTTCCCATTATTGATATGATCGATATTATATTCGTCTAGACGATACCCTTTAATGGACCCATCTTCTTGGATAAAGTAATCCATGTTTTCCTTTATATAGTTAAAATACTTTTGTTCTCCCGTTTGCTTCCAGACTCTTTCAAACCCTTTAAATATCACTCCATAATCATAGGACCACTTTCCTTTATAGCCTTTGTCCTCATATAAACGAGGAAGTTTTTCAATAATTGAATTTGCTGTTTTAACGGACCATTTCATCACAATCAATCTCCTATTCTCATTACTATTTTTTTGACATGCTGGATGTAGAATGGAGGTACTTTCTATTGAACAAAATTCAATAAAAAGACCTCCATTGGTGATTATTTTGCCTCGTTATACGCTGCTTTATATTCCTCTTTTATTGTTTTTCCGCCTTGGTCATTCCAACTTTTAACTGCTTTCTTAAAATCATCAAGAGAGATTTCACCTAAAATGTACTGATAAGTAGCATCCGTAATAATCTTTTGTAATTCCGATCCTTGTGTGGTGTAGGTTGGTGATTCTAAAGGAACGGCTGGATTAAAGACAGCATGTTTTGCGTTTTCAGCAATCATTTCATCTGCCAGAGCTTTAATTGGGTTAGGATCTTTTAGACCATAACCGTTTTCTTTCGGACGTGAAGAGGCAAATGGCTGAACTTCTTGCTGCCATAAATCCTGATTAATAATTTCATAGGCACCTTCATCATTGAGTTTATAATGTGTACCTTCAATTCCATAGGTCATTAACGTATAGGTTTCAGGCTCTAATAAATCATTAACAAATTTCAAAAGACGTTTTAATTCTGCTTCATCCTTTACTTCTGAGCGTGGGAATGCTAATAATCCTCCAATACCATTACCTGCAGACCAAATGGCTCGTTCAGAATTAGAATCAGATGTCATATCATTGACTAAGGAAAGTTCCATATTATCTTGAATACCAGCTGCCATTGTTTGCAGATTTTTAGCGTCAAATAAGGCACCAACATAAATACCTGCCTTGCCTTGAGCAAAGTTTTGCTGCTGATCAGTTTTTGCGGTTACAGCAAAGTCTTTGTTAATCCAGCCATTTTCATATAACTCTTTCATATAGTCCATCGTTTTAATATAGCCATCTGTTTCAAACTCAGCTGTAAAGTTGCCCTTCTTATCCACCTGCCAATTATTTGGAGTACCGTAGTATGAACCTAATGTTTTGAAAGCACCAAAAATTAAATCACTGCGATCCATAAATCCGGTCGTATCATTTTTCCCATTACCATCAGGATCTTTTTCTGTAAACGCTTTCGCTACTTCCATTAATTCTTCTGTTGTTGTAGGAACAGCTAATCCTACTTTATCTAACCAATCTTTACGGATGACGACACCGTTACGCGCTAGGTCTTTTTGGAAAGGTATCCCATAAAGCTTACCTTCGATTGAAGCTGAAACTCGAATATCTTTCGAAATCGCTTTTAAGTTAGGAAACTCATCTAAATAATCCTCTACATTCCAGAACATCCCTGATTTCAATGCATTACGTACTGAAGAATTTTCCAAAATCGTTAACGTAACAATATCAGCTAATGAATCTGAAGCTAATGCTGTATTAAGACGTTCCTCTTTTGAAGCGTCTGGAATCCAAGAAAATTTAATTTCTGTATTTGTTTTTTTCTCAATTTGGTCTAACACTGTATCTGTCGGTGGTGAAGCTGTGTGCAAAATATTTAACCAGGAAATTTCTGTTTTACTGTTTTTGTCTTCTTTCTTTGAGGAATTTTTGTCCGTAGAAGCTGTACTGCTGCACCCTGCTAATAGAAGCGCACCTGCTAAACTAACACTGGCTAACTTTGATACCTTTTGTTTTTTCATCCCAATTCTCCTTTGCATTTTGGTGAATATATTTATCTTCTAGCTCTTCGGTATCCATCGTTTCCATTCTTGTAAACACTTGATTCGCCGTCCAAGTAATTAAATAGAATAAGAAACTAACACCTAAAAAGGTTAAAACCCCTGGAAAAAAGTTGGCTGCTGCCCAATACATTACACCAGTAACTAGAAATAAAACTAGTGAATACTGTAGGCAGGAAAAACCAAATATTAGAGACATCTTGATTTTAATGCGAATTCCCTTCCAATTATAATGAGCCATAATCGGAAAGATATAAACGAGTGATAATAAATAGATAAAACTAATTACAAATAATGCGACCCTAATATACCAATTGGATACATGCATTAAATCAACGATTAAAACTATCCCGCCTATTAGATAGATCCAACTAGTAATGACGGACTCTCTAAAACTCTCTTTGTAATACTTCCAGTAGGTTTTGAAAACGGGCAGGCTTTGGCCACGCACCCATTGCCTGCAAATACTTACCAAGGCATAAGTGGAGGGGCCAATACCGAAGATACCTAATCCCAAAATGGTAAAGAGTATCCATAAAAAATTTACGTATACCAAGTTGAGGATGATTGTTAAAACGTGGTTTAACCTTTCTACTGATTTCAGCATGATAACCCCTCCTTCTCCTCTTTAATACACGCCATCTTCTCCAAATTTTTTCGCTAGTTTATTCGCAAGGATGACCAATACCAATCCAACAAGCCCTTTAAATAAACCTACAGCAGTACTGAAACTCAACTGTCCATTTTTTAAACCTGCCGTATAGATATAAGTATCGAAAATTTCTGCAACACTGCGGTTTAAGGAGTTAAGTAAAAGGTACATATGTTCAAAACCTAGATCCAAGGTACTGCCAATCTTCAAGATTAATAGAGTAATAATGACTGGACGAATAGCCGGTAATGTTACATGCCAAGTTTTTCGAAGACGGCCGGCACCATCCATTTCAGCTGCTTCATATAATTGTGTATCCACAGCTGTTATAGCAGCTAGATAAATAATCGTTGACCAGCCTAATTCTTTCCAGATAATTTGTGCGATATAAATGGTCCTTGTCCAATCTGGTGCTGTTAAGAAGCTGATTTTTTCCATTCCTATTACAGCTAAGAATTCATTAATAATACCGCCATCCACATTCAAAAAGATAAATGAGATTGAAACAATAATTACCCAAGACATAAAGTGAGGAATATAGATAATCGTTTGAATTCCAGCTTTAAAGTATCTATTCTTCACTTCATTCAACATCAGAGCCACGATAATTGGTAATGGGAAAAAGATAACAAGATTTAAAGCAAACAAAATTAACGTATTCTTTAATAACATAAAGAAAGTGGGTTCCGTAAATAAACGAATAAAATGTTTGAGACCCGCCCATGGACTTCCTAAGATCCCTAAGAATGGCTGATAGTCTTGAAACGCAATAATGAGACCCGCCATTGGTAAGTACTTAAATATAATGAAATAAAGTAATCCAGGAAAAATCATAAGATATAAGAACTTATTCGTTTTTAATCCCGCAATGATTTTTTGTCTTTTTTTGATTTTTAGCTCCCTCGCGGTCAAAATGGGCAAGGGTTGATTATTTTGGTTTACAGCACCTTCCATTTCATTCCTCCTCTTTTCATTTTGTTTTCCTTTCTTGTTTCAAGCATACTGAAAATGAAAAATTACGTACATAATCATTTTATGATTACGCTTACAAACCCCTTTAGTATCAAGGTTTTTGGAGGATGGTATCCACCATAATGATAGTTTTTAAATGGTTGTGATTATCCGTTTACCTTATAAATTTTTAACTTTGAAAACGCTGTCTTTGCTGTTGAATCAATAGTGGGATATTGATTATGTACGGAATTCGGATCGAATGATAAGGTTGGTTTATCTTACTAAAAGATAAATGGCTTATTATTTTCAAGCGAGGAGGATTTACATGAAGAAAACGAAAAAGAATAAAAGAAACAAAGGAGGTCTAGCCTTTCCCATTATTAATGGAACCATACTAATTTTGATTGCACTTATCTGTTTTCTTCCATTTGTTAATGTGATCGCAAGTTCATTTGCATCTACTCAAGAAGTGGTCGCAAGAAAGTTTATCTTATTTCCACGTACTTTTTCATTGGATGCCTATCGCTATATCTTATCAACCCCTACCCTCTTTAAGTCACTTGCTGTTTCGATTGGCGTAACCGGTATCGGTACTTTAGTTAGTATGATTCTTACCGCTTTAATGGCGTACGGCTTATCTCGAAGATATCTAGTGGGGCGTAATTCGATTAATTTTATTGTTGTTTTCTCCATGTTGTTCAGCGGGGGTATGATTCCAACATTCTTAGTTGTAAAATCGGTTGGTTTAATAGATTCTTATTGGTCATTGATCTTGCCGGTCGCAATTAACGCGTTCAACTTAATTATCATGAGAAACTTTTTCCAAGCCTTACCTGATAGCTTAGAAGAATCTGCTAAAATGGATGGCTGCACAGATTTTGGTGTTTTTGTTAAAATCATGCTGCCACTGGCATTACCATCAATCGCTACCATTTCTTTGTTCTATGCAGTCACCTACTGGAACACGTATATGACAGCTATTCTTTACATTAATGATTCTGCCAAGTGGCCGATACAAGTATTATTACGTCAAATTGTCATTGTCTCTAGTGGTATGCAAGCCGAAGGGTCCTCAGTAGATGTCGTACCTCCTGCTCAAACGATTAAAATGGCTGTTATTGTAATCGCTACTGTTCCTATGTTAATTGCCTACCCATTTGTTCAAAAATACTTCGTCAAAGGTGCATTAGTTGGATCTGTAAAAGGATAAAATAAAGTTCCAACAAAAAAAGCTTCTCTCATGAAGCTTTTTTTGTTGGAATAAAGTTCTAATGCATATATTCCTTACGATAATCTCCTGGGGTCATTCCTAATTTCTTTTTGAAGAATCGAATAAAGTTTTGAGAATTCCGATATTGCAAGCGTTCTGCAATATCTTTAATGGCCAAATCTGTATCCTTTAACAAGCTTTGTGCCATTTGCAGGCGATAGTTCATTAGATAGTCTACAAAATTCTCTCCATACTCTTTTTTGAATACATTGCTTAAATAGTTAGGATTGTAATGCAATCGATCTGCAATAATATCCAGGGAAATTTCCTGATCATATTCTGTTTGTACAATATATACGATTTTTTCTGACAAGGATTTAAATCCTCTTTCTGTCTTATCGTGGGTACTTATAATAACGGGTTTGATTAAATCGTTAATTAACATTTCCTTCATTTTCTCTGGATAATAGGCATTCATCGCTGCTTGATACAATTTCTTAATATTTTCAAAGATTTTAGATTCAGCACCTAATAGTTGTCCTAATTGTACAAGCTCATTTATGACTCGTATTAAGGTCACCCCTAAGCTAATCGGATTTTTATTTAAACGAAAAATCTCTTCTACAAGCCGATCAACCAAGTTCATGACGTCTTCCTCATGACCAGAACGAATCGCATTCAATAACTCATTCAGCGATTCTACAGGGAATTTGGATATAGACGCATCATTTAACATCGAAGAAATATCATTATAGAAAATAATTGACTCTGGTCCAACATTTACTCGGTAATGAAGCGATTCTTTTGCTAAATCTACCGCTTTTTTACTATCTATTAAAGTGTCATAGATTGGACTGATTCCAACACTAATGATAATATTCAGCGATTTTTTCACCGCTACTTGGATTTCCTCGTAGTACTTCATGATTCGTCGCTCAGGTTCTGGGTCGCTTTTATCTAAGATAAAGATGGTAGCCTGCATTTCATCATTTAAAACGATCGGGTTTAAGCGTTCAGCCTTCGGGACCATTTCTCCTACGATATTATTAATTGCCAATAATAAAAGTGTTTTATCTCCAATTTGTTGATCATCAAAGTTATCTATTTGTATCAAACCTGTATAAAACACCTTTTCCTCTTCAAAATGGTAGCCAAATTGCTCTAAACGATTCGTCACATCGTTTTCAGATATCCGTTTTCTAAATAAACTTAAAACAAATAATGTCTCCAATTGAGGTTTCTGAATTGACAGACTAGCGGTTAACAGCTCATTTTGTCCAACAATTTTATCGATAGAATCAGCCAAAAAGGAAAGTTCATTTTGTTTTTTATGCTCTCCCTGAATGTCCAGTTTTGCCTGTATTTTCTTAATTGGTCGAGTGTATGATACCGCCAACACATATGAAATAATTCCCACCAATAAAATCAAAAGGGCTGAAACTATAAAAAGGCCCACTCTCGTATTATGAATAATACTGCCAATCTCATTTTCATTTATTTCCACCACATAAAGCCACCGATTATAATCAGACTGCATGTAAACATATTTCTTTCCATCCTCTGTTTCTAGAACATTGGCAGTTTGCCCGCTTTCGTTAGAGACTGCTTTAAAATCTTGAAAACTACTTTTTTTCACTTCACGATCTTTCATGGTGCTAGAGTATAGTAATTGATTTTTTTTATTATATATTTCTACTCTATTGTTTTGGTCACCTATAATCTGTTCAATACTCCTTCTAGGAATATAGGATATTCCTAAAGCGAACTTTTCCCTCTTATACATTGGTAAAGTCATAACCATTTCGATTCCGGATTTTATTGGTTTCCAAAAAAGGTTATTGTTATTATTGTTAATATATGTATTTTTGTATTCGGTAACTTCCTCTGTTGTTAGCGTCTTTAAAGAGCCGTTAATGATTCCCCAGTTGCCGTCTAAGCTTACTAAACTATTGTTACTGCCTTCAATCCCCATCATCCCTATGTAACTCATCTCTTTTTTGATATCTCGGTATACATCAAAATCTTTACCTGACAAAGGATTTTTAAAGATTTCTTCAAATTTAGAAGTTGCGCTGTAAGCCGTATATCCATACTCGATGGTTCTTACTTTTTGTTCAACATTGTTAAGAATTTGTTTTGTATAATTTTTTTTATCCTTTAAGAAACTTTCCTCAACGGAATGATAAGTGGAATTATAGATAAATATGCTAAATCCAATTACAAGCCCTATCCCCACTAAGAAAAACGGAATAAAAAGCTTGTAAAACACTCTTGCTTTTCTCAATAATTTCACTCCTTCGTAACTGTTTTCCACCATATCGCAAAAAAATTAAATTTTCTAAAATTTGATAACGCTTACGTTATAATATACTAAAATTCCCATATTTACAAGGCTATGTAATCTAGCGTTATATCTTTGTATATTATATGCATTGACACAAAAACTGATAGATAATACAATGTTAACGTTAACATTTCTCCGTACAATCCAATCATAATCCTCATTATCATAGCCCTCATCAAAGAAATAGGTTCTATTTTTGTTTTAACATAAAAATGTTAACGTGTACATATGCTTTTAGCAACAATTAATAAGAATTTTTTATGAGGGAGCAAATACAAATGGAAAATCAAATAACCATTTATATAGCAGGAGATTCCACGGCTGCTATAAAACTACCAGAAAAACGACCAGAAACTGGCTGGGGGGAAGCATTTCAAGCGTACTTTAAGGAAAATGTAAAGATTGATAACCGGGCGATTAATGGCCGAAGCACAAAGTCATTTATAAACGAGGGTCATTTAGCTAAGATTGAAAAGAGCATCCAACCCGGTGATTACTTAATTATCCAATTTGGCCACAATGATCAAAAAATAGAGGATCCTGAACGAGGAACTCACCCTTATGGTGACTATCAAGATAACCTAGGCAAGTTCATTCAGACGGCATATCAAAAAAATGCCTATCCCTTGTTATTAACGTCAGTTACTCGTCGAAAGTTTGAAGATGATATATTTGATAGCATGTCGGTTGGAGCCTATCCTCAAGCCATGATTCAATATGCCGAAAAATACGATATACCTGTTTTAGACATACATAAAATCACCACAGAGTTTATGGCAAAAGCCGGTGATGAGGAGTCAAAAAAATACTATTTACATTTACCTCGTGGTCAATCTGAAAACTATCCTGAGGGGATTATAGACAACACCCACTTCAATGAAGAGGGAGCAAAAAAAGTGGCTCAATTAATTATTGAAGCAATCCATCAAAGTGATTTACCTCTAAGGAACCTACTAAAATAGTGAACTACTATATTTTTCAGCCTTTATAGGGAGTTGAATTAATGGAAGAGTCATTTATACAGCAAATCTATAACAAAAATCAGAAAAATTCCTTTAAGGTACTAGTAGGATTATATAAAGGAAATTACTTAAGAATATTTTATTCAGCTGTGTTATTTATGATTAAACATATCCCCGCTTGGGTGATGCCCATCGCCATTGCGAATGTGATTAATGCTGCTACGATTCAGGATGGTGGCGGCATTCGAACGATTTATCTTAATGCGATCATTATGTTTATATTGGTACTGCAAAACATCATAACAAATTATTATCATACTAAACTTCATAGTTATGCGATTCGGAGTGTCGAATCAGGTTTACGTGCCTCGCTCATTAAAAAGATGCAAGAACTTTCGATTCCCTATCAAAAGGAGATGCAGTCTGGCAGGCTTCAATCTAAAATAATGCGTGACGTAGAGGCTGTCCAAACGCTTTCCTCACAAGTATTTGTCAGTAGTTTAAATATTCTTGTCAATCTAGTAGTAGCCTTAGCCATTACGTTATACAACAGTCCAACTGTATTTCTATTTTTCATCTTAACCGTACCCATATCAGCTCTTATCATTGTGGTCTTCCGAAAAAAATCAAAACCTCAAATTCAGAATTTCGTCAAGAAATGGAAGAAACCTCTGCCCGTGTTATCGAAATGATTGAATTAGTACCCATTGCACGTGCGCATGCGTTAGAGAATCAAGAGGTACGCCGTTTAAATCACCGATTCCAACAAATATTAACAAAAGGATTTCACTTAGACATCATTCAATCATTATTTGGTTCTGTTAGTTGGGCTAGCTTTCAAATTTTTCAAATTATTTGTTTAGTTTTCACTGGCATTTTGGCATTACGCGGTTCCATTACTCCAGGGGAAGTGGTGATGTATCAAACGTACTTTACAACAGTAGTAAA
The DNA here is from genome assembly GCF_030817595.1 of Neobacillus niacini. Lineage (GTDB taxonomy): Bacteria > Bacillota > Bacilli > Bacillales > Cytobacillaceae > Neobacillus > Neobacillus niacini_G. Next base: position 2,038,703 of record NZ_JAUSZN010000001.1, read on the forward strand.
TGCTGTTTCTAGCATGATAACATTGATCCCTACCATTGCTAAGGGACTGGAATCCGTAAATTCAATTGGCGAAATTTTAACAGCTGGTGAAGTAGAAAATCATGAGAACAAACCTAAAATTAAACAAGTAGATGGAAATTTTTCCATTCAACAGGTTTGTTACCGGTATCCTAATAGCGACCAGACGATCCTCCATGATATTAACTTAGAGGTTAAACAAGGCGAAACAGTCGCTTTTGTCGGGGAATCTGGTTCGGGAAAAACAACAATCCTAAATTTACTCATTGGGTTTATTCAACCGACTGAAGGTAGAATTCTTTTAGATGGTCATGATATGTCATCCATTGATTTACGATCCTTCCGACATCATTTAGCAGTGGTCCCACAATCAACCATCCTATTCTCTGGAACCATTCTTCAAAATATCACCTATGGCATGCCATCTGTTACCGAAAAAGAACTAAAAAGGGTTTTATTAGCTGCAAACCTGTGGGATGTCATTGAGAAGCTTCCGGATGGTTTAAACACGAGGATTGGAGAACATGGGGATAAGCTTTCAGGGGGTCAAAGGCAAAGGGTGTCGATTGCAAGAGCCTTAATTCGTAACCCAAAGGTTATTATTTTAGATGAAGCGACATCAGCATTAGATAGTCATTCTGAGAAAAAAATATACAAGAAGCCTTAAATACTTTATGTCATGGCCGGACTACGTTTATCGTGGCTCACCGTCTTTCAACGATTCGTAATGCGGATAAAATAGCAGTGATCGAAAATGGACGTTGCGTAGAATTCGGTACCTATGAAGAATTAATGTTTACTAAAGGGAAGTTTTATGAATTGAAGCAATTACAAATGTAGTAGACTAGCAAAATGGAATAATTCTAGATGCTAAGGAAATCCGTCTGGCATCTTTTTTTGCCTGTTGATTTGCGCTTTAGAAAAGGTTGTGTAAAGCTAATTGTTTATATTGCACCCTGTTGATTGGAGCGAACGGCACGAAGACTCCTCGAGAATCCAAGGTCACAATAATACGGGTAACAATCTGACCAGGATTGTACCGATAAATCACGACTCCACAAAGTATCGTAACTATCTGACTCGGATTGTACCGATAAATCACGGCTCCACAAATTATCGTAACTATCAGATCGGGATTGTGCCGATAAATCACGGCTCCACAAATTTTCGTAACTATCTGACTCGGATTGTGCCGATAAATCACGGCTCTACAAATTATCGTAACTATCTGACTCGGATTGTGCCGATAAATCACGGCTCTACAAATTATCGTAACTATCTGACCAGGAGTGTGCCGATAAACCAAGGCTTTACAAATTATCGTAACTATCTGACTCGGATTGTGCCGATAAATCACGGCTCTACAAATTATCGTAACAATCTGACCAGGAGTGTGCAGATAAACCAAGGCTCCACAAATTATCGCAACAATCAGACACAGAAAAAAATCCCTTTTGAAAGACTGCATCACTGTCTACTCAAAAGGGATTATAAGTCTCTGATTATAGCGTAACTCCACTCTTAAAAATCGAAATCTCTCTAAAGTCATTTTTCTCATTGTTGACAAATTCGCCGCTTGCCACATGGACGATATAATCTACAAAATCATTTAATACTTGTTCTGGCAGAACTCCATCCTCCAACAGTATTCCAGCATTAAAGTCAATCCAGTGTGGTTTTGTTTCATAGATTTGTGTGTTAGTTGAAATTTTCATCGTTGGAACAAACGTTCCGAATGGAGTTCCCCGCCCTGTCGTAAACAAAACCATCTGGCAGCCTGCAGCTGCAAGAGCTGTCGAAGCGATAAGGTCATTTCCTGGCGCACTTAAGAGATTTAATCCTTTTGTATTAAGTGTTTCTCCATATTTTAAGACATCGACAATGGTGCTCGTTCCCGCTTTCTGTGTGCACCCAAGAGATTTGTCTTCTAGTGTGGTAATGCCTCCAGATTTGTTCCCTGGGGAAGGATTTTCATATACAGGTTGATTATGACGCAAAAAATACTCCTTGAAGTCATTAATTAGGTCCACAATCTTCCCAAAAACTTTTTCATCGGCAGCACGTTCCATTAAGATCGTTTCTGCTCCAAACATTTCCGGGACCTCAGTGAGGACGGTTGTTCCTCCTTGGGCAATTAAATAATCTGAGAACTTCCCTAGAAGCGGATTTGCGGTTATACCTGAAAAGCCATCGGATCCACCGCATTTTAAACCAATTTTCAATTCTGAAAGAGGCACGGATTCTCTTTTGTCATTTTTGGCATTTTCATAGATTTCCATGACCAGTTTAAAGCCTTCCTCGATTTCATCGGTAACATTTTGGGAGATTAGAAATTTCACTCTGTCCTCATTCACTTCACCCAACGCCTTTTTAAACTCTGGCAGCTCATTATTCTCACAGCCAAGACCTAAAACAAGAACACCGCCAGCATTGGGATGCTTTACTGCATTGATCAGTATTTGCTTTGTGTTTTCATGGTCATCCCCTAGTTGAGAACATCCATAGTTATGCTTTAAGACAAGGACATTGTCAAACGGGGTAATGTCGCCAACATGACGCTCAAACCGTTTGATAATTTTCTCAGCAATCCCGTTCACACAGCCTACTGTAGGGACAATCCATAATTCATTCCGAATGCCAACATTACCATCTTCGCGACGGTATCCCTGAAATGTTCGATTTTCATTATTATATAGATTCTGAGATTCCTTAAACACGTATTGGTATTCCTGTGTCCCAGAAAGATTCGTTTTTGTGTTATGTGTATGAACATGTTCACCGGGTGTAATCACACCCAGTGCATGCCCAATTGGATAGCCGTATTTAATAATATCCTCATTTTCGTAAATATCTTTTACTGCTATTTTATGTCCACGGCTGACGTCTTCTTTTATTTGAATATCCTTGCCATTAAGATGAATGGTTTCATTTTTCTTAAAGTTTCTTAGTGCTAGAATAATATTATCGTTGTCAGTGATTTGAAGAAAATCCTTCATTATAGCGGCCTCCTACTAAATGGATATTTCAAACAATTCTTTAAGAGCTTCCTTAACTCCTATTTGATAGATAGTAAGGAGGTTTGTACTGACGGTACTTTCTAGATTTGGAATAGAGGTCAAATCCATCCCCCATAACCTTTGCTCCGCCAGGATTATGTTCACGAGTTCAGACATGGCAAGTTCTTGCTGTTCAAATTTTCCCCAATGAGTTTTAAAGAATTCAACAATTTCTGGATCATCTTGTAGTTCTATTGAGTCATTTCCTCTTTTACCCTGATAAAAATAAAGCAGGCAGCTTAGTGAAAAGACCATTCGTTTTGGCAGACTGTTATATTTTTCAACATAATCCAAAAATGCGGGCAGATTTCTTGTCTGAAATTTAGAAATAGAATTTAGTGCGATGCTCATTAAATAATGTTTAATATATGGATTAGCAAAACGGTTCATCACATCATCCGCATAGCTGGATAGTTCTGTTTTCGGACCTTCTAAAGTTGGGATTATTTCCTCTGCAATCATTTCTTTTATAAACATGCCTACTTCTTGATGATTTACACTTTCTTCCACCGTGCTTAAACCGTAAAGATAAGCAACCGGAGTCATTGCTGTATGTGCGCCGTTTAGAATCCGGACTTTCCGTATCCTGTAAGGAGTTAAATCATCGACGATCAGCGTGTTTAGCCCTGTCCCTTCGACTTTCAGCTCATTTTTTATCCATTCCGGTCCCTCAATGACCCAAAGGTGATACTGCTCACCTACCACCATCAATTCATCCTCATATCCAAGTTGTTCGGTTTTTTCTTTATAGGAGTCGGTTGGAAATCCTGGTACGATTCGGTCTACAAGGCTTGAACAGAAAGTATTCGCGTTCTTTACCCATCCAATAAATTCATCCTCCAGGTTCCATAAGCTTGCATATTGCAATACGATTTCTCTCAACTTTTCTCCGTTTCTTTCTATTAGTTCACATGGAATGATTATACAGCCACGTTTTTGATCACCGGCAAATGCCTGGAAACGGTGATAGAGGAACGCAGTAAGTTTTCCTGGAAAACTCTTTTGCGGTCGATCCTCTAACTTGTCTGTTGGGTCAAACACAATTCCGGCTTCTGTCGTATTCGAAACGATAAACCGGAGATCTTCTGTCCCAGCAAGCTTGATATATTCCGGATAATCTGTAAACAGATTAATACCTCTACTAATTGACTCAATCACCTGATGCTGGTTTACCAATTGACCTTCTTTAATCCCCTGTAAGTAAAGGGTAAACAGCCCATCCTGATTATTCAGCCTTTCAATCTTGTTATTGCCTCGCGGCTGGACAACCACTACACTTCCATTGAAATCCGTTTTTTCATTAAGAACTTGGAACTGCCAATCAATAAACCCTCTCAAAAAGTTTCCTTCCCCAAACTGAAGCACCTTCTCGGGATAAGAGATATAGTCTTGATAAATTTTATTACTAAGTCTTTCCACCAATCTTTTCCCCCTTCACTATGCACACGTTAACATTTCTTTTCAAAAAGAAAGGTTTTATCTAACCTCTCTATTTAACAGAATCTCTTATGATTAATTCTGTATTGGCAAAAACTTTGGTCGCTTTATTTTCCTCGCCAGTTACGAGTGAAAGGATTTTTTCCGCACCCAGTACACTGATTTTTTCTACCGGTCGTTTTACCGTTGTTAGCTTTGGTGTTGTATATTGGGCAAAGCCAATGTCATCAAATCCAATAATAGAAATGTCATTTGGGACATTTAATCCGTTAGCAAACACAGCATTCATTGCACCGATGGCCATATCATCATTGGAACAAAAAACGGCTGTCGGAGGCTTTTTCAACGACAATAATTTTTCCATTCCTAAATAACCGCTTTCCATATCATAATTTCCGCTCATAGAATACTCCGGATGAATCGAAATGCCATTGTCTATTAGCGCAGTAAGATAACCATCCTTACGCATTTGCGTAGATTTAAAGGTTGGGATACCTTCAATGATTGCGATGTTTGTATGTCCACAATCAATCAAATGCTGCACAGCTTGTCTTGAGCCCTCTGTATCATTAGAAAGAATATTGATGATAGAATCTTCCTCAATTTCTCTGTTAAGCACAACAAGTGGTATATCCTTTTGCAGGACATGATAGATAAATGAATGGTCCCTTACACTTTGGCTCATTAAAATAATTCCGTCAAATCTTTGCGAATTAATACTCGAATAATCCTGGTAATCATCGATACCACGGATAAATAAATTATATTCCTGGCTAATGACACTATTTACACCTTTTATTGTATCAGCAAGAAAGCTTGCCGATGTTCCATTGCTAATGCTTGTTAAGAATAAACCAATCGTATACGACTTTTGCATAACCAGGCTTTTAGCATTGTAATTAGGGGTATAATTTAGCTGGGAGGCAATATCAAGGATTTTCCTCCTTGTAGGCTCTTTGATAAGGGGACTATTGTTTAGTGCCCTTGATACAGTTGTATGGGATACATTGGCCAATTTTGCAATATCTTTTATAGTAACCATTGTCTGACCTTCCTTTTGCATTCTCTCTTTCGTTCATTATACCTTACCTGCCCTGCCCCGCCAGCTTTCATCTATCAATTGTTAGAGATATGTTCAACGATTGATGTTTCCTGAAGCGCAAAATATTCTTTGGCATTGTTATAAGATATTCCACGAACAATACTTCCGAGCAGCTCCAAATCATTTGGAACTTCCCCATTTTCAACCCATTCTCCCATTAAATTACAAACCAGTCTCCGGAAATATTCATGTCTTGTATAAGAGAGAAAACTCCTTGAGTCAGTAAGCATTCCGATGAAACGGCTGAAAAGACCTACAGAAGATAGTGCCTTCATCTGCTCGAGCATGCCTTCCTTTGTATCGTTGAACCACCATGCTGTACCAAATTGAATCTTCCCTGGAGTCTTGCCGTCTTGGAAGCTATTAATGATACTTGCTATTACAACATTATCTCCTGGATTCAATGAATAAATAATGGTTTTTGGAAGCTTGTTTTCCTGCTCTAATGCGTCCAGAATTTTTACTAACGGCTTGGCAATCTGGTCATCATTAATAGAATCATAACCGGTGTCAGGACCAAGAATCTTAAACATTCTGTTATTATTGTTACGATGAGCATTGATATGGAATTGCATCGCCCAGTCCAGCTCTGCGTAAAGCTTGCCAAGAAAGATTAACGTAAACGTTTTGAACTTCTTTTCTGCCTCAAGAGAAATACCGCTGCCTGAAATTCTTGCAGCAAAAATTTCAGCCACTTCTTCAAAACTGGTCTCTTCATATACCATAGAATCTAAAGCATGATCGGACACTCTTCCGCCTGCTGCATGAAAAAAATGGACTCTTGATTCAAGTGCGGCAAGAAAATCTTCATAACTAGTAATCTCAATTTCAGATACATCTGCAAGCTTAGCTACCCAATCAAGGAAGCCATCGCGTCCTATTTCTAATCCTTTATCTGGTCTAAAACCTGGTACAACACTAACTGGATAGTCATTTTCTTCTCTTAACTTTAGGTGATATTCAAGGCTATCTACAGGGTCATCTGTTGTACAAACAACTTTAACATTTGACCTTTCAATCAAATTCCTTACGCTAAATTCCTCTTCGTTAAGTTTGGCATTTACTTTTTCCCAAATCTCTGGTGCACTTTTTTCATTCAATACATCATAAATGCCGAAAAACCGTTGTAATTCTAAATGCGTCCAATTGTATAACGGATTTCCTATTGTCATTGGTACGGTCCTAGCCCATGCAAGGAACTTTTCATAGTCACTTGCATTGCCGGTTATATATTCTTCTGAAATTCCATTTGCCCTCATAGCTCTCCATTTATAATGGTCACCATACAACCAGGCTTCGGTAATATTTTTAAATTTCTTATTTTCATAGATTTCTTTTGGACTTAAATGACAGTGATAATCAATAATAGGCATGTCTTTTGCGTAATCATGAAATAATGTGATCGCCGTTTTATTTTTAAGTAAAAAGTTTTCATCCATAAATTTTTCCATTTTACACCATCCCATTTTAAAATGTTAACGTTAACAAAGACCTTTGTTTTCAGTCTAACAAATCTGAAAAACATTGTAAATACAAATTGTTAACGTTAACATATTTCAATTTCTGTATGTCTGTTTTAGAACTTCCTCTGAATTAACCTTTGAAACAAACCCTAGCTCTCTCATGGCATTTTCCGTAGACCATGGTTTACTTGGATTGTCAGAAACACCATAATAGGTCCCATACCTAACAGTTGACTGAAGTGCTAAATCAAAAAGCTGCACTGTATCTTCATGGGTTAATATAGTTCGACGAAGACGATCATTCTCTCTCACGGCATTTTGCTCATCCTCATGAACACTTCCAATCCGCAAATTAATGATTGAAAAATTGTCTGTCTGTCGAGCCAATAATTGACCAATATTTTCAGAGGCGAATTTTAATACCCCGTAGAGTCCACAAGAATGTGGAAAATCACTCGTATTGATTTCTCTTCCTAAAGATGAAAACCCGTTTTTCTCATAGTAATCGGTAGTATGATTGCTGCTGGCATAGACTACTTTGGGTATTCCTAATGTAATTGCTGCGTGCAACACATAGAAGGATGATATAAAATGAATATTAGTCATATTATGAAAGTTCTGGACATCCTTTAAATCATTTTCTGTTTTAATAGTGAGTAAATTAATAAGGGCATCCGAATCATTTGGAATGCTGTGCAACAGCGTTTCAAAATTCGTTGCATCCACCATTACAAACTCCTCTGACTGTTCAGAAACATTCTTATCAAGGATGACAATTTCGTATTTGTCACGAAGCCCTTTGTATAAAATCGTCCCAATGGTCCCGGCTCCGCCTATTATAGTTACTTTTTTTTTCATTGCTTTTCCTCCGTTAAGCTTGTTTCCTTATTTTTAGAAATGGATAGTTCTTATCTGAAACCTTTTATATCCTTTATTAAATTTACCTTACATAAAAAAAGATATCCCTTTTGTAAAAATAAAAAGATAAATAACCATCAATTTTCTGCAATTTATTCAAAATATTAACTGCAATACACATGGTTAAGAGCTGCACTATTTTTTCTGAGCAGCTCTTTCATTCTTTTACTTATTCTGAAAATAATAATCTATAATTGGATCTGCTTTTTCTTACTTTTTTTCTGCGGTTTTAATTTAGGTAATCTTTCCTAATTTCAGGTGATAAATCCATTTGAATTGGCCCTTCTGGTTGGAAAAATACAAGGATTTTTAGCGATTGAAAGAGAAGAGGAAAGAAGTTAACTATGTGGATTGTGGATAGGAGAGTGGACTTGTTTATAATATTTGCTACAGCTCTGCTCGTTTAGGATAAAATGTAGATGGAATTTATAAATTAATTATGAAACCACTATTTGAAATAACTATCTCCCACATTTTATTATTTAATTCATAAGTATCTAAACCGGGATACATTTTTTTTAGATACTTTTCCTTAACAATGCTTTCAATAAGATATTGATTAAGCTTTTGATTCCATTGTTGAGGATGGGTTACATGATATCCAATTGGATTTAATATTCGTTTTGTTGTTTTATTTTTTGATGCTGGAACACATACCATCCACCAATCCCAAGCGGGTCGTCCCATACAGAGTCCATCATCTTGATAAATATGAGTTAAATTTTTATCAAAAAAGAAATAGTCAACACCATTACTAAGAGTGCCATAGGAATCATTAATATCGTTGACATCCATTCGATGTCCATAAACAAGACTGTCCAATGCTTCTTCGTAAATAATGTTTACGATACCCTGCTTTACATCCTTAAAGTGGATATCAGAATTAATTATTCCAACAACCTTATAATCTGTACTTTTTAGATATTTCATAAAATCATAGATATAAATATATGGTTTTCCGTATTTTTCTTTAGCACTTCTATCGACTACATGGAACTGGATATCGGGGAAATATGGTTTAAGTATGTCTACTTCTTCTTTGGTATTCAAAGAAACGACATTCAAACCTGCATTCAACCATGTATTTATGGCACTTTTTTGTATTTCTATCCTATTTGGTCCAATAGAAGTTGCAACTAAAATAGGTTTGAGTTTTTTTGTTTTTTTATATTTTGTCAAGTAACTCACCATTCTCCTTTTCATATTCTGTGGGTCAGTTAGTTCGTCCTCATATTAAGCAGAAAAAGGAATATTTTTTTTAGTCCTCTTCATGATTTATAAATATTTTTCAAATCCATTTTTCTTAAGCATTCCAACAAGAGATTTTACGTCCTGGGCCCTTTCTTTCGGACAAACAATAATGATTCCATCGATCTCGACTATAATCATATCACTAATCCCTATCGTGGTTATTAGACTATCGAGACTATAGATAGTGGAATTTTCAGTATCTAGGCCTAAATGTCTTCCAAAGATAGAATTATTATGTTCATCTGTTCCTACCAAAATGGAAATAGCCTCCAAGCTTCCTATATCATACCAACCGAAATCACCTTTCACTGCATGTAAGTTAGTACTTTTTTCTAGAAATGCATAGTCAAAGGAAATATCTTCTAAGAGGCTATAGGCGTTTTCAATACTAGAAGGATATTGAGCAGTATCTTTATACGTTAGTGCTTCAGATATTCTTTCATAATGTTCGGGCATAAGCTGTTGGATCCCATCTATTAATACATGTAATTGTCCTGCAACAATACCACTATTCCATAAATATTTTTCTGTTTTGATATATTCTTTTGCAGTTTCTAAATTCGGTTTCTCCTTAAATTGAACAACTTTTGATATCCCTTTTTGAACTTCGGAGTCTACTTGAATATATCCAAACCCTGTGGATGGATAAGATGGTTTAACACCGATTATTATTATTTTCTCACTGCTTTCAACTTGCTGATATGCCTGTTTAATGGCATTTTGATAGTCTATATTATTCTTAACGTAGCTATCAGCTGGGATAAAACATACTGCGCCTTTGCCATACATTTTTTCTAAATATAAAGTTGCGTAGGCGATGCATGCTGCAGTATTTTTTTTTAAGGGCTCAATGATGATATTTGAAATAGGAATTAAATCCTTAACAGCATCTTTTGTAAGATTAAGATAATCTTTATTTGTAATAACAAAGCATTTTTCTGCTGGAATCACATCACATATACGATCAATGGTTTGAGCAAGAAAGGACTTGTTGCCATCAACACTAATGAACTGCTTAGGTTTACTTTCCCTAGAGAATGGCCACAGCCTTGTGCCAGAACCTCCTGCCATAATAACAGCATATTTTTCCAATTAACACACTCCTTTTTGTTTATTGTAAATGGTCACTATCATTTTTGATTATTAATGTACGAGTCATAAGTAATTTTGAGCCCTTCTTCTAAGCTAATTTTTGGTCTCCATCCTAATTTTTTTATTTTAGATATATCCAATAATTTTCTAGGTGTTCCATCTGGCATACTCGGGTCGAACAAAATCTCACCTTTGTAACCAACTATTCTCTTAATTAACTCTGCAAGATTTTGAATACTGATTTCTCGACCAGTGCCAATATTAATATGTTCAACACCATCATAGTTTTCCATCAGATATACGCACGCCTCTGCCATATCATCTACATATAAAAATTCTCTAAGAGGGGTGCCTGTCCCCCACAATTGAACAATCGGTTTATTTAATTGTTTAGCAGCCTCCATTTTGGAGATGATTGCAGGAATCACATGTGAATCCTTTGAATCGAATTTGTCATTAGGGCCATAAAGGTTTGTAGGCATGGCACTGATAAAATTCATGCCATACTGTTCTTTATAATAGCTGCACATTTTGAGCCCTGATATTTTCGCAAGAGCGTAAGCCTCATTTGTCGGTTCCAGCGGTCCTGTCAGTAGATATTCTTCTTTGATCGGCTGAGGACACATTTTAGGATAAATACACGAGCTGCCCAAAAACAACAGCTTCTTTACTTTATGGTTAAATGCGCTTTTAATCACATTACACTCTATGAGTAGATTATCCATAATAAAGTCTGCAGGATACGCATTGTTTGCTCCTATCCCCCCAACTTTGGCTGCTGCAAGAAATACATATTCAATTGTCTCTTCTCTAAAAAAGTCTTCAACTGCCGCCTGATTCGTTAGGTCAAGTTCTTTATGGGCTTTACCGATAATATTTTTGTATCCTTTTCTGTGAAGACTTCTGACTATGGCAGAACCGACAAGTCCATTATGCCCTGCTACATATATACGGCTATTCTTTTCCATTACAGTCAACACCTTTGCTAATAAAAATTAGTTGATTAACCACCCTTCTTATCACTATCAACCATCATTTCAACGAGCTGTTCAAAGGAAACCTTCTGTTCCCAGCCTAGTTTGATTTTCGCTTTAGATGGATCCCCTAACAGTAAATCAACCTCACTCGGTCTAAAGTACTCGCTGCTAATCGATATCAATTCCTTACCAGTGTCTGCATTAATACCTTTCTCATCTAAACCTTCACCTGTCCAAATCAAATTAATACCAGCATATCTGAAAGCATGCTCACAAAATTCCCTAACAGAATGTGTCTCTCCGGTTGCTATCACATAGTCGTCAGGTTTATCTTGTTGAAGCATTAACCACATTGCTTCCACATAATCACCCGCAAAACCCCAGTCCCTTTTAGCATTTAAATTTCCTAAAACGAGTTTTTTCTGTTTTCCACTTAAAATATTGGCGATACCAGTAGTAATTTTTCTCGTAACAAAGGTTTCGCCTCTTCTTGGAGATTCATGATTAAAAAGGATTCCGTTGCAGGCGAACAAACCATACGCTTCCCTATAGTTCACCGTTATCCAGTAAGCATAAAGCTTTGCTACTGCATAGGGACTCCTCGGATAAAAAGCTGTGTTTTCATTTTGAGGGGTTTCTCTAACCATGCCATATAATTCACTTGATGAGGCTTGATAAAATCTAATGTTCGGATTTACTTGTCTAATGCACTCTAGTATACGCAAGGTGCCTAATCCATTAACATCTGATGTGAATTCCGGCATATCAAATGAAACACCTACATGACTCTGGGCTCCGAGATTATAAAATTCAGATGGTTGTATAGTGTAAATTAATTTACTTATACTGCTTGAATCACTCAAATCTCCAAAGTGGAGAAATAATCTTTGCTTTTCATCAGATTGATATTGCAATAAATGATCAATTCTTTCCGTGTTCATGGAACTGTTTCGTCGAACAATACCATGAACTTCGTAGCCTTTATTGAGAAGAAGCTCAGCTAAATAGGATCCATCCTGCCCGGTAATACCGGTAATTATAGCTTTTTTCATTTAGTTCAACGCCTCACAAAAATTTCATGTTATTCTAAATAATATTAAATTCTAATGATTTTTGATTGGACTAGCCCCTACTTTATGCAAATATTCGATAGAACGAAAAAAGCTTCAAAACTCTGTCTAAAAAGTTTGAAGCTTTTTGTTATATTTCTAAATATTTTCCTTATTTTAAAAAGTATTCTATCAATCACTTATTCTGAAAATAAACATCAAGGATTCTTTTGCCAATAGACTTATTGATTCCACTACTATCGTTTTTCACATTTGGTACAACAACCGAAATGGCTACCTCTGGATTTTCAAACGGAGCATAGCCCACTAATGTTAAATTATAGTTGTAGCCACCATTTCCATCCGAAACTTGAGCAGTACCGGTTTTACCGGCTGGATTGTAGGTAGCCCCTTTAAAGGTCGAAACTGCGGTTCCCTGATTTCCGTTCATGACAAGATGAAATCCTTTCTAAACCCGTTCAATATAGGAAAGATCCATATCTGCCATCGAACCTGAAGTGTCTGATAGATTCGTTGCTGATGTTTGCTGTGCAATGACCTTATCGGAATTATTACTGTTGCTGCTTTCGGTCTGATTGATGACTTTTTGTTAAACAGCAGAATACAAGCTTTCTATTTTGTCAGAATAGGGAATAAAATATTAATAATACTGTAATAGACTTAGAACCTTTAGCGCAAATATTTTGACGGTGCAATTTTTTTAAAACTTCATAAAAGGTATGAGGGACTAATCCTTGAAGACTACTAACACATTTGTCCTTTATAAGGGGTATGATGGACTAATCCTTGAAGGCTACTAATACATTAGTCCTTCATAAGGGGTATGATGGACTAATCCTTAAAGGCTACTACAACATTTGTCCTTCATAAGAGGCTTAAACATAGAAAAATAGGATAGCGCATAGCTACCCTATTCTCCATCGACCTAATTTTCTATTGACTTGTTAAAGAAATGCATCTTTCCTCCTTTATGTGGAAAAAGATTTAGCTCCTTCGCCTTATCTGCGTGGTTTGTCATGATTTCTTTAAAAAGCTCGTCAGAGGACTTATTTTTTGTTTCTATTCCTAATTTCTCTGCAGCTTGGAATATCCTTTTTTCCCAGACTTCGTGTGCTATTGTGTGGAGATCTTTATTATCAGTAGAAATCCCCAGCTTTTTTGCATCTTTTTTAATTTGGGTCTCACGGACTTCCCTAGCTAGATTATGTAGATCTTTGCCTTCCGTAGCGATTCCCAATTCTTTAGCTTCCTTTTTTATTTCGGTTTCCCATACTTCCTTCGCTAATGCATCAAGATCTTTACCATTGGTGTCGATCTCCAGTTCTTTAGCCTTTTGTTTAACGATGGTTTCCCTAACTTCTTTTGCAATGGTTTCAGTGTCTTTTCCTTCTGTTTTAATTCCCAGCGATTCAGCCTGCTTTTTAATTAACTCAGGATTGTGCTTGAAATGATGAACACGACCGTGTACTTCTGATTTTTCCTCTGCTGCTCCATAAGTCTGTACGGAACCGAAAAGTCCAAACAATAAGGCAATGGCAAATGACATGTACATCTTTCTCATCTTGAATATTCCTCCTAAAACTAGTTTGGTATTACGATGATAGGATGTCCAACAATTGTTACCAAATTATGAACAAAATGTTAAAAATTGTATCTACTTTAAACAAAGAATAACAGCCTCTATTTGTGAATAGAGGCTGTTATTTTTGTTCCTTTAATACTGTTTTTTTGTCTCTTTCTTGCCTGGTTAAACTAGACTCACTTTTTCACCCTTTAGTTTTTCTAACTCTCGATTCAATTCTTCCTCATTTACATAGTTACGGTAAGCTACATCATGCTGCACCAAAGGATTGGCAAATTGGCTGCCTGCTTGTACCTCAGCTTCCATTAATAAAATCCGTTCCTCAGCCCGTGCAACACCCCGTAAAATAGTATCCGTTTGGAAGGAAACAGTAGCTTTCTTTTTTCTCCTCCTTTTGTACTCGATGGATTTAGTTTAGTAGAGGTTGGTGAAAACTTGGTGAAAGATTTATTCCTTTTTAAAAATTTAATAGAGAAGAAAAATTTACATTTATTAAAAAGTAAAAACCGTACGAGTGAAAGTCATCGTACGGTTAAATAAAAAATATATAATCTAAAAAAGGATTTTTGATAGATAAACCACAACCGTAACAGTAATACCGCTTAAGATGGTAGTCAATAGGACCGCTTGCGAAGCATATTCTGGGTAATTATCATACTCCAGAGCCAGTAAAGCACTATTTCTTGAGGAAGGAAATGAGCTGGCGATAAAAAGTGCCTGAGCAGTAATGTCTGTTAATCCAAGAATATTTATAACTAACAACCCAATGAGTGGAGAAATAATCAGTCTGCCGATTACAATCCAAACAATTGGCTTAGAAATTCGCGTAATCTTTAAAAATGCTACTTGAGCTCCAAGTGTGACAAGTGCAACCGCCAAAAACGCATTTGAGGAATTTTCAATTGGCTTCCACAAAAATTCAGGAATTTCAATATGGAGCCATTTCAAAAATATAGCCAATAATAAAGCGTATATAACCGGGAGACGCATAATTTTACGTAAGATATCACTACCGCTGCTCTCTGCAGAGACACTGTTGAAAAAACCATATGTGAAAGTTAGGAGATTTTGAAAAATAGAAACAATAATCTGTATTGACATCCCACCTGGATTAGCAGCGAAAACTAGTTCACTTACTGGGAGACCATAATTTCCTGAATTGCTCAAAACCATACTATTTTTAAAGGTAGCTGCCAGTTTACGGTCAAACCCATTCACTTTTGCAATAACCATGCTGGTTAGAATAAGGAGAATATTAAAAAGCATTAAAAATAATAATGTACGGCTAATTAACTTGCTAGACATATTGCTCTCATATATATTGACAAAGCAAACGGCAGGCAACAAAAAATACACCGTCAATGTTGACAGTGTCGATAAGTCAAGCCTAATCAAACGCTGCAATAAAGCCCCTGCCCCTACTAACACGAATATCGGAAAAATAATATCTAGTAATATATGAAACAAAATAGTCATAAAACTTACCTTCTCTCTCTAATGAAAAAAAGGAAAAATGCAGTTTATTAATAAATAATAAATTGCATTTTCCTACTACTTATACTACCTGATCGTTAAAATAAATAACCTCTGAAAGAATTTTACAACCTGAAACATTTTTAAAGGCTTCTCTTGCTTCTTGTTCAGAATTAAATTCGAACATTGAAATATTGTTTCCCTTTGAATAGACTGTGATTATCCACATTAACATTCATCCCCTATCGATTTTCCTTTGTTCTAAATCTAGTTAAAAAGGAATAATTGACAATAGTATTGCAACGGCCATCATAACAAGAGTTGAACCACATGCCCATTTAAGGAATGCGCGCTGTAAGTCCCCAAAATCTTCTCCCACCATACCGACTAATAAGTATGTTGAAGGTACAAGCGGGCTTAATAAATGGACAGGCTGCCCCAATAGTGATGCTCGTGCTAGGAACTCAGGATCAATTCCATAAACACTTGCTGCTTTGGCAAGCAATGGCAAAACACCATAGTAAAAGGCATCATTTGACATAAAGAATGTTAAAGGGGCACTGATTATCGCGGTAATAAGTGCAAAATGGGAACCAAGTACATCTGGAATATATGAAATCATGGAGTTTGCCATAGAATCGACCATTTTTGTACCCGTTAAGATACCAGTAAAAATACCTGCAGCAAAAACCATAGAAACTACCGATAACGCATTATCTGCATAATTTGCAATTCGTTCTTTTTGATCACTTAATTTTGGATAATTGATCGTGATCGCCAAAGCAAATCCAAGCATAAATAATACAGTTGTTGGCAACACCTCGTTGATTAGTGCAACTAATAGAGTAATTGTAATTAAATAGTTAATAAGAATTAACTTAGGACGTTTTAGGTAGGCATCTTCTGATGTAGCAGCCGTCATCGCCATCGTATTGTAATCAATCTGCAGGATGCCAACTCGTTTCCGCTCTTTTCTCCCTAGGAAATAGGCCATGAACAATACGAATATTATTCCACCCGCCATGCTAGGTATGACCGGCGTAAAAACATCCGACATCTCAAGATGTAATGCCGTCATTGCTCTAGCAGTTGGTCCACCCCATGGAAGAAGGTTCATGACACCTGAAGCCGATACAGCGATTCCAGCAAGAATTAACGGTTTCATACCAATACGTTTATACAAAGGTAACATGGCAGAAATCGTAATCATGTATGTAGTAGTTCCATCCCCGTCAAGGGATATTAATAGTGCAAGAACGGCGGTTCCGATGGCTATTTTAACTGGATCGCCCTTTACAACTTTTAAGATAGTCGAAATAATCGGATCAAATACTCCTGCATCAATCATGATACCGAAAAAGAGTATAGCAAACAGGATCATAATTCCTGTTGGGGCAACACTTTTTATCCCTTCGAGCGCCATTGGCCCCATTTCCTTACCAAATCCGCCAAGTAATGCAAAAACCACTGGAATCACTATAAGCGCAATCATAGCAGGAAGGCGTTTAGTCATAATTAAAATCATAAAAGTGATAATCATCAAAAACCCTAATATTGCAAGCATCGTCCTCACCTCTTTTGTTAGTAAATTAAATATAATCGAAATATTCAGATGTGAAAACGTTACCAAAATAAAGTTATTAACGTAAATTAAATAGTTTTTGTTCATTTTGTTCATAGGAAAAGGAGGCAAATGTTTGCCCCCTCACTTTATTGGATAATATTTCTTTTCCGGCCTTCCAACAATTCCATAAACTACTTCTGTCCTTACTTCCTGTATGGAGGAGAGATATTCCAAATACCTTCGTGCAGTTATCCTTGATGCACCAATTTCCTTACCAACATCTTCTGCGGAAAGACCTTCTCTTCTACCGTTGAATACAGCCTTAACTTTTCCAAGCGTGATTTCATCAATTCCTTTTGGCAATCCGATACTCTTTGCTGAATCTTCACTTTTTCCTTTACGAAATAGAAGGTCTACATAATTCTGATTTACTTCTTGGGAAGCCGAAAGAAGCGAGTGTTTTTTAATAAATTCCTGTATCACTTCATCGAATCTTTCCCTGCTAACAGGTTTGATTAAGTAATTCTCAACTCCATACCTCAGAGCTTTTTCAAGGAAAACTTTATCAGTTGCTGCTGTGATCATTATAATACTGACTTTGGGGAAATTCTCCCGGATAGTGGGGAGTAACTCAGAACCTAGCATATCCGGCATATATACATCTAGAAGCAGTAAGTCAGGGGTTTTCTGCTCTAATAATTGCAAAGTCTGCTCACCATTCAATGATTTTCCAATCACGTCTATTTCCTTAAACTTATCTAAAAATTTCTCATGTATATCCGCTATTCGAAAATCATCTTCCGCTATAGCCGCTTTTATCTTATCCAAAATTCCCATCCCCTTGCAAATTCTTTGGTAGATAAACTGTAAAAACAGTTCCATTTTCTAGGTTGCTTTGCACCTCGATAATTCCATTCAATTCCAATACTGATTCTTCAGCATTAGATAATCCAAATCCTCGCGGTTCACTGCTTTTTTTCGAGGTATACCCTCTTTCAAAAAGAAGAGGAAATTCTACTGGACTTATTCCCTTCCCATTGTCTGAAATCTCAAATATAATATCTCGACCGATATCTGTAGCGAAAAACGTAACCATGGGCATCTCACATTCTAAGACGGCTTCAAAGGCATTATCTATTAAGTTTCCAAGGATTACGATCAAGTTTGAGAGTTTAATATGGGACGGTAAACAATCCAAATAGCTGTCTGAAATAATCTCAAACTGTATTTTCTTTTCTGATGCTTTTCCTAATTTCCCTAAAAGGATTGCCTGCACTTTGGGATCTTTGATCTGGTTAAAAACGACTGAATTCTGAAATTGCAGTGTTTGGGTTTCGCTTTGGATCATATTTATTGCCTCGTTATATTCACCAAGTTGAAGCAGACCCAATAACACATATAATTTATTGGTAAATTCATGCGTTTGGGCACGAAGATCTTCCGAATATCTTTTTACTTCAGATATAGTATTTAGCATTTGCTCTATTTCTGTTTTGTCACGAAAGGAAGCAACAACCCCCTTAATACCATTTTCATCAACAATCGGAGTACTATTAACGATAATCGTTTTATCATTCCAGACCATCTCTTTATCCGATTGAGAGTTTCCCGTTCGTAATACCTCATACAAATAATTAGAGGGAAATAACCCATCCACTTTCATATTTCTGACTGTTCCCTGAAGATGTAGAAGCCGTTTTGCCTGCTGATTCATCATCGTAATGTAGCCTTCTTTATCAATTGCTAAGATGCCTTCTTTTACCGCATGCAGGACAGCGTTTTTCTCTTTATATTGAGAAGCGATTTCGTACGGCTCAAGTCCCATCGTATCCCTGCGGATATTGCGTCCGAGTAAAACACTACCTAAAAGTGAAATCAAAAGGGCAATGAAAGAAACAATGAGCACTCTTCTAAGATTATTTATGATTTGCTGCTTGACATCTTCAAGTAGATATCCTACTGAAACGATACCGATAATCTCCCCCTGATGATTAAAAATAGGGGATTTCCCTCTAATAGATGGCCCTAGCGTACCCTCTGCCTTCGAGATATAATACTCACCTTGAACAAGTGCTCTTTCATTATCTCCACCTGTCATTTTTAGCCCGATTTTTGTTTTCAAAGGATGCGAATATCGTATACCATCTCTATTTCCAATGACTACAAATTCCGCACCTGTTTCTTTTCGTATTTTCTCTGCTATCGGCTGTATCGTTTTAGAAGGGTCGCTCGATTGGAAAGCATCGATAATAGTCGGCATAAATGAGACGGTTTTCGATAATTCCAATGCCAGCCTTCCCTTATTCTCCTCAATTTGTTTACTTTCCATATAACTATAAAATCCTGACATTAGGATGATTAACAATAAACCTAGTGAGAGAACCAGCCCGAATATTTTTGTTTGTAGGGAAACTTTTATTGTTCTCAGGCAGAAAACCTCCTAGTAAAAAATCTCTTAATTCTTAGTTGCTTTGCTTAAAACCATATAGACACGTTCTGGTCGACCGACAGTTCCGTAAGATAAATCGGCCTCTATACTTTCATTATAAACTAAATGTTCAAGGTATCTTCTAGCGGTTGTTCTGCTTACACCTATTTCTTTCGCAACACTCTCAGCTGTTAGTCCATATTCAACCTTCCCGAGAACCTCCATTACTTTTTCTAATGTTAGAGGATCGATTCCTTTCGGAAGGTAAGACTTTTCATTTCCAGCACCATCCGCTACTTTCCGCAATAGCTTGTCCACCTGCTGCTGAGTCACATGTGTATTATCTTTTCCTAACTGCAAAAAATTTCCATAGTACTCCTTATATCGAAGTAGGGATTGCCTAAATCGGTCAAAAACTACCGGTTTAATAATATAATCAAACACGCCTATACTAATAGCCTCTTGAACTCTATTAATTTCTTTTGTGGCTGTAATCATAATAACATCCATTTGTTTCGATTGTTGTTTTGTTTCTTTTAGTAAATCAATTCCGTTCATATCGGGAAAATAGACATCTAACAAAAGTAAGTCCGGCTTCAAAATATCCAATAGGGTTTTCGCCTCCAGATAACTGGCTGCTATGCCAACCGTTTGAAAGCCTTCGATTTGTTCAAGAAACCTCTTTTGTATTTCTGCTATCCTTAAGTCATCCTCGACAATTAAAACTTCAATATCTCTTTTCCCCTTCATACACATTCCCCCTGCTTTTTGGTATCGCCACAGTAAAAATCGTTCCTTCCCCAATATTTGATGAAAATGTGACATATCCACCTAAGCCCTTAATTGCCTTTTGAACTAGACTAAGCCCAAGACCTGCATTACTCTTCGTATTCTTTGTTGTATAGCCTTCTTTAAAAACCTGTTCATTATTTTTAATATCTATCCCCTTCCCGTTATCTTCTACCTCAATAATCAACTCCTTACCAAGGTCGGTTAGGAACAGTGCGACTTTTTTCTCTTCTTTTTCATTCTCCCTGACTGCTTCAAAAGCATTGTTGACAAGGTTGCCAATAATGGTTACTAATGAATCTCTGCTGATTTCATATGGGATATCTTTAAAGCTACTCTCTCTATCTATTGAAAAATCAACTTTCAATTCGCTCGCTAGACTTACCTTTCCTAATATAAAACCTGCAATAATAGGATCAGGTATTTCCTTCATTAAAAATTGAATGAATCCCTGAGTGACATCCACTTCTTTTGAGATAAAATCAATGGCTTCTTTATATGAGCCAAGCTGAATCAAGCCTAGCAGGGTATAGAGACGATTAGAGTATTCGTGGGTTTGTGCACGTAATCCTTCTGCATATGCTTTTACATGAGATAATTCTTGCAGTAACTGGGCTAACTCTGACTTATTACGCAAACTCGCGACTGCCCCAATCACAACACCTTTCTTATTAAAAATCGGAATCCGATTTGCCAAAAATACATCCCCAAAGATGATAATTTCTTTATCATATTCCGCCTGACCTTTTCGAACCACCTCTAGGAGATTCGTATTTTCTAAAACCTCTTCAATTCTTTTTCCACGAAGCAGAATCTCATTTGGAACTTTCAAAATTTTATGAGCGGTTTCATTCACTACAGTGATTCGCCCATCGGTATCGATTGCAATAATTCCTTCATGAATAGACTCTAATATCGCATGTTTTTCTTGGTACATCCAGGCAATTTCTTTCGGTTCTAGTCCAAACATTGCCTTTTTGATATTTAAAGAAATGAGTAAAGCTGCTAGTAGTCCTCCTACTAAAATAAGCAGTGTAGCAAAAAAGATTTTTTTCTGTATCACCGAAACTTCCTTTTCAATATCCGTCTGTAGATAACCAACTGAAACAACGCCAATCACTTCTCCCTGGCTAAAGATGGGTGCTTTACCCCGTAGAGACGGACCTAGTGTCCCGGTAGATTCTGAGATGACAGATTCTCCTTTAAAAACAAGACCATTATCTCCCCCAACCATTTTTTGTCCTAGTCGCTTCGGATTGGGATGCGAATATCGAATTTCATTCCTATTCCCGATAACAATAAATTCTGCCCCAACCTGTTTACGAATACTTTCTGCGATTGGCTGGATAGCCGCCGCAGGATTTTCCGCTTGAAATGCCTCCCTGATATCTGGCATATTTGCAATCGATTGAGCAACAGATAAGGCTTTAGAGCCTATTTCATGTTTAAGATTGGTTTCCATTATATTTTTAAAAGTTACCTCAAAAATAACTCCGATTGAGATAATTAGAAGAAGAATGACTAGCATTAATTTCGAATGTAACCGCACGCAATCACCTCATTTATATTATATTAAAAAAACTCCTTAAATAAAGGAGTTTTCGCATTATTATAAAAATTTAACCTTCAATATTAATAATTACATCTTTCCCTCTTCTCTTCATCAGGAATGGGATTAATAACCAAAGGAAGGTAATGATAAGAAAGACGAGTGAAATTGGTCGTGTAAAGAATACACTGAAATCCCCATTTGAAATCGTTAAAGCCCTTCGTAAATTATTTTCTACCATTGGCCCTAACACCAGTCCAAGAACGAGAGGGGCGATTGGATAATCGTTCTTGCTTAAAAAATAGCCAAGAAGTCCACATCCTAATAAAAGTAAGAGATCGTAAGTTGATACTTGAACTGCATAGACCCCAAAAATCGAGATAGCAATAATCATAGGAATCAAGAATTGCTTTGGTGTTTGAATAATTTTCGCAAACACTTTGACAAGTGGGAGATTTAAAATTAAGAGCATAATGTTCCCGATAAACATGCTGGCAATCAGTCCCCACGCGACTTGAGGATGGTCTTCAAATAATAACGGCCCCGGCTGGACGTTATACATCATCAATGCCCCCATTAATATAGCCGTAGTACCTGAACCTGGTATACCTAATGTTAATAATGGGATCATCGCCCCGCCTGATGCCGCGTTATTCGCCGATTCTGGTGCCGCAACACCTGCAATGGTTCCTGTTCCAAACTTGGAAGGTGTTTTTGAAATCTTTTTTTCAAGAATATAGGAAAAGAAGGAAGCTAGTGTTGCCCCAGCACCTGGTAGTATGCCGACAAAGAAGCCTAAGAGCGAACCGCGAGCAATTGGTCCCGCGGATTCTTTTAGCTCAGCTTTAGATGGAAGTAAATTATTAATCTTTGCTATTTCGGTATCTTCCTCTTCTTTTTCCAAAATGGTTTTAAAAACCTCACCAACTGCAAACAATCCTACTGCAATCGTTAAAAACTCGATTCCCTGATATAACCATGGAACATTAAAGGTAAATCTAGCAATACCAGATACATTGTCGATTCCAATTGTCCCAAGTAATAAACCGAAAACTGTCATAATTAAAGCTTTTGTTACCGATTTACCAGCTAATCCACTGACAGCCCCCAGTCCTAATAGCATTAAGGAAAAATATTCGGCTGGCCCAAATTTAAGTGCTACTGTTGACAATGGTTTTGCTAAGGCAATCAGTGCTACAAGGGTTATAATCCCCGCCACAAAAGAACCGATCGCCGAAATGGATAAGGCACTTCCTGCTCTTCCTTTTTTCGCCATCTGATAACCGTCCAATGTCGTAACGACCGAGGAGGATTCTCCTGGAGTATTTAATAGAATGGAAGTGGTTGATCCGCCATACATTGCTCCATAATAGACTCCGGCGAGCAGAATAATCGCGCTGGTTGCTGCATTTTCTGGTGGGAGTCCTCCCGTAATGGAAGCCGTTACTGGAATGAGAAGGGCAACGCCGCTCATCGGTCCAATCCCCGGAAGCACACCGACAGCGGTCCCAATTAAGACCCCAACAAAGGCAAAGAGGATATTATACCAAATAAGTGCCGTTCCGAATCCCTGAAATAAATAATCTAGTGTACTCATTTTGAGTCCTCCTTTCTATCTCGCTTAAAACCAAATTGGCCAGTCTGGCAGTGTACCTTTTAAAACCTCTACATATAAAAAATATACAAGTCCTGAAAAACAAGCTGATATGATAAGGGATTGAATCACTTTCGAACGTTCCATCGTTTGAAAGCAAACGAATAAAAATAGAAAGGTAGTGATTACATACCCGATCGTTTCCAACGTCAATATATAAACGAATGTAGCAACAAAAATGATTAAGAAAGGCTTGTACTGTAACTTTTCCTTCGTCCCCTGTTGATTCTTCGTGACGAATGTTTCATAAAATAAACGGATACTTAATAAAACGAGTGCGCTTCCAAGAATTAATGGAAATATATCAGGCCCAACTGCACTTCCATAGGACGAGCTTTCAAGATTCTTGCTCCCAATAATAAATAGAACACCTACGGCAAGAAACAATGTTGATGCAATGTAATCGAATTTTAATACCATTCCTAATCCCCCCATCAGAAAAAATAGAGGAAGGAGAAAGTTAACTCCTTCCCTCATGTTTTACTTTTGCATTCCTAATGCTGTTAATAATTGTTGGACTTGGCTTTCTTGCTCTTCTAAAAACTTTTTGAAATCAGAACTGTTTTTATACTCCAATTCCCAGCCTTGCGTCTCAACTTCTTTTTTCCATTCAGGAGAGTTAACGAGCTTATCAATTGCTTGTTCCCAATATGTTTTGGCTTCCTTAGACATTTTTTCCGGACCAAACACCCCGCGCCAAATCGTAAACTCTGCATCTACACCCTGCTCTGTTGCCGTTGGAACATCCTTAAAATCACCCGTTAAACGCTCAGTTGAGGTAATCGCCAACACGCGCACCTTGCCCGCCTTTAAAAATTCTTTAACACTTGAGGCATCAGTACCAATGACATCTGCGTTACCACCGAGTAGTGCCGTAATTGCTTCACCGCCGCCATCATAGGAAACGTATTTAACTTTTGTTGGGTCCACCCCATATTTGTAAGCAGGGAGAATGGAAATTAAATGGTCCATGGAACCTGGTGCCGATCCACCTGCAAACGTTAATTTACTAGGATCTTTCTTTACCTCTTCCAAAACTGACTTTAAGTCTGTAAATTTCGAATCTGCCTTAACAACGATTGCACCGAAATCTTTTGTCAGCTGCGCCAATGGTGTTGTATTTTTGTAGCCATATGGACTGTTTCCTTCTTTTTTCAGATTGTTAATCACAATCGGTGGTGAATTGACAAAGAGCATGTCATTATTTTCAACTTGCTGGGTAGCATATTCAGCCATAAAAACAGCACCGCCGCCACCTGGCTTGTTCTCTACCGTCAAAGGCTGATCAACTATCTTCGTTTCACCCAGCACTTTCGTAAACGCTCGAGCGGTTAAATCCCATCCGCCACCTGCCCCTGATGGCGCGACAACTGTAATGGCTTTCGTTGGATAGCCAGTAGTTTCTTCCTTCTTTCCTGGGCTTGCTGTTTCATTACTGGTGCTGCATGCACCAAGGCTTAACGCCAATGCTCCTGCAACCATAACTGCTGATATTTTTTTCATAGAAAACATTTCAATTCCCCCTTGTAAACGTTTTCTTAATTTTACAAAATTTTCGAATATTTTATAGATTATACATTTAAACAGCATTAAAAACTTTTTAACCATTTTGTCCATTTTGTTCACGAAGATAAAATATCCGATTTCCTTTTAAGCTATTTTTTGTCAATTTTGTACTCGAATAGTTCCACTCAGATAAGCCACGATATAAGTGTAAGATAATTTTTTGAGGAGCTGACAATACTTGAAAAAAGGCTTAATTACTTTCGTTTTAACCTCTACTCTCATCGGCTTAACTGGTTGTGGTGGAGATAATCAAAATGCTGGCAGTGATAACAACGGTGCAAATTTAGGGGTAAATAACGTTAGAAACAACATGAGAAACAATGATAACAATGGTGTTACCGGAAGAAATGTTTCGAACCAAAACTTAAGAGTTTCAACTCGTGCCGCAAACAATGTAGCACGTTTACAAGAAGTGGATCAAGCCCATGTAATCATCCGTAATAACGACGCATATGTGGCTGTGCGATTAAACAATCAGCAAGGCGGGACTACTGGGGATCGCGCCGGCACTGGCACAGGTACAACGAATAACATTGGTAGAAACGGTAATAATGCTGGGAATACCCAAAATACCGGGACTGGTAATGCAGGGATTACTGGAACCAACACAAATACTGGAAATAACGGGACTACAGGACACAACACGAACGTAGGAAACGGGTTTACAGGAAACTATACGAACTCTGGGAATACAGGCACTACAGGTCCCAACATGAATACTGGGACTGGTGCGATAACCGGAAACAATACAGGTGCTGGGACAGATCGTATAACTGGAACAAACACAAACACCGGTAATAATGGTACGAATATGAATGGTAACAATGGAACAGGTGGTACCAACTATAAAGAAGTATCAACTCGTCTTGAGCAAAGGATTGCTGACCAAGTAAGGGCAGCTGATAAAAAAATTCACAATGTTTATGTTTCTTACGATAACGATTTTTACAGCCAAATGAACAACTATACAAACGATATTCAAAATGGACGAAACAGAAATGGTATCTGGGATGATTTTACCGATACTGTCGGAAGGTTCTTTCGTTAATAATCCATGGAGAAAACTGTCGAATTCACGTCGGCAGTTTTCCCGTTTCAATTAATAATATTAGGACCTTTCCAACAAACATTCTTTAGGAGGAACCTCAATAAATCCTTCAATACTTGGCTGCCTCATGGCTCCACCTTCCGTCCACTCAGCGAATTTTATCTTAACCGTTTTTACTGGTGTTACCCAGGTGGCATGCGCATGGCGTTGAGGTGTCTTGTGAAAAGGATGCTCGTCTGTTACCAATTCCCTTAATTCTTTCGTTAGTTCTTTCCAGTCAACAACTGTCATTTTCCCGGTCCCCGTATGACCTACATAATGAAGGTTCCCTTTATTATCATATAGACCAAGTAGTATGGAATTTATGGTATCATGCCCTAATGTAAATCCTCCGATAACGGCGATGATATCACGATAATTTTTCACCTTGAGCCAGTCATCCCGCTTTTTTCCAATTGAATAATGTGAACTAAGCCTTTTCATTACGATCCCTTCCATTCCTTGTTCCTTAATGGCTTTGAATAAGGCTTCTGCTTCAGAGATAGAAGGAACTAGTTGAATATGATCGTTAGGAGTAATGATGTCTGCAAGTAGTTCATTTCTAACTTGAAACGGCTTGTTATCAATCCACTCCCCATTCAAATAAATCACATCGAAAATCATATAGATAATCGGAACAGATTCTGCAGCCATTTTTATGCGTTCTAAGTTCCGTAACCCATCTCGTCTCATTACTTGTTGGAAAGAGGGTCTGCCATCTTCCCCTAAAGCAATGACTTCTCCATCTAAAATTACGGAATTGCTGGAACAGTATTCATGAAGGGGTATAATCTCTGGAAAATGGATGGTTCGTTCATTCTTTTTTCGATTATAAAGCCGTACTTCGTGTGTGTCGGAATAGGTAAGGATTCGAACCCCATCCCATTTAACCTGCGCAATCCATTCCTCCCCTGTCGGAATAATATCACTGCTAACAGGCTCCATTGCAAAAATAGGATCCAGTTTGATCACCCCAATAATTAGATAATACATAGTTTTTACGATAACCACTGAAAATATAGAGGAGAACAGGAGGTCTTTCATGTGGAAGTAATAGAGGTTGATGGTCATGTCATTCAAATTACACACCCAGACAAAATTATTTGGGAAAATCAAGGCATTACAAAGATGGACTATATTCAGTATTTGCTTGATGTTTCATCTTATCTTATACAGCATGCCAAAGAACGATTATTAATGATATGGGTTTATCCTCAGGGTATATCTGGTAAGAAGATTGAAAAAAGATCAGTTCCTCAAACTGCGCCAAAATGGGTCAGCCAAACTTTCTATAAGGAGAAGGAGAGAATATTATTAAATGACCGGGCTACACTAGTTTGGGCTGCGAACTATGGTGCAATTGAATTCCACGTTCCATTTGATACCCATAAAAAACCCGATTATCCGATGGAAATGGTATTCGATTTAGATCCTCCTGATGATAATAGCTTTGATCTTGTGTTAGAGGTTGCACTAAAGTTGAAGCAACTTCTAGAATCGCTTGGTTTGATTTCCGTCCCTCGCACATCAGGTTCTTCTGGCATGCAAGTTTTTGTACCGATTTTGCCCCAATATACATTTGAACAAACCAGAAAGATTAATACCTTTGTTGCTCAGTATTTTGGTGAGAAATTGCCGCAGCACGTAACTCTTGAACGAGTGGTTTCCAAGAGAGGAAAAAAACTTTATTTCGATTACTTGCAGCTATGGCGAGGAAGGACAATGCCAGTGGTTTACTCGGCGAGAGCAAAATCAGAACCAACGGTAGCTACTCCTCTAACTTGGGGAGAAGTTGAAGCGGGCATAAAGCCGACAGACTTCACAATTTTCAACCTGAAGAAAAGGATACTAGAGAAGGGAGATTTGTTTAATCTAATTACTTCGGGAAAACGTAATCAGTCATTGGATGATATTCTTAAATTTATTGAAAAAAATAAGGTTTAGGACTGAAAAAAGGCCCTAGGAATTCCTAAGAACCTTTTCGACAAGTTAATCAAATTTGATCAAACATTCACCAAGTATGGAATTCCCCCAAAGTAATGTTAAATGATCGTTGTCGTTAACGGGACCGACACCTTCAGGGGTTCCCGTAAAGATTAAATCCCCTTCTCCTAAACCAAAGTTTAGGGCTGTGAAATCGATAATGGTCTGTAAATCAAAAATCATATTAGTGATATTCCCTTGCTGCACCTTTTCTTCATTTTTAATTAAGGAAAAATCATTCTGCTTCATTTCTTCTATCCCCGGAAAGGGAATAAATTTGCTGACAATCGCTGAGTTTGGAAACCCTTTTGCTAATAGCCAAGGATGTCCTTTTTTCTTGAGTTCGCTCTGGACATCCCTAAGTGTAAAATCAATGCCGATTGCAATACTATCTACTATATCCTCTACTTTTATCCCCGTTTCATATGGTTTGGCTATTCGAATGACAACTTCGGTTTCAAAATGAATAGATCCTCGGTTACTAGGGAGTGAAATTTCCTGACCAGCAGCTTCTATAAGAGCATGAGTAGGTTTGGAAAATAGCATGGGAGAAGTCGGCACTTCATTTTGTAATTCTTTGGCATGTGCAGCATAGTTTCGACCAACGCAATAAATGTTATTTATTTTATTCAAGACAATCCCTCATTTTCCAAGTTAGTATTATCATTTTAACATAATCCAGCTTAAGTTAAGTTTGGAAAAAATCTTTGCGAAAGAAGCTACTTTACTACATTTTTCGGTTGAAGCGGGTTGTTTTGTAAAATGGTTTCTACTTCTTCATAGCCCTCTAGAAATGCAAAGTTATATCTAGCTGGAAGTGCGAAAACATATTCATTATTTTGGGCTAGCAATGTTGGTCCAATCGGTGCTGCACCAATATGAAATTCCCCCTTTTCAAGTGAGGTCCATTGTTTAATCGTAAAAATCATAATCGGAATATCTTGTCTTGGTTTTTCCTCCGTCCATGCAGGATGTCTAATTAAAAGGATTTGACCATTTTCCATTTGTTGTTGATCAGCACCTATACCTTCCCACGAATCCGATACAATCTGATAGCCCTCCCAACTTTCGGGTAACGTAAAGGTAAATCCATATTCTGCGTTTTCATAAAGGTTTTCTTCAGATTCATTCTGATCTATTTCTTCATTATCATTGTTGCTATCTACTGTAGGTTCTCCTTTACCTTGCTGCCCTTGTTGATTTGAATCGAGACTTATTGTCGGGATTATAAGAATGGCGAATAACACAAAGGCAGCGATACTTGCTAAACCTAATGAAATCTTTTTCATTATTCCAGTTCTCTTTTTCTTCTTATCATAAGAACGGGCAAATTGGATTAGGTTTTCATGGATGATATCTTGTGTTTCTTTAGTAAACTTTTTATCATAATCAGGTTCTGGTAATGATCGAATTTTTTGCTCTAAATCATAAAATTCCTCATTCTTTTTCATGAGAAAATCCTCCAATGCTTTTTTGTAGTGACTTTAACGCACGATGATAGGTAGTTCGAACTTTATTTTCATTCCAATTTAATATGGAGGCTGTTTCAGATACAGAGAGTTCTTTAATCCCTCTAAGGATGACTACATCTCGATAATTTGCTTTTAGTGATTGGATCGCTTGATAAAGCAATTTGTTATTTTCATTGAGTTGGAGTAGATTCTCCGGTGTTTCCATATCCGATTGCTCATCCCGGAACGAATTCCTTTGCTTCATTCTCAACCGATTCCTTTTCCTCATTTCATCAATCCCAACATGGCGCGCAATTGAAAAAAGCCAGGTTTTAGGACTTGCTTTTTGCTGAAAAGTATCAAAACCTTTAATCGCTCGAATAAAAACTTCCTGCACCAAATCTTCTACATCACTCGACCCGATGTAATAAACTAAATAATGGTATATATCTTTATTGTACAAGTAAAACCATTCCGAAATTATGTTACTATTCATCCGCTGGTCAACTCCATTTGTCCTCCAATTTTTTATACTCATAAATTAGTCGAATAAGTTTAGTATTTATGTCACCTAATAATAATAATATTTAAGTTTTATTCCTTGAAATTATTGATGAGCACCATT
The DNA here is from genome assembly GCF_030817595.1 of Neobacillus niacini. Lineage (GTDB taxonomy): Bacteria > Bacillota > Bacilli > Bacillales > Cytobacillaceae > Neobacillus > Neobacillus niacini_G. The sequence continues at coordinate 2,068,838 of NZ_JAUSZN010000001.1, forward strand.
ATTAGAATCTTAAAGGGGAAATTAGCAGCCTATTGTATTGGGCAAAGGCTATTTGGAAAAAACTAGAAGTGCAGAGGAACCATAGCTAGAAGAAAAATCTAATAAATCATTGATGTCTGATACGGTTGACCGTTTGATACGGGAAGGAAAAATTTTGTTACAGGAGGAAATCCTATGACCAAGGAAGAGGTAGTCAGACTTTTAGTACTGATTGAATCCGTTTATCCCAATTGTATATTAAAAAATGAAACGGTTCAGCAATGGTTCGAATTTTGTTCTGAGATGGATTATAAGAAGGTATTATCGAAACTGAAAAACCATATACGCAAATGTCCTTTTCCCCCTGCGATTGGTGAGATTGCTGTATTCCATTTCGAAGAAAATCAATTTCCTGCCACATTAAAGGAATGGATAACGAATGGACAGGAGATAATGGTATGCGACCGAATATCAAACAAACGAAGGCCACTACATGCCTGGCTAGCCGAATATTCACCAAGAAAGTCTGTTGAACTGGCTTTTGAAGAAGAACTATAGCCGCGATCAAGATGATTGGGTCTAGTTTTATTCAATAAAATAGGGAAGGCAGCTTGCCCTCCCCTGTTCTATGTCAGCCTTTAACCGATCCCAAAGCAATCCCTTTCACTAGATACTTTTGAAAAAATGGATAAGCAATGAGTATCGGCAGGATACCAATTACTGCAATCGCCATCCGCACACCGGTGGTAGGAATTTGGGCAGCAGCTGAACTTGTGTTTGTACCTAAATTACTGCTTGCCAAAAATTGTATGTCCGACAACATCCTGTTTAACATATTTTGGATACTAAATAAGGTTGGTTCTGTGATATACACAAGTCCATTAAACCAGTCATTCCAATAAAAGATTGTTTGAAGCAACCCAATCGTAGCCAGGATCGGCAATGAAAGCGGCAGGATGATGGAGAAGAAGGTTCTAAATTCACCTGCACCATCCATCCGTGCGGATTCAACAACAGGCTCAGGGATGGAAGTCATAAAGAATGTTCTCATTAATAGGACGTTAAATCCGTTCATTAACAATCCTGGAACGATTAATGCCCAAATCGTATTTTTAATATCAAATACTTGGGTATATACGAGATAGGTCGGAACTAGTCCACCATTGAATAAGAGTGTAAAGAAAACAAAGAAAGCAAAAAAGTTTCTGTAAGGTAAATCACGGCGAGACAGTGCATACGCCAAAAACGCAGTCATCGCTAGACTGATAAAGGTTCCAAATACGGTAACAAAAATGGTCACCCCGTAAGCTCGTAAAATACTTGCTGAATTCGTTAGCAGGTACTCATATGCCGCAAAGCTAAACTCCTTTGGAAAAAAGGAATATCCGTCCTCAAAATAGAGGCTTCACTTGAAAAGGAAGAAGATAGAAGAAGGAACAAGGGAATAATGCTCCCTGCAGCAAGTATGAGTAAAAAGCTATGGGAAACCCAATTTGTAATTCGATCTGATCTATACATTTTGCTCCTCCTCCGGCTTAAAATAATGCATTGTCTTTACTTTTTTTACGTACGAGATAATTTGACACTAACACAAGGATAAAACCCACAACGGATTGATATAAACCGGCAGCTGCTGACATCCCGATATCCCCAAGCTGCATTAACCCACGGTAAACATAGGTATCAATAACATTTGTCGTGTCATAGATCGCACCCGAATTCATTGGTACTTGATAGAACAAACCGAAATCTGAATAAAAAATCCTTCCAATCGCCAGTAATGTCATCATGATAATAACTGGCATAATGGATGGTATAGTTATATGAATAATTTGCTTCCATTTATTCGCACCATCCAATGTGGCAGCTTCATAGAATTCTTGGTCGATTCCAATAATTGCTGCCAGGTAAATGACACACAAGAAACCAATACCTTTCCATATATTGATAAAGGTTATAATATAGGGCCAATATTTGGCTTCTGAATACCAGGAAACTTCATCGAGCCCAAGCAACGGTAGAATAGTATGGTTCAGATAACCGGTATCCTCGCTAAGGAAGGCATATCCCAAATAACTAACAATGACCATTGAAATCAAAAATGGCATAAGGATGACACTTTGATAAAAACCTTTCGCCAGCTTATTTTTGATTTCATTCAACATAATCGCTACAGCGATAGCCAAAACAGTATTTAAAATAATAAAACCACCATTATATAGAATGGTATTACGCGTAATTACAAAAGCATCTCTTGTGCTAAACAAGTATTCGAAGTTTTTAAACCCAATCCAATCACTTGCCAGAATCCCTTTTGCAAAATTAATATCCTTAAATGCAATGATAAGACCAAACATCGGTAAATAATTATTGATCAGTAAGTAAAGTAATCCAGGCAGCATCATGATAAATAGCGGCAGAGCCCTTTTCAATTTCATCAGTATGCTATTAACCTTCCTCACAGGCAGCGATTGGACATCTGCTTGCAAGTTTTTAACCGTAACTTCTGACATCCCTATTCCCCCTTTGTCCCATTTGTTGTTTAAAAAGCATTATAAAAAAAGAGATTAAAAATCAAATTGGGATTTTTAATCTCTCCACTTGGTGGATATCATTTTTGCGTTTTAGCCCATTCATCCAATTGTTTTTGTTTTTCGGCAATAATCTTATCCATACCTGCAGCCTTCAATTCTTTAATAAATTTAGGCAATTCCGTTTCTGGATCTAACACACCGTTCTCCAAGCCGATTGTATATTTATTTACGACATTCGTAACCGCGGTAACTTCTGTTTTAACCGGTGAACTATCAAAATTAAAACCTAGTGCCTTAGATTTAATCGCACTTTTATTAAATTCATCCGTTTGATTCCAAAGGGTTGGGTCATCCCCTTCAAATATATAGGAGAGGAAGGAATTACCCATAGCGAAATTCATATTTAAATTGTATCCATTGTTTGTTGCATCCACGCCTTCCGGATACTTAACCAAGGTTTCTGATACTTTTTCATAATGCTTTCCTTCAATACCCCAACTTAATAAATTGACTAACTCTTTGTCTTGATACATTAAGTTAAGAAATTTCATCGCAGCTTCTGGAATCTTGGAACTTTGAGGAATGCCCCACATCATCGTTGTTACACCAAATGTTGTCGACACAGGTTCTCCAAGTGATGCTGAAACCATAGGCATTTGAGTATTTTTAGATTCCTGTGAATCTACCCCTGGTTTTAACGGACTTAAATAACTAAAACCTACATTTGACTTTACTAAATTTGCGCCCGTTTCAGTATTGGTACCTGGATTTTTCATGAGAAGTCCTTCATTTTGCCATTTCCGCATTTTCTCTACAAGCTCTGCATATTCATTCGTTTCATACAGGTTTACTACTTTCAATTTATTATCATATTTAGGTAATACACCTAAACCATCACCTAAACGATCGAACCAGTTATAGATCATCGTTGGCTGCTGTCCAGGATTAGAAGGGACAAGTGGAGTTATATCTTTCTCGTTATCCTTTATCGTTTTCAGGACTGACTCTACATCATCTAAAGTTTTTACCTTATTAACATCAATGTTATATTTCTCTACCAAATCTTTACGCATCATAATCCCACTGGCTGAAGCCATATCTCGTTGTGTTGGGACCGCATACAATTTTCCAGCAACCTTTGATGCATTCAAATAATCTTTATCCATTACCTTTTTGATATCTGGGCCATATTTGTCTACCAAATCATCCAGTGGGAGTAATTGTCCTTTTGCAGCTTGGGAAGTGTAGCCAAAAAAGGACGCAACAAGCATTAAATCTACTTTTTCATTGCTTGATAGCATCAAATTAGTTTGTTGAACATAGTTTCCAATGTTAATGGGTGTTAATTTTATTTTTACATTAATCTTTTCCTTGGTAAGCTTGTTAATTTCATCCTCAACTATTTTTAAATCTTTAGGAACGGAACCTGAAAACAATACCATATTAACCTCTGGTACGTCGTCTCCTGATTCAGAGCTCTCATTTGTTGAGCTTTCCTGTTTCGGACTACACGCAGAAATCAACAGTAAAAAAACTACTAAAATAATACTAATCAATTTTCTCATTCATTTACCCCCTATTTTTATTCAGCAATAACCCGCCTTTTAGAAAGATTCCTTCATAATTAGAATTCTTTTATATGAAAGCGGTTTATTATTGACTATTATAGAGAGGAATTTACTAGAAAACGTCCAGTATTTTAATATAAATGATATCAATTTTTATTATTATTCAGAAAATAACAAATATTTATTCAAATAGCTTAAATCCTCTTCTTCGTTATATTGATACCCTTCAACTCCTTTTTTCTTTTGTCGGATACTGATAGCTTTATACGATTGCTTTTTTCGATATTGATAGGGAGTTGAGTGGAAGGTTTCTTTAAACAGTTTATGAAAGGTATTTAGGTTAGAAAAGCCAGAATCCATTGCGATTTGAATAATGGGCCAATCTGATTCCAGCATCGTTCGGACAGCATGTTCTAAGCGAATACCATTTAAATATTTTACAAAGGATTGGCCCATATGCTGTTGAAAATACTTGGATAAGTAAGGGACCGTTAGTTGTTCATTTTCTGCTATTTCATTTAATGTAAGTGGATGCATAAAATTCTGTTGAATATAGCTTGTAATCCTAGTAAGTCTTTCTATATCTTTTTTGCTGTTTCTGTATAATTGCAGATTATTGTTTACTCTAAAATGGCAAAGAAGTTTGTAAACTATATCTAACAATAGAGAATGAATTTTTACTTCATAACCATCCATTTTATTTCTTGAGAATAACATCAATTGGGCAATTAACGACCGAATTTCATCAAACCTTGCTTGTTCCACAGATTGAAAGGATTGGCAGTGAAACGTTTCATTTTCAATATTTTTGTACCATTTTTTTATTAATGAGACAGGTATTTGAAGGACTATTAGCTTATTATCCTCACTCGATTCTACTCCGTGAACTTCATTACTATTTATAAGCAGCAAGTCATCTTCTTGTAAAAAATACTCCTCTTTGCCGACAAATACATGAATCCGTCCTTTCAGAACAAATAGGAATTCAATCCTGTCATGCCAATGCATCGCTACATATTTAACACTCGTCATCAACATAAACATCGGTATTTCTTCATTCACTACTACACTTTCATATGGATATTTCATAAAACCTCCCGAACAAATGAATAAGGTAATAGATTTGAAAAAATTCAAAAAAACCGCAAAAGTTTATCTATACCTTTGCGGTTAACCACTACAAAAAAATTTAATAGTCTTTAAAGTACCTGAACATATTTCTCCATAACTTTTAAATCATTTGCAATACTTGTGAATTTATTCCCCAGCTGTCCTTCGTTTTCTACGATGGCATAACGAACGAATCCTAATTGATGGAGCTTTTGGTAAGTCTCTTGGAAATTGACGATACCGGTCCCTAAATTAACAAAATCATTTGGTTTTACAATCTCTGTGTAAATTTTCATCGTATCTAGGTCTGATTCTTGAGGTGAAGATGGGAATATAGTAACCGGATTTACATGCTGTCCTAAATCCTTTTGGTGGATCATATCACAGCGACTGCCCAGTTTTTCGAGTAATGCCAAAGGATCAAATCCACCCCTCATAACCCATACTAGGTCCAACTCAAATTTTACGAGTGCCGGATCAGTATTTTCTGCAAGTAGTTCAAATAATGATGTTTCTCCTACTCTCCTAAATTCATGAGCATGGTTATGATAATAAAAGCTTAAACCCGCTTCTTTGCATTTCTTCCCTATTTGATTAAGATGTTCTGCTGTTTGCAATGTGTCTTCACGGCCTGAAATAAACGCCATCGGGAAAACAATCGACTGACATCCAAGTGCTGCATTTTCTTCAACAATCCGATCCCAATCAGCATCCATTATTGAGCTCCCTGGAGCAACACCTTCATGCGCAGAAAATGCATTCAACCCTAAGTCCTTCAATTTCTGTTTGATAACTGGAAGGGAAAAAGCATCTGTATATCGCTCTCCCGTAGAAAAATTCACCGTTAGCAATTCAAGATTCTTATATCCCATTTCTGCAACCTGCTCCAAGGTACCAAAGTAATCTTCGTTTAGTTCCTTAAATACTGAGAATAAATTTAATCCAATTTCCATTGCCATATCATCTTCTCCTTAACTAGTTTATTTTTGCCCGCTTAAAAGCTAGACAAAATCAGAATTTTGTCTAGCTTTTTGATTCCATGCCACACACATAACAATACTGCCTAACAAAATAACAGCACCAAATATAAATGGAACATTAAAGGATACATCAAATAAAATTCCCGCTAATGAAGGTCCGATAATATTACCTAAACTGCTATACGCATTGTTCATGCCTGCTGCGAAGCCTTGTTCACTTCCAGCCATTTTTGATAGCAACGTATTAATCGCCGGGCGGAGAATCGATGTAAATAAGATAAACAAGATATTCATCATCAACATAAATAAAAAATTCCCAGATAGTAACATAACAACCATCGTTAGAGCAGATAAGAAGAAACAAACATTAATAACTCTAATCTCATCAAATCGTTGAAGAAGTTTGTCTACTAAAAGCGCCTGAATGATAACCCCAATCAAGGCTGCAATGGTCATGATGATGGAAATATCTTTAGGAGTATACTCATACTTTTCACTAACATATAATCCAAAGATTGTTTCAAAGTTTGCGAGACCAAATGTCATGGTGAAGACAAGCAGTAATAGTACGAAATAAGACACCTTAAAAGACCTTTTGATGTCATGAACCATTCCATTTTGTTCCAACGTTGAATTTCTAAACTCATGTTGTTGTGCCTTTGACAATGACTCAGGTAAAAATATTAGAGAGACAATCATCGCGATAACTGCGGCAAGTGCTGAAGCATAGAACGGTACACGTATGCCGAACTCTGCAAGAAATCCACCAATTCCTGGTCCAATAACAAAACCTAGCGAAATGGAAGCACCCAGTAACCCCATCCCTTTCCCGCGATTTTCTAATGTGGTAACATCCGCCACATATGCCATCGTAGCGGGTATAAGCAAGCCAACACCAATACCCCCAATAAAGCGTGATAGATAGAGGATCCAAAGATCGGTACCGACACTAAACATAAATTGGGATATCGCAATGATCGAAAGCCCAATAATTGTGATGATTTTCCGACCATATTGATCTGAAAGCTTCCCGCCTAGTGGTGAAAAAAGAAACTGAGTTAAGCCTGTTGCGGCTACGAGATATCCCATATCTTTACCGCTGGCACCTATTTCTGAAATAAATTTGGGAAGAACCGGAATCGCTAGCCCAACCCCTACTAATGCAATAAATGTGTTGATCATGAGAATTAGTAACGGCATATTGATCTTTACTTTTATAAACCTTTGCATTCCCTTTCTCCTGTTCTAAAAATTAAAGCGGTACTTATTTAATTTTACCTGCCTTTACACTAATTTCATTTCTCTTATTTAATCTCTTAATGGTACAATTCTTATCCTTGTTTTTTGGGAATTTTTTTAAAAAATAGAGAGATTAAAAATCTAACTATGATTTTTAATCTCTCTAACGACGATCTTTATTGTTCAGTTCCGTTATAGTCAAACCAATCAAATTGTGCAATGTTAGTACTCTCTTGTCCGTTCGAACTTGCAAACATGCCAAGCATTGTTCCCACCATGCCGCCGACAATTTCGGGATTTATTTTTCTCGCGTCTGCCTTCTCGTATAATATGGTTAGGCTCTCGTCTACTTTGCCATAATAAAAGCTATAATCTTGTCCTTCTGCAATAATGCTCAGAATGATTTCTCCGCCATCGACTACAGTTTTTGCTAGCTCGCTTTCAGTCGTTATACCTTTGAAGTGCGGTTGGTGCGGGTATCCAGTTAGCTCACTAGTACACTGGATCAGCCTCAGAATTTGCTGTCCTTTTTCCATCGACTGCTCGAACCGGAATTGATGATTAGTTGCCTGCATCACGACAAGTCCTGCTGTCTCATTCTCTGATAATGCATCAAATCGCATACTAACTGAAATCCGAAAGTTTGCATGCTGTTGTCTGCGTCCGATAAAGCTTAAACTCGGAACACCCTTATCCGTTTTGGTTGCAGACAAGTCGATTTTACGTAACTCAGGGCTCATAGAACGCGGCAGCAATTTCAAAGACAACTTGCTGTCTGAGAGCGTATGAAAATCTTCATAAGGTGTGCCGAAATATACCCAAGCCATTCCTAGCTTTCCGCCCTCAAAATCATCCCTTACCACTCTAGGCTTTTGCGCAGTGGCAGGGAGTTCAGGTGCGGGATAGCTCCATTCTACTTTCCCCGTTCCAGGGCTTATGACCGGCCAACCACCCTCCCAAACGACTGGTGCAATAAAGGTTTCCCTACCAAGGTTTTTATGATAGCCTTCGATGAGGCGTGAGGCAAGCATAACAGCATACCATTCCCCGTTTTTCAATTCAACGAAATCAGCATGGCCAACATTACAGATTGGATACTGTTTCCCTAGGTGGCGATGGGTCAAAATCGGATTTCCTGCATATCCCTCATAATAATCAAAAATATTTTTTGCGCGTGCGATCGTGACTGCATGGAAATGTTCCGTACCACCCTCTGCAATCATCAAGTAGTAATACCCATCCTTCTTGTACAGATGAGGAGCTTCAGGTGAAGCACAATTTGTTAAGGCTCCACCCCAAATCGTCTTTTTTTCACCGACAAGTTGCATATTGACCAGATCAATTTCACCGATCCAGATCACTTGACTTCCATGTGTGTCGTCATGACTAACTTCTCCTCTAGTACCGGTGATGTATGCCTTCCCATCGTCATCGAAAAATAAGGATGCATCGATTCCCGGACAGCCTTCAATCCAGTACGGATCTGACCATGGCCCCTTGGGATCAGTAGCAGTCACAATAAAATTCCATTTGTCGCTGACATTTGTCGTAATCATATAAAAGGTACCGTCATGATAACGAAGTGTTGGGGCCATGATTCCCGCTGTCATATGATCCGCCGTGGTATGCAGTTGTGACTTACGGTCTAGTATGTTCCCAATCTGCTCCCAATTGACAAGGTTCGTACTATGAAAAATCGGAACCCCCGGGAATAGGGAGAAACTCGACGTAATCATATAGAAATCATCACCTACCCGACAGATGGAAGGATCAGGATAAAAGCCTGGTAAAATTGGATTTATTAACAGTTTTTTCTTCAAATACATCGCCTCTTACTTTTTGAGTTTTTAATTTTGTATCTATTAAACTACTAGACAATGCAGTTAGACTTAATTTACATCGAATTCACTTACAAAAAGGTTCTCACTGGAATATGGAATCCAGTCGTAATTTTGGTTCGTGTTGTCAGGATCTCCATTTTTTATAAAGTGTGTCCATGCCGTTACCATTCTATCCGACAGTTCATAATCAGCTGCAGAATTTGGACGCCAATTTCTCTTTAATGTTCCAAACATATACCACAGTTCTCCGAAATGGAATGCACCACAGTCATCCCCGGGAAGATTTCTCTTGGAAAACTATCAAACTTTCAAGAATTTATTTTGGTGCTCATGGGAATGGTTCCTGTCACCTTGAGCACTTATTTGGAGACCATGGCACCGGTTCCGTTCACCAGTTGGGGCATCAAGAGTCCTTTTTGGTGACCGTGGCACCGGTTCCGTTCACCGTTTGGGCACCAAGAGCCCTTTTTGGTGACCGTGGCACCGGTTCCGGTTCCCGTTCGGGCACTAAAAACCCTTTTTGCTGACTGTTGCACCGGTCGATAACAGGTTCAGTCTCTTTCCTCACCCATTACTTAAGAAATTATCAAACCAAAATTAGTGTCCGCTTTTGTGTACCGCCAAGAACTGTATCAGCAACTGGAGGAAAATAGGAGCAGCTATAAGTATAGTTGACTTCTATTTCATGGCTCCCTGATTCCAAACCGCCTTCTTTTGCAACAGTTAAAGTGGCAGGTTTTAAAAGACCCCAGTGAACATCACCAAGTTCTGCCATTTCAGCTTGTGTATAAGTAACATCATTAATGGTCCAGGTAATTTGATCCCCCGAGAACGTTTCCCCATCTACAGTAACAGTAGCTGGGCGCAGCTGAGAAAGCCAGAGTCCGCGATAATAAAGGGATCTGATGTTAACCTGAAAGCCTATGACTTGTCCATTTCTTTCTACATTTTTAAATCCTCTCGATTGAATACAAGGTTTTTCTAACATTTCGATTCTCTCCTATTCTCCCAAAATTCTTTTCATCATAACGTGGTGTTTCCGAACCTGTTCAACTGCATAACCAGGCACATCTTTCTTTGGACCTTCATACTCACTTACCATATAACCGTCCCAATTGTGCTCTATCAGTGTATTGATGATCTTTTCATATGGAATCGTCATCTCTTCGAAATCATCTGACATCTTTACGAATTTTGCATGGCAACAATATACATAAGGCAGCAGCGGGATAATATCCTTTACGGGACTGTGATCACTTTCAGGCATGATAAACTCATTTGGCCCCCATTCACTGGCTGGTATAGTTTGTGTTGTAAAAACACCGAAGTCAATGTTTAGTCCAAAATATTTCGTTCCTGTCTCTTCAATGAACTCCACATAATCATCCACCATCATGGATTTTAGAAGCGTAGGAGCATGAATCTCCGGACACATGCGCACATTATACTTTTCTGCCATCGGTAGGGCCATTTTAATAAACTCTCTCCAATTTTCTACAGGAGTTAAATCATTATTAATGACACCTAATTTGGTACGCAGAACGGTGAAACCGAGTCTGTTGGCTAGTTTGAAATCGCGAACCAGCATCTCATACGATTCCTCCGCAGTAAGATGTCTTCCCTGATAGAGGCGGGAATCTACCCAATGTCCATATTCAACCGGTACAATATCATATTTTTCAATCAACCTGTCCCAATTCTCGAGCCATTCTTCACTAGGATTTGGATAGCCTTCAATATGTGAGTTTGCTAGGATTTCTAACCCCCTCGCACCCATATCATGCATTTCAGCAAACATATCTTCCAAACTCATTGTGACACCATATTCACCAGCATAACTGTAAAGAGAAACTCCTCGTTTTGGCTTTATATTTATATCCACCTTATTAGTCATTTTCGACTTTCTCTCCTTTTACTATTAAATAAAAAACGCTGATTACGCTTACATTCTTAATAATAATCTAACTTTACAATTAATCATTTCCTTTAATTAACTTAATAGATATAGATTCTTGTTACTTTTACCGCCATATATCTTTAATTATAAAAATAGGATAAAAATTAAAGGTTAATTTTTATCCTATTTTATTTTGTATTCGATAGATTGATCCTCAATAATAAAAAAATGCCAAGCTTTTTAATAATGCTAGGCACCCTTAAAACTTCTTTTATTATCCACTCTAATGCAGTTCTCTGAATTTCACTGGCGTCATACCTTCTTTTTTCTTAAATACCATCCCAAAATAGCTGACATCTTCATATCCGCACAATCTACTGATGTTCTTGATTTTCTCGTCCCTTTCTTGAATGAGTAAAGTTTTCGCCTGAGCTAAACGAACATCAGTAATATAGTCAAAAATAGAAAATCCATTTATTTTTTTAAATAACTGACAAAGATATTCTTTTGACAAATCTACTATTTCTGCTAAATCAGATAACACAATAGGCTCTGTATAATGTTCGTTTATGTAGTCCATAACGAGATGTATTTTCTTATTCTGATTTTGAAAAGACTTTTCATTTTGTATCGTGGTTGATTTTGCAATTTCCAATAAGATTTCATAAAGTACTTTTGAAAAATCATACATTTCTGTTGGGCTATTTCGTGTAAATATTAAAAATAACTCTTCCATAAATTGTTCTATTTTTTCAATATCCTTTTGTTTATAAATACCTGATTGTTTAATTCCTATGTTTTCGAAAAAAACCTTTGTCCCATAGCCTGTAAAACACATGAAATGAACATCCCATTCGCTATTCACTCCGTAATATTTATGACCATCATCGGGAAAGAGTAACATCCCACTCCCTTCCTCCACCACGTACTGTTTATTGTCTATTTCTAGCACACCGCTTCCTTTGACAGCTTGAATCCACTGAAATAAAGGCAAGCCTGTTGGTCTGTTAATGTATTCCTGCCTATGATCTAATCCTAGAGAATATAAAACAATAGGAAGTTTTATATTTTGTTCGGTATATTTTGTAAAAAAAACCTTTTTCATAGCTAAAAGAAGCACCATCTCTTTCTTAATATATTCATATCCATTTAAATATTTTAGGGTTTTTTCTGATCTCATAATTTATTATCATATTAATATAGTCTTATTATGAAAGGATGCTTATATAATGTCAACTTTGCCTCATATTAAAAGGAACAATGCTATTCCAACTTTATACGTTCATGATGAACCCTTTATTGCTTTAGCGGGGGAAATCCGTAATTCCAGTGCCTCTAGCCTCGAATATATGAAAAAAAACGTTTGGCCAAATATAAAAACATTAAACATGAATTCCGTTATTGTCCCTGTTTACTGGGAATTACTCGAACCTGAAGAAAATCAATTCGACTTTAGCCTCGTTGAAGGACTGATCAACCAAGCGCGTGAAAATAACATGCATCTTATTTTCCTCTGGTTTGGCTTATGGAAAAATTCAGAATCTAAATATGTGCCACACTGGATGAAACAAGATACAAAAACTTATTTCCGTGCCTGTAAAGCAACCGGAGAAGCCATAAATACCATATCTCCATTATGTGAAGCTGCAGTTGAGAAGGATGCAAATGCTTTTTACCATTTAATGAATTTTATCAAATCTATTGATTCAGAAGAAAATACTGTTATTGTGATGCAGGTTGAAAATGAAATTGGACTTTTAGGTACTGACCGGGATTATTCTGTTATTGCAAATGAAGCTTTTTCTCAAGAAATTCCTAGAATCGTCGCGGAAGAATTCCAAGTTTCTGGAACATGGGAAGAAGCATTTGGCTATGATGCAGCAGAATACTTTATGGCCTATTATTTTGCATCTACAGTAGAAAAAATTACTCAGACTGGACAAAACGCTTATCCACTTCCTTGCTACGCCAATGCATGGTTGGAACAATTCCCGTGGCGTGCTGGAACCTATCCAAGCGGCGGTCCTGTAATGAAGATGCAAAAAATGTGGAATTTAATGGCTCCTTCTCTATTTTGTCTAGCACCGGATATTTATGTTCCATACGTTCCTGATGTGCTGGATCAATATAGTCAGAACAGCAATCCACTATTCATTCCGGAAGTCCGCAAAGATGCGGTATCGGCTACCTATGCTTTTTATGCTGTAGGAGGATGTAACGCGATTTGTTATTCACCATTCGGCATTGAAGAACTCTTGATGAATCCGGAAAGTATTGACAAACCACCATTAGAATTAATGATGGCTTTGAATATTGACCCGTCAGCATTTGAAATTGAAGGCAGCGCAGCATATCTTGCCAAGAGCTATTCCATTATCGAAAATATCAAGCCGCTTTATTATAAATATAGAAACTCTAATCATTTACAGAGCTTTGTAAAGAGAAATGAACATGACTTTGGTAAACTCCTTCATTTTGACAAATATGATATTCTAGTATCTTACTTGCCGAAAGCACCCTATAAGCCAACTTCTGGCGGTATGATTTTTGAAGTTTCAGAAAATGAATTCTTTGTTATTGGAACGATGATGAAAGTTCAATTCTTTTCAAAACCAGGAAAAAATACACACGTTGATTTACTACGATATGAAGAAGGCGAATTTGTTAACGGAGAATGGAAAGCGGGACGTGTCTTAAACGGTGACGAAAAAATGATGATACAATTAAAAGATTTGCCATCAACTTATAAGATTCAGGTTTATGAATATTAATAAATAATATATTAGTCAATATTTACAAGGATTTCACAATATCTTGTAAGTATTGGCTAATTTTTATGGAAAAAACCTGCGATTTATAACGATATCGTTTACATTTCTGAATTATCTGATATATTAAAACTATTTAGTGTTTTATTAATCTTTGGATATTTCAAAAAGAGGTGCAATGTATGTGATAAAAAATCAAATATATTATGGTAATTCAATCAACATTTTTTTGATTAATTTACAGAATAATCTCCCAATGAAAAGAGATTTCTGCAATTTTTTTCTAGTCTTAAAAGGCAATATCTCAATTACCATTAAATCAAAAACATATGATTTTAGTGAAAATGATATCTTTATGGTTTCACCGAATGATGCATACCAAGTTTTAAGTCAAAATAATAACTTAATCCTAATTTTAGAAATCAATTTAGATTTTTTAATCAGCCAAATAGGAGATTTTAATTTAACAGAATTTAATTCGAAAACTGGTGAATTAAGGGATTTAGATTTACTTAAAAAGACGTTCGCAGAACTTGCAAAGAGCTTTTTCAGTCATCAAAGTAGCGCAAATCTACTTTTTATTTCCAGCATATATAAATTTTTATATATCATACATAATATAAAGTCTATGGCCAAATTATCTGAAGAAACAGATGAACATTCAAATGAAATTTATCAATCACGTGTAAATGAAATTAAACAATATATTCATCAAAACTACAATAAACCGATATCTCTAAGCAAATTAGCAGACAAATTATATTTGACTCCTCAGTATACTTCGAAATTTATTAAACAGCATTTAGATATGAATTTTACTGACTATGTTAACTTGGTTAGGTTAAATCAAGCGGTAGAAGAATTATTATATACAAATAACTCTGTTACACAGATTGCACTTAATCATGGTTTCCCAAATTTAACAAGTTTTTATAAAGCTTTCCGAGATAAGTATAAGGAAACACCTATAAATTATCGAAAACATTACTTATCTAGTATTGATTCTAATTCGATTGACGATTTCGATTACAGTTATAAGGTTACAGAAGATGATCATAAGGAAGCTTCAAAACAGTTGGAAAATATTATTAATAATCATCATAATCATGCTATCTTGTCATCAAATTTAGAAATTTTACCGCGTAATAATATTATTGTGGACGCTTCTACATCTACTCCATTAAAAATGGTTTGCTTTGAATTGATCAATTTAGGATTTGCATCAAATATTTTGTCCCATGATTTCCAGAAACAATTAGCAATCGTTCAAAAAGAATTAAACTTTAAATATGCAAGATTTCAAGGCATTATCACGCCAGATATTATTGATAAAATACCAAATACAAATTCTTACAATTTTTCAATAGCCAACAGAATTATCGATTATCTATATTCAATAAAGTTAATCCCTTTCATTGATTTCGGCACTCAACCTAGAAAAATTAATGTAAACAGTAGTGAATATGCCTATTATTCAGACAACCAATCACATTTCCAAACCTTAGATGAATGGAAGGAATTCTTGCAAAGTTTTATTCATCATTGTGTAAATAGATATGGAATCGCAGAAGTTGAAAAATGGAGATTCGAACTTTGGTTACCTCACGGGAGTAAACTCGAATATCCAATAGAGGGAGTTAAATGGTATAGGGAACATTATAAAATCATGTACCAAACAATCAAGAGGTTACTACCCAATACGCAGGTTGGTGGATTTGGCTACAATATCTCCGCAACTGAAAATATCCTCTATGACGTTATTTCTCATGAAGAGATTACTCTTGATTTTATAACAATCGCTTGCTTTCATACTGAAATACCAAGACAAGAACATCTTAGTACCCCTTACTTTACGACAAATAGTGAATTTTTGAAGCAAAGGATAACAAATATCCTAAATCAATTTAATAAATTGGAGATTCCAATTTTTGTTACTGAATGGAATTTTGGTTATACATCAAGAAATTTTGTTAACGATTCAATCTTCAAAGCATTGTTTATCACTAAAAACATCTTGGAAAATACAGATAATATTGACGCAATCGGGTATTGGTTTTTGTCTGATCTAACAATTGAATATAAAGACACTAACAATATACTATTTGGCGGGAACGGCCTACTCTCTGTTGACGGTCTAAAAAAACCAGCTTACTTTGCTTATCAATTTCTATCACATATTGGTAATCAATTGATACACAAAGGTGATGGCTATATTATAACGACTGATTCCCGAAATAGTTATCAAATTTTACTTTACAACTACAGTCACCCTTCAGATTTCTTCTGCCTAAAATTTGATTCTGAAATAAATTCCAAAAATGTTAATGGAATTTTTGATCATACCCACTCCAAAGAATTCTCAATTGAGTTGATAAACATTCCAAAAGGGAATTATAGAATCAAATCATACAAACTTAATAAAGAGTACGGCAGCATTTTAGATAATTGGATAAAAATAGGACAGACACAACACATTACACCAAGCGAGATTGAATATTTTAATAATATTACAATACCTTCCCAAAACATCTACTACACAACCAGTGACACTTCACTTCATATTCAAGAGATATTGAATATTAATGAAGTACAGTTAATCACAATAAAACTAGAAATTTAGAAATCAATAAACAGTTTTCAAATACAAAAAATGGGTGTCCTAAAAAAATTTTGGGACACCCTCATGGTTTTATTTAATTAATGCAGAATCATTCTCTTTCAGATTTACTAGATATTAGCATTTATACTTTCGCCATATTCTAACCATTCTACTTCCTCATGTGTGAGGATAATCTTTGAACCTTCATAGCAAGATAATAATTCTTCTTCGTTTTGTGGCCCAATCACAGCACAAGTAGGAAATGGTTGGTTAAGAACATAAGCAAGGGCAATTTTGATTGTAGAAACACCTTTTTCTTCTGCTAATTGTTCTGCTCGGTGATAGCGTTCCCAATTGGCATCAGTATAAAAGGCACGCACTAAATCCTTATTGCTAAGGTCTTCTGGCGTAAAGCGACCTGTGAAAAAACCTCTTGCTTGTGAAGACCAAGATAAAAGTGGAAGTTGCGTCTTTTCATGCCAAGAACAATATTCTGCATTAGCGGAAATACTTCCTGGAAAATACGGTTCTTGCGCTTTTGCCAGGCTTAGGTTTGGACTATTGAACGTAAAGCCAATTTTTCCGTTCATCGCTGCATAATCATTTGCTTCTTGAATTCTTTCTGTAGTCCAGTTCGAAACACCTATTGCCTTAATTCGACCAGCATCGATATGCTCGTTCAATACATCAATGATTGTACTAACAGGTACATCTGGATCATCCCGGTGCAAAGCATACAAATCAATATAATCGGTTTTTAGACGTTTTAAGCTTTCTGTTAGATCGGCCGTAATGCATTCTCGATTTACACGTCGTGGAATGTGTGGGAAAGGATGTGCTCCTTTTGTCAGGATAATAACATCTTTACGATTATTTCGCTCCTCTAGCCACATGCCAATGGCCACTTCACTTTCGCCTCTCATATACCCAAATGCGGTGTCAATGGTGTTACCGCCTATTGCAATGAATCGGTCGAGTACTGAACGGACTGTTTCATAGATATCTGGTCTAAAATAGTCGGACCCTTGGATTAAAGAGGAAATCGGTTTATCAAACCCTTTAATATTGATCATTTTCATCAAAAAAACCTCCTTTTTATAGTTCAACCCGACGGCGTTCTCTGGCAGATTGCAGACAAGCATCGATGACTTTCATGTTTAAGACTGAATCTGCCGCCGGATATGGAAGTCGTTCTCCAAATAAGATACTATTTCCAATAGCATCCATCTGCAAAGCAAATTCGTTCACATATGGCACAGTAACTTCTCTTCTTATATCATTTCTACCATCCAATGTGATAACGAAGAAGTTGTCCGCATTGTTCTGCATGGTTATAAATGCCGAAGGTACTTCAATACGTCCATCAGAGCCGATGATTTCTAGGGTGTTCCGACCGGCAGCCCACAAGCCACAGTCAAAACTTAAAGCCACCCCATGGTCAAACTCTAAGATTCCAGCAACCATCATATCTACATTTTCGTGTTCCTCAGATAATAATGCATGAACAGTAACTGCCTGTGGCTCTTGTCCTAGCAGCATTCGTGCTGCGGTGATTGGGTATACTCCTATATCATAAATAGAGCCCCCTCCTTCTTTATAACGGAAATTACCTGCTGCCCTTGCAAAGGGATTATTATAAGTAAATGTTCCACGGATACCGCGAATTTCTCCAATTTCACCGGATTCGATGATTTCACGGATCATCTTGTAACGCGGGTGGTAGCGGTACATAAAGCCTTCTGTTAGAACGACACCTGCTTGGTTACAGGCTTCAACCATTTCTTTGGCCTCATTTTCATAAAGTGCTAATGGTTTTTCACATAACACATGCTTACCTGCGGATGCGGATTTAATTGTCCATTCCTTGTGTAAGTAATTAGGCAGCGGAATGTAAACGGCATCAATTGTGTCGTCGGAAAGTAACTCCTCATAGCTTCCATACGTCACTGGAATATCGAATTCCTCCGCTGTTTCTTTCGCTTTTGCTATACTCCTACTCGCAATGGCAGCAACTTCCCCTGTTTCTGATTGTTTAATAGCTGGAATTATAGCTCGCTTCGCAATGCTAGCACTTCCTAAAATACCCCAACGAATTTTTTCCACTGATTGATCACCTCTTAAATTATTGATTCGCATGATATTAATCTACCAATATTGAAATTTCTAAAATTAAATTTGCATGTATGAATTATTTTTTAGCAATCATTGTGCCTTTTTTTGTATTGTTTTTTTGGGTTTCAAAGATATAATCCGCAGTACGAATTGCAAAAGCAACTGTTGTTAATGTAGGATTTGCCCTTCCAACGGTCGGTAAAACACTATTGTCAGCAACGAAAAGTCCTTCGACACCGTGAATTTGACCGTAACAATTTGTGGCTGAAGTTGCAGGATCTTCACCCATACGGCACGTTCCAGTTTCGTGATAATCACTTCCAATTGGCATTAGATATACGGAAGGATCATTATCTCCAGCAACCTTACGGAGAATTTCACGGCATGAATCTATCATTTGCTGAATAACCATTTGATCATTGTCACTATAAGAAAAATCAATATTTAGCATCGGAACCCCAAACTCGTCCTTCCGAGCAGGATCAAGAGAAATCTGATTTTCAAACCGCGACTCTACCTTCCCGTAGCCGCCGATATTAATTCTTACTTCTTCTTGGAAAGGCCTTTCCTGTTCCTGTGTGTGCCACGTTAGTGGATCAAGCATCGCTAGCATATATGGACAATGCTCTCCTTGTGGAATGAATACTCCCAAAGCCCCCAGAGGCTCGGGGAATTTCTTTCGCGGCACCGTGGTTGAGGCACGAACTCCTGAATGATTAGCTAGGTAATGACCAATCGCATCGCCTTTAATCCCCGAGTTCAATAATATTCGCGGTGTCTCAAACGTGCTTGCCGACAGTACAACATTTTTAGCCTTAATCGTATATGATTTCTTTTCCGGCGTCATCACTCGAAGCCCTTGCACACTTCCTCCTTCAGCATACACCTCTACTGCTTTAGCTCTTACGGCAAGATCGAAGGATCGCTTCATCGCTCTTGCAAGGAATGAAATGGAACTAAAAAACACATTCGAATGAATTTCACCTTGATACGTTGCTTGAAGGTCAGCCGCCATCGGAATATAGGTAGAATCAGTAAAACCGGCCTCGTGCAGCCGCCCAATCATTGTTTCTGTAATGGGAGATCCCTTAAAAAATGACTGGGAAACATTCATGGCTTTCTCTGCGATGCTGTAATAATCATTCATTTCCTTTAAGGACACCGGCCATGTCGCCATTTCTACCGAGTCCATCCTCGGGGATATTTGTGTCCAAAACAAAGTTCTTCCACCTAATGCATTAACTTCGATTGCTTCCGGTAAATTGGAAGAGTATTTCGAAGAATAGCTTGTGTAGTTTGGATTATATAAATATTCAGGAAAACGATCCGCTGGAATGGTCGGTAAATTTCGCACATGAGTTGGGGCCAACAGGTCACCTGCCTCAATCATACCAATCCTCATGCCTTCGTCTGCCCATTTTTCACATAGTCTCCAAAGGACAGCCCCTCCTCCTGCACCAGAACCGACAATGATCACATCATATTCTTTATTACTCATTTCCTCCAGCGTTACAGTTGGAATCCAGTGGTTCATTGTTTTAGGAGGATGGCCAACTGGAAAAAATGGCATATTTGGCAGGGAATTCATATTCATCTTAATCACTCTCCTACGTTTAGTATTGTCAAAATTTTTTATTGTAAAAGATTAATAGTCAAGTATGCCTCGCGCATCTCGGACTGCCTCAGTTAGTTCAATGGTGGGTACATATTCCAGTCCAAAGAATCCTTCATAATTTGTACTCTTAATGGCCTCTATTACGGCTTTATAATTGATTTCACCCTTCGTAATCTCATGTCTGCCAGGATGACCGGCTCCATGTATATGACCAATTTTATCGATATTCGCGGTGATAGTGTTGATTATGTTGCCTTCACTAATTTGCTGATGATAGATGTCATACAATACCTTAACGTGTGTGCTGCCAATTTCTTCAACAATTTGGAACGCTTCTTCAGAGCTCCAGAGAAAATAATTCCCGTGGTATAAATCAACTTTCACGTTAAGCGGCTCAATAACTAATGTGATGCCAGCTTCTTCAAGCATAGGTGCACACCGTTTAAGACCTTCTACAATACTTTGATGCTGCAGGTCTCTTGGAACACCCGCAATCTCATCACCTACAGTGGCAATGATGATTCCGCATCCTAATTCCTTAGCTACTTGAATCGTTTCCGAGCATTTTTTGACGTATTCGTCACGAAATACTGAATCTGTTAAACTGACTTTATCGGTCATGATGGCGGCAATTTCCATTTGAAGCTCGTCTACTGTCTTTTTAATCGATCCTATATCTTTGTCCCGCCATTCCCAGAACTCAATAATATTGCATCCTGCTTCTTTTACTGCTTTAATACTTTCAACAGGGTCTTGGCGAAAAAAAACCCCATCAGTACAAACAGATAGTTTCATTATTAATCCTCCTGAAAATCGTAGTTTTATAAACTGAACTTTTTTTACTGTCTCATATTTAATTCGGAAACAATCTGAGGATGAATCTTGTCTAATTTATAAAATGAAACAGCCAGAATTTGTATTATGCTACATAAGATTGGAACGAAATAATAGAGAAATTGAATTGAGGTGATAGCTGAAGCTGTTACATGCTTTGGATCGTACCCGCTTAACATCAATGCATATCCTATTAACGCACCACCAATTGCCATCCCTACTTTAGTCGCAAAGCTATTCCCGGCGTATAGTGTACCCTCTGCACGTATCCCGAATTTCCATTCATTATAGTCAACTGAATCTGCCGTCATACCAATTGCAGAGCTGCCACAAATGCCACCGAAAGTGTATGCTATCAAATAAAAGATAGCAAAAATAACCGCGCTGCCTTGAAAATACGGCAGAATCGCTAGGCAAAGAATACTAACACTAAGTCCAATAATATTTCCATTACGATGGCCGAATCTTTTAATAATGGCAGGTGTCATAACTGCTGCTAATATTAATCCTACATAAATCATTGGCAACAATATGGAAATCATCGCTGGATTTTTAAGTACTTGTAAACAAAAATAAATGGTAATCGCCACTACAGCTCCAATTCTAATAAACATAAATAATGTAAAGATCAGAGCCGAAACCCAAGGACCATTTCTAAAAGCGCTTTTGTATGTGTAACGTAAACTCCGCTTGCCTATGTCGGCAGATTTCGTTTCAATATAACGTTCTTTACAATTCTTCAAAATAATCATGAAGGCAATTGTTCCTAAAACAGAAAATAAAATAGCCGTCCAAAAGAAACCTAACTGTTGGTTTCCTCTACCGAAGAAACCAACAAGGGGCATTGTACCAGCTGTTACAAGAATTTGACCAATTGCCGTTCCACCAACTCGTATACTAGATAATTGTGTCTTTTCATTTGAATCCCTTGTCATTATCGTTATTAATGCACCATAAGGGATATTTACTACTGAATATAACAATCCAGCAATAATATACGTTATATATGCATAAATAATCTTAACCGTATCGGAACCATCTATTGTTGTAAAGGATAGTATATAAAATACGCACAATGGAATGATTCCAAATAATATATATGGCTTTGTCCGCCCCCATTTAGAATTAGTTCGATCAATAAATGCGCCTATGACAGGGTCAATAAAAGCATCTAATATTCTAGAAACAAGCATGATTGTTCCAGTTACGGCAACGGGTAAAAAAGCAACATCCGTATAGAAATAAAGTAAGAAACTACCTATCGATCCCCACATTAAATTGGATGCAAAATCTCCAAAACCATAGCTGAATTTTTCTATTTTGCTAAGTTTTACATTATTTTTTCCTACAGATAATGTGTGAGAAACTGTTTGTATGTCCATATCATCACTCCTCTTAAAATCATGATGTAAGGCAGGATCTCAGTTGAAATATAATCAATAATTTTGAAGTTTAGGGTAATAAAAGGGAGCGTGATATGAATCACTATGCTACCCTTTTATTATGGATAAATCCTTTAAAATCCGGACAACTTACTGCATTAGTTTCTCGTTAAATTAGTTTATCATTACCATAACTACCTGTGATTCAAATCATAAATAATCTGCGGATGCATTTTGTCTAGTTTGTAAAATCCAATCGCAATAATTTGTAAAATACTACATAAAATTGGGATTAAATAATAGAGAAAATGGATGGAGCTGACAGCTGAAGCTGTTACATGTTTTGGATCGTATCCAGTGAAAGCTAAAATATATCCAATTAGGGCCCCGCCAACTGCCATACCTACTTTAATTCCAAAACTATTTCCTGCATATAGCGTACCTTCTGATCGTATTCCAAATTTCCATTCATTATAGTCAACAGAATCTGCCGTCATACCAATTGCAGAGGGCCCGGTGATACCCCCAAATGCATTTGCGATAAAATAGATGGTGACAAAAATAACTGGACTACCTTCAAAGAACGGCATTATGGCAAGGCAAAGAATATAGATGCTAAGTGCAATAATATTTCCTTTGCGATAGCCAAACTTTTTAATAAAAGCGGGTGTCATAGCGGCTGCAAAAATCATTCCAATATAGAGCATTGGTAAGAGGATGGAAATCATTGCTGGATTTTTAAGTACCTGCAAACAAAAATAGATGGTAATCGCAACAGTAGCTCCAATTTTAATAAACATAAATAATGTAAAAATCAACGTTGAAACCCAAGGCCCATTTCTAAAAGCACTTTTGTATGTGTAAATTAAACTGTGCTTTTCCTTGGTTACAGAGTTCTTTTCAATATAGCGTTCTTTACAATACTTCAAAATAAACAGAAAGGAAATAATCCCTATTACAGAAAATAAAATAGTTGTCCATAAAAAACCCTGCTGCTGATTTCCTTTACCTAATGCATTTACGAGCGGCATTGTCCCTGCAGTCACCAGGATATTCCCTATTGCCATTCCACCCATTCGAATACTGGCAAGTTGGGTTTTCTCATGTGGGTCCCTAGTCATCATGGGCATTAATGCACCATAACCAATGTTTACAACCGAGAATAACAATCCAACAATAATAAACGTTATATAAGCGTAAATAATCTTAGTTGTATCCGATCCATTTATTGTAGTAAAAGATAGGATATAGAATACACATAATGGAAGTATTCCAAATAATATATATGGCTTTGTGCGCCCCCACTTAGAGTTAGTCCGATCAATAAAACTACCTACTAAAGGGTCAAAAAAAGCATCTAAAATTCTAGAAACAAGCATGATTGTCCCCGTTGCAGCCACTGGTATTAATGCAACGTCTGTATAGAAATAAAGTAAGAAACTTCCAAGGACTCCCCACATTAAATTGGACGCAAAATCTCCAATCCCATAGCTATATTTTTCCTTTAAGCTAAGTTTCCCATTAACCTCTGATACCCGAATTGGATTAGAAGTTGTTTGCAAGTCCATATAATCGCCCCTCGTAAAGAATTTTTATGTTAAGAATCTAACTTTTTCTTTTACAATGCAGAATGTACAGACTGTTGAAAATTCTCACTTAGAGAAACCCATTTTTTCATTCGAGACGACTGCTCAACCGCCTCTAATATTGCCTGATTTCTCAATCCATCTACAAAATTAGGTGCAGGGCTGAAGCCTTTATCGATGCCATTTAATAGTTCGACCATCAAATTGATAAAAGTATGTTCGTAACCAATAATATGAGCTGCCGGCCAATAGGCTCCTGCATAAGGGTGCAATTCTTCCGTACAGTTAATTGTTCGAAATCCTTGCAGCCCTGGTTCATCATCATGGAAATACACTTGAAGATTATTCATATTTTCCCCGTCCCACTTGATGGACCCTTTCTCACCATTAATCTCAAACCTATTACCATTTCGGTTACCCCCAGCAAATCGTGTCGCTTCAAACGTACCGATGGCACCGTTTTCAAAACGGGCAAGGAAGACACTTGCGTCATCGACCTCAACATCACCTACTTTGTCACTCGACGCTGTACCGCTTAAACCAGAGCTGTTTTCCACAATCGGGCGCTGTTTAATAAATGTTTCCATTACTCCACAAACTTCCTGAAATTCGCCTACTAAAAATCTAGCTAAGTCAACACTATGGGCAGCTAAATCTCCGTGAGCTCCTGAACCGCAGATTTCCTTATTCAACCGCCATACGAGCGGAAATTGCGGATCCATAATCCAATCTTGTAAATAAGTTGCACGAATATGGTAAATCTTCCCTAGTCTCCCATTCTCAATCAACTTTTTTGCAAATTGAATCGCTGGTGCAAAGCGGTAATTATAGTTGACCATATGGATGACCGCGTTTTTTTCGACAGCTTCCAGCATTCGCTTAGATTGCTCAAGCGTCATTGCCAGTGGTTTTTCACAATAAACGTGTTTTCCGGCTTCTGCTGCAGCTATGGCAATTTCCGCGTGATTATGATTCGGGGTTACGATATCAATTAAATCGATATCGTCTCTCGCAATTAATTTTCTCCAATCCGTTTCATAGCTTCGCCATCCCATCTTGGCTGCTGCTTCTTTCACGCCTACCTCATCCCGGCCGCACAAAGCTTGGAGAACAGGTTCTACCTTGTTATCAAAATAAAACGATACGTCCCGGTAGGCATGGGTGTGGGCTTTCCCCATAAACTTATAGCCGACCATTCCAATTCTAACCTGTTTTTTGTTTACGCCCACCATAATTCGGCAGCCCCTTCTTTTATGATTTTAGTTTGTAAAAAAGAAACCGCTTTCGTAAATCCTTCTTCTACACTCATTAAGGCATCTTCATGCTCGATACTAATGGCCCCTTTATAACCAATGGTTTGAAGTGTGCTAATAATTTCTTTCCAGGTATCTTCCCCGTGACCATAACCAACCGTTCGAAATATCCAGGAACGATTGGTGATATCGCTATAGCTCTTTGTATCAAGCACTCCATTTAAATGACTGTTTTGTCCATCGATCCTTGTATCCTTCGCATGGAAATGATACAAGGCATTCTCTTTCCCTAATGCTTTAATACAAGCCACTGGGTCCATACCTTGCCAGAAATAATGGCTTGGATCAAAGTTAGCGCCAATTTGTTCACCACATTCTGATCTTAATCGTAAGAGCGCTTCAGAATTATATACTACGAATCCGGGATGCGGTTCAATCGCTACTCGAACACCATATTGTTGTAAAAACTCATTTTGCTCTTTCCAATATGGAATTACTTTTTCATTCCATTGCCAATTCAAGACATCTGAAAAATCATTCGGCCATGGGCATGTAATCCAGACAGGATTCAAGGAATAATCAGACTCACCTGGGCACCCCGAAAAAGTGATAACGTTTTCAATTTCAAGTATTGAGGCAAGCCGGACAGTATCTTGAAATGCCTTGTGATGTTGAGCCGCAATGGTTTTGTTTGGGTGAAGCGGATTTCCATGGCAGCTTAATGCACTAATTTTAATCCCTCGATATGAAAAGGCTTTCTTAAATCTCAATAATTTCTCTTCATCAGCCAAAAGTTCAGCAGGATTGCAATGTGCATCACCAACATATCCTCCAGTCCCAATTTCTACAGTATCAAGTCCATGTCCCTTAATAAAATCCAATGCTTCTTCTAACGGCTTATTGGAAAATAAGACGGCAAACACACCCAGTTTCATAATAACCCCTCTTCCTGTTAAAGATTAAAAATCTACCAAGCTCTTATTTCAATGTAACAATCCCTCTTTTTAATCAAGTTCTCCAAAACGCAAACCAGTTGGAACGGCTGACGGTTTGCTGCAAGTACTAGTCATAACATAGGGGGTTCCCTCTTCTGCAGCACGTTCAAATCCCATTAGGGCTTCTAAAACATGGTAGGTCAGATCTCCATTTGTTCGGTGAGGTCTTCCTTCCGCCAATGCATAGGCCATATCCAATACACCCAAGCCACGAGAATTATAACCAATATTATGATAGGCAAGTGGAATCTCTCTTACGAATTCCTCCATTTTGGACCTGGAGTTTATCGTGATAAGTGCCTCGACCATGTCCGCACCTTCAATACTGTCTACCATATTGTCACCTCTGATTAATTTCACTGGTCCGCCGAACATGTTTGGATCTGGAACCATAAGAGTGCCCTCTGTCCCATATATTTCTAACTTCGGCAAGGTAGAAAACCATACATCAAAGCTCATGTTAACAGTAGCAATAACCCCACTTTCAAATTCAATTAGGCCAGAATAATGGGTAAGTACATCCACACTAATTGATTTTTTAGATCTGATATTGGAGTTTAGAACCGTTCTCTCATCATGTGTCTTTTTTGCAATACAAGTAATTTTGTGAATGGGTCCTATTAACGCGACCATGGCTGTAATATAGTATGGTCCCATGTCCAGCATAGGTCCTCCGCCTTCTTTGTAATAGAAATCGGGAGCAGGATGCCAAAGTTCGTGTCCATGACACATGAAGTTAGCCGTTACAGCTATTGGATTTCCAATCCAGCCATTATCTAGAACCTTTTTGGAGGTTTGAATGCCAGCACCTAAGAATGAATCAGGAGAGCATCCCAACATCAAGCCCTTATTCTTAGCAAAATCGATTGATTTACGTGCGTCCTCCAGATTTAAAGCAAGAGGCTTTTCGCAATAAACATGTTTACCTGCTTCTAATGCAGCCATGTTAATCTCATAGTGAGCAACAGGGATGGTAAGATTCAGCACGATTTCCACCTCAGGGTCGGCAAGTAACTCTTCCACGCTGCATGCCTTAGGAACCCCATACTTTGCTGCCAGCTCTTCCGCTTTGCTCAAGAACATGTCGGCGCAGGCTACCACCTCAATCAATTTATATCTCTGAGTTAGGTTGTCCATATAAGTATGACTGATGGTACCGCATCCAATTAAACCTACTTTTACCCTCTTCAATTTTTTCTCCTCCTAAAAACACCAAAATGAAAAGTCTATACTGAAAGTTATTTATATATAGGTGAGAGTTCGTGATCGATATACCACTTAGAAAGTAACATCGCAGCTAACGGGTCAGGCGTCCCATCCGTTTCAATTGTCATCCAACCTTTGTGATTGTATTTCTTAAGTAATTTCCACAAGCCTTTGAAGTCGACCTTGCCACTTCCAAGTTCCCAGAACCACTGAGTGCCCTCATCTGCGAACTCTGCTCCTGGTGCAAATCTTTCGCTATCCGGTGCATTTGGGTGGGTTGTATCCTTCAAATGGAAATACTTGATTCTATCATGATACTTATCATAGAACTGAACTACATCTACCCCCATGATGGAAAGCTGTGCTGTATCCAAGCAATAAGATACATAATTTGGATCTGTCATCTCTAAGTACTCCTCGTGATCATACAGGTTCACTGCGCACCAGAACTCATTATGAATACAAGCCGTTATTCCTTTATCAGCCGCTCTTTTTCCGATTTCATTCATACATTCTGCAGCATTACGGAGTTGCTCTTTCGATAATGGACCCGTTCCGTAATATTGCCCTGCAGGCATGATAATCATATTTTCACCGCCTAATTCAGACAAGGCATCAATCCACATTTGATTAAATCCTACAGCACTATGTAGATTTTCTTTGTTTTCGGAACCTGGAGCGAGTGAAAACATACCTGTAATCTGTTCAATCCCTCTCTCCTTTGCAAAATCTGCAAAGTTTTTAAGCGAGCCAAAAAACTGCTTAATGTATGGAATATGATAAAACATCACTTCGATACCCTTAATACCCGCGCCAACGTGATATTTGAAAATTTTATCCCAATCTAAATAATAAGCTGCATTGCCATAATCATCTTCAGACCATTCATTAATGTTATTAATTTTTGGAAAATCTACAATCATTCCCCACATGTTTGTCATATATGAATATTTTAAATTCTCCATTCATCTTACCTCCATTTACGATTTTAATAGGACATTATCAACATACCAACGCATTTTTAATAAAGCTTTGTATGGATTAAGCGCTTTCTTTGATTCGCAAATTAACCATCCATCATATCCCGAATCCTTTAATTCTTTATACACTCCTACTTTATCTACAAGCCCATCTCCAAGATCAGCAAAGACCCGTTGAGCTCCCACAATTGGTATTTCTGGATTGGTTTTTTCATAATTGTTTTCAATATCCTCAAACTTGGTGTCGCTAAAACGAACAAAGTTTAGCCTGTTTTTATATTTTTTTACCATTTCCACTGGATCGGACTTCGCAATGAAAAGATGAGCCAAATCAGGGCTGTATTGAATATTTTCAGAATCCAGCATATCTAGCAATACATTCAGTTCGTTACCGCGAACAAGGCTCCAATATTCATTTTTTATAGAGGCTTGGACCCCATTCTTTGCCGCCAATTCCCCAATTCTGTTAAGAACCTGGGCTGTTTGGGAGAGATAGTCCTGCCTCCATTCTTCAATCCTTGGGCCCTTTAGTTGATAAAGTAATCCAAGTTCTGGCGTCGGTGAAATGACCAATCCATTTCCGCCAAGCTCCGCAACGAATTCAATTGCTTCTTCGGCAGATGCTTCCAATTTCTCAAAAATCTTGGATGGATCATCACCGGTTGTAAGTAACTCTATTAATGCGTCATTTGCGTTGACATGAACACTTGTAACCTTTTCGATACCGAAGCTATTAAGCATATCGTTAAATGAAGCAACTGAGCCATACTTGGTGTTTACAGTATACTTACTAATAGGCATTCCACTTCTAGCCATGTTAAAAGCAATTCCGTCAGTAGAATAAGGATTATATGGAAGCTCAATTCCTTTGAATCCTGCCGCCGCCACAAACTTAAACATTTCTACCCAATACGACTTTGACAGCTTATGTTTAAATCCAGGTTCACTGATCCGCATATTAATCATTTCTAAACTGCAACCAAATTTCATTGTTAAAAGCTCCTTCCGTAAGTTTTAATTACTACTACAGCTAAGCTGTATATATATCATATCGAAAGTGCCAAATAGAAAACTTCCGAATTTTTTGACAATTAAAATGAATCTTTATACTATTTTTTATTCAGAACGAGAATGTAATCTTGGGATATTTGAAAATATTAAAATTCATTTACTATTATTTAATCTCCTATGTTAATTCACTGTTGATATAAAGTCTTTATCAACAAAAATAAAGTAGACCACAAGTTCAGAAGAAATTATGGCCTACTTACTTAATTTGTTATTAAATTATCTATTTCTTATTTCTTGGACAATCACTTCATGTTGTTTTTTATCCAGATTATAAAAATAAATGATTACAATTTGAATAATCATAATTGAAATTGGTCCAGCATAATACAAAGTTTGAAGTCCATTAACTACGGAGTCTGTTATTTGTCCAGGTATGTATCCTATAATAGTTAAAGAATACCCAACAATGGCAACACCTATCGCACTACCAACTGTTGTTCCTAAGCTCATTGTAGATGATAAAAATCCTTCCATACGACGGTTAAATTTCCACTCACTATAATCAATTGTATCTGCTATCATCGCAAACATAGCTGGTGTTGGAATAAATGCCAAAATTTGGATAATCATATAAATAACTAAAAAAGATAACATTTGATCTTGAAAAAATGGCAAAATACAATAACCAGCAATACTACCACTTAATACCATTGTAATCCCAGCACGGTATGATAATTTTTTAAAGATTGTTGGAGCAATAAAACCAGCTGTTAATGTTCCTATTGAGAACATTGTAAGTAAAATCGGAATCATAGTTGGATTCTGCAAAACATTTAATGCAAAATAAACTGTAATTGATGTAACAATACCCACTCTCATAAGATTGAACATAACAAAAACAAATAAAATTACCCATGGCTTATTCTTGAAAGCTAATTTAAAATCTTCCCAAAACTTTGTCCTAGTTTCTTTTGTTACCGGTTTAGAATAACGTTCCTTACAGTTTACAAAAATTAGATACATACAAGCAATACCTATAAGCGCATAAACAATTGAAACTAATCTAAAACCTAACTTTTCATCCCCTTGACCAGCCCATGCAATAAAAGGATTGGTAAGAGCGTTTACAACGATTGCTCCAATTGCCATACCAACTGTCCTAAAACTACTTAATGTTACTTTATTATTTGGATCTCGAGTCATCATTGGCAACAAGGACGTATATGGACTATTCATTGAAGCGAATAGGATACCAAATAAAAGAAATGTAACCCATGCATAAGCAATTTTAAGCCCATCTGACATATCAAAAGCACTGAATGTTAGGACACAAAGAATTCCGTATGGTATGGCCATATATAAAAAGTAAGGTCTAGCTTTCCCATGTTTAGAAGTTGTTCGATCCAGAATAGCTCCCATGATAGGATTATATGCCCCGCTTAAAATTCTAGCAACTAAGAAAATAGTTCCTGTTGCCGCAACTGGTACTAAAGCTACATCTGTATAGAAATATAGTAGAAATGCAGTTGTTAAGGACCACGTTAACTGAAAAGCAAAATCACCCGATCCATAGCTTAATTTTTCCTTTAGACCAATCCTTTCAATATCCTTATCGCTAGAATCTTGATTTACTTCTTCAAAAACATCTTCCATTGCTCGTCCCATATTTTTCTCTCCTTATTAAAATAATAACTTACTTTTTACGAAACAATTGCAAGCGCTTCAATTGATAGCTTAATTTTATCGATTGTAGGATGGAAACACTATCTGATAATTACACAATAATATACTCTTTCTTAATCCTTTTTAATAAAAGGCAACAAATTAAGCTTATGGATTAAATTTTACAAAATTTTTTTACACCAATATAAAATGCTTCAAAATTTGGTGATAACGATATTTCATTAATCTTCAATATCAATTCAGCATTATATTTTTTCTCTACCCTAGTAAAAAATACAGGTGAAATTCACCTGTATTCTCCCAATTTATTTACTAGTACTAATTATTGAAGGTCAGAATAACTGAAAAAAGTAGGATATGAATCTATTAACGAATTATCCTCTTTTTCAAATTAAAATAAATTATACTTCCCGAAATAACAAATTAAGTTCAAATAACCTCACTTCATGAGGTTGAAGCTCCCCCTTTAAAATAATAGAATGATTTTCAACGAGGGAATGCTCTATTTTCATATAAGGCATACAGATTTGCTTAAAATATTCCACTTCATCCGATTTTATGTCTTCTGCAGCACCAGCTTTTAACCATTCATCTAATACACTACCGTGATTACGATTCAGTTTTAGTTCTTTTATGCGATATTTTCCATTGGCAATACCTTGTAGTTCTAATGAAAGGTTTAAAGGCTCATTGTCTTCAAAAAAGTCATATTGCTCGTCAATTCCAGTACTTCCTTCAGGATGTAGGTAATAAGAGTAATTGAAATTTTTATAATTAAAGCACAATACTTGGTAGCGATCACCTGTTTTTTTGGTAACAATATAATTTTTTCCCTTTGCTACTAAAATCTCACCTAATTGTTTTAACAGAACAAATGCAAGGTAACTCGGTTTTTTTATGCCGTTTTTTGTCATCAGACCTGCGCCGCCATGCAGGAGATTTTTAGAATCTCTAAAATCACTAAAAATGTCTGAGCACAACCAATACCCCAACATATTAACTTGATTTATATTGATATTTTCAATAATATTTTTTACCAGGTAAGAGGATTTGAAGCTGCTATCATTTAGATAGTTTCGATTTGAAATGCTGATGTTCCATTCGGTAACATTTATTTCTAAACCATCATACCCAGTTTTCTTTAAAGATTTCCTTACGTCTTTCAGTTTATTTTGTACATAAAGCGGATCTGTTGAGTGCAGATTTTTAATAGGGACTCGATATTTCTCCCGATCTATTTCAATTGGATATAGATAAATAGAAAGAAAGTCCGGCTGAATTTCTTCCTGTTTCCATTGTTCTAATAACAAATCCAGTTTGTAACCTTCTAAGTTCATGTTTAGCCCACATCCACCAACCTTCGCTCCAGGTACATGCTCTTGCGTAATCCTTTTAAAATCACTAAAAATTTTAAAATAATCTCGAAATTGATTATCCTTAATTTTCGCTAAGACATCATTTTCTTCCTGGGATTTAAAGTTAAATATGGCTGTATGTGGTCGCCACATTTCAAAATACCAGGTCTCGACTTCTTCAATTCCATAGCGCTCGATACATTGTAACAGAAATGCCTTTACAAGGTTTTGCCATTGCTCTAGTGTCGTTTCCTTTGTCGTTTGGACTACAAGAGTTTCACCTATGGCTTTTTGAATAATTTTTGGTTTAGGACCTATTTCAATAAAGGGTTTTAAATTATTTTTAATTAGAAAATCCAATAGTTTGTTTGCATTTGAAAAATTGTAAGTGATGGTTCCCTCAGAGCGGTCTTCTAAAAGCATATCATCACCAAACAAGCCCCAAAATCTAGCGTAGGTAAACCCAATTTCCTTTTGCATGAGGGTTATTTGTTCTTGCATATCTGAATTTAATAAATCTCTTGCATATCCAATATTAAGTAACCGATTCCAATACTTTACAAAAGCATCCAATTTTCCAATTTTTACGATTTCAAAATCTTTAGGACTTGTTGTTCTAGGGACCGCTTGAACACTTTTATCCTCATTACTTTTAAGATACTGGCGCAGCTGGGTAAGTGTTTCATTTTTTTCCAGATCACTAATATCATTATAAGCGACTTCTTCTTTATCTAAGATTACTCTCATTTGTTTTCTGTATTCAACTGGTTTCAATTGATAACTTTCATTAAAAACTCTGTTAAATGACGCTATGTTTGGAAATCCATTATCTAATGCAATACGTGTAATTGGTTTGTTAGAATTCACCAATTCATAAACTGCATGTTCCAAACGAATCTCATTTAAGTATTGAGAATAGGTTTTTCCGGTTTGTTTTTTAAAAAACTTAGACAAATATGGAATAGAAAGATAATGGATCCTAGCAACTTCCTCTAAAGATAAAGCCTCTTGATAATTACTTTGTATATAATCGATTATTTCTGTCAATCTATCATTTTGACCTTTAAACGTCGTGTCTATTTGCAGTTGTTTTCGATTATTCATATAATTAATTCTAAGAATTGAAATTAATTTATAAGTTTTTTCTAATATTTCTACTTGTGAGAAGTTGTTTACATCCATATATACTGTTATAAGCTTCTCAATAGCAGTTCTTAACTTTTGGTCAGATATACTAACATTCTCAATTGAATTACAAGAGAATAATAATCTTTTTTGAGTTAACAAGGAACTTAACTCAAAGTAATTAAAATGGAATACGACAAATAAATTATCTTCATCAGACTGGAAAGAATGTAATTCATTAGAATTCACTAATACAAAATCTGAACTTTTCATTTGAAAGAAATTATTATTAACTTTAACCTGTAAATTACCCTTAATCATATAAATCATTTCTATTTCTCTATGGGCATGTTCCAAGCTACTCTTGTTGTTCATTACTGTAAAGGTTATTAACTTTGAATCTAAAGAAGATTGGAATGTATGCGTACCACCCAATTCTATCCCCTCCATAAAAAAAACATAAAAAATATACTAATTTTAAATATATCATAGGTCGACATTTTCTCCTAATATTTATCATAAAAAAAGGACCCATCTAATAATCCATCTGGGGTCCATAAAACTTTTATTTAGTTTTAATTTTTAATTGGAGTGAGTCGTGCACTTTCTACTTCTGCTCCATCATTCTTTGATACTTTTTCCTAATTCCCGGATCGGATGCTATTATTTTATGAAAATATTTTTGTAGCTGCGCCAGTGAGTGAAATTAATTATTTATTAGTCCAAGCATAATTCATAACTTTATTATTGGACGTATTACCTGTGATATATTATCATCAATATTTTTAGAATAATTTTTTATAAATAGTTATGGCACTAGGAAAAGTCAAACCAAAATTAGTGTTCTCTTATGGGTTCCACCAAGAACAGTATCCACTACTGGAGGAAAATATGAGCAGCTATAAGTAAAACTAACCTCAATTTCGTGGCTTCCTGATTCCAAGCCACCCTCCCTAGCAACAGTTAGAGTAGCAGGTTCTAAAAGCCCCCAGTGAACATCCCCGAGATTTGCCATTTCCGCTTGTGTATAAGTAACATCATTAATGGTCCAGGTGATCTGGTCCCCCGAAAACGATTCTCCGTCTACTGTAACCGTGGCAGGGCGCAACTGTGATAGCCACAGACCTCTATAATATAGGGATCTGATATTAACCTGAAAGCCAATAATTTTTTCATCTCTTTCTACATTTCTAAATCCTCTCGATTGAATACAAGGTTTTTCTAACATATCGTTTCTCTCCTATTCTCCTAATATTCTTTTCATCATCACGTGATGTTTACGAACCTGTTCAACAGCATAACCGGTTACATCTTTCTTTGGTCCTTCATACTCACTTACCATATATCCATCCCAATTATGTTCTACCAGTGTATTAATAATCTTTTCATATGGAATAGTCATCTCTTGGAAATCTTCTGACATCTTCACAAATTTTGCATGACAGCAATATACATATGGGAGAAGAGGGATAATATCTTCTACCAGACTGTGTTCACTTTCAGGCAATATAAACGCATCTGGTCCCCATTCACTTGCTGGCAAGGTTTGCGTCGTAAATACACCAAAATCAATATTAAGTCCAAAATACTTTGTTCCAGTCTGTTCGATAAACTCCACATATTCATCCACCATCTTAGATTTTAGAAGCGTAGGTGCATGAATCTCCGGGCACATTCTCACATTATACTTTTCTGCCATTGGGAGGGCCATTTTAATAAAATCTTTCCAATTTTCTACTGGAGTAAGGTCGTCATCTATTACTCCTAATTTTGTCCGAAGAACTGTAAATCCAAGTCTGTTGGCCAGTTTGAAATCGCGAACCAACATCTCATACGATTCCTCAGGTGTAAGTTGCCTTCCCTGATATAGACGTGAATCTACCCAATGTCCATATTCCACCGGCACAATATCATATTTATTTATCAACCGATCCCAATTTTCTAGCCATTCATCACTAGGGTTAGGATAGCCTTCAATATGTGAGTTTGCTAAGATTTCTAAACCCCTTGCCCCCAAATCATGCATTTCTGCAAACATATCTTCCAAACTCATTGTAACTCCAAATTCACCAGCATAGCTGTATAGAGAAACCCCTCGTTTTGGTTTCTCGTAATTCTCCACTCGATTCGTCATAATGGTTTTCTCTCCTTATTTATTTTTTAATTTTGATCCCGATTACATTTTTATTTTAACGGTTTGTTTCACTTTATCCCTTCTTTTTATTATCTTAATAGATATCGATTTTGCTTTCTTTTCGATTCATTTTCTGTTTATAAATAAAAATAGGATAAAAATTATTGATAATTTTTATCCTAAGAATATTTCTATCTTAAAAAATGTAAACTAATAACCTTGGGAACTAATGATTTGGGCAACAAGTTACCCGAATTAACCGGAACGGTAACTGTCATTTTCTACCTAAAAGGTAAAAAATATCGTTTATTTTCATACTCCGCCTATTTTGACCTTTACCTAATTTTTAAATATAGTACCAAAATTAATTATTATGACCAAAAAGAAGCCAACCTCTTTTTAGTTAAAGGTTGGCTTCTTGAATTTTTAGTTCTTGCTTGATTGTTTAACCAATGATGCAGCACCTATAACGCCTGCATCATTACCTAACTGTGCAAGTTTCAACTTTGTACTAGTTCTTACGGTTGGGAAGGCAAACTTATGGAAGTATTCTTCCACCCCTGTTAACAGCATTTCTCCTGCTGCTGATACTCCCCCGCCAATCACAATAGTTTCAGGATTTAACATGTTCCCAATATTGCCACAAGCAAGTCCTAAGTAATAGTAAAATTTATCAACAACGATTAACGCTAATTTATCTCCACGTTTGGCATGATCAAACACGGTCTTTGCTGTTACTTCTTGTCCATCGTCAATTAACCATTTCAATTCAGATTCCCCAGAAAATTTTTCAGAAAAATCCCTAGCCAAACGAACAACACCTGTTGCACTAGCTACCGTCTCCAAACAGCCTTTATTTCCACAAGTACACTGATAACCCTCTGTATCTACAATAATATGGCCAATTTCTCCGCCTGCTCCTACCTTGCCGTGAATCAGATTTCCATCTGCAATAATTCCGCCGCCAACACCTGTTCCAAGTGTAACAAAGACCACATCCGCACCATTTTCACCGGCACCCTTCCAGCGCTCGCCTAATGCTGCAACGTTTGCATCATTATCGATACAAAACGGAATACCTGTCCCAGCTTCAATTAATTCTTTTACTGGCTGCAAAGTAGTCCAATTTAAATTAAAGGCACCAATAACAGTCCCTTTTTCACGGTCTACTGTTCCAGGAGAACCCATTCCAATTCCTAGGAAATCATCAGCTGACAGTCCATATAAGCTTAGACGATGGTTAATCGATTCAATAATGTTTGGAACAATGTTCTTCCCAGCATCTTGAATATCAGTCTCAATACTCCACTTTTGTTGGACTTCTCCTTCTTCCGTCAAAATGGCAAACTTTACAGTCGTGCCGCCTAAATCAATCCCAATTAATTTTTTCACTTTTTTCCCACCCTTGGCAAAGAATACAGGTGAATTTCACCTGTATTCTCATAAAATTATAGTCCTAGTATTTTTTTTTGCATTTCTAAATGACGTTTTGTCATAACTTCAGCTCTGCCAGATAGATGATCTTCATATTCTGAGACAATATATCCATCAAAATCAGAGTTTTGGATAATCGGTAGAATATCCTGATATGGAATACTCGCTTCCTCAAGGTTCTCATCAATATAATGGAATTTTCCATGGAAGTGGATATTGTATGGCATGATTTTCTTTAATCCTTCCAAATCAGGCTGATTATAGAATGTCACAAATCCATACATTCCTTGGAGAGCACCCATTACAGGACCATTAGCTCCAGCTTCAATCAGCCGCTGTCTTGCTTCCTCTCTTGACACACCATCATAACGGAGTTGTGCGGCCATTTCTAGCAATTCAAGTGGTGCTCCATTCGCTAGAGCCTCATCCCAATGAGGTTTATTTGGACGAGTCGCGAAAGTTCCAAAGTCTGTTACAATTCCAAGATATTTTGATCCAGTTTTTTCAATCACTTCCACATATTTTTGAATATTAGGAGATGATGGTGTCTCAGGATTATGAAGTTCAACCCCAACCTTAATACCATAAGCTTCAGCATAAGGCGCTAATTTACCAAATGCTGTCGGCGATAAAAGGTACTGGGCACGCATGATCTTACATCCCAATTTATTGGCCGTTTTCAAATCAATAATGGCCGATTGCAGCAATTCGTCTTCCGTCAAATCGCGATCGGATCTTACCCCACGGTCCGCATTGGCTCCGTAAGAAACAAATTCAATCCCATAATGATCTGTCATTGCTTTGAATTCATTTAATACTTTGTCACTAGCATATGGATAAGAAGGCAGCATTTGGGTTCCTACCAATTCAAATCCTTCTGCTCCATATTCAGCAGCAGTACGAATACAATCTTCTAATGTAAATTTACCTTTTATATATTCATCTGTAAAGCTATATAAAGAAATTCCTAATTTAATATTCCCCACTTAGACGTAACCTCCTCTCTCTTAATCTCTAACAGATAATGTTTTACTTCCACAAGAATCTAATTTAGCATAGTCGTGCTCTTTTTTGCTTCCAGGAACCGCCATATATGGGATGCGCAGCATCATTTTCACATCTATGTGATGTTCTCCTTCTGTTAAACCGCCTGGTGCAAACACTTTAATCGTAGCTGGTTCTATTAAATTCCAAAACTCTGAAATAAGACTTGGTAATTGCCTTAAGGTAAACTCTTTTTCATTAAGACAAAACGTGATATCATCTGAATTTACTTCATTACCATCAACGGCAACAACAAACTCTTCAATACAAGATATGAAATGTCCACGGTAGTTACTCAAACGAATTTGGAATTCATATCCTAGCTTTTTCCCATTCACATATGTGTTTACTAGACTATCATCACAAACAACATCGACGAATGGCAACCTCATACTAAATGCCATGATTGCACCCTCCTATTTGCTTAAAACAGTCTCGTCTTCAACCACAATTTCCTTGCCTGTTTCTGCAGATTTATAAACCGCATCTAAAATTTTCGTTACAACAAATGCTTGTTCTGGTTTTACAAGTGGTTCTCTATCATATAAAACAGCCTCTAACCATTGCTTTGCTTCTAGTACTTCTGGTTTATTCGATCCGCCTTCAAAGAAAGCAATCGCACCGCCTGCAGAGTTTTTCTCTTCTGTTAACATCCCATTACGTGCAGTATTATAAACTAACTCATTCGTACGGAAGCTCATACCTGAATTGATTTGTGCTCCAGCCTTAGTTCCGCAAAGAGTAGTAGCCGCCTCTCTGGATTCTAAAACGTTTAGTGCCCAAGAAGATTCAAGGAAAATCGTCGCTCCATTTTCCATTTTGATATAACCAAACGCAGAGTCTTCTACTTCATAAGTTTCTGGATCCCATGGTCCAAACATATTGCCTTCAACAGCTTCTGGTAGATTACCTAATTTATTGAAAACAGAACCTGTTACAGAAACTGGTTTGTAATTATCCATCATCCATAAAGTAATATCAAGAGCGTGCGTACCGATATCGATTAATGGACCGCCGCCTTGTTGGGATTTATCAGGAAATACTCCCCAAGTTGGGACGGCACGGCGGCGAAGCGCATGTGCTTTGGCAAAATAAATATCGCCAAGCTCGTCCTTTTCACATGATTTATGAAGAGATTGTACTTCTGGACGGAAGCGGTTTTGATAACCAATTGTGAATTTCTTGCCTGACTTTTTCCAAGCATCAATCATTTTTTGAGCCGCTTCAGTAGTGTGAGCCATTGGTTTTTCACACATTACATGCTTACCCGCTTCAAATGCAGCAACAGTAATTGGGCTATGGCTTACATTCGGAGTTAAAACGTGTACAAGATCAATGGATTCATCCTTCAATAGCTCACGATAGTCTGCGTAAACTTTAGCATCAGGTGTTCCAAATTCTTTCGCTGCTTTTTCAGCACGCTCAATGACGATATCACAAAATGCAACGATTTCACTAATTTCTTTAAATTGTGCTAATGCTGGAAAGTGCTTTTGATTTGCAATACCACCGCAGCCAATAATACCAATCTTTAATTTACCCATAATTTTCATTCTCCTTTTTCTTCATTAATAATTGATTTTTAGTTTTATATTTTAATAATCTATTCAAGCAAAAAACTGACTCAAATAGTTTTTACTAATTTTAATAGAGTCTTTTTTAGATTTAAGTGAATCTTCGAATGCCTTGTCCTCTACTTCTATGACGGCATATCCACGGTAACCAATATCTGTTAAGGCAGATACATATTGTCCCCAATTTACATCCCCTAGACCTGGTAATTTAGGCGAGATGTATTCAAGCGGTGTTGCCATGATTCCCACATCATTTAAACGATCCTTGTACACCTTAATATCTTTGAGGTGGATGTGGAGAATCCGCTCTTGGAACTCATATAGTGGCTTAATATAATCCATTTGCTGCCAAACGAAATGAGAAGGATCAAAATTCAATCCAAAATTCTTATTAGGAATTAATTCAAACACGCGACGGAAGATGGCTGGTGTTGTCATTAGGTTTTGTCCGCCTGGCCACTCATCTTTAGTAAATAGCATCGGGCAGTTTTCAATTGCAATTTTTACTCCAAGTTCTTCAGCGTATTCAACAATTGGCTTCCACACAGTAGTCATAATCGCCAAATTTTCTTCTATCGTTTTCTTTTGGTCTCTTCCGATAAAGGTTGTTACCATGTTAATATCAAGCTTATTAGCTGCCTCAATACATTTTTTAATATGGGCTACATAGTAGTCACTTTTTTCTGGATCCACATCTAGAGCATTGGGATAGTAAGCAATAGCAGAAATTTTGATTCCTTTTGCTTCGCTATAGTTTTTGATGTAATCCACATCTAAGTTATCAACATCAATGTGGGTGACACCCGCATATTTTCGAGCTGCTTTACCTTGCGGCCATGCACAAATCTCCACACATGAAAATTCGTTTTCAGCTGCATAGTCAATTACTTCTTCAAAGCTGCATTCACTCAAAATTGCGCTGTTAAATCCAAGTTTCATTGTGTCTGTTCCTCCTCCTATGTTGTTTCTATTAAGTTTTATACATTGATTCCGCTTACATTTATATCTTAACCTCTTTTTAAACTTGTTCCCTTTCTTTAATTAACCTTTTCAGGTATAGATTTTCGTCTTTTTTGTGTAATTCTTTTTTAAAAAATAAAAATAGGTTAAATATTATATTGTTATTTTTAATCTGTTAATAAGGTTGGGTAATTAATAGAAAAAAGGTGCGATACTTTTTGTATCACACCTCATTTATCTATAAAGAAAGAGTTATTTTTCCAAACATACCTGTAGGATCAATAGGGTCGTGCCAAACAATAAATGGTGGTTCTGGGTGATTGAAACGATCTCGATCTAATGTTGTGGCAACTTCCACACGAATGGTATTAGTACCTTTCTTTAAATAGCTGTCCACCTCAAAAACATAAGGCGGGCACACTTTCATCCCTACATATTCATCATTGATCCATATTTCTACTGCTTCATAAATATTCTCAAAAGTTAATATCCCTTGTTTTGTTACTTCTTCTAGTTCAAACGTCTTTTCGTACTTAATGATCCCAGTGAAGGTTGGATATTCTTTGGAAATCGGTACTAATTCTTTCATTTGATTTACATCGCCGAAATTTGGGTATTCAATATTCTTTACTAAAGAATATTTCCAATCTGTTGATAGATCAATTGTTTTTACACAATCAGAGAGCTTCATAGAAACCGGATGATAATCTCTAAACCCACTTGCTTGTTCTTCATCACTAATAAACACTACACAAGATTCATAAGGCTTCAGTTCTAAATAAATAATCGCTTTTCCGTTTTCTTTTCTTACTGGCAGATTTTCAAATGTATTTTCTAGCCCGTTATAGACAATAGCAAACTCTTCATTGTTTAATTCAATTTCACCACTAAATGTCTCTTGTGCAGATTCATTCTGAAACATATATATATTATTTTCTTTCATATAATGATAATAAGTTAAATCCTTAAAAGGTGTCTTTACATGAACATCAAATATCCCTTGTGCCTTAAGATTAGCAGCCAACTCAGTTAAAGCAACCACTTTACATTTTTCAATAACTCCCAAAAGTTCTAATGCTTCCTGACCATCTACTAGATTCGAAATCCCTTCAGGTCTTCTGTCTACAAAAATAATCTCCAAGCCTTCCGCTTTCTTAATAAAAGCAGCCAACTCTTTCGTAATATATTGACTGTAAGGAATCACTAAACACTTAAATTCTTCACCATTAATGTGTAAAGCGTTATTCTCTACATTTCCGTTAAAAGTACCTAGGTCACTTAAGATATCAATCGGAACAAAATCAAAATCAATTTGATTTTCAGTCAATAATCTGGCTGGTTTTTGCATTTTCATATATTCCCCGGTCCATTCACTTTCACCGTGGTATAAAACAGCTACAGGAGCAACATGAGTACCGTTATTAAAAATATGACATAAGCGATTGGCATAATGCATGAGATGCGCAAAATGCTTAAACTGTGGATTATGTCCTCTTGCATAAAAATGCGGAGGGCAATCGAAGTCAGGGTACTCTCTCATGGAAAAGGCATGAGGAACCAAATAATTGATACCTCTGACAATTAAGTGGTCCAAAATATACTTCATATCCCTTACCCCAAGCTTCCAGCCATAAGCACCAAAGAGTTCACACATTGTCCTTCCTTTTTTCTTAGGATCTAAGTGTCCAAAAGAAGAACCGAGCTTACCTAAAGTATAATGATAGAATTCTCCATCTCCTTTGAAGACTCCCCTTCTCTCTAAACCTGCACCACCAAAAATTACCTGACCGCCAATCACGTCAATTCCCGACATATGCTGACCAGACAAAGCTCGGAAGAAATGCCCCGCCCCGCTTCCTAATCGGCTATGCTGATCATTATCCTCAATAACGTGGCCAATATATTCAACATTGTGTTTTTCACACCATTTTCCTAGTTGATTACTAAAGTTCTTCTGATATAACCGAGTAACGATATCCATATAGGTATATCGAGTATGGACACATTGATTCATTTCCTCAGAACTGGCCCATAAATAAGGCAGGTACACTCTCCAATTCTCCCCATGAGCGTCTAAAAGCATATTTTTTGTTTCTTCACTCCACGGCAATGGCATATCTTTTCTTCCGATCGTTTCATTAAAGTCAAATCCATTTACATTACCGAAAGCTGGCTCATCAGAAAAGAACCCGGCAAAAGTCTTTCCAAATTCATCCTTATAACGTTCAAAATGTGGTTCGTATACTGCTTCAAGCTGGGTGCTGACAGACTCTTCGTCGATCATATTAATGTATTTCGGGTTACCGCCATCTGTTTTCGTTTCATAAATCACAAAAAGTCTCCATGGTCCTTCTGGCAAAGTGCATGTTAAGAAATCTCCCTCAACACTGTCAGTCAAATCGAGTAACTCTTCATAGATAATTCCTTCATTTACTAACTTAGCTGCTACTACACTAATTAACTTATTGTTTTTTTGTTCTTCTTTGTCGATCGGTTTACCGATATCAAGCCAAGAACTCTTTGGTTTTAACATTGGGGGAATATGTACCGTAACCTCGTTTTGTGCCCCTAATATATCAAGAGTATTATAGTTAATAAAGGTTTTCTTTCGGTTCGGATATTTCTTTTCAATTAACCCATTCGCATAACCGGTTGGAAAATGGGCATCATCTAACACCCAAACCTGCATGCCTCGCTGCTTAGCCTCTTCCATGACAATATCTAGGTCATGCCACCAGCCTGGTCCAGCAAAATCAGGATGCGGTCTAGCTTCTACACAAATACCTTTTATTCCACATTCATAAATTCTAGCAATTTCCTCTCTAATGACTGGTTCTTCTTCCCCTCTCATCCATAGGAAAGGGAGAATATAATTTTCGTTGTTAAGAATAAAGGTATCTAAAGTATTAATCATGATGAAACCTCCAATAAATAATAGCTTAATAAGCTGCACATTTTGTGCAGCTTATTAGCTTGAGCGATTAATTTAATATTGACTTTGTCTTTTTAATAATTCCTCTGTATTTTCCATAGCTCTTGCCTTAGAAATTTTATAAAAATACATTGGGATTGTTGATAGGATAAAGATAATACCAGGTGCTAGGTTTACTAACACGTTAATTCCGTTCACAACTTCAGGGGTTTGTTCAGCGTTAGCTACGTAACCAATTGCCCCTAGAATAGCAGCAGCTGCAGCTCCAACGATAGCGCTTGCAATTTTAGTTGAAAGACTTGTTACGGAATAAATAGCACCATCAGCTCGAATACCCGTTTTTACTTGGTGTTCATCAATACAGTCACCAACCATACTAAAAACCATTGGGCTGGCGAAACCAATTGGTAAACTTGCAATAATCGTCCATACAATAATCATAGAGATACTAGTTGCAGGCGTAAAGTACATGGCGATAAAAGCTAACCCAGTAATGGTGGTACCCAGAATCATGATCGTTTTCTTTTCCATAAACTTCGCAAAGAAAGGAAGAATTATAGCCCCAACAGCCCCACA
Organism: Neobacillus niacini; assembly: GCF_030817595.1. Taxonomy (GTDB): domain Bacteria; phylum Bacillota; class Bacilli; order Bacillales; family Cytobacillaceae; genus Neobacillus; species Neobacillus niacini_G. Next base: position 2,113,144 of record NZ_JAUSZN010000001.1, read on the forward strand.
GACTGATAATAAAGTAAATAGAACTGCGATTAAATCTGGACGATGCAATACATAGATACAGTAGTATGTTAATGTACCAATTCGTCCAAATAATCCAACTAACACGGTGAAAAGATTTGCTAAGATAAACATTAAAGGTTTATTCGAACTCACAGCTTTCAATGAATCTTTGATGGTTGGTCTTTCCTCTTTAACAGGTTCAATAACTTCCTTACAGTTTCTAAAAGTTAAGTATAAAAGTGGGGCAGAGACTACTGATAATACAATCGCTGCATAGAAGAACCCGTTTTGTTGGTTTCCGTTACCTAATAATGTGATCAAAGGCATTACAGCAGCACCAGTTAAAATACCTGCAAACTGTCCAAACACTCCTCTAAAAGAGTTTAAATTTGTTCTCTCATTTGTATCTCTAGTCATAACGGTTGCTAATGCACCGTAAGGGACACTAACCATTGAATGAACAGTACCTAATAGTAAATAAGTGATTCCAGCATAAATGATTTTGCCTGTCATTGGCAGGTCCGGGGTGTAAAAGGTCATAATATTTAGCGCACAAAGTGCAAGTGCACCGTAAAGGACATATGGTCTAAAACGTCCGTGTTTGCTTTTAGTTCGTTCCATGACTAGTCCAAGTATTGGATCTACGAAACAATCCCAAACCCTAGCAACTAGTAAAATGATAGCAGCCACACCACCTGCAATACCGAAAACATCCGTATAAAAGAATAATAAATAGGATGATGCTAAACTCCAAACAACGCTAGCTGAAAACTCTCCAAAACCATAACTTAACTTGGTCATAAAACTTAGCTTTTCAGTATTCTGAGGTGCAACTATATCATTTGTTTGCTGAACCACTGCATTTGCCATAATTCTCCTCCTATTTTTAAGTATTGACCCCAACATGTGTATTTCCTTATTTACAGTAGCTACTGTTACCATTATATTATCTGACCCTTCATGCAAACGCCTTCATATTATTAAACATATAACTCTCATATTTTAACCTCTTTCAAAATTAAAGGGCTTTCATTTATAATAGGTTAAAAATTAAACTGTTATTTTTAATCTACTGTTCCAATATTCGGAAATTTCTAAGTAATTTTAGTTAATTTGACTCTTTTCTAGCATTTTATCATATTATTAACTAGCTTAACTGAAAATTAGTAGTCAAAAAAATAGCAACCATTAAAAAAAAATTAATGGTTGCGTCTATAATTAAACGATTTATTAAAAAAATATTATCAAACTAGTGAAAATTCTCCCTCTAGCCCTTCCTTCGAATTCGGGCCGACGTAAACTTTAAATAAACCAGGTTCAATAATGTAATCCATTGCTTCATTGAAGAAACCAAGATTCTTGATCTCAATCTCAAAACTAACGGTTTTTGTCTCCCCTGGCTGAAGTGCTACTTTTTTAAATCCTTTTAACTCTTTAACTGGTCTTACTCTACTAGCCACAGCATCAGTAATATAAAGCTGGACTATTTCTTCTCCAGCAAGGCCGCCTGAATTTATTACATCTATATTAACTGTAACTTTACCCTCTTTCGTAACTTCAGAAGAAGAAATAAGAAGATTTTCATATTCAAATGTAGTGTAACTTAAACCAAATCCAAAAGGATACAATGGCTGTGATGGACCATCTATATATTTTGAAGTGAATTTAATTTTACCTGCTGGTCTTCCAGTTTTAGGATGATTATAATAGATTGGCACTTGCCCAACAGAATATGGAAAAGTAGCTACTAGTTTACCACTTGGATTGTAATCACCAAACAAAACATCGGCTATTGCATTTCCGCTCTGGATTCCCAATTGCCAAGCTTCTACAATGGCGGATACGTTCTCAGCTGCCCAAGGAATCGTTAAGGGCCTTCCGTTAATGAGGACAACTACTACTGGTTTTCCTGTTTGATGCAACGCCTTTAATAAATCTTCCTGTCTACCAGGTAAGTTAAGATCCATACGGCTCGAAGCTTCGCCACTCATGTCGGCAGTCTCACCAACGACAGCAATGATCACATCAGATTCGTTTGCTAATTGTACCGCTGCCTCAAAGTCCATATTTTCATTACCGGTTACCTCACAGCCCTTTGCATATATGATTTCTGTATCCTTATCAACCGCAGATTGGATCCCTGACAGAACAGTAACTACCTCTTCAGGATTACCCGTTATCGCCCATGTACCCAACATTTCCTTTTGATTATCAGCTAAGGGACCAACAACAGCAATTTTCTTATGATTCTTCTTTAATGGCAGGATATTGTCTTCGTTCTTCAACAATACAATCGATCGTTGTGCCATCTCTCTAGCCACTTCCACATGTTCAGGAGCAAGCAAAGTTTTATCTTCCATTTCTCTATTCGTTCTATATGGATTATCAAATAGTCCTAAATGAAATTTCACACGTAAAACACGTCGCACTGCTTCATCCAATACTTCTACAGGTATATCACCATTTTTGATTTGTTCAGGTAAATCCTGTTGGTAAGTACCGTGACTCATATCCATCTCTAGCCCTGCCAATAATGCCTTCTTACTAGCTTCCTTCCGATCAACGGATTCCCCATGAACCACCACTTCTGCGATAGAATTAGCATCACTGACAACAAATCCTTTAAATCCTAACTGTTCTCTTAAAACATCTGTTAAAAGGTAGTTATTAACCGTACACGGGATACCGTTTAAATCATTAAAGGCACTCATGAATGTTCCAACACCCGCCTGGGCTGCTGCCTCAAAAGGTGGGAGGTAGACCTCATGAAGAGTTTGAAGTGACATATCTACAGTATTATAGTCGCGGCCGCCCACAGCTCCTCCATAGGCAGCAAAGTGCTTTGCACATGCAAGAACCCTTTGAGATTCGGATAAGTCTTCTCCTTGAAACCCTTTTACTCGCGCAGCTCCAATCATACTCCCCAAATAAGTATCTTCTCCTGCACCTTCTGCAATTCGTCCCCAACGCGGGTCTCTGGTGATATCTACCATCGGTGCATAGGTCCAATGAATCCCCGCAGCAGATGCCTCTTTAGCTGCAATTTCTGCCGTTTTCTCGATTAAATCCAAATCCCAACTACAAGCTTCTGCAAGCGGAATGGGAAAAATGGTTTTATACCCATGGATAACATCCAAGCCAAAAAGCATTGGAATTCCCAATCTAGATTCCTCTATGGCTATTTTTTGTAATTCATTAGAGATTTCTGCTCCTGTGACTCCACCCATTGAACCAAGGATACCTTCTCTAATTTTATCCTTATGATAATTCTTCTCCATTGCCTGAAATTCCTGATAAGAAATCTCACCTTCAACCAATTTTGTAATAATTTCCTCAAATGCACCATAAAGGGATGGAACAATTTGTGTTAATTGACCAACCTTCTCTTCTAAAGTCATTTTACCAATTAATTCATTTATTTTACATTCTTGATCTTCTACTATCATTTTATCCTGCATAGCCATTTCTACCATTACTAAAATCATCCCTCTCAACTTTTATATAAAAATACATAAAGTATCCTAATAGGTAGATTTTGTAAAAATCTATCTATAGGATACTTTTTTCCTCAAAACGATGAGGAGAGTCGTAGAATTTTATTTTTATCTTTTTCGAAAAAAACAGGCTCATTTTTACTTGCAGCTAGATAAAAATGATCAATAATATTCATCATATAAACCCCATGCTCTGCAGGAGCCATTAATGGATCACCTGATAAAATACTATTTGTAAAATGTTCAAATTCATTCTTTAATTTAATATTTGGGTTCAAAATAGGAGAAATATCTACACAGGTATCCAGCAGTTCAGAATGAATCTTTAACTCACCATTTATGAGAGAAACTCCACCTTTTGTTCCTAGTATTTCTACATACTGCTTGTCTTTTTCAATATTGGAGGCCCAGCTGAATTCAAAATTTACAGTTGCCCCATTTTTAAGACCAATAAAACCTATGGCAGAATCTTCAACATTAAAGATACCATTTGGATTTCCCTTATATCCATTTCGATTACGTGTAGTCGTTTGATCAAAATTATTATAAGTGGCTCCAGTCACATAGGAAGGTTCTGGCATACCCATTAGGTACATGGCTAAATCAAGATAGTGAACCCCCAAATCTATCATAACTCCGCCGCCAGCATAATCTTTATTGGTAAACCAAGTGCCTCTACCCGGTATCCCACTTCTTCTAATCCAGCCAGCCTTTGCCTGGTATATTTCACCTAGGTAGCCCGCATCAATATATTTCTTCAGGTAAACAGCTTCATTTGTAAAGCGGTTATTTAAGCCCAGAATTACCTTTTTCCCTGATTTATTTTTTGCTTCAACGATTTTTTTAGCTTCGATTGCATTTACTGCTAACGGTTTCTCACAATGAACATTTACTCCCTTTAAAAGAGCATAAATGGAAATTTCAGCGTGCAGGTAGTTTGGTGTACAAACACTTACAAGATCCAAATCTTCAGCATTAAGCATATCTTTATAATTACTATAAACTTTTTCAATCTTATATTTATCTGCTAATCTGTTAGCATTTTCAATATTCACATCACAGATGGAGACTAATTCAATATTAGCGAGATTCATATAATTATTTAAATGTTTTCTTTCCGCATTACTTCCAGCACCTATTAACCCATATCTTAATTTCCGATTATTCATGTCTTAACCTCTCCTTCATGCTCTAAAATGCAAGCTTCCTCATGTATTCGATTGTAAAATCGATTCCTTTTTCACCAAGTTCACCAGTCCAAACTGGTGAATGCGGTTCAATACTTAAGCCCCCGGTATAGCCTTTCACTCTTAATAATGAAATAAAGGTTTTCCAATCCGTTTGATCCAAACCTGCTGGCGGATCATCTACTCTTTGACCATTAATGATCATCGAACCTTTTAAATGCACATGGTTAAAACGTTCTCCCCAGTCCAAGGTTTCTTGTAAGTAATCCCCGCCAAAATAACGGCTGTGAGATGGGTCAAATTTAATTCCTAAGTCTTTTAAATGACCATGAACGATTTTCCAAACCTCAGGTGTATTGACATAGTTTACTTTTCGGCAGTTGTAAGTAGAGACTTTTACTCCTTTTGGTTTAGCATAATCAATAAGCAGGGAGAAAAAGTTTATTGCTGCTGTACAGTTTTCGTAAAAGGATAATTCTTCGACATAATTACATCCACTTACAAAATTGGTGCATCCCAATTCACTTGCAACATCTATTAATCGAAAGCACCTCTCTAATTCTTCTTCTATGACGTTTCCCTTTTCATCAATGCGTAAAGACTTCCATCTTCCTATAGAGGCAACTGCAACACCGTATTCATCTTTCCATCTTTTTAAATTTTCCCGATCGCGATAAAAGGCGTCTACATCTTGACCTTCATTCACACAGACTTCGATAAACTCTAGACCTTTCCGCTTTGCTTTTTGAAAACTTTCCTCTGTAGGTGTGGCAATAATTCCAAGCTGCATCATTTTTAATCCACTCTTTTCCTATTTATTATTGGTCTTCCAATCTATATAACAATTTATTTTTGAGTAACGCTTACAACCTTATTTTAATCAATTTGTTGATGCTCATCTCCTCACCTTTTAACCAATTTATTGTAGATTTTAATTCATTTTGTATACATAACAACGCCCAAATATAAAAGAGGATAAAAATTTAATTGTTTTTTTTAACCTCTATTTATAATTAAAGAAAAGAAACGAAAATCAGACGAAATTATATATCTATTAAGATAATTAACGAAAAGGAATGGAAGAGAACACAGGTTATGATACATATGTAAGCGACATCAAATAAGAAGAAATGAAGGGAGATTTTTTAATGAGCAAAATAAAAACATGCGTAAGTTTGTATAGTTTGCAGGATGAATACTTAAATAAGCGTATGAGCCTAGAGGATATCTTCAAATTTCTAGCAGAAAATTCAGTCGAAGGAATTGAAATCATTCCCGATCAGATGATGCAAAACGCACCCCATCCTTCGGAACAAACTTTAGCAGAATGGGATCGATTAGTATCTACCTATAAAATGAAGCCAGTCATTGCAGACGTCTTCTTAAACACAAACTTATATAAAAATCGTGAATTAACTAAAAAAGAGTGTGTTGATTTACTAATAGAAGAAATTAAACTTGCAAGTCGATTAGGGATTAAGTTGATTCGTTTGGTGTCAATGGTACCCGCTTTTGTTATTGAACCATTATTGCCATACGCTGAAAAATACAATGTTACCTTAGCGCTGGAAATTCATGCAGGATTGAGCTTCGATGTTAAGAAAACACAAGATTTCATTAAAGAAATGAAGAGACTAGATTCTCCTTATGTAGGTCTTGTCATTGATACAGGGATATTCTGCACCAGACTGCCAAGAGTTATGGCTGAATATTGTAAACACTTAGGAACACGCCAGGAAGTAACTGATTATATCAATCATATATTCGAGCAAGGAAAAGATCCTAGAAAAGTATATCTAGAACATAATGGATTTCCAACTGAATTGAAGCAACTATTAAAATCCGATGCCGATTACTTCTTTGCTCATATGGCTGATGGATATGAAAATGAACCTTTCAGTGTTTTAGATGAATATTTTCCATACATTAAACATTTCCACTTTAAGTTATTTGAAATGACAAAATCGGGAGAAGAATACTCCATTGATTATAAAGGAATTCTTCAATATTTATATGATAAAGGCTACGATGGTTATGTTTCTACAGAATATGAAGGAAACCGCTGGGTGCTTCCTGGACATCCAATGAAAGAAAAAGAACAGGTTTTAGCACATCAGTCACTTATTCGAAATGTAATCCAGGAATTAGAAGGCCAGGAGGTATATTAATATGTTTGATAATAATGTTTTCCTTGAAAATACTTGTAAAAATATAATAGAGGCAGGTAACGTGACTGGATTTGAATTGAAGACAAATATTACTTATTATCGGGGCATTCCGCTATCCATGGTCAATGATATTGGCGTTGAAGTAGATGGTGAGAAGGTTGCACGTGATAATATTGTGTGCTCAGTGGATGAAGTGGATTGGTTTACGTTAGATGAAATGGAAACCGTAACCTCCTATAAATGGGAATATGGAGAACCTTTAACAGTAAGAGTTCTCAAAGATGGTGGTTTATCCAACGGGAGTCATGAGATTGCTTTAGATGTAGTCGTGCGTACTGCCTATATACCTGTTCCTTTAGCAGGACGTAAAGTAAGGACAGTGGAAATAGCTTAATAAAATGATAGAGGGTAAAAATCGCATAACGATTTTTACCCTCTATTTTATCTCTCTCCAAATAGCAAATTAAGCTCAAACAAGCGCACTTCATGAGGTTGAAGTTCCCCTTTTAAAACAATGGAATGATTTTCAACAAGGGAATGCTCTACTTTCATATGAGGAACACAAATTTGCTTAAAATAATCCACTTCATCTGGTTTGATGTCATCCACCACACCGAATTTCAACCATTCATCTAATATACTGCCATGTTCGCGATTTAATTTTAGTTCTTTAACACGGTATTTCCCATTCGCAATACCTTGTATTTCCAATGAGAGATTCATAGGCTCATTATTTTCAAAAATTTCATATTGCTCGTGGATTCCTGTACTGCCCTCAGGATGCAGGTAATAAGAATAATTGAAATGTTTATAGTTAAAACATAACACTTGATAGCGATGGCCGGATTTTTTGGTAACAATATAATTGTCACCTCTTGCTACTAGTATCTCACCTAATTGCTTTAACAGGACAAATGCATGGTAACTCGGCTTTTTGATGCCATTTTTCGTCAACAGTCCCGCACCACCATGAAGAATGTTTTTCGAATCGCGAAAATCACTAAAAATATCAGAGCATAACCAGTATCCCATCATTTTCAATTGATTTTGATTCAAATTTTCAACAATATTCTTTACCATGTAGGCTGCTTTAAAACTGCTGTCATTAAGATAGTTACGATTCGATATGCTAATATTCCATTCAGTGACGTTAAGTTCTAAGTTTTCAAAGCCTGCTTTTTTCAAAGATTTTCTCACATCATTCAACTTGTTTAGCACATAGTGAGGATTAGTAGAATGTAAATTTTTAATTGGAACCCGATATTTATCACGATCTATTTCAATCGGATATAGATAAATAGAGAGAAAGTCAGGCTGAATTTCTTCCTTTTTCCATTGTTCAAGTAACAAATCCAGTTTGTCCCCTTCTAGATCCATACTTAAACCACATCCGCCAATCCTTGCTCCAGGAACCAGTTCTTGCGCTGTCCTTTTAAATTCACTAAATATTTTAAAGAACTCACTATATTTAGGCTCTTGGATTTGATTATTCTTAATTTTTGCTAAGAATTCTTTTTCTTCCTGTGTTTCACTGTTAAATTCATCCATAGGCCGCCACATTTCAAAGTACCAGCTCTCGACTTCTTCAATACCATAACGCTCGATACTTTGTAACAAAAATGCCTTCACAAGATTTTGCCATTCTGACAGTGTCCTTTCACTTATAGTTTGGACTACAAGTGTCTCACCAATGGCTTTTTGAATGATTTTTGGTTTCGGACCCATTTCAATGAAAGGTTTTAATTTATTCTTAATGAGGAAATCCAGCAATTTGTTTGCATTCGAAAAATTGTAAATGATGGATCCGCCAGAGCGGTCTTCTAGAAGCATATCATCACCAAACAATCCCCAAAATCTAGCGTAGGTAAAACCGATTTCCGATTGTAAAAGGGTAATTTGCTCTTGCATATCTGAATTCAATAAATCTTTTGCATACCCGATATTAAGCAATCTATTCCAATACTTTACAAAAGCATCCGTTTTTCCAACTTTTACAATTTCCGTTTCCGTATTACCTCCAGATTCAGAAATTAATTGAATACTTTTTTCCTCGGTACTTTTAAGATAATCGCGCAGCTCAGTTAGAGCTTCATCGTTTTCTAGATTGCTAATATCATTTGAAATGTCTTTTTCTTCCACTGTCGAACCTGTCATTTGTTTTCTGTATTCAACAGGTTTAATCTGATAGCTTTCATTAAACACTCTATTAAAAGAAGCTAAATTTGGAAATCCATTATCTAATGCAATTCTTGTAATTGGTTTGTCAGAGTTAACCAATTCGTTAACAGCATGTGCCAAACGAATTTCATTCAAGTATTGTGAAAATGTTTTTCCAGTTTGTTTTTTAAAAAATTTAGATAAATAAGGAATGGAGAGATAATGAATACTCGCTACTTCCTCTAACGATAATGGCTCTCGATAATTGCTTTGAATGTAATCAATGATATCTGTTAGTCGTTCATTTCGACCCTTATTAGACGTATTAAGCAGCATTTGATTTTGATTCTGTAAAAAATTCATTTTAAGAGTTGAAATGAATTTATAGGTTTTTTCTAAGAATTCCACTTGTGAAAAATGGTTTACCTTCATATAAACCGTTAGTAAATCCTCCATCACTGTTCTCAATTCTTGATTGGCTGAGTGATCGTGCTCGATTGAATTACAAATGAATAATAGATTTTTATGAGCTAGAAGTGAGCTTAATTCAAAGTAATTAAGATGGAAAACAATAAATAGATTCTCTTCATCAGACTGGAAAGAATGAAATTCATTAGAATTCACCAATACAAAATCAGAACTTTTCATTTGAAAGATTTTATTGTTAACTTTGACCTGTAAATTACCCTTTATCATATAGATCAATTCTATCTCTCTATGAGCATGTTCCAGATTACTTTTTTTGTGCATAACTGAAATTGTTACTAATTTCGAATCTATTGAAGATTGGAAAGTATGAGAACCAACCAATTCCATCCCCTCCATAAAAAACTGTACTTTTAAAGCTACTATTTTTTAATATAACATATTAACATTTTGAAATTCGACGAAATATTTAAATTTTCTTTAAATATCATGGTAATAAACAGTAGATTTGGTGCTATTTGTTTTAAAAAAATAAAATAGCCTAGTTCCTGAAGAACTAAGCTTCTTCTTAAAGATACGACACTTACTTATTTAAAAAAATCGTACCTATTACAATTAAAACAAGACCAATTATGGAATAAACGGAGATTTTCTGCTGTAAAAACAAAATAGATAAGAATGTAACAACCACTGCATATACCCCAGTTTGAAGACCACCAAGCATTACTGTATTTCCAAATAGTTTGCTTCCTTGAATGAAACCCCATGATAGGATAATGTTGCCTAAAAAAGAAAGAGGCAGAAAATAAACATTAAATCTAATGCTGTCTTTTAAAGTCGGTTGAAAAAAGTATGCTGATAAAATTGGAAGTAAGGAAAAAACAATAGCACCAAAAATAATTGCACCAAGTACAAGAAATTTCAGGACAAACACCTACTTTTACTCTTTTAGTGTTACTTTATCCAAAGTTGGACAGCATATTCTATGTTCTAAAAATGTAAAAAGGCACCCTCCTGTCCGGAGGGTGCGCAATTTTTGGATTTATTTTGTAGTAAAACTAAAAAGCTTTTCTAAATGACGAACAATTTCACCTTTATCAGCTTCAACAACTTCTACATATTGTGGTTTATTAAATAATTGATTTATTTGCTCAGGGAATGTCTGCTGGATCTGACAACGCTCAATGGATTCATTAAATTTTGCCGGATGAGCAGTTGATAATGTGACACAAATCTCACCAGGTTTATTACAGCTTTCGTATGCAGCTACCCCACAGGCAGTATGGGGGTCTAGTAAATAACTGGTTTCTGTATTGTACTTACTAATTGTTTGCAAGCATTCTTCCCCTTTAACACCGTGTGCTGCAAAATCCTGCTGCACCTTATGAAGCAGCTCGTCGCTTACAACAATTTTTCCTTCTGAATTGAATTTCTCCATTAAGTCCGACACGGCCTTTGGATCTTCTTCAAGCAAGTAATATAGATAGCGTTCAAAATTGCTTGCTACCTGGATATCCATCGAAGGGCTGAAAGTGCTGCGGAATTCACCGGGCTTGTACACTCCATCATGGATAAAATCTTCTAAAATATTATTTTCGTTAGTGGCAACGATAAGTTTCCCAACCGGCAGTCCCATTTTCTTTGCAAGATAACCAGCAAAGATATCGCCAAAATTTCCAGTCGGCACACTAAAGTTAATCGTCGTTAAATCAGTTTCCTTTTTTACCTGGAAATACGCATAGAAATAATAAACCGTCTGTGCCATGATTCGAACAAAGTTAATTGAATTGATCGCACGCATATGGTATTTGTTTTTAAAATCCACATCAGCGAACAATTCCTTGATGATTCTTTGACCATCATCAAATGTTCCTTTAATAGCAAGATTCAAAACACTTTTATCATCAACAGTGGTCATTTGTAATTCTTGTACCTTACTTACTTTGCCATGTGGGTGCAAAATACAAATGCGAATGCCTTCTTTTCCTCTGACACCCTCAATCGCTGAGGCGCCTGTATCCCCTGAAGTGGCACCGAGAATATGAATCGACTCCCCTGTCTTTTTGGATACATAGGAATACAAATTTCCTAAGAATTGAAGCGCAATATCTTTAAAAGCAAAGGTTGGGCCGTGGAAAAGTTCTAAAACATACATGTTATCCTTCAGCTTTTGAACAGGTGTAACCTCTGGGTGGCGGAAGGTCGCATAACTTTTCTCGATTAGTTCTTTCAAGTCATTGTCTGGAATTTCACCATCAACATAATAGGAAAAGATTTCGTATGCTAATTCCTGATACGTTAACTTAGACATTGCGTCTAATTTTCCTGCAGGAATTTGTGGAATTTTTTCCGGTACTAATAGTCCTCCATCATTTGCCAGCCCCATTAGGACTGTGTCGATAAAACCAATTTTACTTACGTTGCCGCGTGTACTAACAAAGTTCATAGCTGCCTCCAGTATATTAAAAGTTTGATTGCCTCAGTTTTGAAGAGAAAGAATGCTTTATTTTAAAGTGGTAAAATATAAATTCCATTTTAACATAATTGAGTGAATAGTCTATGAATTATTGTTAGAATTTTCATTATTCATTACTTTTAATGACAAATTCAGATTTTTGATGTCTTGAAACAAATTTATTATTGGTAATCCAGAAACGCCATGGATAATCCTTGGCTTCACCCGAGTTATCTATTCCAATCCTTTTTCCGACTGAGATGCGTTCCGGACAAATACCTCTAGCTATATATAAAGGTGGAAGTGTAAGTGAGCTGCCGTAGTCCCCCATTGTAATGCCCAATGATTTTGTCAATTTTCCAGGGCCATTTGTCAAATTATTCAGGTCTTGAATTCCTCTTCTGGTTTTCATCAGCTCGATACCATACCGAGGTTCTAGAGCACGGACCAGTACGGCTTCAGGTTTTTCTTCACCCCCGCTGACTACATTGAAAAGGCAATGGGTATGCATGAGATACGTATAGGCAAGCCCTGAACGATGGAACATGACCTCCGTTCTAGCCGTCCGCTTATTATTGTAACTATGCGCAGCCCTATCACCTGGACCGATATATGCCTCTGTTTCTACAATATATCCTGCAGCCATCCCCTGATCGCTTTCTTTTACGAGGAGGCACCCGAGCAATGCCTTTGCTAGATCCAAGGTAGGTTGTTCATAAAATTCCTGAGGTAGTGGAACGATTTCTTTTGGAGAATCTTCCATGACAGTTGCCTCCATTTAGGTGATTTTCTTATTGTTTTACCCATATTAACGAGGAGTATTAAAAAAAGTATAATAGAAAGAATTTATTTAAGGACAAATGTTAACTGGCACCCTCCTGCGCGGAAGGTGCCAGTTTCTTAAATCAATGAACAGATTGACACATGCTCTTAATAATCATTTTTATCATATTTTCAACTAGATATGGAACCTCTTCGAAAGAGTTTTTTATGTGCAGTCTTTCTGTTCGTTTGTGGGCATCTTTCCCAAATGGACCGACATTTAGGACAGGTGCACAAAGCTGGGTCATGGCATCAAAAGGTATACAGTAACTGCTTCCCCATACTGGTGTATTCGCTTTAAATGCAGTCCACCCTTCGCCTTCATCATGATAGTTCACATAGCTTAAGTCACTTATTCCATTAAAATAATGCACCTGTTTTACAGGTAAATTAAATCTTCTCTGTCCTATGTCCCTAACAAACTGGACACATCTCTTGACGAGGTCATCATCAGATGAATTAACCGCCGGATAATAAGGTGGTGCATAGAGTAAGACGATTGCTGGTGCAAGCTCCTGACATTCAATCATTAGACTGTCCGCTATTCGTATTGATTTTTCACGGTCATCCCAGTTGGGCATAGCCTGAACTTGAGACTTTATTTCCTCCACAAAATCCAATCCGAATTTACGGGTCGCATGTGTTTGTAAATCCTCGTAACGCAACACACGGACTTCGCCCACTGGCTGAACAGAGTGCTTCAAACAAACCTCTTTATACGCTTGATTGCATGCTTCGGCAGCATCAATGGCAACTGTTTCAAAAATCTCCATGATTTCATCTGCAGTCCGTTTCATTAAAAACACATTATATAACGCTGCAGTACGATAAGGTGTTTGAACAGAGTATTCCATTCGTAAATCTTTTTGCTGGAGGGTAACAGGAAGTGGTGTAGTTTCACCATTCATCATTTCTTGCAGAGTTAAATTCCACTCCATTCTCTGCGTCAAAAATGAGGCAATAAATGGCGCTGTAATGCCACTTAGTGGTTCGCCGACATGTGTTTCTTTTCCATAAAAGAGTGCAGATGGCATAATTTTTCCAATGGACCCAGAATACACATAAAAACTTCTGTCACCTGGTTCTTGCGTAAATACCGGCTCCCCATTTAGGAAAAGCTTATAGGTGAGATTATGTTTATCTTTTAATTCCAACAGTTTCGTTACAGCCGCACGCATACCGGATGAGTTTACCTCTTCATCAGGGACAGTCAGCAGGAGGAGATTTATCGGCCATTTCTCAACCGTTGCTTTTTCCAATAACCCCATATGCATTGCCAGTCCCATCTTCATATCCATTGTGCCCCGGCCAAATAAATATTCACCAGATAGGAGATCATTAAGAGCCTCCCCGTCTAGTTCACCCATTCTATTTAATAGTAATTTCGTCAATTCCTCCGGCAGATAGGCATACTCCTCTAAGTCCCCATACTCTTCAGTGTTTACCGTATCAAAATGACTTAGTAAAACAATTGTATCCTGTTCCTCACGATCACACTTATACAACCCTGCTAAAAATCTCCGCCCTAAATCAGCCTCATAAAGACCCAAAAGGTCGGGATTCTCTTGAAAATACTTTAACCCCTGAAGTTTCGCCTGAACCTTGCCAGGAAACTCACGCTCCCCATCAGTTAACGTCATGCTTTTCCAGCTCACCAGTTCACACAATAAACTCCGCAGCCTATCCGGTGTTCCCCACCTAAGATGTTCCATAATCCTATCCCCCTTTACCAATCCAATAAGTGTCCACCCTAGATGGACACTGTCCACGAGCGGTGCCTGTCACCAATGTTTGTTTCACCAATTATTATCAACCATGTTTGTTTCTGCCATGTTATCCTTTTATATTTGTTTCTGAGTTTGCTTTGGTTTGTTTGTTTTTGAAGTGGTAGGATACATAGCATATTACTAGGAATCCTAGACCGATTAGCAGCCCTATTAGCTGTGTTGGGTCAAAGGCAAGGAATATAAGTATGGATACGCAGAATACGATACATATCAATGGGATTAACGGGTACAATGGGACTTTGTATTGCAAGTCCTCTAATTTCCCACCGTCCTTCAAATATTTACGCCGGAACATTAACTGAGAGAGCGCAATTCCTATCCAGGAGATGGTTACGGATATTCCGGCAACAGACATCAATAGAACGAAAACTGTATCTGCGGCAATAACACTTGTCAATAGGGATAATAGTGAGAATATCATCGTAAAGACGAGAGCTGTAAATGGAACCTTACGTTTTGAAAGTTTCCCAAACCGTTTTGGTGCCATTCCCTCATGAGCCATTGCCCACAAAAGACGGGTGGACGCATAGATACAAGAGTTTCCTACTGATAATATCGCTGTCAGGATAACAAAATTCATTATATCTGGTGCGAATGGAATTCCAGCCAAATCCATTAAAGTAACGAATGGACTCTCGAGTAAACCGAGTTCCTCGGTTGGAAAAATTGCTGATAAGATTATAATAGAGGCCAAATAAAAGACAATGATCCTAAATAACACGTTGCGAATTGCACGAGGGATATTCTTAGAAGGTTCCTCGCTCTCTCCGGCAGCAATCCCGATTAATTCGGATCCTTGATAGGAAAAGATCACATTCATCATCGTGACAAAGAGAATAGCAATCCCAGCCGGGAATAAACCAGATGGAGCTAGATTTTCTAATAGTGGAGCAGGTCTGTCTTCAAGAGGAATAATTCCAAAAATGGCTCCGGCACCTATTATGATAAAAAAGATAACAGCTATTACCTTGATACCGGCAAACCAGTATTCCGCCTCGGCGAAACCTCTTGTTGTTAAGGCATTAAGTCCGAATAACAACAGTATAAACAACGCACACCATATCCAGACGGAAACATCTGGGAACCACCTCTGCATCAAGATACCGGCCGCGGTAAACTCTACCCCTGCAGTAGTGGCCGACCCAATAAAATACATCCATCCTAAAGAAAACCCGGCAGAAGGACTAATGAATTTACTGGCATATGTTTGAAAAGAACCGGTTACCGGCATATGAACAGCGAGCTCTCCTAGGCAGACCATGACCAAGTACAAAATAATCCCGCCAAACAAATACCCGACTAGTGCACCGCCGGCTCCCGATTGATTAATTGTATAACCAGCATTTAAAAACAAGCCCGTTCCAATAACTCCCCCTAATGAAAGCATAAATAAATGCCTGCGCTTCATGGAACGATTTAATTGATTTTCCTGACTTACCTGATTAACTGTTTCCATTCCCTCTCCCACCCCTCTTAAAATAGCTTTACCCCTTTATGAATAGCTGTTTATAATTTGGCTGTTGATTTGCGCACCAGGTGCTTCGCTTTCCGCGGGTACTAACCGCCTCCTCGGCGCCATTGGCGCCTGCGGTATTTCCCCTGCCCCGTCCTCCCGGACGGAGTCTCGCACCTTCTGCACAAATCAACTAGGTACGAAATCAAGAATTGCATTTAATACAGGCTATTTATTAAAAGCGCAGTGACAAGCAGCTTAATCCGCCATCCTGTTTACGGAATTCAGACATTTCGAGTTCGATTGTCTGGAAGCCTGCAGTAGTAATTTTTTGTTTTGTTATAGGATAACCCGCAGGGATGATGACAAAGTCATTTATACGGATACAATTTGCTGCGTATTCCTCTTCAGGTGGAACAACTATTTTTTGATATTGGTTAAACTCCGGATGATCAATAAATTCTCCTGCGACCACAATCGTTTGATTTCCTAAATAAGCAATACCTGTTTTTAAATGAAAGAATTTCTCTAACTGAACAATGGTACCTTTGTAACCTTCCAATTCTAGGATCGTTTTTAATTGCAACGCACCATCATGATTAGTTCTGGCCGAAATTCCTATATAAAAATGATCCTCAATCTGCAGGATATCACCTCCATCAAGAGTTCCTGGAGCCTTAATTTTATAAATAGATTCATAGAAAGACTTGAGTACAGGTTCCATTTCATGGATTTCTCCATTCCGGGAAAGTGCCCCTGGATTTGAAATCACAGCGAAATTAGGTGTCAATACCGCTGTATCCTCAACGAAAGTAGAATCCGGAAATTCTATATTACTAGGAAGGACCGTTACGGTTGTTCCGCATTTTTTCAACGCCTCTATATAGGCCTGGTGCTGCTCTAAAGCTAGTTCGAGATTAGGTCTTCCTAAATCGGAAGTGGTTAAGCCATTGACATAGCTATCACTTGGTATTTTAACAATCGTATTGTTAAACATGACATTATTCTCCTTTTTTATCCTCTCACTACTGGACATGTTAAACATGTTGGTCCCCCCGTTCCTAAATAAGAAATTTCATTTCCTTCATATTCATAAACAGTTGCGCCTGCTTCAAGTAATTGCTCCTTTGTTGATGGATTACCTGAAACCATTACGCAGACTCTTGGCGCTAACGCAAGAACATTGCAGCCTAGACGGTGATACTCGTCATCGGGCACCTCTATTAATTGAAAACCTCGCTTGATTAACAGCTGCCGAAGAAATACCGGCATAAGCCTTGAATAAACCACTGCCAGGTTCTCGTCGACGATACTAATAATGGACATGAGATGAAGACATTCTTCCTCCCCCTGGTCGTGAGGCAATTGAACAACAACGAACTCGTCTACCAACTCTTTTGTCATCTCCTGGATTTGTCTAATGGCCTCATCATTCGTCCGATAACCACGGCCAATCAATAACGTACGATCATCGAGCCATACAATGTCTCCTCCATCAGCCATCGCGTCCCCAGTCAGTTCTCCTAATATAGGAATCTTCTTTTCTTGCAAATATTGTTTATAAGCCTCAGCCTCTGGTTGTCGTAATTTTTTCCCAGATTTTAAAATAATTGCCCCTTGTTTCGTAAATTTTACAGGATCATGGGCATAAAGGGAGTCTAATCCAACAGTCTCTGCTGCAGGTAAAAATTCAATTTCAGTCACATGTTCCTTAATGATGGAAAGAAACTGTTCAAATTCATCTTGTGCCTTAATAAAATCTGGTTCATTCATGTAGTTAAACCTTTTCCATTCATTTCCTAAATGGTCCTGACTGATAAAAGCATCCTTTGGATGTTTTAAAATCACCTTGTTAAGATTTTTGTACATTGATGATAACAAATTTTCAACCTCCTTTTCCGCATAGTGGAAAACTTTTTCTTTTAATGGAAACTTATAATATGATATTATTAAAACTAGAAATACTTGTCAATGAATTTTGAATTTACTGAAAAAAATAATTATTCCTTTCTTTACGTAGTTGATAAACATAATGATTGGGGTTGAATAAATTGCAAACAATTGACCGAGCTATGCAAGTAATTAAAGTTCTATCCCAAAGTGATACTAAAAATTGGTTCTCGATTACAGATTTATCAAAGGAGTGTGAATTGCCTGTAAGCACCATGCATCGTCTTCTACAATCCATGATCAAACATGGATTAATTCAGCAGGATCCGAATCTTAAACTCTATTCATTGGGGTATTCCTGGCTGGAATATGGCTTACAAATGTATGATACCTTTGATTTTGTCGGGCTGATCCGCCCTGAAATGGAGTCATTAATGCATAAAGTGGAGGAGAGCGTTTATTTCAGTAAGCCTATTGGCTTGGAAGCTTTAGTGGTCGAAAGAATTGATTGTCCGCATAATCCAATCCGGATTTATGACCAGTTGGGAATTAGAATCCCAATGAATATCGGGGCTGCCAATAAAGTCATGCTGGCCCATATGAATAGGGGCGAGGCTTTAAAAATCATAAGTGAGTTAGTACCAAAAGAAGAAATGGATTCGTTTTTACAACAGCTAAACACCATTCAGCAAAAAGGTTTTGGAGAAAGCCACGGAGAAAGAACCAAAGGCACCTCCTCTGTCGCCGCTCCCATATTCAATCACTCCAACGAATTAATAGGAGCATTAAGTATTGGTTACGTTGACATCAACCAAACAGATGAAAAACAACAGTTATTAATTGAAAAAGTTATTCAATACGGCTTGCGAATATCAGCCAAACTAGGCAATAAACTTTATATCCAAACTAAAAAAAACATTAAGGAAACATAAATAAAGCCCAGTGAAAACTCATTACTTGGAGTGAATCTTTTAAGTATAGTCAAGTAATTGGCAGGCGAAATTAACACTAATATTTTTAATTCGCCGCAGACTGTCAAAGCACCCAATAAGCGGGTGCCTTTTTTTTCTATGGTTCAATTTTCCTTGTTACTTTGTTATCCACACTAGCGTATTCCGTTCCATATTTGCCTGAAGACCCAGCTTGGTGTCGCGACGCCTCCGCTTGATTAGCAAGTATTTCAGCCTCTGATGAACGACTGTTCTTTTTGTTATCTGCCATTAAAAATCACCTCCAAATTTTAATGTAACCAATAATTTCAAGTTTATCTTAGTATAATAATCACACTTAGTTCACATATATAGATAAATCTAATACTCCTTTTAAAAAGCAAAAAAGAGAGAGCACCAGCTCCCTCAAATGGCTTTGTTTTGTTTCAAATCGACAGGTATGACGGCATCTTTTAGCTCTATTTCGAGCTCCTCTTTATAAAGAGCTGTCTGTTTCTTATTCCAATTAAATTTTTTCTCCATAAATGACAGTACCTCATCCTTCCATGTACGGACCCAGTTGATATTGAAAAATAGGACACCTGTACGGCGAATGAAGAAATCCGCAGGTGTAGATGCCATTTCATGCTCAATTGAGTACATTAGTTGCGCATAAACGATTTTCGTTAATTTTGTGTTTTCTAACACCTCGAATGTTTTTGCGTAATGGAAAATTTCATTCACATTTGAACCGTACATTTGGACAAGGCGGCGGCCTTCTTCCTTGGTGAATCCTGCCTCCATTGCTTCTTGTTCTTTAAGGGAAATATATTCATAAAACCCTTTAGAACCTCCGACTTTGCCGCCTGAAATAGGATATGTTTTTGTTTTTGATTCTTTAAAAAATTGCCCATTTTCCCCAAGGCGTTTTGCAATAAGGTCCACGACTGACTCTGCCATCTTCCGGTATCCGGTCAATTTGCCTCCCGCAATTGTAATGAGGCCGCTTTCTCCTTCCCATATTTCATCTTTACGTGATATCTCTGAAGGATCCTTTCCTTCTTCGTATATTAATGGACGGACGCCTGCCCAGCTCGATTCTATGTCTTTGTTTGAAACCTTTACCTCCGGAAACATAAAATGTATGGCATTCAATATATATTCACGGTCTTCCTCAAGCATTTTGGGACGAGTCGCGTCCTCACCATAAAATGTATCTGTGGTTCCTACATAGGTTTTGCCGTCACGGGGTATCGCAAACACCATCCGTCGATCTGGAGTGTCAAAATATACGGCTTGGCGCAGCGGGAAGACAGCCTGATCGATAACAATATGTACACCTTTTGTCAAACGGAGCTGTTTGTTATTCCTTGAGTAATCCTTTTTACGAATATGATCAACCCAGGGACCACCCGCATTTACCACTTTTTTCGTAGTGATGCTTACTATCTTGTTTGTACGCATATCCTTCGCCTTGACACCGGTTATCACTTCATTGTGATAAATAAACTCCTCAGCTTTTACATAGTTTATTAAATTTGCTCCATTTTCGTAGGCAGCCTTTATGACTTCAATGGTTAATCTGGCATCATCTGTACGGTATTCAACATAATACCCTCCACCCTTGAGTCCTTCTTTTTTTATAAGCGGTTCTTTCGAAATGGTTTCATTCCGTGAAAGCATGCGTCTGCGTTCAGACTTTTTCACGCCAGCTAAATAATCGTAAACGCGTAAACCGATAGATGTACTCAAAGGACCGAATGTCCCGCCTTTATGGAGGGGAAGAAGCATCCATTCAGGCTTGGTAACATGTGGGCCATTTTCGTAAACGATTGCCCGTTCTTTACCTACTTCTGCAACCAAACCAACTTGAAATTGCTTTAAGTATCGTAATCCTCCATGAACTAGCTTGGTTGAACGGCTTGACGTACCTGCCGCAAAGTCCTGCATGTCAATGAGAGCAACCTTCATTCCTCGGAGGGAGGCATCCAAAGCGATTCCTGCCCCCGTGATGCCGCCGCCAATAATAAGCAGGTCATACTGTTCTTCCGATATGATTTTAAGCTGCTCTTCTCTTTTTAATGCTGAAAATGTCATTTATGGTTCCTCCTATGTGAATCATCAAATTAGCAATCTGTAAAAAAAGAGACCGAAACGTAAATTATAGCAAATGCTATAACTGGCGTTTTGGTCTCTCCAAATCTCGAACCGTCAGATATTAATTTACTATAATTATAACTTATAATTATCCTCGAAAAGATAAAAAGTCAGTATTTTAAAAATACTGTCAAAGTGCAACTATACTCTGCTGAAATGCTCCCAGATTTCCTTCTTGGAAGTAGTAATGGACTCCGCTCTACTGTTTTTTCACTAATATGTATATTATATCTTAGTTATCCCCTCCGTTCAGCTTTATTAAATCTTGATAATTGGCAGTTTCTACAATGATCAAGCCTCTCATAGATTGGATGCCCTGAGATGACTACGCTTTCTAATATCGACCATATTATTCGATACCTCAATGACTCCCTCAATCCTTTGAACTCCAATAAGGACATCATCTAATCCTTTTCTTGTTTTCACCTTGATTTTTATAGAAACTTGATAATCTGAGTCTTTTAAGATAGATGTATTTATTTTCAATATATTTATATTGTGTCCTCCTAAAAATGATGTAATTTTTCCAAGCACACCTGGTTTATCCTCCACCAGGAGATCTAAATCCCATCTTGATCTTCTTATAAGCCGTTCCTCAACACGCGGGATAATGGTTAATACCAGAAGTACGAGTGTTGTAGTTGCAATGGCCATGAAATAATTTCCGGAACCAACTGCCAATCCAATTCCCATTGCTACCCAAAGAGAAGCCGAAGTAGTTAGCCCAGACACGACTAAATTCGGTCTCACCAATATAGAACCTGCTGCCAAAAAACCTATACCATTTATGACTTGTGCAGCTAAACGTGATGGGTCATAGCGGACGTTTGGATGGTTTATCCAATCCAAAAAACCATAAATAGACAGGAGCATCAACAAACAACTTCCCAATGATACCAACAGATGTGTTTTTAAACCTGCTGTTTTATTTGAGTACTCTCTTTCCCAGCCAATCATGCACCCAAGCAGGGCAGATAACCCCAGGCGCTTCACGAACAAGAGATCATTCGGGTTAAAATAGTAATCTATAAAGTCCATTTTACTTCACCTTATTTCATTTTTGTCGGGCTCATCTTATGTGTCTGTACCATTACTTTAACAAATTTATTTATTTATTTATTTATTATGTTTGTTACTATTTCCATATATCTATCAGGGAAATTCGTACAGATATAAATATCCTTCGAAATCCCGATAACCTTTTCCATCGTTTCAGCATCATTTACTGTCCAGGTAACTATGTCAATATCATCCTTTTTTAACCTTTCCACTAATTCATAAGTCAAGAAATTCACGTTAATTGAAAGAATAGTTGCTCCGCACTCTAATAATTGTTCACGTAACAATACAGGATTTCCCTCGATAATTAAACCTGTCCTAATTTCCGTTTCTATGTTTTTAATATTTTTTATGACTTCATGGTCAAAGGAGGTCAAACAAACTGTTTTTTCCATATCGTATTTCTTAACCAAATCAATAATAGTGTGTTCATACCCTTTGTATTGGCCGCCAGCTGTTTTTAATTCGATATTTACAAAACAGCCTTTGTTCTTCAAAAATGTTAAAACCTCCTCCAAACTTGGTATTCTCTCTCCGCCATAATGATTTGAAAACCAACTTCCAGCATCCAATTCCCTTAATTCATGGAACGTTTTATCCTTCACAAACCCGAAACCATTCGTCGTCCGTTCTAACGAAAAGTCGTGAATAATCACTGGAATTCCGTCTTTGGATAGTTGGACATCCAATTCAATTGACGTAACAAAATCTAATTCCAAAGCCTTTTCAAAAGCGATTAAGGTATTTTCTGGTGCTATCCCCGAAAAACCCCTGTGTGCCATACATAGTGGCATAAAAACCCCTCCATATTTTTAAATGCAAAAGCAGTGCTATTTCATAATGAAATTCACTGCTTTTCGTTTTTGCTTTTCTAATATTTTGCTCTTTAGAGCCAAAATCGCTTTACTTAGACCCTCATCAATAGAAGCAAGCTTAATCCGCTAATCATTAAACCCCTGCTTTCGATTGTACGCAGGAAAGACCTTATTTTTTCAGATGAGAGCAATTCATCTGGATTACAGTGTTGATTGCCGGGATACTTCCCGGTACCCAATTCGGGTGCCCAATTCCACGGCCTCCACTCCCATGTCCGCCAATTTATCCAACATCACTTCAAAAGGCAGATTCTGATAGAGAACGGTAAATACCCCCAGTTTCATGCATATACCTCCTTTAAAGTCTGAACCTTCACCCATTTTTGCTGCTCATTACTCTCCAAGATAGCGTCTGTGATACACATGGAATTATGGCCGTCTTTAAATGTTGCAAAATTTGGCTTGTCTGATTTCAGACTCTTGCCATCACGAACAAAAGAGTAGAAATTCAGCATCATATTCTTTAATGCATCTGGCCAGCCCTCATTGTGTCCGCCGGGGTGATGAATTTGTGTCCTTGCTTCTACCGTAAACAGGAAAGGATCCGCCAATAGAGTTTCATTCGCTCGATCCCTATGTCCAATCCATAATTTTTCAGGTTCTTCCTGATTCCAGAAAACGGAGCATTGGCTGCCATTGATTTCAAAGCTTAATCTATTTTTCCGGCCAGCGCTAACTTGGGAGACGGTAAAGACTCCTCTTCCACCATCTTCAAACCTGACAAGAACGGATGCATAATCTTCTGTATGGATTGGAATTTCTTCATATTCTTGTTCATCCGGAGTTTGTGTACTAAAAGTAGCAATCGCATTTTTGGCTTTCTTTCTGACAGGAACCACGGTTGCCAAATCGGCGAAAACTTCCACAATCCGCTTTCCGGTTACAAATTGGACCGTATCGCACCAATGGGAACCAATGTCGGCAATTGCCCGGGATTTACCACCCACTTCCGGGGCAAGACGCCAGTTAAAGTCTGTTTCATACAATAACCAATCCTGCAGATAGCTGCCATGCACAAGTTTCACCTTTCCAAGGTCGCCGTTTGCAATTTTTGCTTGCAAATTTTGGATAGTCGCATACTGTCTATAATTAAAATTCACTCCATGGACAACGCCATGTTTCTCTGCCAGTTCCAACAATTCTGTTGACTCTTGAATATTCATCGCCAACGGTTTCTCAGAAATGACATGCTTGCCTGCCAAAATAATTTCCTTATTTATCATAAAATGCACATGATTTGGCGTACAATTGTGCACAACCTGGATCTCGCTGTCTCTCAGCATTTCACGATAATCACCAAAAGCTTTTGGAATGGCAAACTCAGCTGCTTTTTTTTCCGCCATTTCCATACTCGTTTCCGCCAAACCTACTACTTCCACAAAACCAAGCCTTCTAATAGCCTCAATGTGAGTAGGTCCAATAAACCCTGTTCCGATAATTCCAACTTTTATTTTCTCCATTATTTATCTCTCCCACTGAACAGTTATTATCCCTTCACAGAACCTGCCGTAATCCCTTCAATGAACTTTCTTTGGAAAATAATATAAACAACAATAATCGGTACAATTGAAATACTTACACCTGCAGCAATTAAAGATTGGTCAGCAGTATATTCACCAAAGAAATACATCAATCCAAGTGGCAAAGTTCGGTAAGCATCATCATAAACAAACAATAGCGGCAACAAGAAATCATTCCATGCCCACATAAACTCAAAAACAAATAAGGAGGTGATTGCAGGCACCATCAAAGGAAGGTATACGCGAAAAAAGGTTTGAAACTCGTTACAGCCGTCAATTTTGGCAGAGTCCATTAGCTCATCCGGAAGATCTTTAAAGAATGCCCGCATCATAAATATGGCAAAAGGCATCGACAGCCCGAAATTCGGAATAATCATTGCCCAAAAGGTATTAATAAGCCCCATACCTTGGATGTTGTAATATAAGGGAATAATCATCGCCTGAATCGGCACCATTAAACCAAGTAAAAAAAAGTAAAAGAGTGCATTTTTGCCGGGAAATTTCAACTTCCCGAAAGCATAACCTGCCATGGTTGCCAAGATTAAGATTACGATGACTCGAGGGAAAGCTACGATAATACTATTCAAGAAATATTTTCCCATTTTGCCAACCGTCCAGGCCTCTATTATATTTTCGAATGTAATAGATTGAGGGAAAGAAAATGGATTATTACTCAATTCACTAGAATCTTTTAAGGCAGCCAGTACAATCCATAAAACCGGCATGATTGAAATAAATAGAAACGTTACCAAAATGAAGTAGATCATCAATTTGCTTATTTTAAATTTTTCAAGAAATCCGGGCATCACTAGTGCCGCCAGCCTCTGTTTTTTTATCTGATAAGAATATCCCTCATTATGATTCATATTTCTTCCCCCTAATCAGCTCTTTCAACGAATCTCATGTACGTAATCGAACAAATTGCGATAATCAGAGCTAATGCAATTGAAATAGCCGATCCGTATCCAATATTATTCATCGTAAATGCTTCATTGAACATATAAGTTCCTATCACTTCCGAGGAATGGTATGGGCCGCCTTTTGTCATTAAGAATATAAGATCAAATACTTTAAAGGATCCGATTAATGAATTTAAGACCAATAGTGTTATGGTGCTTTTCAATAAGGGAACAGTGACATAGAAAAACGTTTGGAAATAGTTCGCCCCTTCAATTTTCGCTGCCTCGTAGTAGGTATTGTCGATCCCCTGAATCGCCGCTAGGAAAATAACCATACAGAATCCGTAATAGGTCCAGCTGCCAGCGATTAATAAAGCCGGTAATACCGTTCTTTCATTGCCCAGCCAAGCTTGAGCCAAGCCGTCTAAACCAATAAATCTAAAAAAACTGTTAATGATTCCAAAATCCGGATGGTAAATCCAGTTCCAAATGATTCCGACCGCCACCAACGAAACGATTACCGGCAAAAAATAAGACACCCTGAATATCAATTTACCTTTTACTGCTTTATTCGATAATAGGATGGCTAATACAAGCCCTACTCCTAGAGGTAGAATAACCGTTCCGATAATCCAAAAAATGTTATGGCCCAGTGCACTCCAAAATACTTGATCATGGATCATTCGATTGTAGTTATCGAACCCAACGAACTTCATGACTGGACTTGCTCCGTCCCATTGATAAAAACTATATTGAACGGTAGAAATGATTGGTTTTGCCAAAAAAATAACGTAAAAAAACAAAGCTGGAAGGATAAAAAAGATAGGTTTAAATTGCTTTAGTTTTTTAAATACTAAATTCACTCATTTTTCCCTCCTTAATCAGATATGCTTAAGCACTCACTTGTTGATAGATGTACCCTAGCCTGTTTTTGTATTTTCATATAACTCATGTCCTACTCTTATTTCTTTTAAAAAAGAGTGATAGGTTTTTCTAAGGCACCTATCACTAATGAAGGTTTAATAGATTAATAATTTCCAGCCTTAATTTCTTCTTCCAATGCTTTTTGTTTTTCTTTCACTACTTCTGCCCCTGTCATTTTTCCTGCAATTAACTGCTGCATAACGTTCTCTGTTATATCATTTACTCGCTGCGGCATGAGAACATCGATATTATGAGAAAGACCAGCAGGTGAATTTGCCATGTTAATAACGTCCTTTGCCAATGCAGGAACTTTTAACGAATTGACATCCATTTCAACCGGGATAATTTTACTGTTTTCATACCAAATTTTTGCAGATTGGTCATTAAACATATAATCCAGGAATTTAGCAGTTTCATCCGGATACTGGGTTTTTGCGGAAATCACCATCGCAGATCCGATTCCTCCTGGTGCCGACAATGGAAGTTCCGGTTTCACGGAAGGCATTAGGAAAAATCCAACGTCATCTTTCATTTCT
The DNA here is from genome assembly GCF_030817595.1 of Neobacillus niacini. Classification (GTDB taxonomy): domain Bacteria; phylum Bacillota; class Bacilli; order Bacillales; family Cytobacillaceae; genus Neobacillus; species Neobacillus niacini_G. The sequence continues at coordinate 2,139,882 of NZ_JAUSZN010000001.1, forward strand.
GTAATCATCTCTGCTACCATCCATGTTCCAGTTATACGCATTGCGGCTTTTCCGGAGAAAAACTCTTTATTTCCATCATCATAAGAAACGGATAACGGGCTTTTGGAAGTATAACCATCCTTTATCAACTTTTGAAAAGTATCCAATGCTTCGGCAAAGACCGGCTGGTCAAAGCCTTCTTCCTTGCTTAACACTTTTTCAATTTTTTCCTTGCCAACTGCAGCAGTATAAAACACACTTTCTAAATGGAATGCCGGCCATTGGTCTTTGTCATCGAATGAAAGTGGTATAATCCCTTTCTCCTTGGCCATTCCCGCTATCTGCAAAAACTCCTCATATGTTTTTGGAACATCGACACCTAACTCTCTAAAAATCTTTTTATTATAATAAACACCAATCAATTCTACTTCATTCCCGATACCATACCGTTTCTGGTCAAAAGTAACCAAATCATTTACCCATGCAGGAAAGCGCTTACTCCAGCCATATTGTTTATCATAGTTTGATAAATCCAAAGCTAGTCCGGATTTTGCTAGCACTCCCAAATATCCTGGTCCGGAATCGTACAAAAATAGGTCTGGTCCTTTATTACTATTTAGCGCAGGTTTAATCGTATTTCTTAAATCTTCATGTTTCATGGTGTTTCTTTTGATGTCTACGTTTGGATTTTCTGTTTCGTAATTTTTGATTATGGTTTCAATTATGACCCCTGAATCCGGCTGTGTAAGATTATCCCAAATCGTTAAGGTTATCTGCTCATCTTTCCCGGCTTCTTTCCGCTCTATTTTCGCATTATTGGTTGGCGCATTCATTGTAGAAGAACAAGCAGTCAAGGAGGTACTTAATAGAAAACCTGTTAAAATCAATGAAACAGACAATTTCTTACTCATAAATGCTCCCCCTTAAATATGGGTTATTTTTTGTACGTTTTTTAAGAATGTGATAGACTCTAGCAATGACTTTTGCGCTTCACCACTTAAACCACATTCATAAGACAAAAACCCTTTATATTGGATGTTATTCAAAAGAGCAAGAGGTTCGGCAAAATCCGTGTGGCCTTTTCCCGGTTCCAGCCTGTTACTGTCTGCCAAATGATAATAACCTATATAAGGATGATACAAAGCAATTGCCTCTTCTATTTTTGGTTCCTCAATGGACATGTGAAAAAAGTCTGCCATTACTTTTATCTTGTCACTGCCGACTTCCTTCGCGAGTGAAACTGCTTGGGAAACGGTGTTTAACATATGATCTTCGTACCGGTTCAAGGGTTCCAGGAAAAAATTAACATTAAATTTTTCAGCATCCTCTGCAATTCTTGTTAAGGAATCCAGCAAGGCTTTTCGATCCCCTTCCACACCTCTCGGAGGATGAAAAGGCGGCAATTTTCTTGAAAACATCCCATAAGCTGCTGGGGCAATTAAGCCTTGCGCACCAATCTCAGCGGTATATTGCAATGATGATTTGATGCCTTGGACGGCTTCGAGTCGATTCGTTTCATCAAAATCCCCAATCCAATAGTTATAACCTCCGCATACTGCACTTGCCTGAATTCCTGTTGCATGTGAAGCATGAAGAATTGAACGTGAAGTCTCTTTGGTTAATGGGCCTTCAAAATGGGTAATTTCCACTCCATCAAAGCCAAGGCTTAGAGCCACCTCAAAAATCTCCTGATAATTTTTTAATCCGGTTAACTTATCCTGCAAGGCAAATTTCACTATTTTTCCTCCTGTTCATTAAAACTTAACTCCCAGCTTTACGCTTTGATCTGGAAACAAATCTACATTTCTTTCATATCCTGACGCAGATTCTTCAAAAGGAACCACCGGATCTACGATGCCTTCACAATTAAGCATTCCTTCCGACAACATTTTCCAGCAAGTTTCTTCAATACGTCTCCAGCTCCAACGGGGGTAATCCGGATTGGGCTCACTACATGCTCTGGAGAATACAATTTTGGCATTATTAAAATGGGCTTCTCTGCCAAGATCCAAACCACCTTTAAAAGGACGAGCCCAGCCAACATATGCGATGGTACCTCCGTATGCCAATCCTCTTAACGACTGCTGAAGGGCAAATTCATTCGCACTTGTTTCAATGACAACATCGACACCTAATTTATTGGTTGCTTTCTTTAATTCCAAGCCTACATCCTGATTGAGGGGATCGAAGGCTTCATCTGCACCAGTATGTAATGCAACTTGACGGCGTTTTTCAATCGGGTCAACAACTGCAACATAGCTAGCTCCTGCTAATTTGGCCATTTGTGCTGCCAACTGTCCAATAGCACCTAAACCTATAATAGCGACCCGATCTCCTGCCCTAACATGGGCATCTCTGATTCCTCCCAATGCAAACTGGGCGGGATCAAAACATACAGCACTTTTCCAGGACATCTCTTCTGGCATTTTTAATAGGTAAAAGTTATTTACTGCGTTAACTATATGAGTTTCTCTAATCCCGCCATATCCGCAAACCCTGTCCCCAACCTTGTAATCGACAACCTCTGAGCCTGCTTCAGTGATGATGCCTACCCATTGGTTTCCTAGATTCCAATTTCCGAAATTAACGCCCTTTTTATCGGTTTCAGGACGTGGTAAAAAGGTGTGCCAAGATTCATCATAATACTCATCCATGTGCGGACTTTCTCCTCTAAAACCCGCCAGCTCCGAACCGTGCTTCGGTGAAGCGAACTCTACCTGAACCCTCACTTCACCTGCTTTTATTGGGCGATCCTCACATTCCAAGATAGCTGCCTTATGCGGTGCCACCGCGACTAATTGTTTTATCATATTGATCCTCCTCAAATAGAGATTTTTTCTATTTACTTTTGCTGTAGAAAAGGGGTTACCCCTATTGTTTAACAACCGGAATATTGCTGTTCCATTTTGTATTCATATTTCTATATTGGGTAGGTGATATGCCCACATAATTCTTAAATAATCTAGTAAACCCCGGGACTACTGTAAAACCAACCTCATATGCGATTTCAGTTACTGTCATCTCGGTCGACCTTAATAATTTTTTGGCACGGTCAATTTTTAGTTCCCGCTGTATTTGAATTGGTGATTTGCCAAAAAGTTCTTTAAAGCGATTACTTATATAGGTTGGGTGCAGATGAAACTGATTAGATAATTCTTTTAATGAAACTTCCTTTTCGGGATTTTTTACAATTTGGGTTAGCATAGAAATGAATCCCTTCGAATGATCCTGTTCAAAGACTTTTTCCTGAGATCTCATAATGTTTTCCAGCAACAAGTATAGAATTTCATAGGATTTCGCTTTTTTTAAGATGGTTTTAATTAAAAAATCTTGAGAATCTGTAATTTCCACAAAGTCTACAAAAACCCGCTCAAATATTTCAGGGTTTTGTAGTTTAAAAGTGATCGGGAGGTTAAATATTTTCATTACATCTAAAGCACTGCCTATTTCGTAAGTGAAATGGCACCATAAAAATATGGTTTCATCTTTTGTTTCTTTGTAATGGTCATGCTCAATATGGGGAGGAATGATGACGACGGTCCCAGGTGCTAAAGAATATACTTCATCCCTAATTCTTAGCTTTGCTTCCCCTTTCTTTATATAGGACATGACATAACTGGGAAGGGTACGGTTAAAAGTTTGCATTTCATTTCTCTCATGAATATCAAATTCCACTATTGAAAGTTCTGCACTTTGCAAAAGATAATCCATTATTGGATGCAATTATCATTCCTCCTTAAATTCAATCGTTACAACCTTTAAAAATGGTTGTTTCACTTTTTTTGTCCCTATGAAAAGGTTTACATTATTCATTATATGGACTTTTCAAAAAAATAACAGACTTGTAATAAAGTGATATTTAACTGTTTTACAGGTTGTGAAATATAGGAAATTCCACCATATGTTATTGAAAAAAGAGAAAAAAGCACTCGTTGCGATTTCGCATCAAATGCTTTGAATAAACTACACCATGCTTATATATTGGATATACCCAATTTCTTCCTGTTATTTTATATTTTTTCCGAATATCGGATTATTCCCTTCATTACATTCATCCTACGATAATCATCCATTATGGTCGGTATATCTTCCAACCTGAAATAGTGACTTAACAAAGGTTTAATTTGTATCTTACCCTGTTGAACTAACGATATCGCATGGTCATGTGTATGTGGATTAATAAAAGATCCTTTTATGTTTAACTCTTTTGAAAAAATATCAAATGGACTTAATTCAATTTTCATATCTGGTGCTGCTACACCAAACAATAAAATATTGCCGCCTTTTTTCGCCTTTTTTACAGCCTGTTCCATACTTTCTTTTCTACCCACACACTCAATAACGATATCAAAGCCTATTAAATGTTGAGAGAGTTCTTCCGGGGTGATTACTTCATCACCGCCTAATTGGATGGCAAGTTCCTGTTTCGTTTTATCAGGTTCACTTACTACAATTGGAAATGCTCCATACATTTTTGCCATTTGCAACATCATTAATCCGATATATCCGCCCCCTACTATTAACACAGAGGCACCTGGCCATATTTTTATTTGAGAAAACCCATGCAATACACACCCAAGCGGTTCAATCATGGCCCCTTCTTCAAATGAAATCCCATCCGGTATAATATAACAGTTACTAGAAGGAACAGCACAGTACTCTCCCATCCCTCCATCTCTAGTAACTCCAATTGCTTGGAGATTTTCACAAAGATGTTGACGATTCCCTCGACAATACTCACATTCACTACAATATATATTCGGGTCTATCGAGACACGGTCACCTAATTTAAACTTAGTTACGTTCTCGCCGAGTCTTACAATTTCACCAGATAATTCGTGACCTAACACAATCGGATATTCTACCGGTGCAGACCCAGGTTGTCCATGATATATGTGCTGATCAGTACCACAAATACCACAGGCTTTAACATTTATGATTACTTCATTTTCTAATGGAGATGGAATGGAAAGTTCCTTGATATCCATCTCCATTTTTTTCATTAATACGGCTGCCCTCATTGTCTATTTACCCCAATAGTATGATTAAGAGCATGATACATAGTCCGTTCTGCGAGCGTAGATATTTTAATGACACGGTCCATGCCCACTAGAGTTGTAATGGTATCATTTAAAGGAGAAATCCATTGCTTAGGTAATTTAGAAGCTCCATTCATTACTCCAAGGATAGAACCCACTGTAGCACCATTACAATCCGTATCCCACCCTGCCATAACTGCTATTGTTATACCTTTATGGAAGTCGCCTTTACTATATAGTAAGGCCATCGTTACTATTGCAGCATTATTTATTGTGTGAACTGCATTGTAGCCCCCATAGTATTCCTGAATTTTTTGGAAGCAATCTTCCCATTTTTCAAATTGGCGGGACCACTGAATAACTTGGTTAATCATTTTGGCTAACCGTGATGAAGGAGGGATAAACGATAACCCCTGATTAATGATTTCCTCTACATTGTTCCTGACAAAAGCTTCAGAAATCATGGCCGATACCCATAATTCACCATACAGTCCATTACTGGTGTGTGATAGCTTCGCATCTCGGTATGCCATTTCAGCCGCTGCTTGTGGATTTCCTGGATTTACCCATCCCCAAAGATCAGCCCTTATTTGTGCACCGATCCATTCTCTATATGGATTACGATAATTAGCGGTATCAGGGGGTATTTTTCCCAATATAAAATTTCTATAGGCAACACGTTCAGCTGTATAAACTAGTCTATACGGCATAGTTAGCAGCCACATTTGAGCAACATCTTCTGTGGTAAAAGCGGAACCATGTTTATCAAGTACTTGAAGATTTAAGATAGGATAATCCATATCATCATCACGAGGAGTTTCGTCTACTCGATTTTTTACAGCGGTTTCAGAATCTTCCTTAAATTTATAGCCCTCAGGCATTTGTTCTAGGGCAGGAATATAATCGTTAAGAGGAAAGGAATTCGTTAGCTTAAGATAGGAACAAACTTTTTCATAAGGCCAAAGTTCAACTGGTTTTCCAAGTGTACACCCCGCACTACGTCCTAACCATCCTCCATAAATTTTATCAAACAGATCTTCCTTAGATAAGTCTATTAGAGGATCTATAAAGACTCCTGAAGAAGGAGGCAGTATATGTCTTAATTCCTCAGGATGATTTTCTAATTCTTCTCGATTGGTCATTTGTAAAAGCTGTTCATAAATTGGTACCAGTTCTTTTTCATCCTCTTTGTTATATACTAATTCTTTTTCAAGGATTGCGAAGAAGACTTCTGTTTTGCTGCACCCTTTAGAAAAAAGCCATTCATCAAATTGCTTTCTTAAGTTACCAACTTCACAACCTTCTTCTAGCTTCTGTTGCAACTCATAATCTATAATTACCGGTAATAATGAATACATAGGAATTTGTCCTTTCTGTTCATATAAATAATTTTTAAGTTTATTATTCTTAAAATCCAATGAGAATTTATTTAAACTTGATGTAAGTTAAAACTTGACGCCACCTTCTTGCAACCCGGCAACGAACTTTCTCGTCATAAAGAGGAATAAAAGAATCATTGGGATAACACTTATTACTCCGCCAGCTGCCATAAGTGCCCAGTTTGTACTATATTTGCTGCCAAAGCTTAAATACTGAGCCGACACCGTTCTAACTTCCTCTATTTGTAATAAAGCATTTGCTAAAAAGAATTCATTCCATGTTCCAAGGGTAGAGAAAATCATCACGATTATAAAAGCGGGTTTACTGAGCGGTACAATGATTTTAAAGAAAGCTTGCAATGAATTGCACCCATCCACTTTTGCGGACTCTACCAACTCTTTTGGAATCCCAATCATATAAGCCCGAAGTAAAAATACATTAAAGGCAAAACCCCCGCCAACATAAGGGATAATGACACCCATGTAAGTATTTATTAGCCCAAATTTCACAGCCATAAAGAACAAAGGTATAAACCCAACAGGCAAACTCATAGAAATAAACAAATAGCCCATAAGCCAATTAGAACCAGGAGTTTGCAAATGGGAAAGACCGTATGCTGCTAATCCTGAAAGAATCGCAACTAAAATAACGGTTGTTCCCGTAATAATGATTGTGTTAATATAAGCAACACTATAATTCCCTTGAATCCATGCATTGCTATAGTTTTCGAATGTCCAAACTGATGGCAGCCCCATTGGGTTTGTAATAATTTCGGACTTTGTTTTAAAGGAATTAATAAGAAGCAGGTACATTGGAAATAGAGAATATATGCTCACTAAAATTAAAGGAATATGACGCCAATTAATTTTTGGTATTGACATTTATACATCCCATCCCTTCTTTTTTCTAATATATGCAAATGCAATAATGATAAAAATTGCAATAAACGTCTGGAACAAGGCAACAGCTGAGGCATATCCAGCCCTCCTGCCGGTAGTACTTAATGAATAGTAATAAGTAGATAATGTTTCCGTAGAATGAGCTGGTCCGCCTGCCGTCATAACGTAAACCATTTCAAATGCTCCAAAAGATCCTAAAATCGTTAATAGAGTAATAACTGTTAATGTTGGTCGTAATTGCGGGAGGAAAACATGCCTCAAAATTTGGTAGCGATTAGCACCTTCTATTTTCGCAGCCTCTTCCAAAGATTTATCCGTTTGAGTCATAGCGGCTAATAACCAAATGACATTTGTACCAAAACCCTTCCACATATCAGCAAATAAGACTGAAAATAATGCAATAGCAGGAATGGTAAGACCGGGCACTTCTAAAAATCCTAAACCTGCTTTATCCAAATAAAAATTAATACCGCTGAACGGATTATAAATCCAAAACCAAATTTGACCTGCTACTGTTACGGTAATAATGGAAGTAGAAAAATAAGTTGCTTGATAAAGTGTTTGTCCTTTATTTACTTTTCTCAACAAATACGCAACCAAAAATGCAAAGATAAGGGGAATGGTGATCCAGAAAAGAGTCCATTTTATATTATTAAAAAGTGCTGTAAAAACGACACTGTCTTGGAATGCTTCAATAAAGTTTGCTATGCCTATAAACTTTGGGGTATTCAGTCCGTTCCATTCTGTGAATGGCAAATAAAATGACATGACGGCAGGAATGGTCACGGCTAAAATATGAACCAAAAGACCAGGCAAAATAAAAAACCATCCCATCCAATTTCGTTTCCTATTGTGTTTCTTGTGTACGTTTGAATCTATAATGACAGAACTAGAAGTTTTTAAATTCGTATTTATCGTTTGCATAACCTGTACTCCTTTCAGAAAGTGGATTGATTAACAGAAGAACCAGTAATCTAGAAAACTATAAATATTTAGAGAAAGAAGGAGAAATGTTTCTTCTCCTTCTTTCAACCCTTATTAGTAGTTACCTAGATCAAAAAGAGTTTTTTCAACAATATCCTTCTCTTTTAGTTCTTGTAACTTTTCCAGCCATTCTTCAGGAGTTGTTTTCTTAAGGTATACGTTTGGAAATTCCTTAATAGCATTTACTACACGCGGAGAACCATAAGACCAACTTACGTAACCCGTCTCTCCCTTAGCGGCAGCTCCACTAATTAAATTCAGTGCTTCAGTCACATTAGGTTTTAAGTGCATATTACTGAAATCAGCATTTATTGGTTCTGGAATCCCATTCTTAGCCATTTCCTCTACAACGTCCTCATGAAAGAAATAACTCAATAGTTCTGCCACTTGATCTTTATGTTTGGATTTCGCATTAATAACTAAACCGCCTCCAACTCCTAGAGGGATAACAGGCTTTCCATTAGGTTCCCAGCTTGGGAAAGGAGCAAATCCGATATCAAAGTCTGTTTGAAGGTCAGATGCGAGAGACCATGTACCGTCTAATTTCATGGCAGCTTTTCCTTGTGCAAATAACTGCATGCTATCTTCTTGAGAAATAGCATGGGATTTTTTATCGCTAAGATATCCATTATTCCAAAAATCAGAATAACGTTGAACAGCCTCTATGATTTTAGGGTCTGTCCACTTTTTATCTCCGGAGAACAGTTGTTTCGTCCCGTCCGGACCTAATGTACTGTTCACAATGCTGGTGATCCACCAGTTATCACAATCCGCACAATCCGCGGTTCCCCATGCTAGAGGAATCAAGTCCTTCTTTTTAAATTCCTTGATTAGACTTTCCAATTCATTGTAATTTTGAGGAACCTCCCAGTTGTTTTCCTTAAACAACGTCTTGTTATAGACTAGAACCAGTCCTTCGTAGTTCCAAGGAATTCCGATTGTCTTTCCCTCAAAGGCATATGCATTCTTAGCCCATTTGAACATCTCTTTATCATATTGATATTTTTCATAATATTTATCTAATGGCTCCACATATCCCTGCTTAAAACTCTCTTTTGCTACAAAAGGGTCCATTAGGAGTAGATCAGATCCCTCACCGGCAGCTAACGCCGTTTCAACTTCCTTTATAGTTACTTGCTTAATCTTATATTCAGGGTGATCTTTTTGATATAAATCATACATAGTTTGTAAAGCTGAACTTTCTTCCCCCCAGATGGCAGCATCAGGAACCTTTATAACGTTCTTGGAATCTCCTGAGGACTTCGAGCTGCAACCTGAAATAACCAAAACTATTAATAATAAAACTGAAAGAAACCCTTTCCTTGCATTCCTAATACTCCTCATTATAAAGCCTCCTTTTTCTTAAATAAGACATGACCTAAACAATCAGAGTTCGATTATATTTTTTTAATATGAAAATCAAACTCTATTAAGTTTAAATCGGGGCCATGCATAGAAAACTTGGTATTAAATTCTTCCCATTACCCCTCCTTCATCTGTATAAAAGGTAATTGATTTAATTAAATGCTAAAATTAAGCGTTTACATTGTTATTATATTTGATTATTTTTAAATTTTATACATCTCGAATACATACGTATTTAACAGTTTTACAGGTGAAGCCCCAATAATTAGAAATTACTTTCCACCTTTTTCTTATTACTTTGTAAAAAATAAATATAATAAAGATTTATTTTAATATGTTAAAAGGCACCCTCCTGTGTGGAAGGTGCCATAATCATTTTAGTTATGTTTGTATTCGCTTTCAAAACAGACTTAACATATTTATATTTTTATCGAATAATTAGTCTGAATTTCCATCGGTAACCCGACGTAATTTTCTGCTAGACTGGTCGCCGCTGCATGTGAGGAAGTCACATAATCTAACTCAGCCAGTTGAATGTTATATTCAAAAGAGCTTTGTTCAAAGTTACGATGCAGCATGGTCGTCATCCAATAAGAGAACCTTTGAGCTTTCCAAATACGGCGAAGACAAATTTCTGAATAACGATTTAGCAAATCTTCCTCACCAGAGTGAAAATATTCACTCAAGCCCTTTGCCAATACTTGAACGTCGGCTGCTGCTAAATTTAACCCTTTCGCACCGGTTGGAGGAACAATATGAGCGGCATCTCCCACGAGGAATAGGTTTCCATAACGCATCGTTTCACATACAAAGCTGCGCATGGAAACAATATTCTTTTGAATAATTGGTCCATCTAGTATGCTCCAGCCATCCATGTCAACCCTTGCATGTAGTTCTGACCAAATACGGTCATCTGACCAATTCGCAATATCATCCTTTGGATCTACTTGGATATAGTGCCGCTGAATTTCAGGAGACCTTGTGCTTATTAACGCGAATCCTCTTTCATGGTTGGAATAAATCAATTCAGGATTGACCTGTGGTGTTTTTGCTAGAATTCCCAGCCAGCCAAAGGGATATATTTTTTGTTTTTCAACCCGTAGGTTTAATGGAATTGCCTTTCGGCTCGGGCCATGAAATCCATCACAGCCTGCAATAAAATCACAGTTTAATTCTTCAAAATCTGTTGCATTTTCTGGCAGGAATCGGATTATAGGGGAAGAAGTTTTGATTTGATGAAGTCTGACATCCTTGACATTAAAGAAAATTTTAGCTCCTGCTTCTAGACGGGCTGCAACTAAATCTTTAATCACCTCATGTTGAGCATATACAGTAATCTTTTTTCCTCCAGTCAGTTCATGCATATCGATTCGATGTCTTCTACCATTAAATTGCAATTCAATTCCATGGTGGATATGCCCTTCCTTCATCATTCGGGCACCGACACCAGTTGCATTCAATAAATCGACTGTTCCTTGCTCTAATACACCTGCACGAATTGTTCCTTCAATTTCTTCACGCGAGCGAGATTCTAGAATGATAGAATCAATCCCTTGCAGATGCAATAAATGTGACAACAAAAGTCCTGCAGGACCTGCTCCAATTATTCCTACTTGAGTACGCATATTTTCCCCTCCTATCCAAAGTTATTTAGCAAATTCGGTTTCTTCCGTCGTTTCAGGGAGTGTAACTACTTTTTTTCCAAATGTTATAACAGCATTCCAGCTGCCGGACGATTGACCATCTGCCAGATATGCCGGCTCCCAGCCATCCTCTATCATACTGAACAACATGGCAAGGTGACGTCCTCCTGACTCTACCCTGGCATGCCTCGCATATTCAGGCAGCATTTCATAAGCTGCTTGATAATTCTTATTCATCATAAATTCAATAAACTGTTTATCCATCGCATGTTCCGTAACCGTCGGCGTATTATGTCTGCCGCGGACTAAATTATGAGACAATGCACCGCTGGAAACAAAAACAACCTTCTTATCAGTCTCTCTTAAAACTTTGGCAATTGTTTGCCCCCATTTATATGTTTCTTCTAAATTGGCTGCCAAGGTGACAGATAAATTAATTACCGGAATATCTTCATTTGGTACCAAGTATCGCAAAGGAACAACACTGCCATAATCCCAAAGATAATAAGGATCATTCACACCTTGAACCTGGAGTCCTGCTTCTACTCCTGCGTTTACTAATTGATTAGCCAATTCTTCATCACCAGGGTAATGATAAGCAACATCCTTTATTAAATCCGGTGCTTCAAAAGCGGTGAGAATTCCTTTATGAACTGGCGTGCAGTCTACATAATGGAAGAAAGTAGACGGCCAATGACAGGAAACCAATACAATTACATCTGGATTTATTTCCTTCAACTGTTTCCCAATTTCCTTCATAGCAGCAGCCATATCCTTTTGGAATTCCGGTACTAAATCCTCATGACACATACTCGGAACGTGAGGAGCCAACATACTAAATTCAATCGTCATAACAAAACCCCCTTAATAAATTTTTCATCCCAGAAATCTTTTAGCTTCGCTTCGGTCACTATAAAGAATCACTCTTAGCATGGAGGTATCTACCACCATGCTAAGGTCATTTATTTATTTATTTATTTATTTATTTATTTATTTATTTATTTATTTTTCTACAGGCTCACCGGCTTTTCCCCAATGCGTCTTAGGGATCTCGGTTACGATTACTCGTATATTCTCTTTTGGAGCATCCAAGGTCTCCGAAACTGTATTCGTTACATTGCGAATTAATTCTGCTACTTTTTCTTTTGGTCTTCCTTCCATCATTTGCACTTGAATAATAGGCATGAAAATCCCCTCTATTTACAAATTTCTAGTCAGTAACTGTAAATGACACTTCACCAAAACCATCAAATTTTCCGGTTACGATATCGCCAAAGTTCAACTTAACAGCAGCCGTAATGCCGCCAGTTAGGATCACGTCACCCTTCTTTACCTTGTCACCCTTCCTTGCCAGCATATTTGCCAGCATCGCGACAGAATGGGCGGGGTGTCCTAGGACAGCAGCTCCTGCACCCAATTCCTTGATTTCACCATTAATCGAAAGCGTTGCGCCGACAAGGTCCAGTTCAAATTGTTCCGGTTTTTTCAAGGCTGTTCCAAACACAACCCGTGATGTTGATGCATTGTCCGCAATCACATCCGGCAACGTAAATTGGAAGTTTTCATAACGGCTGTCGATGATTTCCAATGCCGGAAGAACGTATTCCGTTTTCGCAAGAACCTGTGCCCCGGTTATTCCAGGACCCTCAAGATCTTCCCCCATCACAAAAGCAACTTCTGCCTCTACTTTCGGATGAATCACATCACTTAAGCGAACTTTGCCGCCATTTTCAATCAACATATAATCGAAAACATATCCATAGATAGGCTCTTCAATGCCCATTTGCTTCATTTTGGCAAAGCTTGTTAAGCCCATCTTAGGACCAACAATTCTTCTTCCTTCATTTAATTTGCGGTTTACGATTTCTTGTTGAACAAGATAGGCTTCCTCCACCGTCAAATCCGGCTTCAGGCTCACAGTAACCTTCGGAACTTCACGCCTTTCTTCCTCCGCTGAAACGAGGTAATTGGCAATTTCCTTATATTGACTCATTAATAATTCTCCTCCGTTCTAAAAATGCACGCTTACCTGCCCAATGTGTGCGAATCTTGCCGTAAATGTATCTCCGGCACGCGCTTCTACCGCTGCCGATAAGGCTCCTGAGAGAATCACTTCACCAGCACGCAATGGAATATCAAATTCAGACAATTTATTAGCCAACCATGCTACACAATTGGCTGGATTGCCTAATGCTGCCGCTCCAACCCCAGTATTGATTAACTCGCCATTTTTGTAAAAAGCCATCCCGATAAGCTCTAGTTCGACATCTTCGACCTTCACTGGCTTGCCTCCAAGAACATAAAACCCAGACGAAGCATTATCTGCAACTGTATCTGCTAGCTTTATCTTCCAATCCTTTACTCTACTATCAACGATTTCAAGCGCTGGAACAATATACTCGGTTGCCTGAAGAACATCTAGAGCAGTAAGATTCGGTCCACGTAATTCCTTTTTTAAAATAAAGGCAATCTCCGCTTCTACCTTTGGCTGTAACACTTTCTCGGTGGAAATAAAACCTCCGTTTTCAACCACCATGCTGTCTAATAGGTGTCCATAATCCGGCTCATCAACACCCAATAGATTCTGCATGGCCAGGGAAGTTAATCCAATCTTTTTTCCTACAATTTTCTGTCCTTGTTCTATCTTTTTCTTTATGTTTTCTAGCTGAACATAATAGGCTTCCTTTACGGTCAGCTCAGAATCAATAGAAGTAAGCGGTATAATTCCAACTCGAGTGGACTCTGCTTCTGCCAGGTTTCTTGCAAACTCTTCTATTTTACTTGTCAACTGTCTTACACCCTTTCTATAGTTTAATCGTTATATTTGATAATTCTGAGTAGAAATCAATGCTATGCATGCCGCCAGTTCTTCCGATACCACTATTTTTCATTCCGCCGAATGGGGTACGAAGATCGCGTAAGAACCAAGTATTGACCCAGATAATTCCCGCTTCAATTTGATGAGCAACACGGTGGGCACGTCTTAAATCATTGGTCCAGATGGTCGCACTTAAACCATAATGGCTATCGTTCGCCTGCACAATCACTTCTTCTTCCATATCAAATGGCATAACCGTCACGACAGGTCCAAATATTTCTTCACGAACACAACGGGAATTCCGGTCCAAACCAGTAATAATCGTCGGCTCTAAATAATAACCTTTCTCGAATCCTTCTGGACGTTTACCGCCTGTAAGAATGTTCGCACCATCATTTCGAGCAATCTCAATATAGCTATTTACACGATCATAATGTTCCTTACTGATTAATGCGCCAACCTTTGTATCTTCATTTTCCGGCTGACCAACTTTTAGTGTTTTTACTTTTTCAACAAATTTCTTTAAGAATTCTTCATAGGCCGGACGTTCTACGTAAATACGTGAACCGCATAAGCAAACTTCACCTTGGTTAATGAAACTAGACTTAATCGTCGTTTCAACGACTTCATTTAGGTCTGAGTCGGCAAAAATAATATTTGGATTTTTACCGCCTAATTCAAACGATAGTTTTTTCAATGAACTAGCTGCTGCTTTCATAATTGCAGAACCTGTTCCTGGTTCACCGATAAAAGAAATTGCATCGATATCTGGATGTTCTGAAATGGCACCGCCGGCAGAATTCGGACCGAAACCATGAACTAGATTGACAACACCATCTGGTACACCAGCTTCCTTACAAATCTCCATTAACAGTGTTGCGGTCATGGGTGTCCACTCAGCTGGTTTAATAACAGCAGTGTTCCCCATCGCAAGACAAGGTGCTAATTTCCAAGTAAGTAATAGTAATGGCAGGTTCCAAGGTTTGATGATACCAACAACCCCCACCGGACGGCGGTAAGAATAATGAATGGCTTGGTCATCCTGCTGATTTGCATCCGTGTTAACAGAAATCATATAATCAGCAAAAAAGTGGAAGTTGTACGCTGCCCGCGGAATATCGATGCTATTTGCCAACCAAAATGGTTTACCTGTATCCAAGGATTCTAAGCGGGCAAATTCCTCTTGCCTTTCTAGGATCAAGTCACCGATACGGCGAAGAATTTTCGAACGTTCTCCTGTTGTGATATTTTTCCACTTTCCATTTAATGCCCTGCGAGCTGCGGCTACTGCATAATCTACTTCTTCTTTTCCGCCTTCTGCAACCGTTCCTAATACTTCTTCTGTGGCTGGATTAATATTTTCGAATGATTTTTTATTTTGAGATTCAACGAACTGCCCATTAATGAAGTGTAAGCAATTAATCGCTTTTACTTTTGTTTCTACTTGCATGTCCTGATTCCTCCTAATTGGAAAAATTTTATTAATATTCACAATTTGATGGTAACGCTTCCGAGTTTCACATACAACGCTTGTGTTGCTCTATATGCAACAAGTATGAAGAATTTTAAAATAAATTTTAATAGTTCAAATTATTTTAATTTTCCCTTTTCTTTTAAAAAACTTTCTGCTATATTGCGTACTATAGAACAACATTGTTTTCTATTTTGAAACAAGGATGTGAGTCACTTGGAAATTAAAAATCAGGAAGATCAATATCTTTCCTCTGTTAAGAATGCGCTAAGAATATTAAAAAGCTTTACGATGGATGAGCCTGAAAAAAAAGTTAGTGATATTTCGACCTCACTTGGACTTAATAAAAGCACGGTTAGCCGAACGATGGCAACACTGGCTAGTGAAGGCTTTGTTCACAAAGACCCTGAAACGAAAAAATATAGTCTTGGCCTCTCACTTCTATCGTTAAGCAGTATCGTGAATAGTAATACAGATGTTTACCGAGAATCTTACCCAGTTTTAAACCGGCTTGTTGAAAACCTTGGTGAAACCGCTCATATTTCTGTTATAGATAAACTAGAAGTTATTTATTTACAAAAAGTAGAATGTAATCATCCCGTAAGATTCTTAACCCATGTTGGCAGACGTAATCCTCCACACTGTACAAGCTCCGGTAAAGTGCTGCTTGCCTATGCAGATGAGGAACTGGTTAACGCAGTCCTCGAACAAGGCTTAGAAAAATACACAAAAAATACGATTACAGACCCTGATAAACTCCTTGCTAATTTAAAAGAAATTAAGAAAAATGGATATTCTACTAGTTTTGAAGAGCTAAATGAGGGAGTAAATTCCATTGCTGCACCCGTTTACGATTATAGAGGTAAAGTGATTGCAGCCTTGTCAGTTGTCGGACCGAAACAAAGAATTCAATCTCATAAGGTTCAAGGTTTTGCCAAGAAAATAATAGCCGCTGCCAAGGAAGTCTCAGAACGAATGGGATACAGAGGCTAATTTTATTAAAAGGAGCTTATCATATGCATGACTTTCATACTCATTTTATTCCGTCAGATGTTATTACCTGGCTACAGGATAACAAGGAACAGGTAAATGCCAAATGGATTAGAAAAGAAGAAAACAAAGATGAGTTTTTATTTATAAACGAAAAATGGGGCTTTGAACTAAAAAAAGCCTTTATTGATAGCGAACTCTACTTAACACAACAGGAAAGCGCGGGTGTAACTCATTCTGTTGTTTCTCCCATCCCACAGCTTTTCCTTTACGATTTTCATGATGAAATTTCAACCGATATTTCAAACGTTTACAATCATTCATTGGCACAGTGGTCTAAATCAGCACCTCAGAGAATCTCAGCATTAGGCACCGTACCCCTTACCAACCCAGACAAAGCAGCCCAAGTCTTACAAAATGCCATGAATCTTGGATTAAAAGGAGTCATTATCGGTCCTGGTCTTCCAGGTCAGATGTTATCAGACGATTTTTTCTCACCATTTTTTGAAGAAGCGAATCGCCAGAAAGCAATCGTCTTTATCCATCCATTGTTGTGTGAAGACCCTCGATTAAATAGAAGAATGATGCCCAATTTAATAGGGGTGCCATGGGAAACAACTGTTTGTGCAACGGACATTTTATTAAGCGGTTTGATTGACCGGTTTCCAAACGTAAAAATCCTGTTTGCCCATGGCGGCGGTTTTCTACCTTATCAAATCGGCCGCCTGGATAAAGGTTATGAACAGTGGAAACTTGTATCTTCCAACCTTACGGCGCCGCCATCTGAATACTTGAAACGCTTTTGGTATGACACCGTATTGTGGAATAAAGAAAGTATGGATTTTCTCGTTAAAGCAGTTGGGACAGACCGGGTTGTTCCTGGATCTGATTATCCTTTTGATCTGTCTGTATGGCCTCCGGCTGAGAAATATCAAGTGGGATCACATTCTTTACTAGGTTAAAAAAGAACTCCGGCATAGTTTTCATATGGCGGAGTTTTTCTTCTGCTATAAATCTCTAAAACACAATATCAGAACTCTTTCATTTGAGAAGATTACTAATATATAATGGATTAATCTCCTCAAAAAAACAGTAACGCTAGATAAAAAGAACTTTTTCTTCCAAGTGGCCAACTATTGTTTAATGATGAGCGGTGCTTTAATTACATCTCGAATTTTAGCTGCAGGGAGACCATTTTCAATAAGTTGTACCATTACTTTCATATAGCGATGAATATGGTGAAAATATTTCTTATAGCCCGCGCAAAGATAGTTTAATCCAGGTTCTCCATTGGGAGCTTTTAAGAAACGGTGTTTTGGGCATTCACCATTGCAGGCAAATCGGACCTCACAATTTTGGCATACTTGTGGAAGCGAGGTTTCTTTACTTCTTCCGAATTCTACCTGTCTTTCAGAATGGATCATATCTTCCGGCCTATCTGTCATGATATTTCCAATGCGATATTCAGGATACACATAATGATCACAAGAATATACATCCCCGTTGTGTTCAACCGTCACTGCTTTACCGCACTGCTTTGAGAACACACAGATGGATGAAGGCAGTCCGAGCCATGATTCAAGAGCCCACTCAAAATTCATAATATTGATTGAACCAATGTCATTCCTAACCCATTCTTCAAAAATCTCAATTAAAAAATCCCCATACTGTTCAGATTCCACGGTCCATGGTGAAACAGCCGGCTCTTGTTCAACATGTTTTAAGGAAGGAGGTGTTGCATGCCTTAATCCTAAACTAATAGCTAATTCGTCCGGAATTCTTTCCACAATTGGTATAAATTGAACAAACTGGATTCCATATTCCTTTATAAACTTATATACCTCTTTTGGCCGCCTGGCTGATTCCCTGGTGACGCATAAAAGGATATTATATTGGACTTCATATTTTTGTAATAGTTTTAAGCCCTTCATGACCCTGGAGAAGGAGGGCCTCCCTCCACGGTCAACCCGGTAACGGTCATGAATTTCCTGAGGTCCATCCATACTAATACCAACAAGAAAATTATGTTCTTTTAAAAAGATACACCAGTCATCATCCAATAGGGTTCCGTTTGTTTGCAGGGAATTAACGATTGTTTTGTTCCCTGCATATTGGTGCTGCAGTTCTACTATACGATGGAAATAATCTAGTCCCATCAGAGTCGGTTCACCGCCATGCCAAACAAACTGTATTTCTGGTATATCCTGTGAGGTTATATACTTTTCGATATATGATTCTAATACTCTATCAGACATGCAAAAATTATTTTTCGGTTGAAAAAGAACTTCCTTTTCCGTGTAAAAGCAATACTCACAGTTAAGATTGCAGATTGGACCAATTGGCTTTGCCAGCATATGATATCCTGATCCAATTTTTTCTAGGTTCAATTCATCATCTCCTTTGTTATGAATTGTGTATTATTCACTGCGAATTTACCTGCTATAAACCCATACACATGGAATGATTTTCTAACTGTTCCGAAAAGCTCTTTATACAGTAATACTAGTTCCATAATCTTCTGAAATCTTACTAGATACTTTTACTGGTGCAGTTTCCTTGAGTAAAAAGGATAACAAGAAGAATACAACTGCCGTCCCGCTCGCAAGCCATAACGGTGTGTACAAACTAAACTTATCAGCAAGGATTCCAGCAATCACAGGGCCAGCTGTCCCCCCGATGATTTCTCCGGTAAGAACAACACATGCGATCGCAGTTGCAGCAAATATCCTAGGAACGGACTCTGACGGTATGATGGCAAGATAGAGCGGCTGTGCACCAAACCCAATGGTAAGAACAAAAATAGAAATAGCTAATAGAGCAAAGTTTGTATGGAAAGCTGCCACTGAAAGCGGAAGTAAAATAGCGATTAATGTTGCTGGAACAATGATCGTCTTTCTACCAACTCTATCAGATAAAAACGGCAGAAGAAATTGCCAAACGAACATACCAATCCCCATGATCCCTAAAATGGCTCCATATTGTGCTTCACTATAGTTCGAAACACCTGATAAAAATAGCGGCATGAAACTGGTAAATACTAATAGGTACATCATGTAAAAAATGGACATCAGCATACTGACCCAAACATTCCGGGTTTTAAATACACTTTTATATTCCTGAAACGTTGGTTTTACTTTTTTGTGGACAGTACCTTGGCCGATATTAAAATTTGGCTCTTTCATATAAAACATTAGTATCACAGCTAGAACGATCCCCGGAATGGCCAAAGCAAAAAACGAATATCGCCAATTTGTTGCAGCTGCGATTGCCACGACGATTACAGGAGCAAGAGCATTCCCCAATAATGCGCCCGAACCCTGGATTAATCCCAGATTCGATCCCCTTCTTTTAGGCGTTGATTCCGCCATCATGGTAGACTGAACCAACGGAATAACTGGCCCCTCTGTAACTCCCATCAATAAACGAACTAGAATAAGTGAACCAAGCCCGGCAACTAACCCTGAAGTAAAGGTGGCGATGGAAAAACCAAGAATAAAAATGATTAACGTGAGTTTCTTTTTGCCAATAAAATCTGAAACACTAGCAAAAAGTAAGGTTGAGAACCCCCAGGCAATGCTCGTAGCCCCAACAATCATTCCCATTTGAGTATTACTCAAATCTAACTCCTCAGCTACAAATGGAAACAAATAGATAATACTTAACCTGTCCATAAAAACAAGACCAAAGATCAAAAATAAAAGAATAAGCAGGTTATTTTCATACCTAAAAAATGATTGGTTTTTTTTACTCACAACTACACCCCTTTATTGAATTAATAAAGTACTGCATGGGAGCCCTCCATCCATTAGGCTATCCCATGCGCTTTTATCGATTTTAATTAAAGTAAATCATTAATGCTGACCCGGGATGAACTTGGTAAGATCAAACTGAACAAAATTGAATTTACCTGTAAACGCGAAATCTCCATTCTTCTTATACTCCTTCGTAACAGGGTTCATCGCATCCCTTCCAATGCTTAGACCTTCAATACTGACCATGGTTGCTGTTTGTACTTGACCTTCACCACCTTTTTTTCCATTGATGTAAAGAGTACCATTACCGCCGGCCATACTTGTTCTATTAAAAACAAACTTAACTTCCGATTTTCCTTTTGGTACATTGACGCTGGATGTGATCTTTGAGATAGTATCAAATTTGTTATACAAGAATTCAAGCTTGTTATTCTTGATGTAGAAGGTAAATCCACCAATTTCATCTCCCATTGCAGCTAGTACCCCGGAACCTCCCTCTGTTATAGGTACCGTAATCGTAAAACTATTGGTATTTACCTGCGGCATTGCCTTAGGATTAAGGGTTCCTACCCCTGGGTAATACTTGAATGTTGTCCGGTTTGCTGGAGAATCTGCTGTGACATACCCCATTTCTGCAGGAGAGCCCTCAGTCAATGGCAACATATTATGTTTTTCGGCCTCTGACATAAATAGCTCTTGAAGTTCCTTTAGTTTTTCAGGATATTTGTTGGCAACATTTGTGGATTCCGTATAGTCTTCACTCACCTTGAACAATTCCCATACATCCTCATCGAAGGATGTTCCATTCTTATGAACAGAAATCGCCTTCCATCCGTCGTGATAGATGGCTCTATTTGGCTGGTGATAAGTTATAGCTAGGTTTCTAACCTCAGGTGCATTGACGTTATCAAAAGTGCTCACAATACTTGTACCGTACATTGGCATTTGTGAAACTCCCTTTAATTCCTGTGGGGGTTCAACTTCAAGGACGTCAAGCACGGTTGGAGTAATGTCCGTTACATGAACGTACTGACTTCGGATGCTTCCTTTGTCTTTTATACCATTTGGCCAGGAAATAATGAGCGGATTACGTAAAGCACCGGCATATACGCTTCCCTTATATTTATTAAACGGAGTATTACTTACCTGAGCCCAGCCTTTAGGATATAATGCCTGCATCTCTGGTCCGCCAATCAGTTCATATTTTTTCATTAAGTCATCTACAGAAGCTACCCTGCCTGCTGTAAGTGCACTAAAAAAGCTGTCAGTACCATTTTCTCCTCCTTCTGGGGCTGCACCGTTATCACCTAAAAGGACAATCATGGTATTGTCGTACTGTCCGGTTTCCTTCAAATAACTTATCAGCTTGCCAACTTCCTCGTCAGCCTGTGTGATGAATCCAGCATATGCCTGCATAAATCGTTTATATAGCTTCTTTTGCTCTTTAGAAAAACTTTCCCATGGCTTCACACTCGGGTCAGATTTTGCAAGCGTGGTATTTATCGGGATAATTCCAAGTTCCTTTTGACGCTCAAATCGCTCCATGCGGATGGTATCCCAGCCTTTATCATAGACACCATCGTACATATCGATATATTTTTCCGGAACCTGTATTGGGGAATGCCCAGCACTGAAGGCATAATTCATAAAGAACGGCTTGTCCGGATAAATCGAAACGTGGTCCGTAATATACTGCTTAGCATGTGATAGCAAATCATCATTTAGGTTATACCCATCGGTCTTTGGAGCTTCAATCAGTTCATTCCCATTAACCAACTGTGGTTTGAACTGGCCAGTTTCCCCATCCATATAACCGTAATATCTGTCAAAGCCTTTAGACAGAGGCCAGTAATCGAAAGGTCCTGCTGGAGTCACTGTATAGATTGGAGCAATGTGCCATTTTCCAACGCCGAATGTGCTGTAGTTGTTTTCTTTTAAAATTTCGGCTACCGTTCCCGCAGCAGGGGTGACACCCCCTTGGAAATTCGGTCGTTCAGGTCCTAACGTTACATTTGCTACATTCCCCATTCCGACAGAATGATTTTCCCTTCCAGTTAGGAGTGAGGCTCGTGTTGGTGAACAAAGTGGAGTAGTGTTAAAGTTATTGTACCGAAGTCCATCAGCAGCTAGCTGATCTATATTAGGCGTTTTAATTTCTGACCCATAGGCACCAAGGTCAGAGAATCCAATATCATCTAGGACAATGTAGATAATATTTGGTTTTTTCTCACCATTCGCATATTTGATTGGGTTTGTTGCGGCTTTATTCGTATTTTCTTTAGGTTTTTCGCTTGTTTTTGCGAATGAAATATTTGAGCTGCATGCTGTCATTGTGGCTGTAAGGGTGAGCATTGAACCAATTGCAAGGGCTTTCATAATAGGTTTGGAACCAGAATACCTGTTTACCAATTTCATTCCCCCTTTAAAAGAATAGATTATTTCTTTCTATAAACCTCTTACATTCCAGTGCTAAAGTTGCATACCTCCCCATTTCCAATGAGTAAGCGCTTAACTTATATAAAAGTATAGGTTAGTATAAAATATTAGAGAATATAAATTCTTGTTTACAGTAATACGAATTTTATATATATTCTGTTAATTATGTCTATTAAAGGAAAAGTTGGTTTAATCTATAATTGCTACTGCCCGGGTCCATCCACCGCTTGCACCCTTAATTTTCACTGGGAATACCGATATCTTAAATCCATATGGTGGTAATTGATCTAAATTTGCTAGTTTTTCAATTTGGCAATATTCTTTCTCTTTACCAGCATAATGAGCGGCCCAAAGTACACCTGGGCGTGGATTTTCCTTATAATCCGCTGCTTGAATGGCCAGTGGAGTATCCCAGCCCCAGCCGTCTGTCCCCATCACTTTTATGCCTTGTTCAATCAGCCAAAGAGTGGCTTCGGCCGAAACCCCTACATGTATTTCACTATAATTGGGCTCGTATCGTTTTTTATCCGCATCACAGCGAATCATTACGATATCAAACGGCTTTAACTGGTAATCTATTTTTTGTAATTTTTCCTGTAGGTCTGAAATGCTTACTGCATAACCCGCAGGCTTGTCGGTAAAGTCAAGGACAACACCATCACTGAAAAACCATTCAAGCGGGAGCTCATCAATGGTCCTCGAAGGTTTCCCTTCTGCTGTTGGCCAATAATGCCAGGGTGCATCAACATGGGTGCCGGCATGGCTTGTCAGAGACAGAAACTCCCCGGCAAGTCCCTTTCGCTCTGGAAAATCATCCGGTGTGACACCAACCAACTTTGCTCCAAATTCAGCGCCCTCTTCATGCGTTTCATAACGGATTGTAAATGGAAGTGGATCTTTTAACTCTTCTTCGATTGAAACACTTAAATCTATTATTTTAGACATACGTCACCCTCCGTTTTTGTTAGCTATTTATTAAGGATTTTGTTCTACTATGCAAATACACCGCCATCGACCGGCATGGCATGCCCGGTTATAAAAGAGGATTCATCCGAACTCAACCACAAAATGACATCGGCTACCTCTTTAGGCTGACCCATCCTCATCATCGCCTGTTCATTTGTAAATTTCTCTCTTAATTCTTGATTATTTCTTAAATTTAGACGCCCATCCATAATCATCGGTGTCTCAATTGCGGTAGGGCAAACAGCGTTCACGCGAATATGTTTCGTTGCATATTCAAGTGCGGCTGTTTTCGTTAACCCAATCACGCCATGCTTCGTGGCTGAATAAGGAACATTATTGGGATGTCCTTTTAAGCCGGCAGCAGAGGAAACATTAACAATTATTCCTCCACCTTGTTTCAGCATTTGGTTTAATTGGGCTTTTACGGAATACCACATGCCGGTGAGATTCACCGCTAACACTTGATGCCAGCGATCCTCCGGATACTCATGTGTTGGAATACTTACACCACCCGTTATCCCTGCACAATTTACCGCATGATCCAGCCGTCCAAAATGCTCCACAGCTGCTTGAACCATCGCATCCCCATCAGCACTTTTTGAAACATCACTTTTAATAAAAAACGCATCTCCACCAATTGATTCAATAGAAGCTAAGGTTTGCTGCCCACCTTCATCATTAATGTCAGCTACGATAACTTTTGCTCCTTCCCTTGCAAAAGAAATTGCTGTTTCCTGTCCGATTCCTGAACCTGCACCACTGACTAAGCAAACCTTTCCTTCAAATCTTTTGGGCAATGAGTCACCCCCTTATACAAGATAAATTGAAACCTCACCAATTTAGCATTTATGATTGATTTGTGTAGGTTTTGTCCTAATGAACCTTTCATGGGGACCATTTCTATCAAATTTCGAATAGATTTGACCTCATTAACCCTTCATGAGGACCATTTCTACTAAATTCCCATGTGGTAGGGTCTCATGAGCCTTCCAAGAGACCCATTTCTATCAAATTTCCAATAAGTTGGGCCTCATGAGCCTTCCATGAGGACCATTTCTATCAAATTTCCAATAAGTTGGGCCTCATGAGCCTTTCATGAGGACCATTTCTATCAAATTTCCAATAAGTTGGGCCTCATAAGCCTTTTATGATGCACATTAATCAAGCTTCGTCTACTTTAATCGAATCTTCCCCACCTACCATCTCCTGCAATTAAACAATCCTGTTTTTTAATACTCCAAGTCCCGTAATTTCCAATTCCACTTCATCTCCAGGTTCTAGCCAGCGGTACTTGTCAGTTCCCAATTCTAAAACACAGCCAAACCCAACGGTTCCAGAGCCGATGATGTCACCCGGGTACAAGGTAACATCCTCTGATGCCCGCTCAATCATTTGGCCGAATGAATAGTAAATATCTTTAAAATTCCCATGAGACCATTCTTCTCCGTTTACTTTCGCAGTCATTTCCAAGTCAAACACATCACCAATTTTGTATTTCTGCAATTCATCCTTTGTTACAATCCAAGGACCTATAGAAGTAGCAAAATCTTTTCCCTTTGCTGGTCCGAGTAAAACCTTCATTTCCTGAGCCTGCAAGTCTCGAGCAGACCAATCATTCAAAATCGTATATCCGAAAATATACTCCTCAGCTTCACTTGCTTTAATGTTTTTCCCTTCTTTTCCAATGATACAAGCCATTTCTAATTCATAATCCAATTTCACACACTTCTTAGGTCTTGCCACCTCTTCACCGGGTCCCCTCATAACATTCGGGTTTGAAAAATAAAAGATTGGTACTTCATACCATTCTGGGGCAACCGTGTTTCCATGTGTTGCGGCTGCGTTTTTTACATGTGTTTCAAATGCAACATAATCCCGGAACGTACATGGATTTGGCAGAGGAGCAAGCAGTTCAATTTCGTCGATTGGATAGGTTGGCTGAACCTCTTTTTCTATTGATTGGATAACTGGCAAATAAGCTTCTTGATTTTCCAACAATTCGCGTATGCTGGCAGGTAATTTTCCTTGACCAGCGAGCTGCATATCCACTACTTCCTCGCCGCACAGCCATCCGGCACGTTGTTCCCCTTTTGGATTTCGAAAAGTAATAAATTTCACGATCTCATCTCCTAATCTATTAAAACTAATAAAGGATATCTACTTAGACGTCCTTTATTACGTTCATTGAACCTCTAAAAAATGATAGATTTAAGCTCTTTCTTTTATACTATCAAACTGTGCAGATTCAAAAATATTTACTTCATCCCAGGCATCGTTCGGATTTTCCTCCACCTTCCACATCTTAGGACCGTAATCTGGGGCAAAGTACAATGGAGAACCGCCATATATTTCGATCCGATTGCCGCCTGGTTCAATCGCATAAGTCGTAAACGCTTCACCTACAGCATGTTTAAATGGTTTCATCTCTAACCTGTAGCCGTTATCAACCACGTAATCTGCAGTCTCCAGCACTTGATCTCGATTTTCCACTGCAAAGCATAAATGGTTCAGCTGTCCATGTTCCTTCCTAAAATCAGCAAATAAGGCAATTTCATGTGATAAGCTTGAAACAGCTAGTAAAGAACCAACCTCTGTACCATTCGGAATAACAATTCCTTCATTGTGTTTAAAACCTAACTCTTTATAGAAATTTGTGTGACGTGTTACATCACTTGTCCATAGTGTCACATGGTCTAATCGTCTTACAGAGGCGCCGCGGCTTGGATTTTTTTGCGGACGTGATCTCCATTTACTTTTCAGATGATCTGGGATTTCAGCTAGCTCTACTTCCCAAAAAATTTCTTCTAAGTGTCCATCTGGAGAATAATATTGATAGGCTCTTCCATGTCCGAGGTCTCCATCAATCCAGCCTTTACCGCAACCCATGTTCTCGATATATTGCACGGCATCCAGTAAATCTTCTTCACTTTCCGCACGCCAGCTAATATGACCAACACCATTCGTTTTTGCTTCTGTTATCTTTAAACTGTGATGGAAAAACTCGCCCCAGGCACGCATGTAAACAGATTGACCAACTCTACCAGATTCCTCCATTCCCAAAACTTCCCTAAAGAATTTTACGGATTCTTCTAGCTTTGGGCTTAATAATTCCACGTGGGCTAATTGTGAGATAAAATGATTTCTTTTTGGCATGATTTTCTTCCTCCTAATAATGAAAAGTATTTTTTTAAGCGTTCAATTGAAGTTTGAGCCAATCGTACATCTCGTAAGTCTCGGTAACGTTATCCACCTGGCAATGAGCGGAACCTGGATTACTTTTGGCAACAATTTTCAACCATCTTGGGCAAGTTAAATCATTGTATAGATTGTAAGCGTTCTCGACAGAGACCTGACGATCATCTTCACCATGAACAATGTAGGTTGGCATACTGATTTTCTCCGCAACCCCTTTAAGGTTAAAGAGATCCAACTTTTTCCGTGCCTCTTCCATTGATTCTGCACCAACAACATGCTGGAGAATCTTTGCTAACGGATGATTATCTGGACGCTTTGCCCAAACAGATTGATAATCATAAACAGCACCCCAAACGGCACATGCCTTGAATCGTGGTTCAAAGGCTGCTGATCTTGCTGCCATATATCCACCCATTGAAACAGCCATGATTCCAACTCGATTTGGATCGATATCAAGGTTTTCTGCAGCCCATTCATATGCAGCAGTACCTGCGACATTGTAATCGTAGCGAGATGAAATATGGTTTAACCTTAATGCTCCTCCTTGACCTGGACCATCAATTGCAAGGAGAGCAATTCCCCGTTCATTTAACAGCTGTGCAGGACCAAAATAAAGTTCCTCTGCAGTCGAATCAAGTCCGCCAAACATAATCACTAATGGTGATTCTTTTTTGCCTGGTACAGCGAAAAAGTATCCTGGCAGAAAAGAGTTTTCATAGGGAACTTGTACTGCCTTTGGCGGGTTTTCAAGCATTTCCGCTCCTTTTCTAAAGGATTCCACACCTTTTAAATAGGTTGGTATTTTTCTAGGATCATCCGGCTGAAGGAAAAACTCAGCGGTTCTGATATAGTTGGAAGCCCGCAAATAGGCCGCTCGGGCTGTTTCACTCTGTTCCTTGTCCTGGGCTTCATTTGCCACAGCAAGTGTGCGATTGCCAGCTCCCATCCATGCATAATGGAAACTATCCGTATCACCCAGCGTAATATTTCTGGCTGCTTCTAGAATTTCGTTCACTTCGCCGCCTCCAAAATGGGCTTGGCTAAACATCCTTACAATTTGATAAGACCACATATAATGTTCAGGAAAATAATGCCACATAATTACTACACTCCATACTCTTTATAATTTTTTGAGTCCTTACGTTGTTCTAAAGTCTTCTAGATTACCTCTGTCATTCTAATTAGACTTTGTGCCACAATGGCGTTCGGGTTGTTCTCTTTTGGCAGTCTGCCTTCTAATTGCAAAAGTTCCCAATTAACCAACGTGTTGGAATTATCAACAACAAATTTACAGCGTTCATAACGTCTTTCCATGAATTCATTTAAAACATCTACTACTGGTTCGTCTTTTTGCAGCAATTCCGATAAAACGAGGGCATCCTCAATTGCCATGGCAGCGCCTTGTGCTAAATGGGGAACGGTTGCATGGGCTGAGTCACCGATTAATAAAACCCGGTCCAGATACCAAGGTTTCTCGACAATAAGGGTTTCAAGCGGACGATACACCACTTCCTTCGGATCTGTAATTTGTTCGCTTAATTCTGCGATTAAGCCGCCAAATTCCTGGAAGGCCTCACGCATAAGAACATGCAGCTTTTCCTCTTGCTTCCATGGGTTTCCTGGTTCCGCGGTAACAACAAAAACATAGCAACTATCCTTTGTCATAGGAACAATACCAGCTTTTGCTTTCTGCCCATAAAACATCGTAATGTTCTCGAGGTTAGCCGGACGCTTTAGGGTATAACGCCAAACAGCTTGTCCGACAAATGTTGGTTCAATATCACCAAACACCATATTACGAACCTTCGATCTAACACCATCAGCTCCAATCACAAGGTCATATGTGCCTGAGGTACCATCGGTAAACTTTGTATAAACAAAGCTGTCTGCATTTTCAATCATCTCAACAGTAATGCCCATTCGTATCTTTGTTCCATTTTTAATCGCAGCTTGAAGCAATATTTCGTGAAAGTCTCTACGCGGTATACCTCCTGTTATATTGAACTGCCCGGATGGATGAATAGGTGCATCAAAGATCATATTTCCTTGGGAGTCTCGGATATGTAAGGCAGAGTGTGTAGTGCCCACTGCTAAAAATTCTTCGGTTATCCCAAGTGCGTCAATTGCTCTTAATGCATTGGATTGAAGGATGATACCAACACCATAAACATTCCATTCCTTTTGCTTCTCTACAATCTCTGTTTCAATACCAACTTTTTGCAAAGCTATCGCCGTCGTAAGCCCGCCAATGCCGCCTCCAACGATAAGAACCTTTTTTACTTTAGACATGAAAACCCCTCCTTTTATATGTCTTTAGGATTCAAATGAATTTGCAGTCAAAAAAATTAATCTTCACACTGTGTAGATAGTAAAAAGGTGTGTGTGAATCCTATACCAATTAACATTGCAAGAAGCGTGCCAAAACAGAAAACGCTGTCATTTGCAATATTCCAAAAAATGAACAGTCAATTTGTCGTGATTTTTTGTCCGAAAACACTACACATGTGTTTGGATTGTCCGAAATCAGTACAACAAACCAACACAGGGATCGTTAATTTTTATTAATGCCCGAAGATTGTCCTTACGCCCATCCAAAAAAGAAGCCGGATAATCCCCGCGTTTTTTGAATTTTTGATGGTTCAATGGAACTAATTTAGTATTAATATTCCGAAAAGTTTAAATCATTTATTGAAAATAAAACTACGAATGTTTATAATCTCTAATTAGAGAACTGTATTAACTATAAGTAAAGTGAAATTAGTGTTAACCGACAACAAATACGAATTCACTTTTACTTTCGTAAGCGTTATCATTTCATTTTTTTAAAAAGGGGAAAAAATATGACACCGATTAATTCTACTGAAGTTATTGCTAACAGCAAATTTAACCGCTTTCATTTAGGGTTACTATTCTGGAGTTTTATCATTATCTTGTTTGATGGCTATGATCTGGTGGTCTATGGAACGGTTTTACCAAGCTTGATAAAGGAATGGAATCTTTCATCGGTGGAAGCAGGAGCCATTGGGACCTATGGGTTATTTGGGATGATGTTTGGAGCAATCTTTTTCGGTACTCTAGCCGACCGAATTGGCAGAAAGAATGTAATTGCTATAACATTAGTACTGTTTAGTTTATTTACCTTCCTATGCGGCTTTGTCAAAACCCCTACTACTTTCTCAACCTTTCGTTTCATAGCTGGCTTAGGTTTGGGAGGAATCATGCCAAATGTTATCGCTTTATTAACGGATTATGCTCCTAAAACGATGAGAAGTATGATTGTAAGTATCGTATTATGTGGGTATTCTGTTGGGGGAATTCTTGCTCCCTTAATAGGAATCTTCTTAATGCCTACATTTGGATGGGAATCAATCTTCTGGTTTGCGGGACTCCCTCTAGTGTTTTTGCCTATCATGTATAAACAGCTGCCCGAAACTGCCAGCTATCTTATCCGTACAGGTAAAAAGGAAAAATTGATTGCAACGCTTGCTAAGGTAAGCCCCGAATCGCATTTTAGTTTAAATGATGAGGTTATTGACTTAAAAATACAAGAAACAAAGGTTCCAATATTAGGATTATTTAAGGAGAAGCGAGCCTTCAGTACGGTGTTGTTTTGGACAGCGTTTTTCAGTTGTTTATTAATGGTTTATGGTTTGAATACTTGGCTTCCAAAATTGATGATGGAAGCAGGCTATGGTTTAAATTCAAGCTTAGGCTTTCTTATTGCACTCCAAGGCGGAGCGATTATCGGAACCCTCATAATCGGAAAACTTTGTGATAAATACGGTTCAAAAAAAATGCTGGTTCCCATGTATGCCTCAGGTGCTGTGGCTCTGACACTCCTAGGATTTGGAGGAAATACATTAGTAATCTATCTGTTAGTAGCCGTCGCCGGAGCTGCAACCATCGGTGCACAAAATATTGTTCAGGCTTATGTTTCTCAGTACTATCCGCCATCTATTAGATCTACAGCATTAGGGATGGCTTCAGGAGTCGGCAGGACCGGCGGAATGCTGGGTCCCCTTTTAGGAGGATTTCTATTGTCAGTTTCTTTACCCATTCACTTAAACTTTATCGCCTTTGCGATCCCTGGCTTGATTGCAGCAGCTGCCCTCTTTATGGTTCCTTTAAAAAATGCCTATCAAAATGATAACGTTGCCAAAGATGATTCTATTAATGTTCATGTAAGTTAGTGGATTAAAAAAGTCTCCCATTTAATAGGGAGACTTTTTCGCTATGTGGAACGCTTCTAAAGCAATTGATACTGATACATTTTTTCATATAAGGTCGATCTTGCGATTCCTAGCTTTTTGGCAGCTTTACTTTTATTTCCCTTTGACTCTTTAAGAGCGTTGATAATTAATTGCTGTTCCATGACACTCTTGGGCTTTTGCGGAGTTTGATTAATAAAAGGTTCACTTTGAACTGATGTTGAACTCACATGAATATTTTGTATTTCCAATAGCCGCTTAGGTAAATGTTGATAATCAATTTCTCCATGTGCAAGAATTACAGCACGTTCCATTGTATTTTCCAGTTCCCTAATGTTTCCCGGCCAAGGGTAGTTTTCAAGAACCTTCATGACCCGTCCCAAAAGATTGGGAATTACTCTTTTTTCACGTTTGGCCGTTTTTTCCATCAACTTATAAACAAGTAAAGGCAGATCTCCTTTACGATCACGTAGAGCAGGAACAAACAAGTTAATCACATTCAGTCGATAGTACAAATCATTTCGAAAATTACCTTCCGATACTTCTTTGGCCAAATTCCGATTTGTAGCAGCAATAATCCTGATATTAAGTGAAATCGGTTCATGTCCTCCG
This sequence comes from Neobacillus niacini, assembly GCF_030817595.1. Classification (GTDB taxonomy): domain Bacteria; phylum Bacillota; class Bacilli; order Bacillales; family Cytobacillaceae; genus Neobacillus; species Neobacillus niacini_G. The sequence goes on from NZ_JAUSZN010000001.1 coordinate 2,171,619, forward strand.
ATTCTCGTAATCGACCTGCTTTGTATTACACGAAGAAGCTTGGATTGAATCTCTAATGGCATTTCCCCAATCTCATCTAGGAAAACGGTCCCACCGTTTGCACGTTCGAACTTTCCCATCATGCCGCCTTTGTGAGAACCGGTAAACGCACCAGCTTCATAACCAAATAATTCACTTTCCACTAGATTCCTAGGTATAGCAGAGCAATCAATGACAATAAATGGATGGTTCGAACGGCTGCTGTAATTATGAATAGATTGGGCAATGAGTTCCTTCCCTGTTCCGCTTTCACCCTCAATTAAGATACTTGAGTCCTGTAATGCCGCCTTTTTGGCTAAATGGATTAAGCTCTCCATTTCTTTACATTGATAAATAATATCATCAAAGTTAAAAAATCCCTTTGTGTTAACAATTATTTCTACTTCTTTTCTAATATCTTTAAAGTGAAAAATAACCCCGATTGGTTCATTCGAATTATCATAGAGGGGAACGGAAGATAATCGAAAATGATATTGCCCCTTATTAATTTTTATTATTATGTCTTTGTTGATGACCGGCATACCAATTTCCAATACATCTAATGAAAATGCCTGGTTATCCAGAACCTGAGAAATGGGCTGTCCTAATACTTCTTCTGCTCTTACACCGAGCATTTCCCCTCCCACCTCATTAATAAACATGATTGTTCCGAACTTATCAACAGATAAACTACCTGCACTAACCGTTTCTGTAATCTGTTTCATATGATCGTTTTTCAAGTGAACATCTTGAAGTTTTATGTGTGTTTCAAGCCTTGTGCTAATATACTTTGACAACAGTTCTACTATTATAAGAGTAAGTGAATCATGAATATGATATGAAGTACAAACCAAATAGTATTTCGTTTCTTGCTCTACTATAATAGGTGAGGAGTATACATATTCTGATTCCCCTACCCTATCCAATCCAGCCATGGTGTTATCATAGCATGTCGTTTTGTGCATGAGTGTTATATCACGGGGCAGGTCAATACCTCTGCCACTATCCAAAACCACTTCATCTAAAAGAGGGTCATAATGGCAAATGTAAGAAAGATCGGAACTCATAATTTGGATTTGTGAATTTATTTCATTGTAGGATTGGTATTCCTCAAATACCTTTTTAACTGTGTCCACAACAAGGTCGATATGAATAACCATGATTGATATCATCCCTTTTAAGTTTATCTATTCACCTGTTCAATATTATATTTTGCTATTTTCTCATATAAGTTAGAACGGGATATGCCCAGTTTACGCGCTGCCAAGCTTTTGTTCCAATACACATGATCAAGAGTGTTACGAATTAACTCCTTTTCCTTCTCTCTAATAGAATTCGCATTATTAAGATTGATAGATTGCGCCGGCTTTCTTTTATCACTATTAACAAGTGCAGTTAGCAGATAATTTGGTAAGTGTTCAGGTTCCATCACATCATGAGCAATTAGAATAGCTCTTTCTATTACATTCTCTAATTCCCTTATATTTCCTGGCCATGAATAGTTTTCTAGTATTTCCATCGTTTCCAAAGAGATGGTTGGTGAATGACGATTTGATCGATTTGCTGCTACCTCAACGAGGGTTTTTGCCAATAAGGGTATGTCACCCTCTCTTTCCCTGATTGGCGGGATGGTGAGCTGCAGGACATTTAAACGATAATAAAGGTCTAGTCGAAAATTTTCGTATGCAACTTCTTCCTCGAGGTTTCGGTTCGTTGCTGCAATGATTCGAACATTACATGGTGTAGGGTCATGTCCGCCAACACGTGTAATCGTACGGGTTTGAAGAACACGGAGCAGTTTTACCTGAATCTCTAAAGGCATTTCCCCAATTTCATCGAGAAATACAGTGCCTCCATTAGCCACTTCAAACTTTCCAAGTCTTCCGCCTTTTCGAGCACCAGTAAAAGCGCCATCAACGTAGCCAAATAACTCACTCTCTACTAAATCTCTTGGGATGGAAGAACAGTCAATAACAACAAACGGTTTCCCTTTACGTTGACTTTGATTATGTATGGCTTGGGCGATTAATTCTTTACCTGTTCCGCTCTCACCTTCTATTAAAATATTCGATTCTGTTTTTGCCGCGACCTTTGCTGTCTTAACCAAATCTTGCATGGAACGGCTTTTATAAATGATATCCTCGAATTGAAAAATTGGTGTGATGCTGACTAAGCTCTCCAATTTTTTCATGATGATTTTCATTTCTCTAAAGGTAATGACAATCCCGACAGGAAGTCCATTTTCAAATAAAGGGGTAACAGAAAAAATAAGATGAATCTTACCCTTTGGCAAATGAAAAGATACTTCGCGGTTCACCCAATTCTCCTTTGTTTGTAGAGTTCCTAATGGTGAGGGGTTAAAATTGGGCAGGATTCCGAGGAGCGGCTTGCCGGTTAGTTCATTAACATCAAGTCCTAGAATACTAGTCCCAATTTGGTTTATGAAGGTAATGATTCCTTTTTGATCAACTGTTAAGTACCCTTCCTCGATGGTGTTTGTTATTTGCTGTTGATATTTACTATGCAAAAATAAGGACTTAAGATTAGGCTGGGTTACTAGTTGATAGCTTAGCTGTTTGGCAATGAGGTTTAGGATTTGAAGTATTTTCTTATTACTTTCTGGATAAACAATGACCAAAAAGTATTTGTGCTCGCCTTTATGTGAGATTGGACACGTATATATCCACTCCGATTGGGCTGTCTTACGAGTATTACAATCAGCACAGTCATCCCACTTTACCTGTACTATCCAATTAAACGAATCTTCGTTAAAGAGTATTTTTTCCTTAAGAACATCGTAGTGACATTGATACATAAATGTATTGTTAAGAAGGATTATGTTTGAAATTCCAGTATCATAATTTCCAATGGAGCTGCAAGCTTTCTGAAAGTAATCTAGTAAAGACTGTTCTACTGCAACCATTCAAAGTTCACCACCTCTTCAAATACACACCCACAGAGGAATCGAGAAATCATAGGCATTTTAAAGATTATATCATATAATCAGACTATTTCGCAGTCGAACATATTTCTAATAATTAATTGATTATAAAATGTTAACGTTAACATTCTTTAAAAGACTTTAAATGGTTTAATATAAAGAGTCGCTCCCCTTTCCATTGTCAGATCATAATATGTTTCCCCTAAAGATGATTCAGTTAGTTTAACTCCGTCTCCAGTTAGTGAACAGTTTGCTGCAAACGCTGGAAGCTTCAAAGTGATTTCTGTCTCTCTTTCAGCTACGACCTCACCACATACTGTTTGCGATTCTACATTCCATGAAACGGAAACCCTTCCTGTCATAAAACGAAAATTCTTTACTTTCCCTTTTTTCCACTTTGCAGGAAGAGCCGGTAAAAGTTTAATTATTTTTGGTGAAACAAACAGAAGCATTTCTTGGACTGCATTAATAATGCCCATACTGGCATCTAATTGGATTGGCGCTGTCTCAATTTCCATGCTCAACCCCATGTTTCTCCAATCATTATGAACGGTGAAAAAGTTATTTAAGAGACAGGAACGTGAGAGGATATCTAAGCATTCTAAAGCTTTGTCGCCGTCGTTCAATCTCGCCCATATACTCGACATATGAGCTAGAGACCAACCTGTTTGAGCACCTAATATTCTCTTAGATACAGCCATTCTAAATGCTTCAAACAGTTCTTTATCTTGTTCTTCATTAATTTCTCTACCTGGAAAAACAGGATAGAGATGAGAAATATGACGATGGTTGTATCGATCATCAAAGGCAGGGTGTAACCATTCCCGAATGGCACCATCTTGATTGACTTCATACTGTGGGATACGTGTTAGCATTGTCTTCCAATTTTCAATTTCATCTAAATAAATTGATGTCTCGTTTGCCCCTTCAATTAAATGCTGTAATACTTCTTTCAATATGGCAAAATCCATTGTTGCATTGATTGTCGTTGGCATAGGATGAGCAAGGTGCTTCCCGTCCTTCGGCATAAAGTTTTCTGGAGTATTTTCTGGTGAAACAGAAGGTAGATACTGATAAATCCCATCCTCATCCATGACAAGAAAATCCTCATAAAATAGTACTACTTCTTTCATAAATGGAAGTACCTTCTCAAGTAAAAGTTTCTTGTCCCCGGTGTATAGATAATAATCATAATAATGTTGTGCCAACCATCCTGCTGCTCCTGTCCAATTCATAATAACAGGGACGATTTGATTTGGTACACCAATTCCCGGAGTTGTACCTGCTGGGATATATATCCCGCGACAGCCAAATAGCTTTCTAGCATTCTCTCGAAAATCATCCATCATTTCCTCATAATAGTTGAATAAAGCTGGCACAAATTCGGATAATCCTCCCACTGCTGCATGCCAATACATCATTTGAATATTCTCATTTGCCATCCGATGACACCACATGAGATTATAATCTCCGCCCCATAGACCATACATCCCAAACGGTTGCCCCTCAGGTCTAGTGCCAGAGATAAAAAGATACCTACCATAATTCCACAATTTCTCTATTAATTGAATAGGAGCTTCACCTTCATAAGCATCTAGAAGGAGTTCTTCATTTGATTGATTATCATTCACATCACCCAATTGTAAAGAAGCTGTTTGAAAGAGTTGCGAATGTATGGGAATGTGAGTTTTGAGCAAGTCTTGATAATCACCATGAATGCCTAATAACTCTTGTTGAAGCCGTGACCATTCTTGTACATGATCTCCTTTAATAAAAACCTTTAACATAACTTGGATATATTCAGCATCTTCACAGCGGAGACAATCATTTTCAATGATGATCTTTCCACCAGTTGGAATTATTCGTAATACTGCCCCATATTCAGTGTTATCATCATTTTTTGCCGCAGAAAAGATAAAATCATCCTCTACTTTGAGCTGAATGGTAGATTCTAATTCTTTTACCCGCAGTTCCATGCTGTTACTATCTGTCTTAAGCAGGCCAAGCTGCAGCTCTGCCGTTAATGATTGACCTGTTGATTTTATTTCAAATACAACCACATTATCAGCTCGTGAAACAAATAAATTTCGCTCAAATTGCTCTTCCCCTTCTTTCCACCTTACAAACACCTCTCCAGTTTCCATATCAACTTCTCTACGATACTGTCTAAACCCCTCTGTTTGCTGCATCTTAATTGTTAATTCAACAAGAGGTAAAAACGAGGCTAAGCGAGTACGATATCCGGTTTCTTTTAATGTATTTGTCAAATGCCAGTTTGCTTCATTGTATTTTTCTTCCTCCATTAGTTCACGTGTTTCCTTCAAAGTGTAACTAACATCAGGAAGTGTATCTTTTTTCCCCATATGCCATAACCCTTCATGGTTGATTAATATCTTTTCCATTCTCACACCACCTGAAACAGAAGCACCTATTTTGCCGTTTCCAGAGGGAAGACCCTCCCTCCACATATTCCTCCACCATGCAGCAGGATATTTCAAAGAAATGCGATTGCTGGAATTGTTCTTAACAAACATGATTTATAACCTCCAATTCTATTTTTTGTAATAAAAGATCACTTGTAAAAACAAGTGATCTTACACGATAATTCTATTTATCTTTAGTTCTATTACTTTACTTCCAATGATTCGACATTTCGGACTTCAGCTAATTTCTCCATTTCCATACTTGCTAGTAAAAATGGAGCTACTCCCATAAGATCATCACTTACAATTTGCTCACTCATATAATATTCATAGGAGCCATCTCGATACTTAGCCCCACCAAGACCAGCACCTTTACATATACCATGGAGGTGAACACCATCTTCATCTTCAGTGACAAAGTGTTGATGAACACCCTTATACGAACGGATAACTACTTCCTGATCTATACCCGACAAATAACCCAGACGGATTCCCTTTGCCAATGCATATGTCAGCATACAGGATCCAGATGCTTCTAGATAATTGGACTCTCTACCGTTTTGATCCATTAGCTGATACCAAAGACCGCTCTCTTGGTCTTGGACATTCTTGATAGCATGCGCCATTCGCTCAAAAATGCCCATGATTTGTCCACGCTTTGTATGATTGACTGGAAAGTGTTCGAGTGAATCCACAATGGCCATCGAATACCAACCCATAGCACGTCCCCAGATGTGGAAGGAGCGTCCCGTTTCTTTATCACACCAACGCTGTTCCTTGCTTTCATCCCATGCATGATGTAAAAGCCCAGATTGCGGATTGCGGGTCTTCGACTCAATCATCAAGATTTGTCGTGCTACCTCATCAAAGCATTCCGGAGCATGAAAGGTTTTTGCATATTGTGCCAAAAATGGGGCTGACATATAAACCCCATCAAGCCACATTTGAAAAGGATAGATTTTTTTATGCCAAAAGCCGCCTTCACTTGTTCTTGGCTGTCCTTCAAGCTGTGTGACTAATTGTTGGATTGCTTTCTCATACCTTTCCTCTCCGGTACGTTCCCACAGCGAGTATAGATTCTTTCCTTTATTAATATGATCCAAATTATATTCCTCGATTGAATAGCCTCTAATCTTTCCATTTTCTTGGATATATAGATCCATATGCTTCCTCATGACTTGATGATATTTTTCAATGCCGCTCCATTCAGATAGCCAATCAAGTGCCTTTAACGTCATGCCCGCAACATATCCCCAGTGATTAGCCATTTTTGGATGATATCCATTTTCGCATTTAGAAAGAATGGTTTCTGCAATTTTTAATGACCATTGACTCGAATTCATGCTTCACTCTCCTCTACTACTCTATTCTTTACAACAAAGGATGTAATCCTTCCCACTTCACTGACCAACTGCCATCCTGCGGAAACCCTGGACATCGATGATTAGAGCCGTCTTTCCATCCACAAACCATCATCGCAACGGCTGTTAACAACCCTCCATTACCTGGCAAGTAGGCGGTCAAACCTGGTCTTTGATAATTGTGTCCATTTACTAGATAGGTATTTTTAGTTGCTTCCATCAATAGAAAGTCTACGGCAAGATCTCTTTCCCCCAATCTGGCCGCTGTCATGGCACACATAGGAAAATCCCAGCCCCATGCAGATTCCCAATCCCAAACTTCATTAACTTTATATAACGTATTTCTCATAATCTCCCGATCAACTAAAGTTCCGGGTAATATACCTAAGGCTCCAAGCATAGAGGGATGATCATGATTTTTCTCTGTGAATGTATTCACACACTTCTCGTGTGCCAGATAAACGCCTTCTTCATGGTGTGGCTTTGCCAAGGAGACAGCTACCTTTGACCACATAGGGTTCTCCGGGACATGTAATCGTTTTGCCCATTTAATGGCAATTTCCAACCCATGCTTCCAATATTCAAGCTCATATGGAGGGTTTATACTTTCATGAATATAGTGGCATTCCTGAGCAGGTATGAGTGGCGGCCCGAGAACATAAGCTTCTTTGTCCTCATCCCAATGTGCGTACGATACCATGAAGTCGGCAGCCTCAAACACAATCGATTGAAAACGATTGAGAAATTCGTCAGATGGCTGGACTTGATAACACATTTCTGCTAATGCCATTGGGTGTGGCTGCTGCCAAATTAAACCCGGTGCTACCGGAGAAGGACTTTGCTTGCCATCAATTCCAACCATCTTTGGCCACCTGGCACCATCATATCCCTGTGAGTATGCTAGTTCTTTTGCCTGAGGCAAGATAGTATGATACCATTCAAGACTATTTTCCAAGAATTCCTTCCGTCCCCATATCGGAAAATGTGCTCCATGCCACCAGTGCATCTCCAAATGGAATTTTCCAAACCAGCTATTATACATATAGCCAGTCTCTTGCGGGGGCAATGTGCCACCACTATGAATCGCCGTTAAATATTGGGACAAAACCACTCTTCGCTCCAGCTCCATTGCACGCGGGTCCGTACTTTCGGAAAAATCAAGGGCTGCTCCCGTCTTCCAAAAAGCTTCCCAGAAAGAACCGCTTGCTTCAAACACCTCTTTTGGCTTTGCAGCAGCAGGCTCATTCGTGGCAAAAGAAACGGCAAATTCTAAATGATTGGAGCTCCCCTCACCAATTAAGGTGTATTCATGTACACCTGTTTGTTCGACTGAACCATTGCTCCAGTCCCATCTTACGCAATATTGATCCTGATCCATCTTACGTGTCAATATACCTGCTTTGTCTGAAAGAGGCTGATAATCTGTTTGATGTCTGTAATCATTTTCCCAATCCGGATATGTCGCTTTTGCCCAACTATTATGAGTAATATCTGGTGCTGGAAATTGTGTAAACACTTGAAGACGCTTCTCTTCAAGCAATGGAGAAGATACTTGAACTGCTACTATATCATCATCTGAATGACAAGCGGTCCTGACCTTGACAGGGACACCGTCTACCATATATTCACTTTCAACAATCCCAGTCCATAGATCAAGCTTTTGATGAATGTCTGTAATCTTATCGAATTGTATCACTTGATTATCTCTTGTTAAAAACCGGAACGACACTCTCCCTAATTGTAATCTATGAGGATTTTTACGTAACCAGTGGTAAGCTTCATCCTTTCCTTCAGGTTTCATCGGATAATTAACCTGTCGTCCATACGTATCATATTTTTGAAAAACAATATCCTTTTCCGTATAGAGATTATGACCGCCCGTATAATGCCATCCCCAATTTGATTGCGTCCCAAGCGGGGTCTCATATACTTCTGGAAAGGTCTGTAACCCCGTAAAATCACAACTGAATCCGAACTCTCTGTTTCCTATAGATAATGGTGATAACGGCTCTATTTCCTTAACTATCGGATGATGACGTGCTATAATTTGCTTTCTATTTAACATGCTCTCTCCCCTAAATAATTTTTTACCAATCTATTAGTCCAAAACAACCAATTAAATTACTTCTTTTTTCGCTTTCAAAATCTCCCTGTATTTACCTGGTGTAATATTGTTGCATTTTCGAAAAGCACGAATAAAACTATTCTCATGCTGGTATCCAACCTTTATAGCAATATCTGAAACTTTTTCATCTGTATTCACCAATAGTTCTGCAGCACGCTTCATTCTTAAATCGGTAAAATAACCATAAATCGTTTCATTCATTTCTTTCTTAAAAATAGAACTTGCCAAGCTGACACTGATTCCAATGGAATCAACAATTTCCGTTATGCCGATGGGTTCATCTATATGAGCGTTCATATAATCAATCATCTTCTCAATTAGCAGGGATTCTTTACTTGTTGCCATTAAATGATTTTCCTGTATCAGCCCATTGGCTTGTTCAGTAAGGAATTCTGCAATATCTTCAAGATGGATGGTGTGCAGCTGCAGAAAGAAATCTCTTCCTTTCCTCATTCCCTTATCCTCATCTTGACCAAAACGAAGAGATTCTTCACCTATCTTCTTGACGATGGATAGTGCTCTTTCGGGCTTTAACCGACTTTCTCTAAACTCATCTATTATCTGATTTATTAGGCAACATGTACGTACACTGTCACCTGTTTCAATCGCTTCTGTCAATTGATCTAGAACTTTACCATTAATCGACGTTTTTCGTGTATCTTGTTGCGTAATTTCCTCAAACTCTAATAAACTTCCATATCCGGAATACAGCCTGTTCCCAAGTGCTGTATCTGCTTCATGGATAGCCTCTACCAGTTTGCCAAAATCAGATTTCTGACTACTGATTCCGATTGAAATACTAAACTCTAGTAATCCTTGAACTGTAGAAAGCGCTTCCCTTAATTTGCTGTCTAACAGTTTTTCATCTGAACTCGGATGAAGGACAATCATCAACCTATCCTTCCCTAGATCAATGCACTCGCTATGTGAATATAATTCTAAGGTTTCAGTCAGTATATTAACTAACGCAAATTTTAATAGAGAGTGATCTGAATTTGGGTATTGACAGGACCATTTATAAAAATGATCAATAGAAATGATAGCCGCCTTTAACGGTTTATTAAATGACTCTTGGAAATACCCCTGACATTTTTCTCTAATCTCTCTCAGATTTGTTATATTTTTATGATAGATATCGCTAAAAAACTTAGCGGATGCCTCAGCTCGAACCTTATGTATCATGTTTGACAATTGAGCATGATCATTTAATAGTTCGCCTGCAAGCGTTTCCAAGTGCAGCAAATCATGGTAGTCGATGTCTCTGTGTCCTATATTAAACAGTGCTTTGATTCTCCGAATTGGTCTAAAGGCAATAGAATTAATATAAAAAATCGCAACTCCGCCTAATAACAAAGCGATGATTGAAACTGAAAGAACAACATGACCGACTTTCTTTGATTTTGCTAGTAAACTATCTTGAGGTACAAGAGAAACATATTTCCAGCCTGTTAGTGAAGAAGTATTATGGCTGACGAGAAATTGCTGGCCATTATAGGTGATATCTCCCAAATGCTTTTCATTTAGTTCAGCCACAGCACTTACAACCGCTTTCGTATCGAGCTTGGGACCAGTTTGAGGAGAAGTAGAATAAATCAGTTCATTATTTTGATCAATAATAAAGCGTACCGTGCTTAATTTTGCAATATTTGGTGAATTGATTGGTTCAAACAAGTCTTGATACCCAAGATTTATTGCAACGATTCCTTTGAACTTACCTTGGATCATTATTTTTCTAAATAGTGTTACCCCTGAACGATCGTATTTTTTACCATCAAAAACAGTTCTCTTTTTGACAATCATCATTTCATCACCGAACTCATCAGCTACATCTACCCATTTTGAATCGAAAAATGTGGACTTACGTGAACTAAAACCTTGTGGCATCGATACAAAACTACCATGTTCGATATCATAGATGTAAATACTATTTATGTAGGATGAACTATTGGAAAGAGTAGATAAAAGCTTATAAATTTCAGTAATATTACTATAGGAATTCTGTACATCGCTCTTCAAAAACTTATAAACATTTGTGTTTAATGCAACCTCAATTGCAATGTTATTACTTTCACTTATGTGCTTATCAATGAAATCCATACTTACATGCAGCATTTGTTGCTGCGGCTCATTTAATTCCTCTTGCAGCACTGACTTTGAGCTTTGATAGGATGTAACGCTTACGATAAGAATAATAAAGAAAACAGCAATCGTTAAAAACAAAATCAGCCTTGTCTCGGTTTTATGAAATGAATATTTAAGCCATTTTTGGAAAGATTGGACCAATTCGTTTCAACCTCCTTTATCGGCATTATACTACATATTCATTTACAGTTGGGGAAGGTTTATCCTATATTTACATTTTCTACAAGTTTTACTTGGCTTTTAAGCATTCTCATTGTTTCAGTTCCAGCCAATAGAACAATACCGATTCCATGTGTATCATTCAATTTCCATGGAAGCTCATGCTTATAATAGGAATTGCTAAACGAATAACTTGATCCTTGACATACACCATAAACATTCCCCTGTTTATCAATAGCCCTTTCAGTTAACCCCTTCCACCCTGACATGATAGCCTGGATATAGGGTTCTTTGTCATCGATCCAACCGAACCGAACTCCATTAGCAAAAGCATAGATAAACATGGACGTACAGGAGGATTCTTCGTAAGACTCAGGGTCCGTTAGTACTTGGTGCCAAAGTCCATGGCTTCCTTGAACCTTCAAACAACCTTCAGCAAATTGGCGATAAAATGTCAATATTTCTGGGTAATGCTCATGATGGTCAGGGAGTACTTTCAATAATTCCGTTAATGAAAATAATACCCAGCCATTGCCTCGGCCCCATGTTGTTAAAGTAGGCTTTTTTTCTTTCACATGATACACATGTGACATAAGTTGGTTTTCTTCTATATAAAGATAGTTCTTATAGAGCAAAAGCTGTCTAACTGCCTCATCTACATAGCTGCCATCTTTAGTGAGTTCAGCGTAACCCAACAAAAACGGAACACTCATGTACATATCATCACACCACATTGTATTGTCCATCTTTCGAGAGACACCAATCTGACGATATAATGCTCCATCTGCTAAACGGCTCTGCTGATTCATGATATAATCAGCTATTGTTTCTGCGATTTTCCCGGCTCCCTTTAAAGGGCGTTGTTTATTTGCTAAGATCATCAGGGCGCCAAAGGAACCACAATCATCAAGACTATCAATATCAGAAAGTTGATTATTTATACCCGCTGCGCCATATTGTTTTTGATCCCATTTGGAGTATTCATATCTCGATGTGGCAAATTCAATATGATTTAATACGTAATCAATCACTTCAGATTTGGACAATTCTTTTGCTACTTCCAATAACCCATAGAGCGTGACTCCTAAAGGATAATTCCATTTTCCAAATAGCGGGTTTTCAAGAAAAGCTCTCACATTGTCTCCGTTCTCCGAGCACCAAAAAAAGGTGTCACGATCTTTATTAACGGCAACGGTATCCATTGACATATAGTCAGAGATCTTTATCGTTTCATCTTTTGGAAATGGCCCTAAAAAAAGCCATGGACTTGATATCCCTTTTACATCATACGGTATCTGTAATTCTGCTTGATTAGAAATAAGCTCTAATAAAAATCCCCAGTTATGGTTTCCGCACTCACTTTCTACAACTACATCATGTAATCCAATCGGTACAGTTACACTAATGTCAATTTCACCTTGCTCTTCATTCTGAAATAACTTTTGACCATTAACGTAGAGCTTGAGGGGACCGTATGTTTTCCCTTTAAGGATAAGAGGTTCTAAGGAGCAACATTCTATCTTTGTCCATGCATAAGCGGAATACCCTGTTTTCAACCCATAAATGTTTGCAAGCTGGCCTTCATTTTCAAGTAATCGTGTTTTTTTCGGAAACCAATTACAGCCTGTTGAGGATTCCTTGCATGATAAGGATGGGACTGAATCCAGCGTTTCCTCCATTGGTTTAGTATAGATCCAGCCTTCCTCCCCATCCCGGTCAAGAGAAGGGGAGAAAAAATGATAGGGATAATTTTTACGGTTCCCTGTACCAAAAACCGCTCCACATCCATGTAATCCTTTTTCAATTTCAAGAACAAAATGATTCCAGCCCTTAACGAGATCTAATGAAAGTCTAATATCAGTTGATTCTTCTTCATGAGTAGACCCAAACCTTTTGACACCATTATGATACAAGCGAACTGGCCCTAAGCATGTGAGAAGAAAAGGAAAGGTATGATCCTCTTCTGCCCACAACTTCGCCCAAGCATATACTTTTTGTCCAGGCTGAATTTCCGGGAACATCTCTAATACAGGAAATACATATCGATGATGTTGATCCTTCTTAATCGAATTCTTTCTTGTTACCCGATATGCAGGGGGTCTGGAAGGATTTGTTCCAATATAGCGCTGAGCGACTGTCAAAAGGATATCTTCAATACTATGCGAATGTGACATGCTTACTTCTTTGGAGAAATAATGAAACGGTTTCAAAATAATTCCTCGCCTCCACTTGAAGCGTACTCTTTTTGGTTAAGGACTTCGTCAATCGTAATGGGACGATGTTCTTTCACTGATTTCCAAACCGCTTCACCTGTTGCAACAGAATAGGCACCATCAATGGCACCAGACAATATTTTGTACGGTCTGCGATGATCTTCTCCTAAAAAGAGATCTTCTAACAGCAGGGGATCCCCTCCCCCATGTCCTCCTTCACGATGGACAACATGAATGGTTTCCTTAGAACCGAATAAAGGGAAATAATCAATCGTTTGTATCGGTGTAGGAAAAGGAATCCGACCTTTTGCATGGTACTCAACCGTTTCCAACCTGCCTTTTGTTCCGTTGATCGCAAGACGGTATCCTTCATATGGAAGGGAGAAGTTAACCGAGTAACTAAGTAGTGCGCCTCCATTGTACTTGACGGTTGCTGAGTAGGTGTCCTCGATATTGATTTCTGAATCAAATATACATTGATCCGGCCGATAATCGGTATAAGGGTATTTATTCCCTTCAGTTACTAGGGAACCAAGGTGATCATCCGGTACTTGAAGCTGTTCCTTCCTTGAGTTCCATCTTGAGTAATAGGCACAGTCCTCTGTAAAGTTGCATGTTTCGCAATGTCTGCCGTCCTCTTTTTTAGGATTTAATTCACCATTTTGCCCATAATAGTTAAGCGCTCCATATGCAAAAACTTCAACAGGTTTTTGATCAATCCACCAATTAACCAAATCAAAATGGTGTGTGCTCTTATGAATCGATAATCCACCAGAGAGTTCTCTTAATCTGTTCCACCTTTTGAAATAACTTGATCCATGATGAGTATCAATATACCAATTCAAGTCAATTGAAGTTACTCTACCAATCTTCCCATCCTTAATGATTTCTTTGATTTTGGTATGTATAGGTGAATATCTGTAATTAAAGGTGACCGTAACCTTCCCTTTGCTGGCTCGCTCAGCATCTAACACTCTTCTACAATCTTCGCCTGTTGTAACCATTGGCTTTTCTGTAATAACATCTAAGTTTCGTTTTAAGGCGGCGATGATATACTTTGCATGGCTATCATCACGTCCAGCAACAATAATTACATCTGGTTTCGTTTCATCAACCATACGATCAAAGTCTGTTTCTCCATAAGTTTTTATAAAAGAATTATCTGGAAATCTCGTTTGAAATAGTTCAAACCGTTTCGTGTCACGATCTAATAACCCGACAATTTTACAAGTTTGAGAAAAGGTAGTCGTAATCGGCTTAACAAACATACCTAAGGCTCTCCCGCTTACACCGCAAATCGCATATCGTTTCATCCATTTCAACCCTTTCAAGAAATTTTCGTTTTCATACTATTTAAACAAGTGTTGCTCAAAAGTCACTTTTTTTGAGCAACACTTCTGTAAAACTTATTAACTTGTTATTGCTTGTTTACTTCCTCATACCATTCCTGTACTCTCTTAGTAACTTCTTCCCCGCCTGATTTGTTCCATCTATCTACAAATTCATCGAACTTTTCGATCGGCCATTCACCAATAACGATTTTTGTTAAATATTCTTGGAATAATTTATGGGATTGAATATCCGGGAATCCTTCGTAAACGGTAGAGGGTAATCCATCTCCGGCAATTCTCCGCGCATCCGCAGTACTCACCTCAAAGATATCTTTTACCATTTGTTTTTGATATTCTTCCATTGTTTGTTCAATACGAATATCCATGTCCTCTTTCGTGATTAAATTTTTCATACCTAATGCGATAGGTGTTTCATCCGTTGGAGGAAGCAATACCTTTTTGCCATTCTCGACTTTATGTTGTGCTCCCTCCATTCCAAACATGTTAAATTCATCATTTGCTGGATCATAGAAGAAGTCTAATAGTTTTAAAGCAGCTGCAGCTTTTTCCTCAGATGCGGCTGGGATCACCCATTCTGGGTCTCCAATACCTTTTTGAGTGATATACCCATCAAACCCGTCAGCTTTTGGAAGCGGCATTCCCGCAACATAGGCATCTGGCGCTCCCTCAAGCATTGCATTGTGGCGATCACGTAAGTTTGCAGGCAAATGATACCAGCTTCCTACCAAGTTCGTATTAATCTTCGCTGTCCAAACTTCACCTTTATTTAAGAATGTTTCATTGTCTAATAGTTTTTCTTCATATAATTCACGAATAAAAGAGATCGCTGCTTTCATATTTTTTGAGGTACCTGCATATTCAATTTCACCTTCATATATATCCCATTCAGGCACACCTTCCCACATGGCAACACCATAAATGGCAAAGAGGTGATCCATCCATTTTCCAAATTCCCTTCCTGTTGTAGGTAATTCATCTTGCTTCCCATTTCCATTTGGATCTTTATCACGAAATGCGATTAATAGCTCTTTATATTCTTCTACTGTTTTCGGCATTTCCATCCCGACTGCATCAAGCCAATCTTGACGAATTAATGCTGCCCGTTCTGTAACAAGATTGACCTTTGGCACATAATAAATTTTTCCATCAGGAGTCGCCGAACGCACGACATCCCATGCTTCCTTCGGAATTCTCTTCCATACATGTGGTGCATACTTTGGAAGGAGATCATCCAAAGCCAGTGCTGCCCCTTGACTAATTAAGGTTTGTTCAAAACCGCCTATCGGACGGAAAATATCAGGATAATCCTCTGAGGCAAACATCAAGTTTAAGTTTTCAACTGGATCAGATCCGGCAGGAGTAGAAATCAATTCGTATTGAACACCGGTTTCCTCCAATACCTTTTGAACATGTGGATCATCAGGACCCGGAAGTGTTCCTTTTGCTAAATGACTCTTATAAACTCTTACTTTCGTAACTTTCTCTGATGAAGAATCGTCAGAAGACGAGCCATCTACTTCCTTCTTACTGGTACAGCCGGCAAGCGTACCAAGGACAAGCATCAGTGCAAATATCATTACTAATAATGACTTTTTCTTACTCTTAACCATTCCATATCCCCCTTTATTTTAAAAAATCATTTTTTTATGATAAAACCTATAGACGGTTATATCTTCTTATTCCTTAAGTGATCCTAAGACAGCGCCTTTTACAAAGTACTTCTGTAAAAATGGATATACTAGTACGATTGGCACTGTCGCAAAAATAATTGTAGCCGCTTTCAAAGTTATCGTATTAAAATCATAGTCACCCATTACCAAGTTAACATCGGCAAGCGCTTCTGGCGATTCAAAAAAACCACGTAATCTCATCTGTAACGGCCATAAAGTTTGGTCACGCAGGAAAAGCACTGCCGCTTGAAACGAATTCCAGTAACCCACAGCATAGAACAATCCGATTGTTGCGAGTACGGGCTTTGAAAGCGGCAAATAGATTTGAAACAATAATCGAAAATCATTACATCCATCGATTTTTGCTGCGTCATCAATATCGCTTGGTATTCCCATAAAGAATGTTCTTAGGATGATCATATTAAAGGTGCTAATTAATCCAGGAATTATAAGCGCCCATATTGAATCCATCAACCCAAGCTCTCTAACGGTTAGGAAATACGGAATCATTGGCGCATTAAAAATCATCGTGATCACAATGGCAAACATTATGGGCTTTTTTAAGAGAAATTCTCTTCTAGACAATGGAAATGCTGTTAGAACGGTAAATAACATACTTAATATTGTCCCAACAACGGTGATAAAAATGGTGACTCCGAATGATCTCCAAAGCACTTCATTCTGAAGGAGATGTTTCCATGTACCTAATGTAAATTCCACTGGAAACAGAAATACCTTTTTTGATTCAGCAGGGATTGGAGAACTAAATGAAACGGCCAGCAATTGAAGCAGAGGCAGAATCATCGTCGCTGCAACAACAGTAAGGAACGTATAATTAAAGATTTGAAAGCATTTTTCTCCCCATGATTTTTTCATTACCATAACCCCTGTTCTGATTTTCTTGCAAGCCTATTAAAAATATAAAGCAAGATAAAACCTACAATCGATTGGAATAAACCAATTGCCGTTGTCACACTAAATTGTCCTTGTAGCACCCCAGCTCGATAAACGTAGGTTTCAATGATATCCCCTACTGAATATGTCATCGGGGTCAATAGGTTAAAGATTTGATCAAATCCAAGCTCTAAGAAATTTCCGATATTTAATAAAAACAGAACTAAGATTGTCGGGAATAACAAAGGCAGGGTAATATATCTGATTTGTTTCCAACGATTGGCTCCGTCAATAACAGCCGCTTCATATAAACTCGGATTAATGGCCGTTATCGCAGCTAAATAGATAATGGTCCCCCAGCCAACACCTTTCCATATGCCTGAGATGACGACAATTGTACGGAAATAATTCTCTTCCTGAATGAACAAAATAGGTTCTGCTCCAAAAATCCCACGAATAGAATTGACAATCCCTCCTGTTGCCAATAATTCAAACACGATTCCTCCAACCACTACCCATGATAAAAAATGGGGGAGATAAAACAAGGTCTGGACTGTCCTTTTAAAAAACATTCGCCGTATTTCATTAAATAATAAGGCTAAAATAATAGGAGCAGGGAATCCAAAAATAAGTTGATAAAAAGCAATTATGGCTGTATTCCTTAACACATGATAAAAGTCTTGATAGGAAAAGATAAATTTGAAGTTTTCGAACCAAACCCATGGACTGTTTAAAATCCCTTTAAAAATCTGATAATCTTGGAATGCAATAACACTTCCGAATAATGGAATGTACTTAAAGATGATATAAAATGCAACCCCTGGAAGAATCATGATATAGAGCATCCAGTATTTTTTTATATTTTCTAAATAGATTCTCAAAAGACTTTTCTTCTTAATAATTACATCGGCATTCATCTGTAGTTCTGACTTATTTCGCAGTTTAATCGAAGAATGATCCATTTACTACCCCCCTCTAGTATTTTTCGAATATTCGCAACTTGATTATATCCATCAAAATGACTTTCAAACAATCATCTAATTTTGCACGTTATACACAAATTGTGGATGAAAGAACCATTTGTTCATGATAACCCTTGCTCTAGCAGGTTTAAAAGTTAAATTGGCTAATCTGATTTTTAAAGTGTTTACAATGTTTATATAAAAGGGTTTTGCACAAATTGTTTGTAGTATGTAAGATATGTTTGTTCTATTTTTTTTGCTTGTCTGCTAGAGAACGGTTCATAATCAAGATGAATAAAAGACGTCGTCCGAAAGTGGCCTGCATTTTTCGGACGACTTTTTCAAACTAGCAATCTATTTTGTTGTAAAAGTAAATCTACTAAAATCAACTATTCATTTTTTCTATAAATAACTGTGCGTAATAAGAAAGAAGCCATTTTGCTTCAGATGAGACTGGATGCTGATCTGTTTTTGGATGAAGTTGATTCACATATTTTTCTAAGAATAAGATTGCCTTCTCTTTTGATCCTTTGTCTAAGTGATGTTTTACTTGGTTAAGCGTCGTTGATAATTGAGATGCTGCAGGACCTGGCAAATCACCCGTTGTCTGAAATTGCTCCATATAGTTCTCTAATACCGTTATGAATCCAGGTGTAACCTTTACGATATTTGACTTCACTGATTCTCCACTAGCATTTTCCGCCTTAATAAAATAGGTGTACTCAACACCAGGTTCTGCTGTACGGTCGTAAAACGTATCGACTTTCGCATAACCAACATATTCTACATGCCCGTTTGCTTCTCTATAAATATTTACTTGGCTTCCGCCGCCATTAGATGTCCATATCAAGCCGACAAACGATTCTCCCACAAGGCCAACATTCAATTCAGATGGTGCTTGTGGTACTGGCATTGTAACAGTCAGTTCCTCTGATTGCTCTGTTTCACCCATTTCATTTACTGCAGATACTCTGTATGTGTAGCCTGTTTTATCTACACTTATACTCGTATCAATATATTGTGGAGTTGTTGTACTATCAATCTTAGTAAAACTACCATCTCCATTAGCTCTTCTGTAAATCGTATAACTTTCAGCTTCATCTACTGAATCCCATTTAATTTCGAAAGCAGATGTACTAACTTCACCTGCAAAAATTCCTTTTGGAACAGCTGGTAAAGTGACAGGCTCTTTCGTTATCGTTGTGATACTTTCAGATTTCTCTGATTCCCCGCCAATCCCTGTTGTTGTTACTTTGTAATAGTAAGTAGTAGAAGGAGTGACGTTTGAATCAAAATATTCTGCAGTTGCACTGCTGCCAATTTTCTTATAGCTGCCATTTTGTTCAGCAGCCCTGTAGACACTGTAACTAATCGCATTTTCTACCGGTGCCCATTCTAAGGTAACGGACAAACTCCTTGCTGCCAGTATACTTAATCCTTTCGGTGCAAGAGGTACAGGCTTTGTTGAATCAAAAGTAAACACTTCGATTACTTCGGACTGAGGTGATTCACCTCCAGCATTTAGCGCGGAAACCTTATACTTATAAGTGGCTCCTTTTTCTACTGCCGCGTCCTTATATTCTGCCGTTTTAGAGCTTGCAATCGCTTTAAAAACAGGATCTACAGATGATGACCGATAAATGAGATAAGCATCTGCCCCATTTACTGGTGTCCATTTTAATGAAATGGCGGAATCTTCCGTCATTTCACCTGACACTTCGGAAGGACGATCCATAGGAGGAACCGCTTCCGTATTGGTTGGTTTCACGATAACAAAATAGTTCATTTTGGATGTACTATTATTCGCTCCCATGACGACGAAGGAACCTGCCGGATAATGTTTTTTATACAGGTTAAACTCTACCGGTTGATCATCTATAATTTTTTTACTGGTATCCTTATATTCGGAAGCTAACCATTCAGGCTTATCCGTAATCCTTGCATCATGCGCAACATAAACGTCTGCATCAGCTGTTAAATAAAAAGAAACCAAATCTTCGCTTGTGGAGCTTCTTGAACTTGTCGCTGACCTAATCCATTCCAAGCCATTTAGTTCATCCGGAATGGATGCGAATCGATACGTCTTGCTTCCAGTTAATCGATCCCCTGCTACATAATCTCCAAGTTGTAAATCCTCTTCAATTGACCATAATGAAGCATTTTTTGCTCCATTGCTGCTATTATCATTGATGACTACATTCCTAACCCTTTCTCCGTCCATACTCGCAACCGGTTCTGGAGTTGGTTCCGGCTCGGGCTCTACTGGTGGTTCAAAAGCTGGCCCAGACCACGGAGGCGGGGTTGTAGGATAGTCTTGAGGAAATCCAGGTGCAGCCAATTCATTTAAATATTCCTCCAGATTGGTATAGCCATTGTTATTGGTATCACCATTTCTATCTTCCGGATCTATAGGATTAAAGCCATTTGCCTGTTCCCATACATCCGGCATACCATCCCGGTCAGTATCGACAGGGGCAGTTCCTTTATCTAAAACAGGAAAACCGCCAACATCATTTTCATTTCCAATAATGACTCCTGTTTGATGTCTTACATCACTAATAACCCGCTTGTCTACTGCATCCCGAACCAAAGACGCGCCAACATGATTTAATACATGGTTATAAGCAACTTCTGGATCTTGTGTGTGTACGGGCGGATATTCAAACCTTTCCTTAACTACAACACTAGGCTTTTCGGCTTCTATTAGACCTGTTCCGGTGTCAGAACCATCAAGAATGCTGTTTTTATTACTATCAATAAGGTTGTTTTCGATATAAACACTATAGTTCTCATTTCCTCTTACTATTGCATACTCTGGATCAGCAGAGTTTTTCCCTGCTATAAAATAGTTACCAATAACATTGCCATATCCTTTTGTACCCGATTCGCCCCCAGCTACATACGGGAAACCTCCCCAGTTATAGACAATATTGTTCACAAAATCGATCTGGCCTTTCGTTTTTGGATTTCTGTCATTGTTATGTGCGTAAAGATTATGGTGCATGCTGATTGTATTCATCTCAATCAAGCCGCCCATGGAGTGGGTTAGCAGACCTTCAGAGATCATCGACCATTGAACAGTAATATTTTTTGATTTTGGATTGTTATAGTCCTTACTTTTAATCGATAATACTTCATCTGTACCCCATGAAAAAGAAGAATGATCGATAATCACATTCTGACAATCTTCAAAATACATGGAATCATCATTAAAGCTTTGTTTCCCCATGCGAAAGCGCACATACCTGATTACAATATCATTACAATCTACGAAACGAATATTGTTTCCTCTAATGGTCACACCGTCGTCTGACGCTGTCTGACCAGCGATCGTAATATTTGATTTTCCTTTTAATACAATCTGTGGAATGGTAATTTCACCGGAAATATCAAATACAATCGTGCGCGGTGTTTCTCCAGAAGTTGTAAGGGCATCATGAAAGGTACCAGGTCCCTTAAGTTCATAGCTTGTAACATGATAAACCTCACCGCCTCTTCCCCCAACTGCCGCATAACCAAAGCCCTCAGCCCCTGGAAATGCAGGAAGCAAAGAATAATCAGCTTTTACTATTGGAGCGGCAAAGGGTAAGAGAGAAAAACATAAAACAACACATAATAAAACTGACAAAAATCTCTTCATTTTGTACCTCCGCTAACATATTTTTTTCATGCTATTGAGTCGGCCCCCCCTTCTATTTAAATCATTTCAATAGCTAAAATTAATTATAGCTACCCATCAAATACTATAACAATCAGCCATTTCTCCATATCGTGCACAATTTATAGATTGTATCGCTTCTGTTGAAATCGTTCATCTCCGGGATAATTGTTTGTAGGCATTTCCTCATGCAGACCCATATAAAAAAGCTTGTAGACTTATCTAGTACCTAGATTTTGTCTACAAGCTTAAAGTTGTGTAGTATATCTTATTTAATTACACAATTACACTTAATTAAAGTGCTATTAAACGGCTTTTTCAAGAAAAAGACTGACCTAAAAGACTGTCTTTTAACAACCTTTTGGGTCAGTCTCATCGCTTTAGGTGATTGATTAGTTCTTATTTTTGGCCAGTACAGCCTCAGCTTGCTGCCTAAACTGTTTTGCTGCCTCTGCCGGCTTAAGAACTTCAAAGGCAATTTGATCAGCAAAGCCCTTCAATAGACTAATTACTTCTCCAGCCCCCGTTGGATCCGGACCATTTATAAACAGTACTGTTCTCTCCAGCCCAAGCCACATAATTGAATACTTGTTTTTGTGCGTCACTCAATAAAGGCATTAATGCTTCTTGGACTTTCGGAGAACCAGGAACGCCGCGATCACCAAGCATTAGTTTATTTGCTTCTATATTATTAGTCATGAAGTCAATAAATTTAGCCGCTTCTGCTTTATTTTTAGAACTATTGGCAACCGACCATAACATACTCGGTTTTAGGAACAATCCTTTGTCAGCATTTGGCCCCGGCAAGCCCACCAATTCAAGCGGTCGATTCGCTGCTGTTTGGAGTCCGATAAACTGGTTGGACCATTGGATAAGTCCGATGGATTGTTGTATTACAACGGGATCATCTTCAAGTCCTTTTACTTGTGCACTTGCGTCAGGTGATTGAACCGCTTTCTTTTTTACCATATCAGCATACATGGAAAAGAAGTCTACAAATAACTTGTCATCCTCATATCCAAGAGTGGTTCCATCTTTGCTATAAAGTCTTTTCCCATTTGATCTTAGATATTAGTTGAAAGATACATCTGGGGCTGTTCCTGGACCATTTTCAAAATATAAGCCAGTGTCAACTGCTTTATCTGCCATTTCTTTATAATCATCCCAAGTCCAATCATCAGAGATTTTGTCTACTCCGATTTTTTTAAGCAATGCAGTGACATATTGGAATGCAAGAGCGTTAACACCTCCGTCAAGTCCGAAATATTTGTCACCTATTTTCCCACCATCAAGGAAATCCTGACTGAGGTCACTGGTGTCAATCTCCTTGCCTAAGAAACTTTTTAAATCTAGTAATTGATTGTTTTTTCCGTACTGTGTAATATAAGAAAGGTTCATTTGAATGATATCTGGCATTTCATTGGATGCTGCTTGAGGAGCCAGTTTCGTCCAATAATCGTCCCAGTTTGCATACTCAGGTTCAATTTTTACGTTAGGATTCTCTTTTTCGTACAACTCAATAATCTTTAATGTATAATCATGCCTAGGTTGAGACACCCACCATGCGATACGTAGTGTAACGTTTTCATCTTTATCTGCTGAGTTGTCTTTCTCAGAATCGCCTTCACTGTTACTAGCCGTACTTCCGCTGCAGGCTGCAAGCGAGAAGAGCATGATAAGTGAACCGAGCATTACCATGAACTTTTTCATCAATTAAATCCCACTTCTCTTCTTATGTAAGTGTTTACATTTATAATTATAAAATAATTCTGAATTTTCATTAGTTTAAAAAACCACCGGAACCGAGTATCAAAACTTTTTTCGTCTGAATACCAAACACCATGTACATATCTCCTCGTTGTTTGCTTTTTGATTATAATAAACCATATTTTTAGCTAATTCAAGTGAATACTTCTCCTAAAACGCGAATGTTACTAATTGATTTTAAATAATTGTTCGTATTTTTGATTGTATCCAGATACAATACCTTTGCACAATTCTTCCACTATAGACTATTGCTCAATATTAATAGGTTTAAGATTGAAATTAATCGGACCCAAAAATTGATATGGTTCTATTGAGCTAAAAAATAGAAAAATCCCACCTTCCATATAGAAAGTGAGATTTTCTTGATTATTTGCCGTATTTTACATATTGCTACTGGTTCCCCTTTTGCCTCAAATAACGCTTATCATTCATAAATAAACTCCAAAAGTAAATAAAACCGGGGAAAAGGATTGCGAAGCCGACGATATACGTGATAAACACCGCTCTAAAGGAGTTAGGGTCTGTAAAGGCGGACTCAATCGTAACATTCGGATAGATGATATATGGCAAATGGGCCTTTCCATAAACGTAGCTTGCAATTAGATATTGAATCGTAACCGCAATTACAGCCAGTCTTGGCATGCCTCGTTCCCCTTTTTGAAAAGGGTTTCGCGCATATAAACCGTACCCGATAATTAAAAAGAAGCCGACCGATATCCATAGTAATGGAAGATCCTCCATCATTTTATTGTATAACCAACTGACTTCATTTTTTAAGGTAATCATAATTAGCAATGCCATAATTAATGATATCGGACCAAGAATCTTTCCATCACGAAGGTACACTCGGTAAGCTTCCATTTCATTCGAAGCCTTGGAATAATCCGCTAATAATAATGAAGAGAGAAACAGTGTACTCGTGATAGCAAACCCAATAAAGGCGTATTCATTGGGGCTCGAAAAAAGTTTATTAAGGTTTAAATTCACAGTACCATCTGCAAAATCAACATAGTGTCCATGCGTAATCGGCAACACGCTAATTAACAGGCCAGGAATAATAATACCTGCAATACCAGAAATGTAAGTGAGCGGCTTTTTATATTCCGTAGCTATATTTGAAAAAACTAAAAAGGCGCTTCGTAATGCAAGTAATAAAAGGATTAAGCTGCCGGGTATGAGTAGAATCGTCCCTAGAATATTGGCCGCACTTGGAAAAAGGCTGTAAACAGCAACCACCAACGCAACAATAAAGGTATTTGTTACTTCCCACGTAGGTGATAAATAGCGATTGGCAATGTTCGTTGCTTTCGTTTTTTCCCGGTTAATGTAAATCATTGACCAGAAGCCTGCTCCAAAATCCATGGTGGCCATAACAGCATAGATAAACACGAACCCCCACAGCACGGTAATTGCAATAAGAGCATCAGCCATTTGTTTCTCCTCCTATGAATTGGAACTAAATAATGGGGTGCCTTTTTTCTCTGCCCGCTCAATATCATCTAATTCTGTGTTTTTTCTAAAGAAGTACAGTAATACAAACACTACAGAAAACCCTAAGATCATGTAGACAATTATAAACGAAACAAATAGAGCACCTAAGTTGGTTGCGGTCGTAGCAGACTCTGCAGTTGATAAGATGTGGTAGATTACCCATGGCTGACGACCTGAACATGCAAAAATCCATCCACATTCAATGGCGATCACAGCCAGCGGACCTGTCGTTACCAGCCCCCAAAGCATTAGTTTTGGATATTGTGTTTTTTTTAATAATTTTTTCCAGGCGAAAACAAGTAAAGGAACCATGATAAGAGCTGAACCAATGAACACCATTCCATTAAAAAGAGTATGGATGAATAATGGCGGCCATAGCTCCTCTGGATAATCATTTAAGCCGACAACTACCGTATCAAAGCTGTTCCCCGCGAGAAAACTTAACGCCCAAGGAATCTCGATCGCCCCTTTTATTTCTTTCGTTTCCTTATCCGTAAAACCACCAATCGCTAAGGGTGCATGCGATTGTGTTTCAAATAACCCTTCCGCAGCCGCTAACTTTTCCGGCTGGTACTTATGTAAGTATTGAGCGGATTCATGTCCATTTAGAGCGGTGAGAAAAGCAAAGATACCACCTACTACTAGACTTAGAACCAGTGCTTTTTGATGAAATAGATATACTCTCGAACCGATTTTATTTTTCATCATTTTAAAAGACGCAACAGACGCAACCACAAAAGCTCCCACTACATAGGCAGATAATGCCACATGTCCGGCTGTTACAAAGAAGCTGGGGTTAAAAAAAGCAGCCCAAGGATCAATGTCTAGAAATTTTCCATCTTCATAGCGAAATCCTGCAGGTGTACCCTGAAAGGCATGGACGTTGGTAATTAAGACAGCAGAGGACAGAGCACCAATGGCCACAAGAACTAAACTAGCAATCCGCATCCAAGGAGCGATTCTTTCCGCTGCATAGACGTAGATAGACATAAACAATGCTTCAATAAAAAAGGCATAGATTTCGATTTGGAAAGGAAGGGGCATTACTCGACCGATCACTTCCATAAAACCAGGCCACAATAACGATAATTGAACTCCCGCAATCGTACCAGTCGGGATTCCAACTCCGAGTAAAACGGCGAATGCCTTTGTCCAGCGTTTCGCCATTACAACATAATCCTGATCCTTCGTTTTTTGATAGAGAAGCTCTGCAGCTAAAATCATGAGCGGCAAACCGACGCCTATCGTGGCAAATATAATATGAAAAGCCATTGTCGTTCCAAATAAGGAACGGGCTATTAATAAATCACTCAATTTGAATTCTCCCCCTACGTATCATGGTCTTGATAATTATTTCCAAAAGGACCATTAATATGTAGAGGTTGATGATTTCTCAATACAAAAATCTCACCTTCCATCCTGAAGGTGAGATTTTTATTTATATTTACATATTGTGACCCATACTTGGCATGTCAGAAACGATGGTTGGATCAACCATTCCGGCGATCATAGCAATGTGTGCAAAGATTAGAAACATACCAACAAAGATCGCGTGAACTTTTAATTTTTCTTCTTGTGATTTGTTTTTATGAATAATATTTAAATCCAAAAGTGCCATACCCAGCAATGGGATAATTCCCAGTAAGTAAAACCCTACTGCAACTATATCAATCCATCCATGCCATTCTCCGTTTGATGTTATCGGTATAACAGCATTGAATAATAAGTGAATAAAAATACCAGTGAAATAAATTCCTACAAAAATGGATGTTATTTTGTTAACCGATCTTAATTTACCAGTTAAATTCCTAGTATATAAAATAGCTAATTCTGTTACAGCAATTGTTTCCGCACAGATAACCGGAATTGCCATAAAAATAATCAGATTCCATGGTTGATTATCTGCTAGTAAGCCCATATAATGTGTCATGTTCATTGCCTATATCCTCCTAAAATCTCTTTTGTTTTGTTTCGCTGCAGATTGATTGTAGTTTTAGGATATAAAGATACGATGAAGAAACTGTGACAAAAACATGACAGATACTTAGCTTGAATACCTTAGTATCTTTCGACTACTGATTACTTTTAATGAGCATACAAAATAGAGCTGACGGTAATCCCCCGCCAGCTCTATTTCTATTAAATTTTTTATTTAACAGCGTCCATAAAATTAATTCGTAACGGCTTCTCGTTTGCGCTTTTTCTCCATTTGCTTTTCGTGCGCGCGGGAGTGGGCACGGTGGCGGTCTTCTTCCACTTCATTCGACATTTGAACACCCATAGGCACTGTGGTTGCTGCAATTTCTTTGAGCCCTTGCTGATCTTTCTCAAAAACAAATGACGCTCTTGTTGAAATATCTGCACCCTGCTCAGTTACAAATGGGACGACACGGTAATCTGCACGCCATTGTTCAGGAGTGACCCGGCAGCGAACGTAACCACGGTAATTATTAAAAAATTTAATATGCGGGTTATCCGCTAAAGATTTGGCCGTATCTGCACGCCAATCTGATCCGTCTCCACCCGAAGTAATCGATGTTCCAACAAATTCTGCTCCAAAAATCGGAGATTCTGGTTTGTTGTAATCTGTCGTTAGGTTAGAAGCCCAGCTTGCATGGACATCTCCAGTAAGAACGATAACATTGTTGATGTTATTGCCAGCAACAAAATCGGTAATCCGCTGACGTGCTGCCGGATATCCATCCCACGAATCCATACTGAATTTTGGTGCTGTGATGCTTCCAGATTTACGCTGTGCAAAGAAAATCTGTTGTGCCAGGACGTTCCAATGGGATTTCGAATTTCCTAGCTTACCAAGCAGCCATTGTTCTTGTTCTGTTCCAAGAAGAGTGCGCTTTGGATCCAAGGATTCCGGTGTATGAGCTTTCGTTCCATCGCCATTCGCCTGGTCATCACGGTACTGACGTGTATCAAGAACAAAGAAGTTCGCCAAATCACCATATGTAAAATCCCGGTATAAATGCATGCCGCCATCGTGAGGCAATGACGACCTTCGAAGCGGCATATGTTCGTAATAAGCCTGGTACGCAGCAGCACGACGCTTGATAAAAGCCTCAACAGACTGGCCCTTTTCTGGAATGACATTTGCATAATTGTTTTCCACTTCATGATCATCCCAAGTAACAACCCACGGGAATGCAGCGTGTGCAGCCCTGAGGTGTTCATCTGAACGATATTGAGCATGACGATTGCGGTAATCTTCAATCGTGATAATTTCATCGCCTTTGTGGGCACGGACATTGCCCGTTGGTGAAAGATACTCGTTTGTACCGTATTCATATATGTAATCACCAAGGTGGAATACAAGATCAAGATCCTCTTTCGCCATATGCTTGTACGCAGTAAAATACCCGTGTTCATACTGCTGACAGGAAGCGAATGCGAACGTCATGCTTGCTGTGCTGGCTCCTGCTGCCGGTAAGGTTTTTGTTTTTCCAACAGGACTTAGTTCATTTCCGGTCTTGAAGCGGTAAAAATAAACCGTATTTGCCTGCAAGCCGCTTACTTCTACATGGACAGAATGTGCGAGATTAGGCGAAGCATGTTCTGTTCCTCGTTTGATTACGTTGCGGAAGTTTTCGTCTGTTGCAAGCTCCCAATTAACGGGAACGACGTGAGCTGGCATGCCTCCACCATTTAATGGATCCGGAGCCAACCTTGTCCAAAGTACGACACTGTCTGACAGCGGGTCGCCGGAAGCAACACCAAGCGTAAAAGGATATTCACTGAAATTCGGAGCCGCATCTACTTTAAATCCTCCCAATGATTGTGCAATGGTCAGCCCAAGGGAAAGCCCAGCGATCTTGCCGGCTCCATGAAGAAAGCTCCGGCGGTCTAAATTCTTTTTCAAATTTTGTTCGTTAAACTTCCTGATCATTTCATCCAAATTAGTCATGATATTTCCCCTCTCAGATTACATATTTCTAGCACGACTTTGATTATAACTAGGATTTATTAAAAGATTATGAAGATTGTAAATAGAAAAATAGTATGGTGTCCGAAAGATGGTTCATATATAATAGGCCTTTCAATTTAGTTATGTATAAACCATTACAATAATAATTCATATTTTTTCCTATCAACAGCAAATTCTATCGATTTTAAGCAGTCGTTTTCTCCTGTTTTTCTTAATATTATTTTCATAAAAAACTTACAAATTATCATTCCAATAGAATTGTACACGTCACTTACTTGGCCTCTTAGGTCCTCTTAGACAAAAAAATCCCACCTTCCATACAGAAAGTGAGATTGTTTCGTTTAGTTCTATCGATTTACCATTGTGTTATTTTACCTGAGCAACTTCCTCTCCCTGGTAAATCCGAAAGGCTGGAACAATCGTGTCGGAAACAATTTCTTTTCCTTTTTCACGAATGAAGTCCAATTTATAATAGGCGTCAAATCGTTGGCTGATCTCAGTTTTAACCAATTCAGGCGGAGTGACGACGATAAATTGGAACTTAAGTTTTTCAGCAACAGCGAAGATTGGGTCAAGGACATGTGCGGATGCCGCTTGTCCGAACGGATTATCACAGACTAATGGAACCCAGCTTTGATCGGTTTCGCTTTTAACCGATAATAACATCATCATCATGACCATTCGCGCTGATAACTTCTGTCCACCACTGCCGTCCGATTTCGTTTTAGATCCTTGATTAATCGTCTGCCAGGTGGAATAATGTTCTCTTTGCGGTTTCCCGTACATAAAGGCATTATCCGTACGCATGTTATAGACAAGCAGTTCAGGATATCGATTTCGGAGTGATACAAATAATATTTGCTCATCACTGATCAGCTGTTTGATTTCTTCGTCTAAGGCCCGGTTATGATCGTCAATCATATCAAATTGTTTGGTAATTTTGTTAATCGCAGAAACAAAATGCTGCTTGAGCAATGGTTCAATATCTTCAGGCTTTTTAGGCAAAATGTCTTCTTTGAGTTGGACGAGCGGAAAAGATCCTCGTTCATTTTTCAACTTCATTTTCGCCACCATCGAACGAATCGCCTCTGAAATGCTCATCACTTTCATGCTGGCACGGCTGGCCCAGAAGTTTTGTGCCTTCTCTGCCCTTTCCTTATCGCGTTCCAATTGCTCCAATCCACTTTGTGAAAAACGCTTCATATTTTTAACAATGCTTTGGATATGCGTATAATGCCTTGTGTCCAAATGGTCTAGTGTGGTTAATACTTCATTTTTAAAACGAATCTCCCAATCTTTGCCTTCAATCGTAAGCTTTAAATTGCGCAATGATTGGTCAATTTTCGCATGCTTTTCTTGACCTTCTTCTTGAATCGCTTGATGTTCTTCACACCAGGACAAGATACATGCTTTTCCTTGACTCTTAATTTTTTCTATATCATCATTCGTAAATACGGCTGCTTCCTCTTTTAGGATAACGGAAAGTGTTAACAAATCCCCTTCATATCCTGCAATATTCGTTTCTGTTTCTTTTTGAACTTTCTCAGCCTTCTTTACTTCCTCTTTCGTTACTTTCGTTTGGTCTTTTATTTCTACTTCTTTGACTTCTAAGTCAAGGTCTTCCCAAGCTTCCGGCTGTTTTTCATGCTTTTCTACTTTTTTTCCTAATTTTTCACGCTGTTCAATTGCGTGCTTTAAGGACGTTTCCGCAACGGTTACCGCCGTTCCTTGTTCCCGTTCTTCTTTTTCTGCGGTCTTCGCTTCCTTCTGAGCATTTTGCAGCATGTTTTCCAATATACTGATTGGTTCCTCTGGTTCAGCTGCATTTTTCCATTCCTCATCATGAGCATGAAGTTTTTTCTCTAATTTCTTCTGTTGCTTTTGTTCCGTTTCTTTTCTTGCTTGAAGAACGAGTAATTCTCTTGCTTGTTCTTCCTTTGATTTTTGCAGTTGTTTTAGTTCTTCGATACTTCCATTTATCTCTTGTAATAAATGTGTTGAAAGCTTAGGGACCTCTTCACTTTGATCCGCTTTTTGTTCAACAGGAAAAACAGCTTCTTCAATAAAGAATGCAATCTCCTTAATATTCTGTTCCGTTGTAAGTTTCCATTCCAGGTATGTTTGATTCCACTGGTTTTGCAAGTCAACGGTATGCTGGTG
Source organism: Neobacillus niacini (assembly GCF_030817595.1). GTDB lineage: Bacteria > Bacillota > Bacilli > Bacillales > Cytobacillaceae > Neobacillus > Neobacillus niacini_G. The sequence continues at coordinate 2,202,892 of NZ_JAUSZN010000001.1, forward strand.
CTCTTTGCCTATTTCTTGCTGCTGAATGGTCAGAGCGTCCTTCTGTTTTTCTTTTTCGAGTTTCACCCTTTTGTTTTCTTGGTGCAGCGTTTTTTCTTGATCAAAATCCTCTAATTTCTCTACATTTTTTGTTAGTTTTTCTATTCTCCGGTTTGTCTTTTCTAGCTGTTGTTTTAACTCTAGTTGTAATTCTCTTTCCTTCTCTTCTTGTGTCTTAATTTCCTGTAGTTTCGTTTTCAGAGAAAGGAGAGTGTTTTGTTCCTGAATAATAGCCTTTTCGATATCACTAGAAAGCTGACCGGATGAAAAACGATCGATTTCTTTCAAAATACGACGCAGGGACGTTTCTGTTTTTTCAATTTCAGATAGTGTATCTTTCTTGTCTTCTATTTGTTTAGCAATGTTTATTTTCCAGCTGGTAAATTGATTTTTATCGGTTAATAGCTCTTTCTCTGTTCCGTTGATGATGACAAAGGATGGCTTGTGCTGTTCATTGTTCATTTCTTCACGCAAGAAAATAGGAACAGGGCTTTTAAACATTCTTCCTGAAAGAACCTGCTGGTTAATTTTTTGCCATTGCTGCCCGCTTACGACCAAACCATACGGGAGAAGTGGATAGGTGTTTAACGTATTCGCGAGTTCTTCGGGACTTAATGATTGAAGAAATTGAGTGCCAAAAAAGACATCAATTCCAGTTTTCTCATCAATCCAGTCCTTTAATTCCTTTACATCTTTATTGGCAATCCAAAATGGCTCATCGTTTAAGGAATGATCGAGTTGTGTTTCCCAAAGTTCTTTTTTTATTTGTTCCGCTTGTTGGCGGTTATTGCTCAATATTTCTTCTATTTGTATTGAATACTTCGATAAGAGTGAGTGAGTAAATGGTGCTGTGACATCATCTAATAAACCATGAAGCTTATCTAATAGCTTTGCTTCTTTCTCTCTTTGCTTTTCATTTGCTAGGTTTAACTCCTCAAGTTTTTCTTCTGAAAACTGAATCGATTGAACGAGCGTTCCGTGTGAAGTGGCAAGTTGATTTTGCTTTTCACTCGACTCCTTATCTTTTGTTTGCAGATCTACTAATGTTGCTTTTTTATCTTCAATTTGTTTCAAGAAACTCTCGGTCAATCCCTTTAAGTCATAGGTTAAGCGGTCGCCAAATTCTTTGATGAGTGCTGCTTCCTTTGAATCAAAGTTATGCATTTGCGTATATAGAAAATCAATTTCAGTACTAAGCTGCGCAATGTCTTTTGTCTTCTGTTTATCTTGCTGCGACAGTTCCTTTGCTTTTTTAGTTAAAAACTTTTGATACCCTGCATACTGCTTAATCCCTTCTTGTATCGATAAGAAGGAATGCTCCCATCGCTTTCTCGCTTCTTGTTTAATTTCATCCATTCTTTGATTCACTTGCTCTAAACCGCTGTTTTGTTCCAACGTTGCAATCTGCTGAGAAAGTAAACGAATACTTTGCTCGTTTTCATTCCATTCTTTTAATAAAGCTTGAAAGGCAAGCTGTTCCTTTCGTTGCAGTTTCTCTTTGACAATATTTTGCAGGGAAGTATGTTTTTCCTTTTCTTTGACTAATTTCTTTTCCCAATCCATGACCTCTCTGTGAGCTTTTGCAAACTCTAAATTATCTTTTTGATAACGTAAATCCGTCTGCTTTATGATTAGTTTCTCGATGTCTTTCTGTATAGCAAGCAAACCTTCCTCTTCTGTTTGCTTTAAATGCTCTAACGCACCAAGAAGCTGTTTGCCTGTCTGGATACTGGCCAGCACAATTTCTTTATGTTCTACCCCTTTAGATAAGTGCTCTTCAAATGGGACAATGTCTTCTAAAAACTCTTTATGGGCTTGCTCTCTTTTCAAAAGTACAGGCAGGTCCTTCGCGATACTTGCCTGACTCTTAAAAATCTCCACAAGATCGTTTTTTTGATGTTCGGTTCGATGTAACACCTGACTCACAGTCGGGATGATTCGTTTTTGGAACAGGGAATGATCGTCCTCAGCTCCCTCGAAGTATTTCCCCACACCGCCTTCATCCTTATTAATGTCCTTCATAATATCCCAGTCTTTACGGTTAATGCCGTATGTATCAAGGATGCGATAGTGCTTCTTCGTATCTCGGTAAACGTCATATCCATTCCATTTTAAATAGTCCTTCAAGCTTTCGGTATCAGCAGCCTCACCATTTTCATAAAGTGGAATATGCTCAAGCGCTGCCTCTTCCTTCCGTTCAAATTCTCTTGTATAGAATGTGATATTAGGGAGAATCTTAGCTTCCTGTTCCAATGTTTTATTTTCGTTTTCTTCACTCATCGAAATCCGCTGCTCAGCTGAAAACATTCCTCCGGTTATCAGATGGCGGCGGTCCGCTCCGTCCAATTCCCACTGAATGAGAACATGAAAGGTATAGGGTATAAACTGCTCTTTATTATTAAAAAAGAACTGCTGATAATAACGATTGTTTTGCTTTCCCCAAGAGGTTCCAGGTTTAAGAATTTGGAAAATGGTCTGAAGAAACACACCTTTTCCGCCGCCATTCATCATCGCAATCAGACCATTTGTTGATGTTTCATCATTATGGAAATTAAACGTGGTATCTTTATATTGCTTTTGCATGCCATCATACTTCAGGCCGACAATTCTAATTCGATGGATTTTCGGCATGCTCATCCTCCTCTGAAGTCATTAACTTTTTAAAAAGTTCATAACGGTCATAATCGTGATACAAGTATTCAATCCGCTCAAAAAGCTCATTCTTAGGGATGACCTTAGCGATATCGTCCCGATCCAATATGACAATAAGCCCTTCTGTCTCCAATAAGCGCATAGCGCCGGCAATTAAACCGATTCTGGTTCGTCTATTGCCTTTTTTTAACCCAAAATCGTCACTATCGACCTCCATGTATTTCCATGAGGTCACGACTTCCTTCATATCAATTCGTTCTTCTTCTCCGAAGGTCGGTTGATTTTTAAGTATGCTCTCCCATTTAATGATTAGATCATTTACTTGGCGTTCTAATGCATAGTAGCTTATTCCTTCCCGCTTCGTGCGGATTTTTGCTGCCTGATTGCGGTCGATGGCTGCTAAAAAGGACATAATGATGATGCTGATAAGGTGAAAATGTTTTTTCGTTTCAACTTGCTTATGCTTATCTTTCAAATGGGTAAAATTCGTTGCAAAGACCGAACCAGTTGGCTGAACCACTAAATGAATACGTTTAGGTGCTTCAATGATATATGTACCGGATTCGTCTGCTAATAAAAGTACTGTCTGTCTTACTTCCGGATCAAAATAAGTTTGGAAGTGTTCACTATTTTCGTCAATTACTTTTTCTTTTAATAGAGTAAAATAGACAGCTGATGCTTTTTTGATTGTTTCTGCATTCATCACTTATTCTCCTCTACACATATTTTAAAAGGGGTGATCTTCATTTGATACCATAGAAATGGTTCTGCCCAATGGTCAAACATGGTATAAATCTTTAAGCCTTCAAACATTTCAAATTGTGGGTATTCCTTCATTAACTTATAAAGAAGAATTTCCCTCTCATCGGTTAAGGTTTCTTCCTTTCGATGGAGCACTTGGACCTTCAGTGGCTTTTTATCGAACATCATCCACAAATCAATCGTTTCGGATTCTTCAAACCATAAGTCCTGCACCTCTAATGGCAGCTCTTTTAAATCCGTTAATGAAAATTCACCGTTTGTTTGTAAAAACTGAAATACATAACTCCATGCTTTAATAACAGAATCCCAGTTCGTTACCCGCAGTCGAGTAATACTTTCTTCTGGCTCTTCTTCAATGACCGCGTCGGTTACTTGTTTTTCATTGAGTTCTTGCTCACCCCAAATCCAATCAAGCGGCAAGATAAATTCATTCTTCGGTGAGAATAATGGAGATATCATCTTTTCTATGACTGTGAAACTACTAACGCCTTCCTTCATGAGCCAATTTTCATAAAAATGCTCTCGAAATGAAACGAGACTGTTTTCCCAAAACAATGAAGGGTTTTCCGCTTTTAATTTCATCTCATAGGAAATATTTTGAATGACTAACTTTGCAAACCGATCATGCAACTGCCTTGTATGGCCAATTTTTTCTTGGAGAAGAATCAATTCTTTCTGTATATAATCATCTTCTTCATTTCTACGTTTTGTCTTTTCTATCATACTAGTAATCGTACGGAAATGATTTTTCTCTTCTTCAAATTGCTTTTCAATTTCAACTCGATTGTCTGCCCTTTGCCATTCTTCTTCGATCAATAAGATTTTGGGATTGTTAATCATTTCCTTTTGGAAAGAGAATTCATTTGCCATTAAGCGGTTTACGCGTGAAATGAGGTGATCGAGGTTTCGAGTAGCTTTTCTAAAATTACCGTTTTTAATCAGCTGCATACTATAGAGTTGTTCAATCGTAATAGAAAATTCTTCAGCCATTTCCCTGCTCATAAAAATCATTTCTTGAGCGACATCTGTCAGTTTATAAACAATCGATCCGCCCATCTCTAAATTTGTATATAATTCATCCATGGTTACATATCGAAAGACCTGTGTCTCCCAGGATTGTCGTATTTCATCGTAATATAAAGCTTCGAATGGTTTGCTATACTCTTCTTTTCCCTGATATAATAGTCCGCTTGTAATTCGCTCAATTTGTTTATCATCAGCTAAAAGCTTCATTTGTTTAATAGAATCTTCCACCATATACTTGATATCTGACTTTCGCCTGAGATCATCATCATTTAATTCTCGATAAAAGATGGTGAGGAGCACTTGCATGAGAATGGTTTGGATATGAGGTTTTAGTTCCCCTACTTCCATTCCCCTGCCAAGCTCAAACAGTGGATTTAATCGCTGCATTCTCTGGGCGAAACCTTCCCATGATTCGTTCACATCCATCTCCTCCATGTTTCTATGTTTAAGACTTCTTGCGGAATCCGTTTATTTTCCTGCCATAATTGCATTAATCGATTTTGCTCCTCTTCGGTAAACCATTGAAAGAAGGCATCACGGTATTTGAGATTTTGTGTTTGGCCTTGCTTTTGGTCATTCCTTTGTTCTATACATTCAAGCATTTTACGATAAATCTTCAAAGCAGGCTGAATACAGCAATCCGGGTATTTATCTATTAGCCTACTAATAATACCGTACCCAGCGGCGTCAAGGTCACCGGCGTAATAGAAAAGATAGTTGTTCGGTGGAAACATTCGAAAGAAAAAGGAAAAGCTCCGTTCAATTTTCGTTCCTTCACCATAAATAATTAGTTCAGGTTCATAATCAAGTTGGTTCGCTTCTAATAATTTAATAGAAGTATGAAAGAAAGATAGATTCTCGACAATCAGTACCCGCTGAATTTCCTTTATTTCCTTCCCCTGTTTTATCCAAAATACAAACGGTTCACCGTAGTTCACCATTTTAAGCTGCTCTTCTGAAAATCCAATTCTAGCTAAAAATCCTTTCCCTTCAGGAAAACTATCACCGTCGAGTAAAAATTTTTCATGGCCAAAGAGCTCCAAACTTCTTTCTTCGACCGACACGGTTTCCCGTTCCTGGCTAGAGTGGAGAAAAGAATATAAATTATGGATTCGGTCCCATTCCTCTCTTGTTTGCCATTCGGGATGACGTTCATAAAAGGAAAAATCAAACTGATCACTTAATTTCATCATCGCCAGACGATCCCATTTGGCACTTTGAACTTTTATATTAACCCAGTAATAAAGGGGCAGCGCCGGTGTTCTGCCATTATATTGATTATTTTGTATAGGAATAAGTATTCCCTCAGCATGCAAATTTTCAATGGCACGGTAAAACAATGCATACCCGTCCATATCGAAATAATCATCCAAAAGCCTGCGCAGCTGAATTTCCAAATCGTTAATATTAATCTTCTTTTTCTGTTTAGGGTGTTGAATATCAGCAATAAAACCTCTCACCCGCGTTTCAATGATGTCCATTATAATCACCTACTTAAATCTGTCTAACTTCATAGAAATCTACTCCTGTTATCCAATTAGGACATCCTTTTATTATAAACTAGTTGTAGTATGGTTGGTAAATGAAATTTTCTTAATATAATGACTCGGCTGTAAAAGAAAAAATGAACTTTGTCAATCTCACTAATTACTGGAGTATCGGTCGGAAAATTCTGATTTTCGGAAAGAGACGCTCCTTCGAGGAGTTAGTATGAAGCACGTAGTTAAAATACAAAAAAACTCCCGGAAATATTAATTTCCAGGAGATAAAATCGTTTTCATTTTTAGCTTACTGCAATTTCGTCTTTTTTAACTTTTGCTTTCTTTTGTGCAATTCCCTTTTGAATCTCTTCCATTCTCTTCGCATCAAGGTTATAGAACCTCATTGCTGTAATCGATACTATTAAGCAAAGAGCTGGTATTCCAAATGCTAAAACTAAAGTTGTCACAAACAATGGTGTTGTTAAGGCATCCCCAACTTCAGGGAATTTCGATTTGTAACCAATAATTGCGACAACAGCTCCTACTATGGTAGGTGCTAAAGATGAAACGAGTGAATCAATAAAAGAGAAAATCGTTCCCAGCATACCTGGTACATAACGTCCTGATTTATGTGTTTCATAGTCTGAAACATCCGCGATCATAGGAACCACTAGTGTTGTTGGAATATTTGCAAACCCTATTGCTATTGAATATAAAACTAAGAATAAGATAGTCGCAAAACCAATATCCTTAAGTGAGATTTCAGTTGGATTATCTATTAGTAAAAATAGAACAATTAAGGCTACAAAGGACAATATTCCAATCCACGCGGAAGTTACATATGATTTTTTTAAACCTGTCTTTCTTGCAATACCAACCACGAAGAATGTAATTAATAGAGTTGGTACTATCGTAATCATACCAATTGTACCACTTAGTGAATAATCTCCTAGTAAAATACCAAAGAACATAACGCCTACTACATTATAACGAGCAATACTCATCGCTAGTTTATCAAATGAGGCTGAAATTGAAAGCATCTGTAATGGCCTATTTCCTTTAATAATACCCCAATACTCTCGCAAAGTGGTTTTTGTACCTTCCTCTGCTAAACCATAGAATTCCTTCTTATCTCTTGACCATATACCTACGATAGCAAGTACAGCACATATACCTGAAACAATAAGCCCATAACTATTCAATTCCATAAATAAAGGTAAAGTAAAATTACCGTGCTTAGCAATTAGATAGTTTGAAACAAAAATTTGCCCGCCCGTGAAAACTCCAATGTTATAAATACTATCAAAAATGGCATAAAGCGGTCGCTGCTTTGGATGATTAGTTAATACAGTTTGACCTGCTTTTGTAACACTTGCTTGTAATGAATAACCAATTTTATTAATAATTAACATAGCGGTAAAGAAAATAAACTGCAACGATTCTGGCAACATATGCGTTACAGTATAGATAATAATGATTGTACCAGCCGAAATTATATTTCCCAATACGATTAATGGCGTATACTTACCAAACTTAGACTCTGTTTTATCAATGATATATCCAATGGCAGGATCAATTACCCCATCAAATAGTCGTGCTGCCATTAAAACAGAACTGATTATCATAACAGCAAGTCCTGCAATCCCTGTAGCATAATAAGTGACAAACGCTAAGATAAACGCATGAAGATTAGTTGATGTGTTGTTTAGGGTAAAAAAGGCTATTTGCCATAGTTTTGCTTTATTAGATATTTCCACATTATTACTTGCTGTATTTGACATAATCATTACCCCCTTTAGAAATAAACCGCTATCATTTAAAAAGATAAAAAATAAATTATTCCCCTTAGCGAAAATCCTTTATGAATATTTACAATGCCAAAGTGATGACTTAGTCACCCCTTTGACATTGTGAAACCCCTTATGTTCTTAACCTTTATAACCAAAGTCCGGTATTTGTGTCCAACGTCTGCGTAACTCGTGTGCGGCATATTTTGGTTTCCGGTCGCGAGTAAAAATACCTTTTTTGTTTCCTTGAACACGAACAATTCCTTGTCCCGTTGCAAAATCAGCAAAGTTCCAAACCTGCTCACCTACGAAATGATTAAATTCATCAAACACTTCATGGTTTGCTCTATAGAATTCTACTTGATATTCTTCCGTAAACATAACCGGTTCTACGTCGTGTAAGCCCGCTACCGTATCAGCACCATACTCGGTCATCATAAATGGTTTATTAGGGCAGCGATTTAGCCAGCCATTCAATTCTGCGCGAAGTTTTTCTTTAGCCGAGACCAAGTCCCCGCCATCAACATACCAGCCATAATAGCGGTTAAAGGCAAGAACATCCAGTAATTCCGCTATTTGATCCTTTTCTGGTGAAGATTGTATTTCAGTCACAATCGTAACAGGACGTTTTTGTGGGTCAAGTTCTTTTGCCAGCTCAACCAGCGGCTTAAAGTATTCATATGCTCCCTTTTCTTCAGTTGCAGCTTCATTAGCTATATTCCACAGAACCACAGAAGGATGGTTTTTATCACGTAAAATTAGTTCCTTAATTACCTGTTGGTGATGCTCAAATGTTTTAAGCTCCTTCCAGGTATCCCGTTTAGTTCCGCCGAGAAACACAACTAACATATTTAAGTGCATACCCACTGCTGGTACTTCATCAATGATGACAAACCCCTCACGGTCAGCAAGGCGCATGATTTCTTCTGAATATGGGTAATGGGCTGTACGGAATGAATTTGCCCCACTCCACTTCATCAGATTGAAATCCATAACATTAGCAGCTTCATTAAAACCTCTTCCATGAATCGGTGTATCTTCGTGTTTACCAAAGCCTTTAAAGTAGAATGGCTTTTTATTGATAAGGAACTGACCATCTTTTACTTCTACCGTTCTAACACCAAACGGCTGTTCATAAATATCGACAGATTCCTCATCCTTTTCCACTTCAACCTGTAGTGTGTATAAATAAGCATTTAATGGCTCCCATAGTCTTACATTGGGGATGTTAATTTTGCCGGCAACTCCTTCTGCCTCACCTACTACAACACCAGATTCGTCTACGGCTTTTACTTTTACTTTTACTTGTGCAGTGCCAGCTATCTCAATTGAATAGTGAACCTGTCCATCTATTTCCGTTACAATGGTTACATCCTTAACATAAGTAGTCGGTGTAGTATATATTTTCACCGGACGGTGCAAGCCAGCGTAGTTGAAGAAGTCAAAATTTGGCTGATTGCGTATTACTTTGCCAACTCCAGGAATATCCTTTTCTATTACTGTGCCAACGGGTAAAGTTGAGTAATCAAGAATATTGTTGACAGCAACCGTTAATCGATTTTTCCCTTTGTGTAAAAACTTATTTATTTCTGCTTCAAACGGTAAAAAACCGCCCTTATGTTCAACAACAAGTTCACCATTTACAAAAACCTTAGCTAGATGTGTAGCGGAACCGAATCGTAAAACCACACGCTCAGATTGAAGGATGGCGGGGACAGAAAATTCCCGCTCATACCATACCCAGCCCACATGATCGCGTATACTGGCATTTACTCCAATATCATTAAAGGAAGATGGTACAGCCATACTGATCGTGTCTGTTAATCCGTTTTCATACCATTTTTCCTGCAGTCCTTCACCTTTATCTAATTTAAATTTCCAGATACCATTTAAGTCGATGATACTGCGAGTTTCAGTAATAATTGGGTATAACATTCTTGATTACTCCCTTTTTCTTCGTTTTTTCTCTAACCAAAATCTTTGTTAAATAAAATTATGAAAAGTGGTTCATTTCATTTAAAAGTTAAAGACCTAAGATTTAATTTTTAGTAATCATTTCTTTTAATGGCTTACAAAATTAGTTGAATTAAGTTCCTTAATAAATTCAGTTAGTTTGTCTTCGGTAATGTCTCCACCACTAAAATTCATAAGAGCACGCAAAGGCATGTATTTTAACATCGCTTCCATCATTTCTGCACCCTCTCCGTGATCTGACCCAGCATCAAATAATGGACTTCCTTTTGTTAGCTCTCTAATTAGAGCATTAGCTTTTTCACCTAGAATTGGATCAGTTAAAAGATCTCCGACAGTCGAATTTCGGTGAACCTCCAAGAAAACTGGGGAAGTAGAATGAACCACAATTTTTTCTGTTAGTTCAATTTCTCTGGACGATTTCCCTACCAAAATTTCAAATTCTCCTGATTCTACATACCAATCCTTCAAATCCGTGTTGTAATATGCAAATGCGCGTTTATCCAATTTAAAGGAAATAGTTTTGTCTTCCCCAGGCTGTAAGGAAACCTTTCCAAAGCCTTTTAATTCTTTTTCAGGACGAACTACTCTGCTTTTTATATCTTTTACATATAACTGGATGATTTCTTTCCCAGGCACTTTTCCTGTATTTTTCACATTCACGGTAACTGTGACAGATTCTGTATCTTTTATTTCTTTTTTATCAATTACAAGGTTTTTATATTCGAAGGTTGTATAGCTTAAACCATATCCAAATGGAAACAGCGGCTCAATCTGTTTTGTATCGTAATAACGATAACCAACAAAGATGCCTTCTTTATACTCAACTTTATCCCTCTCTCCTGGAAAGTTGAGATAAGAAGGATTGTCACTTAATTTTACTGGAAAAGTTTCGGCTAGCTTTCCACTTGGATTAACCTCTCCGAATAGGATGTCTCCAATCGCACCTCCTAGTGCCTGACCTCCCAGGTAACCTTCCAGAAGACCCTTCACCTTATCAAGCCATGGCATAACAACCGGTGCCCCATTACTTAGAACAACAACTATATTCTTTTGTACTTCTGCTACCGCTTCGACTAAAAGACGGTGATTCTCCGGTATATTCAGATGCTCTCTATCATACCCTTCAGATTCATATCGGTCAGGAAGACCTACAAGCAATACGGTTACATCGGATTTTGCTGCCGTTTTCTTTGCCTCTTCAATTAATTGATCATCGATTAAATCCTTTTCAAGATGATATCCTTCCGCGTATAAAACGTTCACATTTTGACCCGCTGTTTTCTCTATTTCTTCATAGATATTTTCAAGCTTTGTCGGGTTAATGTGTGAGCTTCCACCGCCTTGATATCTTGGTTTTTTCGCAAATGAACCAATAATCGAAATGGTTCCTTCTTTCTTTAACGGCAGGATATTATCTTCATTCTTTAATAAAACCATACTTTCACTTGCTGCTTTTCTTGCAAGCTTATGATGTTGTTCTTTATCATAGGTAGCGTTTTCTTTCTTGTTTTCTACTGCCATTAAGATAATACGTAGAATTCTTTCAACTGCCTGATCTAGTTTATCTTCTGAAAGCTGACCATTTCTTACAGCATTGATGATTTTCTTTTCACCAATCCCACTGCTTGAAGGCATTTCCAGGTCTAACCCGGCATTTAATCCGTCAACAGGTTCATTAACCGCCCCCCAGTCAGAAACAACAAATCCTTCAAATCCCCACTCATCTCGCAGGATGTCAGTTAACAATGTTTTATTTTCTGATGCAAAGTCTCCATTGACCTTGTTGTAGGCGCACATCACAGTCCATGGCTGCGCTTTCTTTACAGCGTTTTCAAAGCTGGCCAAATATATTTCTCGTAACGTCCTTTCATCCACAATAGCATCTGTCGACATTCTTCGGTGTTCTTGATTGTTTGCAGCGAAGTGCTTAAGTGATGTCCCAACCCCCTCACTTTGAACACCCTTGATATGGGACGCAGCCATTTCTGATGAAAGGAATGGATCTTCCGAAAAATATTCAAAGTTTCTGCCACAAAGAGGTGAACGCTTAATGTTTGCTCCAGGCCCGAGAAGTACTGCCACATCCTCTGCCTGGCATTCCTTTCCTAATGCAACCCCAACTTCATATATTAACTCTTTATTCCAAGTACTAGCTAAACCGGCTGCAGATGGGAAACATGTCGCAGGAACACTGTCAAACAGCCCTAAATGATCTGCTCCCATTTTTTGTTTACGGAGTCCATGCGGACCATCGGTTACCATTATCGAGGGTATTCCCAGTCTTTCGATACCTTTTAAATTCCAAAAATCTAATCCAGAACAAAGACCAGCTTTTTCTTCCAAGGTCATTTGTGAGATTAATTGTTTTATATCTTGATTGATCATAATAACCTCCAAAAGGATTGTTTATTTCGTAAACGCTTTCCATGACTTGATTATAAGGAATAAAGATTTATAATTATGGTATATTTCAAATATTTTTTGTATATTTCAAAGTCGAATTTTTACTATTTATTATTTTTAGATATTTGGTATTACTCTGTTTTTACCGATTACCTTTTTTCATTCTTAGAAATATAGGGAGCAAATCAATATGAACTATAAAGAGTTGGGCTATATTTGCCAGCTGATGTATGATTCGTTTAATATTCCGGTTTTTTTTATAAATGAACAGAAACAATTGGTATTTGAATTCGATGTATCTTTTAAACATAATCCTTTATATTCATCTAAAGAGTTGATGCTCAAAAAGCTTTACGACCAGAATAAACCTTATGATTTTCCAGTCTTTCAAACCACTGAATATATGGAACGTTTCTGTGGGATCGAAATATATGTTCAAAAGGAATATAGAGGGAGAGTTATCGTTGGTCCAACCATAAATTCGGTGTTTACCGAAGAAATGTTAACTCCCATCTTATCAGAGGCATTAGGGAAAATGAGGCTTGGAAAAGAAGTAGAGATGAGGTTACGAGACTATTTCCAGTCGCTTCCTGTCATACCCAATCTTAAATTTATCCAACTGAGTATGCATTTGTATTATATGATTTATCAAGAAAAGTTAGATATTGCAGGTATTATCCAAAACAATAAATCAAATGAAAACATTACACTGACCACTGAGGATCCGTCGATAAGTATCTCAAATAGACGTCAAGATATGTCTTTTCATCACGACCTAACTTATGAAAAAAGAATACTTCAGTTTATTAAGGAGGGACGAAAGGAAGAATTTATAAATCATTTCAAATTGGAAAATCAGGATAATCAGGTCGGAATTTTGGCAAAAAAAAGTCAGCTTCGAAACAAAAAAAACCTGGCCATCACCGTTATCACTCTAGGTACTCGAGCCGCCATGGAAGGTGGATTACAGGAAGAAACAGCCTATACCCTTAGTGATTTATATATACAAAATATTGAGGAACTTAATGATAGTGCTAGTGTTGAACATTATATGGTAGAGGCATTAAGTGATTTTGCTGACCGAGTTAGAAAAAATCGACAATCGAAATACTCAAAGCCAATTAATCATTGCATAAATTATATTTTTAACCACCTTTATGAACCCACAACAATAGTAAATCTTGCCGAATTGAATAATATGCATCCAAATTATTTATCTTCCTTATTTAAAAAAGAGGTTGGAGTATCACTACCAGAGTATATCCAGCGATCAAAAATAGATGAAGCTAAATCTTTATTAACATTTTCTGATTATTCAATTTTGAAAATATCTTCCCTATTAAATTATAATGATCAGAGCCATTTTACTAAGACATTTAAAAAGTTTACAGGAATCACTCCAAAACAATATAAGCATCAATCATTATCAAGTAAGTAAATAATAAAAACAAAAAAATGGGGCGAGATCCTAGTATCTCTACCCCACTATCCATCCAATTTATTTACTCTACTTACAGCTTTTTTGGCAATGCCTTTATTTAGGAATGCATTCAGTTGATTATCTCTAGATTTGATGTTGCCATTTTCCTCAGAAGCTTTTGCATTTTCTAATTAATGAGCATTTAAATCCAGTACAGACCTTACTTTTACTGCACTTAATTTAAATCCTGGCATTTTGCATATAGGATCGAGATCTTGTGAAACTAATAGATTCACATTTTGTGTGTCTGCCCAATGAAAAGGAACAAAGACTGTATCCTGACGAATGGTTTCCGACCATATACTCCTTACAACAATACTGCCTCTTTTGGACTCAATCCTTACTAAGGAACGATCTTCTATCCCGTATTTTTTAGCAGTAACAGGGTGAATTTCTACAAAGGATTCTACATTTCTAGCTGCCAATGCCGGACTTTTTCTCGTTTGTACACCTGTTAAATAGTGCGCCATCACTCTTCCCGTCGTTAAATAGAGGGGATACTCCTCACTCGGCTGTTCCTTAGCTGGGTCTGGACGATTTGGAACTGCCACCATCTCTGCTCTGCCATCAAGGTGGGAAAACGAAGTTTCAAACAAACGAGTTGTCCCTTTATGCTCAAGGTCAGGGCATGGCCAAAGGATTCCTTCTTCCTTCCGGAGACGATCATAGGTGATACCATAATAATCCGCTTTTCCTCCACGGCTAGCCACACGTAATTCATTAAAGATTTCTTCCGCGGATGAAAAGTTAAAGTATTCTCCTTTTCCAAGCACGCGAGCTACCTCGCAAATAATTTGCCAATCATGTTTTACTTCTCCCGGACAAGGATAGCTTGCTTCCCTTAAAGTCACCCTTCCTTCCACGTTGGTCATCGTTCCTTCATCCTCTAAATAAGAGGAGGCTGGTAAAATGACATCTGCTAATTTCGCAGTCTCCGACACAAACAGATCTACAGCTACTAAAAATTTCAACTTTTGTAATGCCTTTTTAACAAATTTTGCGTTCGGATTGGACACCACTGGATTCGAGCACATTAAAAACATACTCGTTATCTCACCGTTATCGATTTTTTCCATCATTTCAAATGCGGAAACACCTTTCCTAGGTATTTCATCCTTTTCCACGCCCCAAACGCTTGCAATATAAGCGCGGTGTTCCTCATTTTCAATCGATCGATATCCTGGCAGTTGGTCTGCTTTTTGTCCGTGTTCCCTTGCACCCTGACCATTTCCCTGTCCTGTAATGGCTCCAAAACCACAATTCTGCTTGCCAATTTTACCCGTCGAAACAAGAATATTCAGGAAATTACGAACGGCTATAGATCCGTCAGTATGCTGTTCCACCCCTCTTGCAGTGAATATCATTCCGGTTTCTTCTTTTCCAAACTTGCGAGCTGCTTTTTGAATTTCCTCTTTTGGAACACCTGTTATTTCCTCAATTTCTAGCAAATTCGTAGATGATAGATGTTGTTTGACTTCTTCAAAATTCTTAACCCGTTCATTTATAAAAGTATGATCAACATAGTTTTCCTCGATGATCACCTTTAACAGCCCGTTTGCTAAAGCCGTATCTGTTCCAGGTTTGATTTTTAAATGCAAGTCAGCAATTTTGGTTGTCGCTGTTTCGCGTGGGTCAATGGCAATAATATAAGCACCGTTTTCCTTTGCTTTCTCAAAATAAGGCATGATGGTAGGCTGACATTCGGCGATATTCGTCCCCGCAAGAATAATACATCGAGTTAATGGAATTTCCTGCAGGCTATTGGTAAATCCTCTGTCGATCCCAAACGTTTGAGAGGCTGCAGAAGCCGCTGCTGACATGCATAATCGACCATTATAATCGATATATCTCGTTTTCAAGGCCACTCGAGCAAATTTCCCAAGTAAATAAGCTTCCTCATTTGTAATAGACGCACTCCCATAAACAGCTAAGGCATTCACCCCATCTTCCGCTTGAATTCTTGTAAAGTTAACTTTGATATGTTCCAATGCCTCTTCCCAGCTAACACGGACAAACTCTCCATTTCTTTTAAGCATTGGATATTTCAACCGTTCGTTATGAAAGCTATGTTGATGTGCATTCATCCCCTTCATACACAATCGGCCCTCAGAAGTAGGATTATTTTTTCCAATCGTTACATATTTTTTCCTAGTAACAATCGATTGTTCTAGCAGCTGCATTTTACATTGCATACTGCAAAATGGACATTGTGTATCATATCTATTTTCTGACTTAACTTCCTGCTGCTTTGTACGGAAATACTTCAATAACAATTCCGTCAACAGTCACTCCCCCTTTTTTTCGTATTATTATAATGAACTTTTTAAAAGCCACTTTTCGCTACTAAATTCTTTCGTAAAGCAATCTCCTCTGCCAAATGCTCGAGCAGCTGCTGGCGTAGTTCAACATCAAATAAAACTTCCCTTACATGAACTAATCCGACTCTTTCTACCCATTGCCATGTTCGCTCCAGGTAATTAGCAGTCTCACGATAATATTGAACAAATCCTCTGATTAACTCCATCGCTTCCTCAGTCGTTGCCGCAACACATAATAACTCACCTGAGCGAACATTCCGCCCGCTGCTTCCGCCGATATAAATTTCCCAGCCCCGGTCAACCCCAATGATGCCAACATCTTTTGTGGTCGACCCTGCACCATTATGCAAGCAAGAGGATATACCCATTTTGATCCGATAAGGGGTAGTGAGGAATTCTAATTGCTTTTCGAGGCTTATCGCAAGCTCAATAGATGATTTTTTATCACATGAACAAATATGTTCTCCAATACATGTTTTAATGTTTTGGACACCATTAGCCTGCGGCGAACTCAAGGGCATGTTCAATTCTGCCCATACATAAGACAAATCTTCTTTTTTAACACCAAGTAAATGAATTCTTTGGTCACTTGTGATTGCGACATTATCTATTTGATATTTTTCAGCTACTTGAGCTATTTTTTTTAATTGCTCTGGATTTGTGATTCCACCATACATTTGTGGGATAAGTGTATAATTCCCATTTGATTGAATAACTGCATTCATTTTTTCGTTAATAAAAAGGGCTTGTTGTTTACTCTCATACTCTGGATTAATCATTCCTAAATAATAGTTAATCGCTGGACGGCAAATAGAACAGCCTTCACTATTTTTCCAATCTAAGACTTTCATAACTTCCTGTATGGTTGTTAATCCTTGCCTCTCTATCTCCTCAACCACTTCATCATCATTTAATGTTGTACAAGTACATAGACACGACTTTTCTTCTGAGATTTTCTCTACCTCATTATTCTGTATATATGACAATAGGTCGGACACGAGTGGTTTACATCCTCCGCATGAGCTTGAAGCTTTCGTACATTTTTTGATTTCCTCAACAGTAGTTAACCCTTCTCGTTGGATAGCCTCCTGAATAGTACCTTTCGTCACACTATTACAATTACAAATAATCTTACTGGCGGGAATGGAAGCAAAAGAAAAATCATCGTCCTTCGCCTGTGCAAAAAGTGAAACCTTAAATATATCGGACACATCCTGATGTTTAAGAATCATATCGAGCAGTTTGGTTCGTTCTTTTGTATCACCAAACAAAACAGCACCAATAATCTTATGATCCTGAAAAACTACTTTTTTATAAACTCTTTGAACTTCATCATAAATCTTTATAGATTGGATTGAAGAATTCTTATCATGAATGGCTCCTACTGAAAACAGGTCAATACCTGAAATCTTCAGCTGGGTGGAGAGAACACTTCCTTCGTAGCCTTGACCTTCTGTACCACAAATCCGTTTTGCTAATACTTTACCTTGTTCATAAAGAGGCTGTACCAATCCATAAACCATTCCTCGATGCTCAACACATTCTCCGACAGCGTAAATGTTCGGTTCGCTCGTCTCCATATAATCATTTACTAGAATGGCACGGTTTGTTTCAATCCCAGTCTTATTTGCGAGTTCAACATTCGGTCTGACACCTGCAGCCATCACAACCAAATTTGCTTCAACTTCAGTCCCATCTTTAAATGTGACACCTTTCGCACCAATATCTCCAACGATTTCCTTCGTCTCTTTTTGGAATAGGAATTTCATTCCTTGACTTTCCAGTTCTTCTTGAAGCATTCTTGCAGCAGTTTCATCTAACTGCCTCTCCATTAAATAACTGCCAATATGAACAACATTCACATCCATCCCAAGATTAAGAAGGCCCTTTGCTGCCTCTAATCCCAATACCCCTCCACCAATCACCACTGCTTTTTTATTTTTTTTAGAAATCTCTATCATTTTCTGACAATCTTCCATTGTTCTGAACGTAACCACTCCCTGTTTATCGGTACCTGGAATCGGAAGTGAAAATGGGACAGAGCCAGTAGCGATAATCAGATAATCGTAAGAAACGATTCGGTGTTGATCCGTCTCGACAACCTGTAAATGTTTATCAATTTCAATTACTGTTTCTCCCGTAAACAAATTTATTTGATGATGCTCATACCATTCACGATCATGCAGCGTAATATCTCCAAAAGAAGTGCTCCCCTGTAAAATGGAGGATAAAAGAATTCGATTATAATTGACGTGGGGTTCACTTCCAAAAATAGTAATCTCAAAACCTGTAGGATCCAGCTTTAAAATTTCCTCGATACAGCGGACTCCAGCCATCCCGTTTCCAACTAATACCAGCTTTTTTTTACCCATTTTAAACCTCCAGCTGTTATTTCTTCTGACATTAAACTTAATGCCATCAATTATCACATAAAGTCAAAGTAAAAAAATGAAACACGTTACATTTCCTTACATACTAGTTTTCTCTCAGCGAAAACAAGAAGGGATTGTATTGTATTAAGAAATCCTTTAATAAATGTTTTCGCAATGTTTGTTGCTGTTTTCACCCCTGCGAGACCTGCATTTGGACTTCGTTCCAGTTACTCTGTTGGAATAAGACCGGTATTCGGACAGGATTGTCCCCAATAAGGGGGAATTAAGGCCAAATCTCGTTAAGAGTACAATCGACTTGTCCTCAATAAGGGGGATTAAAGACAAATCTTGTTTATAGTCCAATGGATTTGTCCTCAATAAGGGGGATTAAAGACAAATCTCGTTGAGAGTCTCATAGACTTGTCCTCAATAAGGGGGATTAAAGACAAATCTTGTTTATAGTCCAATGGATTTGTCCTCAATAAGGGGGATTAAAGACAAATCTCGTTGAGAGTCTCATAGACTTGTCCTCAATAAGGGGGATTAAGGACAAATCTCATTAAGAGTCCCATTGATTTGTCCTCAATAAGGGGGATTAAGGACAAATCTCATTAAGAGTCCCATTGATTTGTCCTCAATAATGAGGATTAAAGACAATCCTCATTAAGAGTCCCATTGATTTGTCCCCAATAAGGGGGATTAAGGACAAATCTCATTAAGAGTCCCATTGATTTGTCCTCAATAAGGGGGATTAAGGATAAATCTCATTAAGAGTCCCATTGATTTGACCTTAATAAGGGGGATTAAGGTCAAATCTCATTAAGATTCCCATTGATTTGTCCCCAATAAGGGGGATTAAGGACAAATCTCATAAAGAGTTCAATGGATTTGTCCTCAATAAGGGAATGTGAAAAGCATTCAGACACCTTTTCCTTTTTTGCACTCTTTGCTGTCCGAATAAGTCCGGCATTCTGACACCTTCTCCATCTTTTACTGGTTACATTGTCCGAATTCACCCTAGCAATCATTCCTTATATACCTTTGTTTCTATATTTAGTGATGTTAGCAGCAATATTTCCGAAAAGCCTATTTTTATTAGCAATATAAACCTTGTAATTATACGAATTTTTCATGGAAGAAAAAAATACATGTGTTAGGTTTCTTCACAACAATTGAGACAAAACAACATTATCAGACTATTCTTAAGACTATAAAAATTAGGAGGTATACAAAATTGAAAAATAATATTGGATTGATTTCATTCGTGATTTTACTAGCTAAAGTCTTATTTTCAAAAGGAACGAAAAATATCGGGTGGTAACAAAGATTACTAGAGAGGAGTAGATAAAATGAAAATAGCAGATTTAAAAAAGGCGGGTCATGCACCATCATTAGTAGCGTCATTTCTATATTTTGATATCAGTTTTATGATTTGGGTGATGTTGGGGGCTTTAGGGGTTTATATCACGAACGATTTCAATCTTTCACCTTCTGAGAGAGGTCTCATTGTGGCGGTTCCCATCTTAAGCGGTTCTTTTTTTCGACTGATTCTTGGTTTCTTAACGGATCGAATTGGCCCTAAAAAAACAGCCATCAGCGGGATGACTGTTACAATCATTCCACTCTTATGGGGATGGTTATACGGTCAAACTGTTACAGAACTTTTCTTGATTGGTATTCTTCTTGGAGTTGCAGGTGCAAGTTTTGCAGCGGCCATTCCAATGGCGAGCCGGTGGTACCCGCCGCATTTACAAGGATTAGCTATGGGTATTGCAGGTGCGGGGAACAGCGGTACGCTATTGGCCACTTTATTTGGACCACGCCTGGCTGAAACGATTGGCTGGCATAATGTAATGGGTCTTGCTCTTATTCCCTTTCTCATTGTTATGGTTTTATATATAGTAATGGCCAAAGATGCCCCATCACAGCCGAAAGCAAAACCGATGAAAGAGTACTTTCAGGTATTTAAACAAAAAGATACCTTATATTTCTGCCTGCTATATAGCGTTACCTTCGGCGGCTTTGTCGGACTATCAAGCTTTTTAAGTATCTTTTTTGTAGATCAATATGAGTTAACAAAGGTACGTGCTGGCGATTTCGTTACCTTGTGTGTCGCAGCAGGAAGTTTTTTCCGACCAGTCGGCGGATACATCGCAGATAAAATCGGCGGGGTTCGGTTGTTAACTTTCTTATTTATTGGAGTTGGAATCACCATGTTCTTCATAAGCCAGCTTCCAGCCCTGCCAATTGCTATTGCAGGATTGTTCCTTGGAATGCTTTGTCTTGGAATGGGTAATGGAGCGGTATTCCAATTGGTTCCTCAGCGCTTCCAAGAGGAAATTGGTGTCATTACAGGTATTGTCGGAGCTGCTGGTGGCGTGGGAGGATTCTTTGTTCCTAATATTCTGGGGTCACTTAAACAAATGACAGGAACCTATGCTACCGGATTCTATATTCTAGCCGGGGTTGGTTTATGTGCTCTTATCGTCTTAGTGATGGCACAAATTTCATGGAGGAAAAATCTGGAGTCACAACGTGCATCCATTTAATAAGGAAGTTCATTTCAAACAACTAAAAGGCATGAGTTGGAAATTAAACCAACTCATGCCTTTTTAGTTATTACCAAATTATGATCACCGAGCACCAAACGAGCGATGGCAACACGCTGTTGCTGACAAATGTTTTTTATGAAGAGTTATATTATCGATAACTAATGGCTTGTTTTCCCATTTGAATCCATGAATCTTCAAAACTATCTTTTGAAACGGCAGTATAGGGTTGGTCTGCTAATGGGTCATTTATATACACATTATTTTCGTCATAGCCTACTACTAATACACTGTGCTCCCTATAGGAAATTTGAATTTCCCCAGAGGATGTCTGCCATGTAGTAAATTCACTTTCCGGCAGTTGAGAAAATCTAGAATTTGTAATGACCCAAACAGGAGAACCATTGTCTATCATATTATAAACAGAATCAATACTTCCCCCTGTTAATTCTATTATTCTACCCGGTAAATACGTTTCTGCTAAAGCTGCGATTGGGGCATGATACACGCCATATCCAGGATTATCAAACGAATAAATATCCCCCACAAATCCAACGTTTGGATTACCTCTCAATCCATTTGAATCACGGAAAGGAATGGTGGTTATTTCGTTTGCAAGCGTCATTTTGTCTACAGAAACACCAGCATACTGAAGGAGCATCGCTAGACTAGTAACTTCGCAGCCGCGGGGTAACTCAGGCATTTGCTGGATATGGGGAACATCAACTATTTTCCCATTCTGAACCTGACTCACATTTTGAGCATGGTCAACACTCATACTTGTATTATCAGAAGTTAATACATCCGGATTCGAATCGGAAGTAGTCGTAATCTGTTCTTCTTGGTTTGTTACTTCTATTTCACTACTAATTTCAGTAGTAGGTGCAGAATCTGATTTTTGTGCTTCCGCATAATCCACTCCTATGAGTATCCCCATGGCAAGTATTAGGATTAGTATTTTAAATTTCAACGGTTTAATCCCCCTAACTCTATCTTTCCTAACATTTATGTGCATGAATGATTGAATTAGTCTTATTATGGAGGAACATCCTTAAACTTTTCTTAAACATAAAAACACAAAATGTTAATTTAAAAACTCTACTCAAGGGGCCTATGGTAAAATTAATAGATAACCTTTACTAGAAGACCATGGTTGTTTAATATAGAACAGATACTAGTTAAGAATTGTTTAAGGTTTATATTGAACAATTAAAGGGATTGATAGATAAATAGAAAGAGGACGAAAGCTCGGGTTTGAAAGAGTTTACTAGTCTTCTAAACACGAAAGGAAGATACACCATGAAAAGGATTAAATGGTTACTTTTCCTACTTGCTCTCGGGATTAGTACTATTTTGATATTAAAAGACAACGAAACCAAACCGTCTAAAGCAACAGGCATTGAACAGAAAAAAGATGTTCCCTTACCGACCGAACTCCATCCCATCGTAAAGGAACGCAGCGATCAATTAGTACAACAAGCAGCAAAAATAGGAATAGTCGTTTTGATTACTGACGGTTTCCGCAGTATAGAGGAGCAAAACACCATTTATGAACAAGGACGTACAGAAGAGGGCAATATTGTCACAAATGCAAAAGGAGGAGAATCCTATCATAATTATGGGCTCGCGATTGATTTTGCGCTTGAAACTCCTTCAGGAGATGTTGTTTGGGATCGTCAATATGATCGTAATCAAAATGGAAAGTCCGATTGGTCCGAGGTGGTGAAAATAGCTAAGTCACTAGGGTTCGAGTGGGGCGGAGATTGGAAAGACTTTAAAGATTATCCACATTTCCAAATGGATTTTGGACTGACAATTGCCGATTTGCAGAATGGGCAAAGACCCGACGAATCATCTAACGTGGCGGAAAGCAAGTGAAGACAAAGGACTACGGGGACGGCTCTCCCTGCCTTTTTGGCAAGGAGAACCGTCCCCGTGTGTTTTGGTGTTATTTGTGGTCGATAATCGCCCAATAGGCTGGTTTTACATTGTATTCTGGATCAAATACAAATGGTGCATCTTTACCTGATCTAGCTTCCATTTTAGCATATGGTGCATTTGCCAATGTTACAACGTTTCCATCTGCATCATAGTAAACATCTGCACGGTCATTTAACCATGTATGGTTATCGGCAATTCCCCAGAATGTCACATTGCTGATTTTATCGCCCAATTTCTCATATAATTTAAATAAACGATCATATCGGTCTGCTTGATCTATAAATTTCTGTGCTGGAATAGAATCATAGGTAGGATACGCCATTACTGGCCAGCCATACATGCTTACATCAAGCTCAGTAATTTGGTTGTCTAACCCCAGTTCAGCAAACATGTTTATTGTGTCTTCAATTTCTTTTTCAGACGGCCAGCCGATTTGAATGTGAGACTGATGCCCAACACCATCAATTGGAACGCCTTGCTTTTTTAAACTTTTTACTAGGTTGTATAAGTACGTTCTTTTTGGTGTTACTTCTGTATTGTAATCATTGATATAAAGCTTAGCGTCTGGAGCAGCATATTGTCTGGCTGTCTCAAAAGCGACTTTAATATAGTCCGTTCCGGTAATTAGGAACCATGGAGATTGACGTAAACCTTCAGGATGTCCACCCCATTCGTCGATTACTTCATTGACAACGTCCCAAGATTTAATATCATCTTTATAACGAGAAACGACTGTTTTAACATGTGTTTCTAAACGGCTTAATAAAAGCCTTTTGTTAGCCTCAAGATTTGACGGATCTGCAACCACTTGCCTTCCATTTTGCCAAACAACCATTGAATTTCCATTTGCATCTTTGAAGAACCAATCTGGTACTTGGCTATGCCAGACAAGGGTATGACCGCGCATGTCCATTCCATTTTCCTTCGCAAAATTAACAAGTTTATCTGCCGGTTCCCAGTTAAACTGCCCTTCTACTGGCTGTAAACTGCTAGGCTTCATGACATTTTCTGCTACAATGCTATTAAAATGGCGCTTTAACATTTGTGAGTCTTTTGCATCTAATAATTGATTTGGCTCAACCGCTGCACCTATGGTGAACGAATCTTTATATCGTTGGTCCAATTGTGGTGCTGTTAACCCGCTAATACCTGGTTTATTTGAAATATTTGTTTCGGCACTAACTGTCGATCCTATAGGTAATAATAAGGCTAGAGCTAATCCAGAAAGGATAGGTTTACGTAAAACTTTTAGCATGGTTTATTCTCCTTTTTAATAGATTTTTATAATAGTTCTTTTTTCAAGAACTTTCTACCTTTTCTGAATTCATTCTATCTAAAATAACTTTGTTTAAACACCCTACAAAGTAAAGGTTTTACTTTTATTACTAAAGGTGATAACTTTCAATAAAATAGATGTTAGATGAGAGGTAAATAAAAGATACAACACAAAAAAGGCATCATTTAATGAAAATGATGCCTCCAACTTTTCTCCCTTATCATTGACCATTCGAAAGAACATTGATGGTATAGCGGTTAATGCATGCGACCATTATTGACCGCAAATTAAAAATCGATCTTCATTGCAAAATTAGACGAAAAGACCCATTTCGACTATGCCATCAAGTATTTTTCTACTTCCTGTGCAACTTCCCTGCCTTCGTTAATCGCCCAGACGATGAGGCTTTGGCCTCTTCTGGCATCCCCAGCAGCGAACACTCCTTCAACGTTGGTTTTGAACTCACCGTATCTGGCAGCAACCTTTTGGTTGACTGCTTTCACACCAAATTGGCTTAACAGAGGCTGTTCAGTACCTTCAAAGCCAATTGCAATAAATACAAACTGAGCTGGCCAGACTATTTCAGTGCCTGGGATTTCTTTAAAATAATAACGACCTTCTTCATCCTTTAGCTTCTCCATTTGGATGGTGTGAAGTTCTTTAAGATTCCCACTCTCATCGGAAACGATTTTCTTTGTTTGAATCGAGTATTGACGTGGATCATCTCCAAATTTGGCTTCTGCTTCCTTATATGCATAATCCATTGTAAAGATGTTAGGATAAGCTGGCCATAAATTATCTGATGTACGTTGACCAGGCAATTGCGGGTGCTTGCCGAACTGCACGACACTCTTGGCTTTTTGACGAAGCGCAGTTGCCACACAGTCAGCACCTGTGTCCCCGCCGCCAATCACGATGACATCTTTATCTTCTACATTGATAAATTGACCATCCTCAAAGTTCGAGTCTAATAGACTTTTTGTCGTTAGCGTTAAATAATCCATCGCAAAGTGAATTCCCTTGGCTTCACGACCTTCAATCACTAAATCCCTCTGCCTTTGAGCACCTGTACAAAGGATGACCGCATCGAAATGAGTTTGGAGTTCTGCAGTTGTGATATCTTTACCCACTTCTGTATTCGTAACAAAGTCAATACCTTCCTGTGTCAATAAACGAATCCTGCGTTCTACAACTTCTTTTTCAAGCTTCATGTTCGGAATCCCATACATCAGCAAACCACCTGGACGGTCGGCACGCTCATAAACCGTTACAGAGTGGCCGGCTTGATTAAGCTGATCAGCTGCTGCTAAACCAGCAGGACCGGAACCGATAATCGCCACTTTCTTACCTGTCCGTAACCTTGGGATTCTTGGTGTAATCCATCCGTTTTCAAAGCCTTTATCGATGATGGCTTGTTCAATATTTTTAATTGTAACCGCTGGGTCGGAAATGGCTAACGTACATGAACCTTCACATGGTGCCGGACAAACCCTTCCTGTAAACTCAGGAAAATTATTTGTCTTCAACAGCCGATCAAGCGCTTCTTTCCAACGGCCACGATAGACTAGATCATTCCACTCCGGGATCAGGTTGTGAATCGGACACCCTGATGTTGCTCCTTGAATCTCCATTCCGGTATGGCAGAAGGGGATGGAGCAATCCATGCACCGCGCCCCCTGTGTACGTAACTTTTCATCAGAAAAAGGAACTGTATACTCTTTCCAATCATTTAAGCGTGTTAACGGATTTCTTTCTCCCACTTTTTCGCGGGAATATTCCATAAATCCAGTTGGTTTCCCCATTGTTCCTCTCCCCTTTCTTAGCGATTTGCAGCTTCCTGCTGTTTAGTTGATTTTGGTTTTGCAGAGGAGTTCGCTAAAAAGGCGCTCATTACTGCTTCTTCTTCCGATAATCCTGCTAATTTTTGCTCTTCTATCAAATGAATCATTCGTTTATAATCCTTCGGAATGACTTTGACAAATTTTCTAACACACTTTTTCCAGTTTTCTAGAACACAGCTAGCCTTTACACTTTGCGTGTAACGGAAATGGGTTTCGATTAACTGTTTTAGCTCTTCCTGCTCAGCAGCAGTTGATACCGAATCAAATTCAATCAATTCTTGATTACATAAATGCTTAAATACATCCTTGTCTTCTGCTAAAACATAGGCAATTCCGCCGGACATTCCAGCTGCAAAATTTTTGCCGACATCACCTAAAATAACAACACGCCCGCCAGTCATATACTCACAGCCATGGTCGCCAACTCCTTCAACAACCACGTTGACGCCGCTATTCCGAACAGCAAAACGTTCACCGGCACGACCGTTAATATAAGCTTCACCGCTTGTTGCCCCGATAAATGCGACATTTCCCGCGATGACGTTTTCTCCAGAAGCAATCTTCATATGCTCATCTGCTCTGACGATAATTTTCCCGCCCGATAGACCTTTACCAACATAATCGTTCGCGTCCCCTGTAAGATCTAAAGTCATTCCTTTGGGTACAAAGGCACCAAAACTTTGTCCAGCAGAACCGGTAAATCGTAAGGTAATGGTATCCTCCGGTAGCCCTTCTTCTCCGTAGCGTTTGGAAATTTCACTTCCGACGATGGTCCCCGTCACGCGATTGATGTTTGAAATCAAGAAGCTTAGATCAACAGGTGTCCCCTGCTCTAAAGCTGGTTGAACAGCCGGAAGAATGTGTTTAATATCGAGTGATTCGTTAATTCTATGATTTTGTGGATTTTTAAAGGTACGAGGTCCTTCAGGCTTATAAAGTAACGATGTTAAATCCAAATGTTGCGCCTTCCAATGCGCTTTTGCACGGTCACTTACTGTTAAAACATCTGCGCGGCCGACCATTTCCTCAACACTTCTGAAACCAAGCTCAGCCATAAGTTCACGCACTTCCTGGGCAATGAAACGCATAAAGTTTACGATATAATCTGCTTCACCCGTGAACTTTCTGCGAAGCTCAGGGTTTTGAGTGGCAATTCCAACCGGACAGGTATCTAAATGACAAACACGCATCATCACACATCCAAGCACAACTAACGGTGCAGTTGCAAAGCCAAATTCCTCCGCTCCAAGCAAAGCTGCCATCACTACATCTTTACCTGTCATTAATTTTCCGTCTGTTTCAAGCACAACTCGATCACGCAAACCATTCAACATAAGCGTTTGGTGTGCCTCTGCTAATCCAAGTTCCCATGGCAATCCGGCGTGCTGAATGCTCGTTTTTGGCGATGCACCCGTTCCACCATCATAGCCGCTGATGACAATCACATCGGCTACTGCTTTCGCCACTCCTGCAGCAATCGTTCCGACCCCGCCTTTTGAAACAAGCTTAACGCTGATACGAGCATCACGGTTGGCATTTTTCAAATCATGAATCAGCTGCGCCAAATCCTCAATGGAGTATATATCATGGTGCGGCGGCGGTGAAATTAAGCTAACTCCCGGTGTTGCACCGCGAACGTCGGCAACCCATGGATACACCTTCGTACCCATCAACTGGCCACCTTCACCAGGCTTTGCACCTTGTGCCATTTTAATTTGCAGCTCCTCGGCATTGACTAGATAATGACTCTTCACACCAAAACGGCCGGAAGCAACCTGCTTGATTGCACTTCCTCTGTTGTCACCATTTTCATCGATTCCGAATCGGCTTGAATCTTCTCCGCCTTCACCTGAGTTACTTTTTCCACCTAAACGGTTCATGGCAATGGCTAATGTTTCATGTGCTTCCTTACTAATGGATCCAAACGACATTGCACCAGTCTTAAAGCGGCGGACAATTGAATCTACTGACTCTACTTCCTCAATCGGCACAGCTTGTCGTGTTCCACTAAAGGAGAATAGGTTGCGTAAGAAACCAAGCCTTTCCTCATTTGCCTGCGTCGAGTATTTTTTAAATAATTCATAATCCCCATTACGACAAGCCCATTGCAATGTATGAATGGTTCCAGGATTAAAAGCATGGTGTTCACCATCATGTCTCCATTGAAAATTACTGCCTGATTCTAAGGTCTTGTCGGTTGAGCCAACAAAAGCTTCCGCGTGACGCAGTTTTGCTTCCAGGGCAATTGTGTCTAAACCAATCCCACCAAGCTGGGACACTGTTCCAGTGAAGTAGGTGTCGATAACATCAGCGCTGATCCCAACTGCTTCAAAAATTTGTGCACCACGGTAGCTTTGCACCGTAGAAATACCCATTTTTGACATGACCTTCACAACACCTTCAGTCATGGCATAGATATACTTTTTCACCGCCTCTTGATAGGTGAATGGTAATGTTCCTTCCGCAATAGTCTCCTGATAGGTAGCGAACGCAAGGTAAGGATTAATCGCATCAACACCATATCCGAGTAGGACCGCAAAATGGTGAACTTCTCTTACTTCCCCTGTTTCAATAAGGATGCTCGCCTTCGTTCTTAATCCTTCACGAATCAAGTGTTGATGAAGGGTGCTCGCTGCCAATAACGATGGTATTGCAACCTCTTTTTCATTGATATTTCGATCAGACAGGATAATCAAACTTGCTCCGTCTGCAATTGCTTTTTCTGCTTGACGGCATAATTCCTTAAGGCTATTCTCTAAATCATCTGCGAACAGGATGTCGATTACTTTGCTTTTAAATAAATCATTCGTCTTTAAATCTTCCAACTGGCTGTTGGTCAGGATCGGTGTCTCTAACTGAATCCGACGGCTATTTTCTTCCGATGGGTGAAGTAAGTTCCCTTCAGCTCCTAAGTAGGAAATGGTTGAAGTGACGATGGCTTCACGAATGGAGTCAACCGGCGGATTGGTTACTTGGGCAAATAATTGCTTAAAGTAGTTAAACAATGTTTGAGGTCGGTCTGATAAAACAGCAAGCGGCATATCATTCCCCATCGCCCCTAGAGGATCCTTGCCTTCAGTCACAGCTGGAAGGATGTACTTTTGAATATCTTCATACGTATATCCAAAGGCTTTTTGAAGGGTTAGTAAATCAGACCGGCTTTCTCCCTCAACCTCTACTCTCTCTTCCAAGCGAACAAGCTGATCATTTAACCATTGCTGATACGGCTGTTGACTCGCCAACTGTGATTTAATTTCCTCATCCGAAATAATTCGACCTTCTTCTAAATCAATCAAAAGCATTTTTCCAGGGCGAAGACGCTCTTTGTATAATACCTTTTCCGGTTCAACGTCGATGACTCCAACCTCAGATGAAAAAATAATGTAATCATCTTCTGTAACATAATAACGAGCCGGACGCAGTCCATTGCGATCCAAAATAGCACCAATTTGTTTACCGTCAGTAAAAGATATAGCAGACGGTCCATCCCAGGGCTCCATTAACGTACTGTGAAATTCATAAAAAGCTCGTTTTTCCTCTGTGATATGAGGATTTTCAGACCATGGCTCTGGGACAAGCATCATCGCTGCGTGTGCTGGCTTTCGGCCGGCAAGAACTAAAAATTCAAGCGCATTGTCTAAGATCGATGAATCACTTCCATCTGTATCAAGGATTGGCAGGATTTTTTCCAAATCCGTTCCAAATGCCTCTGACACAAATTGACTTTCACGCGCCTTCATCCAGTGAATATTTCCCTGAAGTGTATTAATTTCGCCATTATGAATTAAATAACGGTTAGGATGTGCTCTTTCCCAGCTCGGAAATGTATTAGTACTAAAGCGAGAATGCACTAAAGCAAACGCAGAGACAAAATTCTCATTCTGCAAATCTAAATAGAACTGATCTACTTGTTCAGGCGTTAACAGTCCTTTGTAAACGATCGTTCTGCTAGAAAGACTAGCAAAGTAAAAACGATATTCTGATTCCTTTGCCCATTTTTCTGAAAGTTTGCGAATCACGTATAATTTCCGTTCAAACGCTAATGAGTCAGTACTTTTTTCGTTATCACCAACAAACAACTGGCGAATGACAGGACAGCTATCCTGTGCGGTTACCCCGATAGGTTCTGGATTGACTGGGACTGTTCTCCAGCCAAGAACCGTTTGACCCTCTTGTTCGACCATTTTATTGATATAGCTTTCAATTTCTTCCCGTTCACGATCATCCTTAGAGAAAAACAGCATCCCCACACCGTATTTCCCTTTCTCAGGTAAGTTTATTTCTGGACATTCTTGGCGGAAAAATTGGTCTGGAATTTGAACCATAAGTCCGGCGCCATCGCCTGTAAGCGGGTCACTTCCCTGTCCGCCGCGATGATCCAATTGACAAAGCATCTTAAGTCCTTTTGCCACAATATCATGTGTGGCGTTTCCTTTTATGTGAGCATACAAGCCGATCCCGCAGGCATCATGTTCAAATTCTGGACGGTAGAGACCTTGTGCTTTTGGTAGTTGATGATACGTCATTTCAAATCTCTCCCTGTTAGTGTAATTGTCGAAATATTTATATCCACTATTCTAGGTTTTCTTATTTATACAAACAATATATAATTTATATCAAACCAATCTAATTCTTATATAAATGAAAGAAGGAATAACAATGGAGCTTCGTCAATTACGTTATTTAATCGAAGTGGCGGAACGGCAGCATGTTACAGAGGCAGCTGATCATCTTAACGTGGCACAATCAGCCGTTAGCTATCAAATTACCAAACTAGAAGAGGAGCTAGGGGTTAAGTTATTAGAAAGAGTGGGCAGGAACATTAAGATTACACCGATTGGTAAAATTTTTCTGCAATTTGCGATTAGTGCTTTAAAAACATTAGATGAAGGAAAGGAAAAAGTAGAAGAATATCTTAATCCACTAGGAGGAACGCTGCATATTGGATATCCTTCAAGTCTCTCCATCTATTGGCTACCAAATCTTATTTCGGCTTATAAGGAAGTGGCGCCTAATGTTAATTTCCGTTTGCGGCATGGCTCCTATGCCTACTTAATCGATGCGGTTAAAAAAGGTGAAATCGATTTGGCCTTTCTCGGCCCTGTTCCTATGAAGGAACCTGATCTCGAGGCAAAGATTTTATTTATGGAAAACATCGTGGCATTGATTCCTGAGCGTCACCCCTTGGCTGATAAAAGAAGTTTGAATTTAAGTGACTTGCGGACAGATCCATTCGTCTTATTTCCTGATGGATATGTCCTACGAAAAATTGCTGTAGATGCCTGTCATGAGGCTGGCTTTGAACCGAACATTGTGTCCGAAGGGGAAGATATGGATGCACTTAAAGGACTGGTATCTGCGGGAATTGGGGTTAGCCTTTTACCTGAGAGTACTTTTTATGACTCTGTTCCCAGGTTCACCGTCAAAGTACCGATTGAAGCACCAAAAGCCATGCGTTCAGTTGGGATTATTATCCCCAAACATAGGGATATCGGACCTTCCGAAAAGAATTTCTATCAGTTTCTAATCCAATTTTTTAACCGGTTGGACCAATACAAATAGTGTATGTTTAGTAAAAATGACTCTCTGCTAAGCTTAATTGGCAATAAAACAACCAATTTACTTAAGCTCCGGTTAATCCATAATGTACATGGGAATTATAAACAGTGTTCGTGAATTTTTAATTTAGAAAGGAGATAAATACATGCCTCAAGGAGCTACTGAAACAAGCACCTTAAAAGTTGGTGATCTGGCACCGGATTTCACGTTGGAAGCCCATGGCGGCTGCAGAGTGACGTTGAGTGAATTCCGCGGATCCAAAAATGTATTTCTTTGTTTTTATCCTCTAGATTGGACCCCAGTTTGAGGTGCGCAAATGCCTTCATACGAGGATGATCTACCTCGTTTTGAAGATTTTGATACCCAGGTCCTGGGTATTTCAGTCGACAGTGTTCACAGTCATGATGCATGGGCAAAATCAATTGGTGGAATATCTTATCCGCTTTGTTCCGATTTCTATCCACATGGAGAAGTTTCGGAGAAATATGGCGTTCTTCGTAAAAACAAAAGCGAACCGGCATATGGAGCATCAGAGCGCGCACTCTTTATCATCGATAAAGATGGAATCGTTCAATGGATTGATGTTCATCCACTAGATAAACAGCCTGATAACGAAGAGTTGTTTGATGTTTTACGGAAACTTTAAATCGAATATTGTTAGCAGAATATAAGGAGATTGTGTATGGAACTCTCAAGAAAAGCTATCCCTTATACACCCAGTACCAAACCACTGCATGAAATGACCATTATGATTGTTTCTACTTCTGGTGTTCATCTAAAGGATCAAGAAGCCTTTAACACGGATCCCTCTGTAGGAGATGTAACTTTCCGTATCATTCCGGGAGATGTTGATGCAAAGGATTTAACAGTCACTCACGCTGCTCCAAAGGAGCATTATAATACAGATGCCCCGAAAGAAGATATCAACTGCGTTTTTCCTATTGACCGATTGCGGGAAATGGTAGACGATGGAGACCTAGGCGGAGTGGCCGAGAAACATATGACCATGATGGGATATTCCATGAGATTAAATATAATTAACAAGGAAACCATTCCTGCGCTAGTAAAAGAAGTGGTTCGTTCCAAAGCGGACGCGGTCCTTTTAACAGCCGGCTGACCGCTCTGTCATCGCACTGTAGTTACAGTGCAGCGCGGCATTGAATCCCAGGGAATTCCAACAGTATTAATCACGTTGGATGTAGAGCAATCCAGTTTGATGAGGCCACCGCGAGCTATTCATCCAGTTGGGTTCGAATTCGGACACTCCCTAGGAAAGCCTCATGATAAAACTACACAAATGAAAGTACTAATGGCAGCACTGGCAGAACTTAATGAAAGACAAGAGCCTGGAAATATACATGATGTACATTTTCCATCTTACTAAGAATTAAGAAAGGGACGGCTTTACTGCCGTCCCTGTTTCTTCTGATTTTGGTCATCCTAAACCCACTATGATGACCACTTCTATCATTTTTCTTTTGATGGTCATCATCATTAAACCGGATAAACAGGATGTTTTCGTTCTGAAAAAATGAGGTATTTAGAGGAATAAGCCTCAAAACGATTGACTAACTCTTTACGTAATGAGTTTGCCGGTATGATACCGTCAATGACCATTTCGGAAGCCAAATTATAAATATCAATATCCTCTTTATATTCCTCGCGTTTTTGTTCAATAAATGCGGCACGCTCTTCTTCTGGCAGCGCAGCAATTTTATTCGCATACACGGCATTAACAGCTGCTTCTGGTCCCATAACGGCAATGGATGCAGAAGGTAAAGCAAGACAGGCATCCGGTTCAAATGCAGGACCAGCCATCGCATAAAGACCAGCGCCATATGCTTTCCGTACGATAACAGAGATTTTTGGAACACTCGCTTCAGACATCGCGGAAATCATTTTCGCCCCATGGCGAATGATTCCTGCCCGCTCTACCTTTGTACCAATCATAAATCCAGGCACATCAACTAAAAACAATAGAGGTATATGGAACGCATCGCAAAGATTAATAAATTTTGCGGCCTTATCGGCTGAATCGTGGAACAATACCCCGCCTTTAACTCGAGGCTGATTGGCAATGATTCCAACAGATTTCCCGTCCATTCGGGCAAGTCCGGTTATCAGTTCGCCAGCAAAGAGTTTCTTAATTTCAAAGAAGGAGCCTTCATCAATAATCCCATTGATTAAGTCTAGCATATTAAAAGGGGAATTCTGATTAGCCGGAATTAACTCTTCTAATGGTTTCTTCAATTCTTTAGGTGCCACTGCCTCACGAACTGGCGGTTTCTCTGAGAAATTGGCAGGAAAATAAGATAGATAATTTCTAGCCATAGAGATAGCTTCCTCTTCATTTTTTGCCAGAACATCACCGCAGCCTGAAACTGAACAATGCATGCGAGCGCCGCCCATTTCCTCCAAAGTTACATTTTCGCCAATAACCATTTCAGCCATCCTTGGTGAACCCAAGTACATGGATGCATTTTTATCAACCATAATAACAATGTCACAAAAAGCTGGAATGTACGCTCCGCCAGCAGCAGATGGTCCAAACAGAATACAAATCTGAGGAATTTTCCCTGAAAGCTTTACTTGATTGTAAAAAATTCTTCCTGCACCACGACGCCCCGGGAACATTTCCACCTGATCCGTTATCCGCGCTCCAGCTGAATCTACCAAGTATAATAATGGCACTCGCAGCTTTTCAGCTGTTTCTTGGATTCGAATGATTTTTTCAACCGTCCTAGCTCCCCAAGAACCAGCTTTGATGGTTGAATCGTTGGCCATTACACAGACCTGCTGGCCATTAATCTTGCCCATACCTGTCACAACTCCGTCTGCAGGAAGATCTCCCGCCATACAGTTTGCAAATAGACCATCCTCTAGTTCAAGGCCAGAATCAAATAATAATGATAAACGATCGCGGACGAACAACTTTCCCTGTTCTTGGTTTTTTTCATGATATTTAGGAGGTCCACCCTTTTTAATTTGTTCGACTCGATCATTTAACGTTTGTTGGAGAGGTTTCATTTCCACAGTCATATTTCCTCCTCGATTCATCTATATTCTTATTCTCCAATATAATTTGGAGTTCGTTTCTCTTTAAAAGCCTGTAATCCTTCTAAACGATCTTTAGTTGGGATTGTCACTTCATAGGCATTCTGCTCAATGGCAAGGCCCGTGTTTAGGTCAACATCATAGCCTTTATCGATTGCGAACTTTGCTTGTGCTACGGCAATTGGGCCATTCCGAACAATTTGTCCGGCAATTTCTAATGCTTTATCTAGTAAACTGGCAGAAGTGACCTTATATTCTACTAATCCAATCTCAAGTGCTTCAGCGGCATCAATTCTTCTAGCAGTGAAAATGAGTTCTTTGGCACGTCCCTTTCCTACTAATCTTGGTAACCGCTGCGTTCCGCCTGCACCAGGAATAATCCCTAATGATGTTTCCGTAAGACCAAGCTTCGCAGTTTCAGAGGCAATGCGTATATCACAAGCGAGCGCTAGTTCAGTACCCCCGCCAAAAGCAACACCGTTTACAGCGGCTATAACCGGTTGGGGTAATGATTCTAAAGAGTTGATATTATCGCGGATCAAGGAAACCGTCTTCCTTACCTGAACCGCATCCATTCCAGCTCTTTCTTTTAAATCAGCCCCAGCACAAAAAGCTTTCTCCCCTGCCCCGGTAATCACGATACAGCGGACTGATCGATCATATTTACATGTAAGAAGTGCGTCGTGGAGACCCTCTAACATCTCTATTGATAAGGCATTTGCAGCTTCCGGCCTATTTAACGTAATCATCACAATTCCGTTATCCAGCTTGTTAACTATTATTGTTTTACTCAAGATTTCACCTTCCCTCAAACGGTCTTTCCAAGTTTTCCACCCATTCCAGAGCTGGCTGCTTGAAAACTTTTACTAGGTAAAGTTCTGCCGATCTTTTCCTGAATAAATTGCGACGCATGAAGTAACTTATTCTGATCGACTCCAGTGTGAATGCCCATCCCGTGAAGCATATAGAGTAAATCATCTGTCGCTACGTTCCCCGATGCTCCAGGCGCATATGGGCATCCACCTAAGCCGCCAAGAGAGGAATCAAAAATGGTAATCCCCATCTCTAATGAAACTAGGATATTGGCCAAAGCTGATCCCCTTGTATCGTGAAAATGCATGGCTAATTTATCTGCAGGAAATCTTTTCAATAAAACCTCCAAAACTTCTTGAACTTGCTTTGGATTTGCGACACCGATCGTATCTCCGAGAGACAGCTCTGCAATCCCCATTTCAAATAATCTATCGGAAACTCGTATGACACTGTCAATATCAACATGGCCTTCATAAGGGCAGCCAAAAACGGTCGAAACATAACCTCTGCTGATTTTCCCTGCTGAAATGGTTTCTCTGACCAAGTCTCGTAATACCGGGAAAGTCTGATCGATACTTTTATTGATATTTTTTAGATTATGAGTTTCACTAGCTGACATAAATACAGCTACTTCATCGATGTTCGCTTGAAAGGCACGTTCCAAACCATAAAGGTTTGGAACGAGTGCTGTATAGGTGACATCAGGCACTTTGGTAATGCCAGTTGCTACCGCAGTGGCATCTGAAAGTGCAGGAATCCATTTCGGATTAACAAAAGAGGTAATCTCAATATGTTTTAGTCCACTTTCTGACAATTGATTAATCCACGTGATTTTATCTTCCGTTGAGATAAAGGTCTTTTCATTTTGTAAACCATCACGAGGACCAACCTCTTTAATGGTTACACCTTTCGGCCACTTCATCGATCCATCTCCTTTCCACCTTGCCAAGGATTATTCGACAACTACAATGACGTCACCTTCATTTACAAATTCGCCCTCAGCCACTTTTACTTCTTTTACCGTTCCATCGAATTCAGCGGCAATTGGAATTTCCATTTTCATCGATTCCAAAATGACAACGTCCTGACCTTCTTCAACTTGATCTCCAACTTGAACTAATACCTTCCATACACTTCCTGCCATACTTGCAATGATTTCACTCATGATTTTTCCTCCTATTTTACCTTGTTAGTTTTATTCGTTTTTAAGTACTTGCTGACGAAGTCTGTTGTCGTATCACCAGAATGGAATGCCGAATGC
Organism: Neobacillus niacini; assembly: GCF_030817595.1. GTDB lineage: Bacteria > Bacillota > Bacilli > Bacillales > Cytobacillaceae > Neobacillus > Neobacillus niacini_G. The sequence continues at coordinate 2,239,480 of NZ_JAUSZN010000001.1, forward strand.
GCAACAACTTCTTGCAGCATAGGAATGTTTGTTTTAATTCCTTCAATATGATAATCTGCCAATGCAGTTTGCAGGCGATTGATTGCTTCTTCACGAGTACTGCCTTTTATAACAAGCTTTGCAATCATTGGATCATAAAAAGGGGTGACAACGGACTGACCGTGAATGGCTAATTCATGCCGAACTCCCGGTCCGTTCGGCAGCTCCAATTTGGTTATTTTTCCAGGTGAAGGGAAAAATGTTTTAGGATCTTCTGCATAGATTCTAACCTCAATGGCATGGCCCTCACGCTTTACCTCTCCCTGAGAAAAATTCAATGGTTTGCCTGCAGCAATTTGTAATTGTTGTTCGACTAAGTCTAATCCCGTAATTTCTTCTGTAACCGGGTGCTCCACTTGCAAACGAGTATTCATTTCAAGAAAGTAGAAGTTTTGTTCTTCATCCACTAAAAACTCGATCGTGCCTGCATTTTTATACCCAATAGATTTTGCCGCTTTGACTGCAGCCTCACCCATCTTGGCACGTGTTTCTTCAGTTATAAAGGATGACGGGGCTTCCTCCACAACTTTTTGGTGACGACGCTGAATGGAACACTCACGTTCCCATAGGTAAACGGTATTTCCAAAACCGTCAGCTAAGATTTGAATCTCAACATGTCTTGGATTTGCAACAAATTTTTCAATATACATCGACCCATCGCCAAAGAAATCAGTAGCCCGCTTTTGGTTTCCAGCAAAAGCTTTTCGAATTTCATCACCATTCTGGACCACCTGCATTCCAATTCCCCCGCCTCCCGCGGAGGCTTTCAGCATCACAGGGTAACCGATGCGATCTGCCACTTCTACCGCTTCCTCTGCATCTGACAGCGGGTAGGTAATCCCTGGTACAACAGGAACACCTGCTTCCTCCATCACTTTGCGTGATTCAATCTTACTCCCCATTTTCGAAATAACCTTTGGAGAGGGTCCGATGAATATAAGACCAGCTTCTTCACAACGGCGGGCAAATTCAGCATTTTCAGAAAGCAGGCCATATCCAGGGTGGATTGCCTCCGCTCCTGAAGCTTGAGCGACCTCTAGTATCTTATTAATATTTAAATAGCTTTCTGCTACCCGGGACCCGCCGATTAAATAGGCCTCATCCGCTAATTTCACATGTGGCGCGTCCGCGTCAGCTTCTGAGTATACTCCAATCGTTGTTATACCTAAGGCTTTGCATGTACGGATTACACGAACAGCAATTTCGCCGCGATTAGCAATTAACACCTTTTTGAACATGCCTCTCCACCCTTTCTCGCGCTTCTATCAATATCAATACTCGTAAGCTTTATTACAAAGATATGTAAAAATTTAATGATTTATTTTTTCAACGATCTTAAACTGATAATCTTGTAAATGGAACCAGTCATTTGCCGGGCCTGTTCCTGACAAATGACCAGCCTGCATATTACCTTTTAACGGACGCTCTTTCAGCAACAATTTTTTGTATTTGTGCAACCGTTGCTGGGTCTTCTAGTCCAGTAATATCACCTTGGACCTTTCCGGATATAACGATTTCCTTTAATAAACGACGCATGATTTTCCCGCTGACTGTTTTCGGCAGCATATCTGTAAAAATAATCGATTTGGGAGCTGCAATCTTACCAATTTGTTGAATGATTTGAGCATTTATTTGTTGTTTTAGTTCTTCTGTACCCTCATAGCCATCCGCGAGACGGACAAATACAAGCGGAACCTCACCTTTAATTTCATCAGGAATTCCAATAATGGCGGTTTCAGAAACGCCTGAACATTCTAGTACAGCGCTCTCCATCTCCATAGTACTTAGACGATGTCCTGCGACATTAAACGCATCATCGGAACGGCCAACAACCCATAAGTAACCATCAGCATCGATTAATGCCAGGTCACTGGCATAATAACAGCCGTCCACTTGGCTGAAATATGAGGCGTAATAACGCTCAGGTTCTTTCCAAAGTGTCCTGCAAAGCATAGGAAATGGTTTTCGAATCACTAGATTTCCTAACCTTCCAGGCTGAACTGGCTTGCCTTCTTCATCAACAACATCCATAACAGCACCTAAAAAGGCAGTACCTGCAGCACCCGGCTTCATCGGCGTCAGCCAAGCTGCTCCAGCTATAGGCGACCCCGCTGTTTCGGTTTGACCCCACGTATTATTGATATAGACTTTCTTCTTCCCTAACACATCATATGTCCAGTACCAGGTTTCCGGATCGAATGGTTCTCCAACAAGGGAAATGACATCGAGACAAGACAAATCAAATTTCTCCAATACCTTATCTCCCATACTTTTTAACATTCTTAAAGCGGTTGGAGCAGTAAACAGTTTATTTACCCTGTATTTTTCAATGATTTGATAAAAGCGGTCCTTTGTTGGATAATCAACAGACCCTTCATAGACAACCGTAGTTACTCCATTGGCTAAGGAACCTGTAATTCCCCAAATATGCATGGTTAACCAGCCGATATCCGCGGTACACCAGAACACATCGTCATGACGGTGATCCATATGATACTTGGCATATATGTAGTTCTGAATGACAAAAGCCATACCTGAATGTACGACACCTTTTGGTTTACCGGTAGTACCACTTGTATAAAATACAATACCGCTCTCATTTGCTTCTAATCTCTCAGGTTCACAAACAATGCTTGCAGCTTTTGTCTGTTCATGCCACCAGTAATCTCGGCCTTCTTTCATTTGAACCTCTGTGCCTAATCTATCTACGACAATGACCGCTTCAATAGAAGGAATAGATGGTACAACATGATCGACTTTTTCTTTCAAAGGAATCAAGTTACCCCGACGCTTTGTTGCGTCCGCCGTAATCAATACTTTCGGTTCAAAATTGATTAATCGGTCCGTCAGCGATTTTTCGGAATAACCTGAGAAAATCGTATTGTATATAGCGCCAATTCGAAAACAAGCCAAAACAGAAATAATGGCTTCCGCCAGATTTGGAAGAAAAATAGCGACACAATCACCTTTTTTTACCCCAAATGATTTAAGAACATTCGCAAATCGATTTACTTCTGCAAGAAGCATATTATACGTGTAAAATTTGCTGTCCCCGCTCTCACCCTCCCAAATAAGAGCGGTTCGGTTTCCAGCACCATTTTCGATATGCCGATCAAGTAAATTTACACTCGGATTACTAATGCCGCCGGTAAAAAAGCGAAAATCAGGAAGTTCCCCACTAATGGTTTCTTTCCATGGTTCATACCAAACAAGTTCGCGGGCTGTTTGATCCCAGAATGCCGCAGGATCGTCTTTGGATTGTTTAAGAAGTTCTTGAAAAGCTTCATTACTTCCAATGGAGGTTGAACGCACTTTTTCTTCTGCTGGATAAATGAGTTTACTATTTGAAACGACTTGTAAAATTCCACTGATATCCATGTCAGGGCTCCTTTAACAATGATATTTATTATTTAACATCCAATTTGTTTAGCAATGACCATTCGTTGAACTTCAGATGTGCCTTCACCAATTTCCAAGAGTTTCGCATCACGGAAGAATCGCTCAACTTGATATTCCTTCATATATCCATATCCGCCATGAATTTGAACCGCTTGGTCACATGCACGCATGCAGATTTCCGAAGCAAATAACTTTGCAAATGCGGCTTCCTTCTTAAATACTCGCCCTTGATCCTTTAACCAGGCTGCTTTGAAAACCATATTCCGGGCTAATTCAATATTCATTGCCATATCAGCGAGCTTAAATTGGATAGCCTGGAAGTTGGATAAACTTTTTCCGAACTGTTTTCTCTCTTTTGCATATTGAAGAGATTTTTCATACGCACCTTGAGCAATACCTACCGCCATGGCGCCAATTCCAATCCTTCCACCATCAAGGGTAGCTAAAAATTGTTTGTAACCGTTTCCAATTGTGCCTAGCAAATTTTCCTTTGGAACTCTTACATTTTCCATGATTAGTTCTGTCGTATTCGAAGCATGCAAACCCATTTTTTCGTAGTTGTCAATTACAGTGAATCCTGGAGCATTCGTAGGAACGATAAATGCGGTGATACCGTTAATCCCTTTTGAGCGGTCTGTTACCGCCGTTACTGCCAGGTGCTTCGCGTAGCTTGCGTTTGTGATGAAACATTTAGAGCCGTTAATGACCCACTCATCTCCATCAAGAACTGCTGTTGTTTGCGTTCCCCCTGCATCGGAGCCTGCATTTGGTTCCGTCAATCCAAATGCTCCGAAGGATTCTCCAGTACAAATGGGTGCTAAGTATTTTTCCTTTTGCTCGTGGGTTCCGAATAAATTTAGCGGCGCCCCGCCTAATGAAATATGTGCTGAATATGTAATACCTGTGGATGCACACACGCGGCTAAGTTCTTCAACGACGATTGCAAAGCTAGTTGTATCTGCCTCTCCGCCCCCATATTGCTCCGGGAATGGGAGACCCATAATCCCTAGCTCCGATAATTTTGAAAAGATTTCCTTAGGGAAAGCCCCTGTTCGATCACGTTCATCTGCCCCTGGTGCAACCTCTGCATCGGCGAAATCTCGAATTAAATCGCGAATCATCTCTTGTTCTTTCGTTAAATCAAAATTCATTTATCTACAACTCCTTTCAATTCCTGATTGTTTTTAGTAAAAAAATATAAAAACAAACTTATAAACTTACTATTCTATGTACAGCCCCCCTTTCAATACTGTCTAAATTTTCTTATAATCAGAATATAACGATTAGCATTATTATGCTATGTACGTTTTCATGAATATAGTTGTAATAAATTTGTGACTTTTACACAAAAACATTAAATGGACCGAAATGTAATAGAATTCAATTTCATAGAGGAAGAGTGATGAACGATGCAAGATACATTAACTCATCGGCAGCTAAAGTCCTTAATCCATGTGTCCAACGTTATAAATTCAAAATTAGATATTAATACCATTTTTGAATCCATCATGAGTGAAACAATATCCGTGGTTGAAGCTGCTGGGGGCGGCTCGATATGGATTTTTGACAAAAACCAGAATCGACTGATCGCGAAATCAGCGCAAGGATTATTCTATCCACATATTTTTAGGCAAATTAAACTTGTTAGCGGTGAATCCATGACAGGGATGGCTTTTGCAGCAAAAAAATGTCTCATTTTTTGGGATGAGGGGGAAGTTAAACAGGCACTGTCTACATTAACCCCATATAATAGAGATTTATTAGATCAGGCGATTCCGAGTAATTTCCACTTTACCTCGGTCATTTCTTCCCCTATTTTACAAAAGGGAAAATGTATTGGGGTCATTACATTAGACTCGTTTGAACAGTCTTTGCAGTTTAAACAAGAGGATATTCATTTATTAGAAGCGATTGGTCACCAAGCTGCTGTTGCCTTGGAAAGATCCAAATTATTTTTTGAAAAAGAAAAAATGGTTCACACACTTTCCCATTCCATTGAAATACATAGAAACTTAGCGAATCTTGTTGTGAATGGAGAAGGTATTCAATCGATTTTGAATTATATACATAATACAATTGGACAGCACCTGTTTCTCTTTGATGAAATAGGAGAATTAAGGGCTTCCGCATGTCATTCCTCATTTTCTGGTGAAATGACCGAATATATGAAAGCGTATGCAAAACAAATTATCCTAACACTAGAAAACTCACATACTGTTTCCGAGATAACATTAATAGACGATACATATCAATTAGTTGTTTTACCGCTTGGATCTAAGCAAAAGTCTCTTGGTGGTCTAATCATCCTTTCTCATCAAAAAGTTAGTAATGTGGATATCGCCGCTCTTGAACATGCATGTACGGTCATTTCCCTTGAACTAGTAAAAGAGCAAGCCGTATTTGATACACAGCAGCGTTTAAGAGGCGAATTCGTGACCAAGCTTTTTTCAGGACAGATTGATGAGCTGCTGATTCAGAAAGCAAAAAATTTAAATTTTGACCCTAACTGGAACTACGTGGCGATTATTATTAATTTTAAAGATAAGTCCAATGAGCAAAAAGTTTTTGGCGACCCCGTTATCAGAAATTTACTCCATATGACCAATAGAACATTACTTGGGAGGAACCTTCAAGTAACGGCGGTAAGGGATAAAAATCAAATCGTTGCTCTTATTTCCTTGCATTCAAAAGTTTCATCTAGCAATATTGTTGCTGAAATAAAGGAACTCTCAAAAAAGTTACAGCAGGAGATTAATCATAAATATAGTGAGATAGATACATCCATAGGTATTGGAAGAATGAAGCAAGGGCTTACTCTTATCCATGAGTCATTTGTAGAAGCAACCAAATGCATAAAATTCCTCAAAATCTATTCTTTTGAAGATAGAGTCATAAGTTATACAGATCTTGGGGTCCAGAGGTTTATTTTACAAAATTCAAAGGAAGAATTGATCGATTTTATCCAAGAAGTATTAGGTCCTCTTATTCAATACGAACAATCTAGAAAAGGAGAATTGTTAAGCACGCTTGTTGTTTATTTAGACCAGAATCAAAACATCCGGAAAACGGCAGATTGTTTGCATATTCATACTAATACTCTAAGCTATCGTTTAAAGCGCATTGAGGAGATTCTAGTAACGAATTTGAATGATAGTCATTCCTTATTTAATATTCATTTAGCCATCAATATTTATCAGTTTATAAAAGATAAAGATTCGTTACAGAAAAACAAAAGTTAATTACTAGAAACAGGATTAAAAGCCCATCTATCTAAAAGGTAAAATTAGGTAAAATGGTCCGAAACGAAATGATAGACAAGTTCAATTTATCCATTTTTCTAAATATAGTGATTTTTCAGTGTAATCAACAGTCTTTCCTTGGTAATATACTAAATAACTACCATTTATTTCTACATCCGAAATAATAAAATGGCAGCTATTACATATTAGGGGGAAAATCTATGAAAAAGTTTTCAAAGGCTGTTATTCCAGCCGCCATGGCATTAACCATGGCACTTTCAACCACCGCCTTGGCTGGACCTCAATCAAATCCAAACGGACCCTATATTGAGGGAGAACAAAATATCTCTTTATCAAGCTACATGTCCAATGAGGAACTAACCAAAACGCTGCAGAAACTAGAGGCCTCTTCTAAAGGGAAAATGAAGTTAGAAGTTGTCGGATATTCTAACCATACATTAGATGGTTATAAAACCGAAGCAGATAAAGGAGATCCTCTGTATGTTGTTAAATTCGGTGATGCGGATCCAAACAAAAAAAGGATCTTAATTACAACACAAATCCATGGAAACGAACAAATTGGAACAGAAGCTGCCATTGATATTATTCAAAAGCTATCAAGCGGCGGACAGGAAATTGATGAAATACTAGATAAAGTTTCTATTTGGATTATGCCTAGAATTAATCCAGAAGGATCAGATAATACATTTGAAGGAAAATGGTACCCTACTCGTTATACACACCAGACCTGGCTTCCAGAAAATATAGCCCTGCCTTCAGGTACTGTAGCGCCTTGGTACTATAATGCAGATGGTAGTGAAAGAGGTCAAGCAAATGAAGGCCGTGTGGTGTATGGTATCCCTGGTTACGACCAGAACAGAGACTACAATCCGAATTTGGATTTTAGGGTAGAAAAAGAAGACAAAAATAAAGTTTCAGCATTTTTAAATAGCAAAGCAACAAATAACAGCAATTATGGTGGTTTCTATGTAACAGCCGAAGCACGTACGGTGACAAAGGTTTTCCAAGAATTTAAACCGGATGTTTTTGTTGATGTACACCACCGTGGATTTAATACACTTTCTGATGAGGATAACAGATCCGTTCCAGTCCAAGTGGCGGCAGTTGTAGCCGATCCATACACCGATCCTTTCTCAGGTAAACAATATGAAGTGGACGAAGAGGTATTAAAGCTTGGCAAACAGGTTAATGCACTAGCCAATCTTGCTCTTCAAAGAGGAAACTCACATTATGGCGCAGTGCAAAAATATCCTGATGTTAACCTTCCAGGGACAGCACTTGGAGCGTTTGCTTTAAATGATGCAGCCATCATGCTGATTGAAATTAAAGGACAAAGCCAGACACTCGGGCAAAAACAGGCTGGCATGCTGAAGGAAACAGTAAAAGTTCCATTATTTGAGGTATTCAAAGGGCTTGCGGACGGATCCATTCATGATGTGGATACGGCAATTTATGATGCGATTCCAGAATCAACGAACAGAATTGAAGACCCTTCAACTAGGGATTAATAGATTTTGATAATAAGAATATAGTCTGAGGCTGACCTATTGGGTCAGCCTTTTTTCCCTTACATTACATTTCAAATGTGCAAATTAAATCCGTTTCCTCTAATATATTTAAACTTTCTATCTCTTTAATCACTTGAACATTTCTTGGGAGAAGTATGAGCGCACTATTTACAACAGTAATCTCATATTCGATTTCACAGACAGCTGGTACTTGCCCAATAATCTTTTGAGCCAGGTCAAAAGGTACTTCAATTTGTGCGATTTTGTGACCGTTGGAAACACCATCTTCGTTAGACAGAGCTTGTTTTTTACTTAGAATATGAATTTCTCCAACTTGAACAACTTTTCCCTCATCATTCTTGGAATCATATGTACGAGCAAAAATAATAACTTCCTGCCGTTTCATGAATACAATCACCTCCATTATTTAACAATTCATCATCATTATATGTTCTTGATTAAGAACAATCAAGCGAAACATCCCCTTTTAATTTGAAATAAAACTCTCTCGTATGCAAGTGAATACTAAAAGGGAATGATACTAAGGTTGAAAAAAAATCATTACGGGAAGGAAGATCTTAAGTGGCAGATATGACTCTTTTTATTAAAGAAGCAACAAGTATGCTACCCATTCAAACATTAGAAACCGTCCTTATGCAAATGGATGGAGTCGAAAGAGCCTTGGTTGATACAGAGGATGGTGAGGTGAAAATATCTTACAATGAAAATCAGGTTGCTCAGGAGAAAATTATCAATAGGATTCAAGAGCATGGATTACACCTACTAGAATAGAGGGTTTATTCTTAAAAAGGCAAAACCGTCACATTATAAGTAAACGGTTTTGCCTGTTATAACAACTCCTATATTCTTATAGAACCTCTCCATTACTTTCAATCACTTTTTTATACCAATGGAATGATTCTTTTCGTTTTCTTTCCATTGTACCACTGCCATCATCGTTCTTGTCGACGTAAATAAATCCATAGCGCTTGGACATTTCACCAGTAGACATACTCACTAAGTCTATACAACCCCATGCAGTATAACCCATGAGTTCCACACCATCTTCGATTGCCTCCCCTATTGCCCGCACATGTTCACGGAGGTAATCAATTCGGTAGTCATCATTGATGGAGCCGTCCTCCTCCATTTGATCATACGCCCCAAAGCCATTTTCAACGACAAATAGCGGTACCTGATATCTTCCATAAAGCTTGTTTAAGCTGATCCGCAAACCAACAGGATCAATCTCCCAGCCCCAGTCACTAGCCTTAAGGAATGGGTTTTTCACTCCGCCAACTATATTTCCTTGTGCCTTTTCCTCGTCAGACTTTTCCTTTTTATCTGTACGGGACATATAATAACTCAATCCAATATAATCAACTGTTCCTTCTTTTATTACATCCAAATCACCATCATGAATTTCTAGTTCGATATTTTTCTCTTTAAAGAAGCGCTTAATGAAAGCTGGATATTCACCTCGCACATGGACATCAGCACAGAAATAGTTAAACAATTCCTCTTCTTTTAAGGCATATAAAACGTTTTCCGGATTGCAATCATAAGAATATACAGGTGCAAAAAGAATCATGCAGCCAATTTTTGCACCAGGATTGATTTGCTTACAGGCTTTTACAGCTATCCCACTAGCAACAAATTGATGATGAAAGGCCTGGAATGTCTCCTGGTAACGACTTTCTTCATTCTGAGGAGAAAAGCCCATACTCATAATTGGCATCTTCAAGGCACCATTAATTTCATTGAAGGTCATCCAATATTTTACTTTATCTTTATAACGTTTAAGAATGACATTTGCATATTTTTCAAAGAAAGAAACAACCTGTCGATTTCTCCAGCCCCCATATTCTTTTACTAAGTGCAGCGGCATTTCATAGTGAGAAATGGTAACTACAGGTTCAATCCCATGCTTCAATAATTCATCAAAAACCTCGTCGTAAAATGCCAAGCCCTTCTCATTTGGTTCGGGCTCATCACCATTCGGAAAAATTCTTGTCCAAGCTATGGACATCCGAAACACTTTAAAACCCATTTCGGCAAATAGGGCGATATCTTCTTTGTAACGATGATAAAAATCTATAGCTTCATGATTTGGATACGTGTATTTCTCGTGATTGATTTCAAAGTTAAAACCAGCAGACATTAAAATGTTAAGGCGCTCTTTTCCTCCCGGTAGAACATCGGCAATATTTAATCCCTTATTCCCTTCTTTAAATCCACCTTCTATCTGGTTTGCTGCGGTTGCACCACCCCATAAGAAACCTTCAGGAAATACCTTTTGTTTAGAATTCAATCTTTTAATCCTCCATTCGGGTTACTGTAATTTAAAATAGATAACATTCAATGCTTTTATTTGGAGGTTTGAATAAACCACCATTACCCACTTTTTAACTTGCTCTGTTTTTCCTTAATTATGATAAAGTTGTAAAACACTGAAATAATTTAGCTCTTACATGCAAGAACCTTTTAAATTGCAAAAAAAAACGATGCCTTCTTACAGCATCGCCCACCTTAGTTTAAATTTACTGACTGATTTGAATAACTTTCCACTTTCTTATTTGAAACATAGCTATGCAAAATCATTCCAGAAATTACGATAAAAATACCAACCCATGATAATGGGGTAGGAAGCGGTATGGATAGAAATAATAGTTCTCCAACTAAGGCAAAGACCACTTCCATGGATTGCGTTGCTTCAACAGCAGCTAACTTTTGCATATTTCCTCTCACCATATCAGTAGCCATAAAAAATAAGACAGTAGCAATGATACCTGAAGAAAGTGCCACCAATAAGGATTGAAAACTTTGCCCACCACTTGGTAATCCAACGGTAAATAAGCCATAGAAAGATAGTAATAACCAGAATGGAAGACTTGCTAAAGTCATCCCTAACACCCTTTGATAAGCATCTAAACGCCCTTCACAGACGTCCATCATTTTGCGATTTCCTAAAGGATAGGCAAATGATGCAATAAGTATTGGGACAACTCCTAATAATACATTCTCAAAAGAAAGTTGCTTTGCGTGTTCCATTTGCATGAGGACTATACCTAGCAGAATAATCATTGACATAATTAGACCTCTAAATGGTATTTTCCCTCTTATCTGTAATGGCCCATTCTTTGTATGGATCGTCTCATAAAATAACGGAGCCAGCAGTGCGCCCGAAATAATCGTAATTTGCCATGTTCCCGCGATCAGCCAGCCCGGTGAGTATGCAGAGGCAAAACATAATGGGGCATAAAATAACCCGAAACCAACAAAGCTCCAGAGCAGCCATTTTCCAGGATTTTCTCTCATTTCTTTTAATAGTGGCCGCAGGTTTTTCCTCATGATGACAATACCCATTAGAAATGGGACCATGAAGATATACCGCAGCGAGGCACTCCAAATCCAACTGCCTCCCGACAACTCCATGGAAGCGTTAAGAACAAATGTAAAAGCAAAAAAGAAGGCTGCACAAATCCCTATTACGATTGATTTCACTAAATCCACCTCAAACCAAGCTGCAAGAATTTTCTTAAAACAATATATCGCATATTAGTATTTATTACAATCCATTATATTGGAATTTATGGGCACAAAAAAAAGACCAAGTGGTCTCTGGTCTAAAACGAACTACATGTGATGGATTAAAAGCACATCAAAAAACCATCCCCTACTGTTCACTCACGGCTAATACTTCATAAATTTCTGCTCCCTTTAAGTGAAAAAGATCCTCCATTTCAAATAAAGAAAATACCTTTGCTAATTTTACTGCCATTTTTTCAAAGATCGTACCTTGTTCGACAGTGTTTAAATATTTTAATTCGAGATTCCAATTCCTTAACGTCTCAGGAGTATGAATAATTATCGAAAAATAAATAGTACCTGGCCCAACCCCGCATCTTGACGAGAAGAATTAACAATTGCGGGTAGTGAACCAGGTACATACTTTTGCGCAGTCCTAAGTTATATGCTGAATGTATGAGCTTTGTTCAACTTAAGGTCAAAGCGATCTGCATTCATTACCTTGACCCACGCTGCAATAAAGTCACGTACAAACTTCTCTTTGTTATCTTCCTGAGCATAAACTTCTGCTAGGGCACGGAGAACAGAGTTTGAACCAAACACGAGGTCGACTCTTGTTGCTGTACGTACCACTTTACCAGTTTTACGATCACGACCAACATATACGTTTTCTTCTACAGGCTTCCACTCAACTCCCATGTCTAGCAAGTTAACAAAGAAGTCGTTAGTGAGTGTTCCTACACGATTAGTGAATACACCGTGTTCTGTTCCACCGTGGTTCGTCCCAAGAACACGCATACCGCCAATAAGTACTGTCATTTCTGGTGCAGTAAGGTTTAGAAGTTGTGCCTTGTCCACTAGGAGCTCCTCTGGACTAACTCGATACTGTGCCTTCTGATAATTGCGGAAACCATCTGCGATAGGCTCTAATACTGCAAATCCTTCAATATCTGTTTGCTCTTGAGTGGCGTCTCCTCGTCCAGGAGCAAACGGAACGGTTACATCAAAGCCTGCATCACGTGCAGCTTTTTCTACCGCAGCACTTCCACCTAGTACAATTAAATCGGCAAGGCTAACTTGCTTATTTAATTTACCTTTTAGGTCTTCGAGTACATGAAGGACTTTTGCTAGCAGCTCCGGCTGATTCACTTCCCAATCCTTTTGTGGAGCAAGACGGATGCGGGCACCATTCGCACCACCACGCATATCTGAGCCACGGAAGGTACTTGCGGAAGCCCAAGCAGTTGTTACTAGTTCGCTAACTGTAAGTCCTGAGTTAAGGGATCTTTGCTTTTAGCTCTGCTACTTCTGCCTCAGTTAATTCATAATCAACAGCTGGTACAGGATCTTGCCAGATAAGATCTTCTTTAGGAACCTCTGGACCTAGATATCTTGTTTTAGGTCCCATGTCACGGTGAAGAAGTTTGAACCATGCACGGGCAAAAACTTCAGCAAATTCTTCGGGATTCTGATGGAAACGACGTGATATCTTTTCATATTCTGGATCATACCGCAACGCCATATCGGCTGTGGTCATCATAGTTGGAACTTTTACGGATGGATCTTCTGCATCCGGTGCGAGATCCTTCTCATCCGGATTTACAGCCAGCCACTGGAATGCACCTGCAGGACTCTTTGTAATCCACCATTGATAGCCAAACAATAAATCAAAATAACCATTGTCCCACTGTGTTGGATTCGCGGTCCAAGCACCTTCAATACCGCTGGTGATAGTGTCATGACCCTTACCGCTGCCGTGGGTGCTTAACCAGCCTAGACCCATTGCTTCAATTGGTGCAGCTTCCGGTTCTGGACCAACGTGAGCAGCATCTCCTGCACCGTGTGCCTTACCAAAAGTATGACCGCCGGCTATGAGTGCCACCGTTTCTTCATCGTTCATTCCCATACGTGCAAAGGTTTCACGAATATCACGTGCACTCGCAACAGGATCTGGTTTGCCGTTTGGACCTTCAGGGTTAACATAAATAAGCCCCATCTGAACAGCTGCAAGTGGATTTTCTAGCTCACGATCTCCTGTGTAACGGTTATCACCTAGCCAATCTGTTTCAGTTCCCCAGTAGATGTCCTCTTCTGGATGCCAAATGTCTTCGCGTCCTCCTCCAAAACCAAACGTCTTACCGCCCATGGATTCAATCGCCACATTACCTGCTAGAACAAGCAAGTCAGCCCAAGAGATCTTGTTGCCATACTTTTGCTTAACCGGCCATAGCAGCCTGCGAGCTTTATCAAGGTTTCCGTTATCTGGCCAGCTGTTAAGCGGCGCGAAACGCTGTGCACCTGCCCCGCCCCCACCTCGGCCGTCGGTTATACGATAAGTACCGGCAGCATGCCAAGACATACGGATAAATAATGGACCATAATGTCCATAGTCAGCAGGCCACCAATCTTGACTGGTTGTCATTAAATCCTGAAGATCCTGCTTAAGTGCATAGTAGTCTAGTTTTTTAAATTCTTCTGCATAATCAAAGTCTTCTCCCATAGGGTTAGTTTTTCTGTCATGCTGATGGAGAATATTCAAATTTAACTGATTGGGCCACCAGTCTCGATTTGACGTACCGCTAGATTTTTTACTAGTAGCGCCTCCATGATGGAACGGGCACCCTTCTGCATTCCCATTGTTTTTAACGTCCATGTTTTTTCCCCTCTCTTTGTAAACTATGTAACAAATAATTATTCTTCTAGTGGTAGAAAAATAAACTGGCTGATAATAACTATTATATTTATATTCTACTAAGCTATTACTAAAAATTGAAAAAATAACCAACATAATCACAAATTTGTAACATTTAGGAGATTATTTAATGCCATTTATATCAAACAAAAAAGACTGCAGGTGAAAGACACCATTGCAGTCTAATGATACGAAACCATATTTATTTTATACCCACTGGATAGACCCAAACTCACCATGAGGATGGTTTTGTAATTTATATCTTCTAAACTCGAATTGTAATTTTGATAGTGGCAACTTATAAAGCTGTTGATCTTCTTTGGTATATACGTTTAAAAAAATTAATTTATTGATAAGTTTTTGGCGTTTTTTTTCATCATTATTTCTCATCAGAAACACTCCTTAATTTTCATAAAGTCTTTACCTAATACAACAACTTTTACGATTTATTTGATTAACTTCATTATAAACCTATAATACCTACCTGTAAAGTAGGAATTAAAATAAATTAACAAAATCTTTTTGAAAAAAAGAAAAATATCATTATTATATTAACAAACTGTTAAACAACAGGTTCTCAAAAAAAGTGTCAGATAAATAATTCAACAAGATATTTTTCTCAGATTTTTTTCTACAAAATTTGCTAACATTCAACTATATTTTAAGCCATTATAGAGTAAATGTTTCTTAGTTTATAATTCTAAAAATGGTTCTATAATTCCCTTTGACCAGTTGCAGTTTCTAGCTCCTATTCCCTTCCTGGTGCCAATAAAATTCTCTTCATTCGGGTACTTCGTGCATTAACTAAGAATCTAAATTTGTCGATTAATTAATGATATCACTTCCCATCATATGTAGTAACATATGGTTGAAATCAGACATAGTATAATAAATTCACTATAGGAGAGATTCAAATGACTAAGAACGAAATTGTAATTGTAAGTGCTGTTAGGACACCAATTGGAAGTTTTCTAGGAAGTCTACAAAATGTTTCCGTAAAGGAGCTTGGGGCGACAGTAATAAAAGAGGCCATTCTAAGGGCTGGCATAACACATGATAGTGTTGATCAAGTTATTATGGGAAATGTTTTACAAGCAGGATCTGGCCAAAATCCAGCTAGACAAGCTTCACTTGCTGCCGGTGTACCCCAAGAAACACCAGCGATCACAATTAACATGGTCTGTGGATCGGGCTTGAGAGCCGTCCATTTGGCAACACAGGCAATTCTTTCGGGAGAGGCTGAGATTGTCGTTGCGGGTGGAATGGAAAATATGAGTCAAGCACCATATTTAGTAAAAGGCGGGCGGAATGGGTTTAAGATGGGAGATCAAAAATTACTGGACAGCATGATCCAGGACGGATTGTGGTGTGCAGAGAATAACTATCATATGGGAATCACAGCCGAAAACCTTGCGGAAAAATATGAAATTACCCGGAACGAGCAAGATGAGTTTGCAGTATGGAGTCAACAAAAGGCTCAAGCAGCAATTGAATCGCACCGATTTATGGATGAAATTGTCCCTGTTGAAGTACCTGGTCGAAAAGGACAAGTAACACTATTCAGTCAGGATGAGTTCCCTAGATTTGGAACGACTACAGATAGTCTCGGAAAACTTCGTCCTTCATTTAATAAGAATGGGACTGTTACCGCTGGAAATGCTTCAGGAATTAACGATGGTGCTGCGGCTTTTGTTGTGATGAGCCGTAAGAAGGCAGAGGAATTGCACCTTACACCTATGGTAGTGATTAAAGCAAATGCTATAGCTGGTGTGGACCCAAGTATTATGGGAATTGGTCCTGTCCCAGCAGTAAAAAAAGCTTTACAAACCGCTTCTTTATCCTTAGAAGACATTGATTTAATTGAAGCAAATGAAGCTTTTGCTTCCCAATCGATCGCAGTAGACAGAGAACTGCATTTTAATAAAGAAAAGTTAAATGTAAATGGCGGGGCAATTGCATTAGGTCACCCGATCGGTGCAAGCGGCGCAAGGATTTTAGTGACATTAATTCATGAAATGAAAAAAAGAGAAAACCGCTTTGGTTTAGCGACGTTATGTGTCGGCGGAGGTCAAGGTGTAGCTACCATTATTGAAAATGCTTAATCTGCTTGAAATTACTAGTTGATGGATTTGAAAAAAAAATCAACGTGAAAACAGAGAAAAAGTCCTTATTTAACTATTCCGTTGTGAAGAATAGGTAAATTGACTAATTCAGCATTTTATAAACGTTTAGGCTTCCCTTGTATATTCATGAATAGAAAATACAAGGGAAGCTCATTTATCCATTAAATTTCAATAATCAAACGTTTGGAGGGAAAAATTTGAAAGTTGGTGAATCAGAATTTAATGTAAATAGAATGCTAGATATAAATGGTGGTCTTTTTAATAAGGAAAATGATTTGAAAGATAATCCTCAGTTTCTGTTTAATGAATATAAAAGGTTCTTTAGAGCTGAACGCTTTTTGGAATCATTAGAGTTTTTTACTCAATCTCTAGGAAAAGGATTTCCTAGAGCGGAGTTCGAAATGGGATACCACTGCTATTATGGGAGTGAACAGTTAAGAATCTCCAAGAACTACATTAAAGCTTTCAATTACTTTTCTGCTGCTGCAGCACAGGGACATGCGGATGCTCTCTATTACCAAGGGTTTATGTATCTTAAGGGTATTGGGGTTGCTATGGATATAAATCAAGCTCTTCTCTCCCTTAGTAGTGCTGCAAATCAAAATGAAAACAAATCATTAGATACAATAGGTCGGATTTATCACTTCGGATACTGTGATATTTCACCAGATCATAAAAAAGCCGAAAGCTACTATAGAATTGCAGTCAACCAGGGTTATCCCCCTTCCATGTTCCATCTTGCCTTATTATTTGAAAATCAACACAGGTTTGAAGAGGCTTATGAATTAATGATCCAATCGGCGAATAAAGGGTATATGGAAGCAATTAATTATACTATTAGTACATACAAGTAAAAAATTCATTTGAAATAAAAAAAGCCCAAATTTCGCCATTTTCAATAAAAGAAATTGGGCTTTTTTGAATATACATTTTTAATCTAGAAATCTCTAAGAAACACGAATTTTACCAATTCTTCTACTTCGATTACGATCTTTACTATTCAGTTCTCTTTGTGATTTTGGATTACCTGGAAATGATATGAGGCCGGCTTTATACAGGGCATATCCGATAAAGGTTGCAAAGATGGTACTTCTGATTAGATACCAGATGAATCTTCTTCCAACATTTCGTAACATGGTTTCACCTCTTTAACCTCCCATTGCTGATAATTATGTTGGAATCATCTTATTTATGTCGTCTTATTCAGCTCCATCATAACCCCTTCAGACTAGTATGACAGTGTGCACTATTTTCATTTTGCTTATGAACGTGATAAGTATCTGTTCTGGTTCTCCAATATCGCTAAACGAATTAGCTTCAGTTTTATTTCTTTGCTTAATGAAAGCCATTCCGGTTTAAAAATTTTCATTATTCATTCCCCCATTAGAGTATTGTTCGGTTTTGCATATAGTTAATAACCACTTAATTTGCAACAATAGTTCCGCTGAGATGTATTTGATTTTTATCTTCCCGTTTCCTCGAACTCTTTAACAATTTTCGTTTTCCATTTTAATTTAAATTTCTACATTTTTTTCAGGTTTTAAAAGATTGGAAGATATCAATAAGGGGTATTTGGTTTATTCTCCTTATCTAAAGGGTACTGAATTAACATCCCAAATTTAGGAGGTAATATCAAAATGAACAATGAACAGTACCCAAGCAAATTACCTGCACAAGAACAAAACCAGCAGCCAGGAATGGAGAAGGATATGAGGCCACTTCCAGAAAGCGAAAATCCGAACTACAAAGGAAGTAACAAGCTGCAAGGAAAGAATGCAATAATTACCGGAGGAGATAGTGGAATTGGACGTTCAGTAGCAATCGCTTTTGCGAAGGAAGGAGCAAATGTTTCGATTATTTATTTAAATGAAAGCAATGATGCTGAAGAAACGAAACAGCTGGTTGAGGAGCATGGTGGCAAATGCCTATTAATCGCTGGAGATATCGGTGATGAATCTTTCTGTAAAAAAGCTGTAGAGCAAACAATAGATGAGCTCGGCGGCCTTGATATCCTTGTGAACAATGCCGCTGAACAGCATCCCCAGGAAAGTATAATGGATATAGATTCAGAACAACTGGAAAAAACATTCAAAACAAACGTTTTTTCAATGTTCCATTTAACAAAATCCGCGCTGCCTCACCTTAAGGAAGGAAGTGCCATTATTAATACAACATCCATTACTGCCTATAAAGGGCATCCAAAGTTGCTTGATTATTCTTCTACAAAAGGTGCCATTACATCCTTTACAAGGTCTCTTTCCCTTCAGCTGGTCGAGAAAGGAATCAGGGTAAATGGAATCGCCCCAGGCCCCATTTGGACACCTCTTATTCCTTCTACTTTTACTGCGGAAGAAGTAAGTGAACATGGTCAGGATACACCGATGAAGCGACCAGGACAGCCGGAGGAGGTTGCTCCCGCATTTGTCTATCTCGCATCACATTCAGATTCATCCTATGTTTCTGGACAAATTCTGCATATTAATGGTGGACAAGTCGTTAATGGGTAGTTAGCCGTGGGGACGGTTCTTGTTAGCCAGTACTACTTGAAATCATGAGCCGTCCCCAGATTCTCTGGTTACTGTTTCCTTACATAATAAGTCTCCGTAGTTATAAGGTATATCCGAATCCCAAAATCGTAAAAGATTTGTCTTCATGATTGGAAGCCATTTTGATTTCTACCTGGTGTTCCCGGCAGAAAAGTGTACCAGCAGACAGACTTGCATTTTTGGAAGAAAAAATGGATAAGTTCTTAGATGTTTTTATCTTTGCGACACTGCCTTTCTATTGGGGAGTATTTCCTGACTACTGGGAAGGTTATAGTTTCATTTGAAGGATTCCTTGGTGATTATGACCTTGTTTGTGAAGATAAGAATGTAAGCTTCAAATTAGAAAAAGATGGTGAAACAATACAGATAGTAAATCTAGCCAAAACAGATGTACTAGTCTAAACTTAAGGCAAATTTTTGGCTGACAGTGTTAAATGGAAGTATCATCTACTTTTCTGTATGTAGATGCTTAATAAGGGAGGGAAAACTGTTGAAATCATTTGAAAAACTACATCCATTATTAAAAAGCTTTGTCGAAAAAGGTCCGGCTGGATGTGCCTGTGCAGTTACCTATCAAGGGAAAACTGTATTGAAGATTACATTGGCTATGCCGACCTTGAAACCGAAAAACCAATTTTATCGGATACCATTTATAGAATTTATTCAAACACCAAAGTGGTAACGTGTGTTGCTGCCCTTATTTTATATGAACGGGGATTGTTTTTGCTAAATGACCCTCTTGAAGAGTATCTTCCGGAATTCAAAGAACCAAAAGTTTACCATAGAAATAAAAACGGAGAGTTGTCGATTTTACCTTCTTCAAAATCAATCAGGGTCAAAGATCTCTTCATGATGACCTCCGGATTAACCTATGGAGGGGACGGAAATGAAACGGAACGTCAGGTTAAACTGGCGCTCAATAACTTTAATAACGATAAGGGTTCTGTGAATTTAGATGTAAGAGCACTCTCTCAAATGCTCAGCGAGATTCCACTTGCCTTTGAACCAGGGACACAATGGCAATATGGCTACAGTCATGACATCTTGGGAGCACTGATTGAAGTCCTGTCAGGTAAATCCTTTGGCCAATTTTTAAAAGATGAAATTTTTGATCCTTTAGAAATGAAGGATACATTTTTCAAGATTCCCGAGGAGAAAAAAGAGCGTCTTTGCAGCCTTTACAATCGTAGTGAAAACGGGGAGTTAACCAAAAATTCATTAATGGATGAGAATTATCAGCTTGGAGCCAAGTTTGAAAGTGGAGGCGGAGGGCTGCTGTCTACGTTGGGCGACTATAGTCGATTTGCCCACATGTTGGCAAACGGCGGAGAGCTTAATGGTGTCAATATTTTAGGAAGAAAGACGATTGAACTAATGTCCACCAATCATCTTCAGCCGGACGTGCTGCCGTACTATAACTGGGACTATCTGAAGGGCTATGGCTATGGATTGGGTGTAAGAGTCATGATGGATCCGCCTTTAGCTGGCAGTAACAGTTCAATTGGAGAATTCGGTTGGTGTGGTTTAGCGGGCACGTGGGTATTAATCGACCCAAAAGAAAAGCTTTCCGCTGTGTATATGCAGCAAATGCTGCCTAACTTTGAGGCTTACCATCATCCACGGCTTCGCTCGGTTATTTATAGTTCGCTTTAAGAACAGGTATAAGTGCTGAATTATTTAGGATTAGGAAAGGGGTGCCCTTAGTAGAAATCTTCTACTCTTGGGACCACCCCTTTTTATTTGTCCTAAAGATATTGGGACCTTATATTCTTTTATCTCCCTGACATATTGTGAGGTACTCGTACCATAACGGTAGTATCTGTCTGGTTTCCTGCCTTATCGATTGCTGTATACGTTATGCTATAGGTAAGATCAGCCTTGTTATTCGCTTTTTTAGCAAGCAATGTAAACCTCTTATCCAGCGCACCTAAAACAGCATCCCCCACCAATTGTTCGGACGCGTCATCAAGTTCACTTGGAATAATCGAGGACAGTACAACGGAATCAATCCCCGACAAACGGTCACTTGAATCAACGACCGCTGTTACTGAAACAGGTTTATTGTTGGCAGCCCAGAGTATCGTTTGATCTAATTCGACCTGAAGCGATGGTGCGGTATTATCCAAATAGATCGAAACCGTTTTCTTCTCCTCTACATTACCGGCGTTATCAACACTCCAATAAGTAAGGCTATGAATGCCTTCCGATGTAAATGTAACTGATTCGCCCGTTTGGGGAGCCCCGTTATCAATCGTGTAATACGTGGCTACGATACCTGAATCTTTATCACTTGCCTTAAAATTCACGGTTACATCTTTATTAACCCAGCCATTCGGCGCATCGTCGGTGGTTACAGGTGCATTCTTATCAATGTTATTGACGATCGCAACAACACTTCCTGCATTCCCAGCGGCGTCTTCAAACGTAAAGGTAAAACTTCCATTTTGGCTAAAAGTGTACTGATCTAACCCATTATTGTTCGTTACCGAAACAGGCTCACTTGGTATAACAGTCACAATTACATCTTTGTTGGTCGGATTGACATCACTATAGCTGATCGTCGCTGTAGGAGCTACAGTATCGGTTGGTTCTGTTGGTGCTGTTGCTCCCTTAATAGCTACTTCCATATAGAATAGATTTGCAACATCAGCTTTTCTAATGGTATGCGAGCCAGGTGCAAGGTGCACAGTTACAACGCCATCTGTCATTGCATAACTTGTGCCATCTATGTTGATTTTTGATGTGTCTCCTGTATTAAATACTAACGTTAAGGTTGAATCAACAGTAGTCGTAAAGTCAATGCTGGTCGAACTCTCAATTTTTAATGCTTGAGTCAGGGTCAGACCCTTATACACCACTGTTCCCTTACTTGTTGAAAGATTCCCTTGAATATTGAAGAAGCTGCTTGCTTTCCCATCTGTAGTAAAGTTATGAACATTTCCTGCAGTTGGCTGGGTTGGGTCTGTTGGGTCTGTTGGGTCTGTTGGGTCTGTTGGGTCTGTTGGGTCTGTTGGGTCTGTTGGGTCTGTTGGAGTTGAATTACCCCCTACAGATACAAGTTGGCTTTTGTAATTTTTTATTTTAGACATCAATGCGGAATTGAGGCTAGACGATTTATCATCCACGACATTATCAAATTCCCATATGAAGTCGCCATTATTTTGCCGTCCGGCTTCTGCAGTGACAATTTGTTCAACAAGACTTACGTCATCAATGTCAGATGCAGTTACTCCCAAATCAATGCGAGTATCAAAGTTATTATAAGTTGTTCCGCCTACTAAGGTTTTATATGAGGTTGGTATAATCTCACTTCTTGACGAAGCTAAGTAAGCATCAAATGATGTAGCATTAGCGGTTGTTGTTCCTGTATCGGAATTAGCATAGATAATACTTGCAGCGTCAACCAAAATATTGTTGTATGCTTTAATCATTCCTCCATCTTCATCCGAGAATGTACCTTCTCCTAAAGCATCAGTACCTTGCAAGGAACTCATCATTGGATATTTCGCATTTCTAAAATAGTTTGATTCTACAAAGGATGAACTTCCTGTTGTTACACCAACACCATATTTAGAGATTCCATCAAAAAAGTTATTGTACACATGAACAGTTCCTGTTCTTATACGTGGATGACGAGAGTCTGAGTGATCAAACCAGTTATGGTGGAAGGTTACAAAGAATTCTGCTGATTCATTTAAACCAACTAGAGCCGCTTTTCCGGCATCCCAATAGTGATTGTAAGAGAGTGTAATATAAGTGGAGCTACCTTTCAGGTCCGTGGAACCGTCACCTTTTGCCTGGTCGGCATCTCCTCCTGCCGTTCCATAGAAAAGATCATTATGATGAATCCAAACGTTCACATTGCCAGTATCCATTGAAATGCCATCGTCTGGGAATAACGCAATTCCTAGGTTTCTTACTTCTACATTACCGACATATCTAAGCAGGATTCCCCATCCATAAGTATAAGTATCTTCCCCGATACCTTCTAATGTCATATTCATCTCCGCATAATGGGATTTACCTTTTACTTGAAGATATCCGCTGCTGTTAAGTTGTCCCTGCATGTCGGTGTCAGTAATTTTTCCAATAAATCTGATGGCAAGCGGTCTTTTATCATAACCTTTTTGTCTCAGGTTCAGAATATCACCTATTCCGACACCTGGTGTGACAGCTCCTGAGCTGCTGGTTATCACATCATGAGTTACAGTTTGTGCATTCTTAGATGTTACATAAATAACTTGAGCGCCAGCCTTAAGTGTTCCATCCTCATTATAAGCACCTGAACCAGTGCTATATGTTGAGTTTGATGCAAAAGCAAAACCAGATCTGTCATGTGCAGCTACAGACAGCGTATTTGAAACGATACTTACTATTGAATTATCTGAAAGTACTGCTTCAACTTTCATGACATATTCTCCAGCTGCAAGTCCTACAGCATCAGCTCTCCAATACGATCCGTAGCTTCGAATTAATTCAGTATCGATTTGTTTATATTGAGAATCTGGTGCACTATCAGGTTTAACATAAACGTTATATCCTACCGCATCACCTACAGATGACCATTCTATATACGCAGTTTCATTCCAACCTCCACTGTTGATTATTGAAGGGCTAGCAGCATGTACCGTAGTGTTTGCGAATCCACCGAATCCGCCTGCTAGTAAAGATAGTACAAGAGAACACATTAAATATATTCTTAATACTTTTTTTCCAACCATAAGTTCCTCCCCAGTCAATTTGTCATATATAATTTGAAACCGCTTCCAATAGACTTCTAGTTTTATGCCACAAATTATTTAATTATAAAATAAGTATTTATCTAGATTTATTGGACAACAAGTATTCAGCATCTCGGGTGAGATAATCTGCATATTGCACATAAATATGCTTGCCTCTTTGAGCCTGAACCTCATTCAAAAATGCAGCCAAATTTTCCGCGTCCAGCTTGCTCTTTAAGCTTTTACCTATGCCGTTACTATCTATCCATCCGGCTTCCGTAAAGCGTGTAATCAATTCCTTTAAGGATTGGATGCTAGTAGAAGTTTGGAACCTAACAACATGATTTACCATATTCCCAGCCACATCGAATGCTGTTATGCTATACTCGTGTTGACCAAGTGGGAGCGTATAAAGAGGAATTGTCTTCCCATTTTCTACGGTGTTTCCATCCAATATTATTGTTGTTTTTGTGTTGTCAATTTCGGACAAATTATCTTTGAGCTCCATGACCGGTTTGATATCTGCGGTATCGGTGTAAATATCATTCGCAACGCCAGTCATATCGATAGTAGGGGCCGTGGAATCTAGATTAATAGAGATGTTTTGCTTCTCTTCAATATTTCCGGCATTATCCAATGAACGATAGCTTACATCATATTTTCCATCCATATTGATTGTGATCGGCTCTGTGTATGTTACCCAAGTTTTTCCACCATCAAAGCTATACTCCGTTTTGGCCGCACCCGATAGTTTGTCAGAAACGTTAAGACTCAACTTTACATGATGTGTATACCACCCGTTCAGTCCGTCCGGTTGAGCTGGTGTGACAGCAGCCTCTGTAACAGGTACTGTTGTATCAGCAGATGTCACTTCAACACCGTCAACTACTAGTTTAATATCACTAAAGATTATATCCGCATTACGTGCTACAAACATACCTACGTAAACGTAATCTGGATCGATGCTTGTAAGTTTAAAATCAAACCCTCCAGTAATAGTTGCTTCATTTCCAACTTTAGTTGCATAACCGTCTGAATTGCTTGTAATAGAAAGATTTATGGTGTCTCCTACAGAAATTGGGTTTGCTGCTGTTCCACCCTGGGTAAGCACTCCACTCTTTCTAGCGAAACTATTCCATAATCCTCCTGTCGCTGCCTTAGTGAGCTTTAAAGGTGCTGCTGCAACATATTCACCCATAGTAGTGTTTATATAAGAATCGATATACATTTCATCCCTGGCCATCAAACCAAAGGATACTTGATCATTCAAACTAAAGCCATTAATTTTCGCTTTAGCTGTTAGTGTAAATGTGCTGTTTGCAGGTACTTTATAGTAATACATGGCAAATCCATCAGTCACACTGGCAATTTTCCCTTTATTATTGGCTACTGCAATATGCATATTTCCATCACTATCTGTTTCAAGAGTTTGATTTGCAGTACTTGGATCACCGCCAATATCACCAAATACCGTACCTTTCCAAATACCATAATCTTCCCATAAAGTACTTTGCTGCAATTCACCAGTATACGGCGTTTCTTGGTAATTAGGATTTGACACTAACGTATCTGATTTCGTTGGAGCTTTAGCATTTATCACATGTTCTGCAAGTCCGCTTACGCCTAATTCTTTAATTGCCTTTATTAGAAGGTACGCATTATACCTTCCGCCCCAGATATTGGTATGTGTATTATCCACACTTTGCGGTTTTGAAGAGGTCCACGCATGGAGATACAGAGTTTCACTTGGGCTCAGTTCGTCATATAGAGTTTTAGTTAAAGTAGTCATATCAACTACCGGTACATTAAGCGCAGTCCCCAAATCCCTAATGGCTTGTCGATAATCTCCGCCTGGAAACTCTTTGACAGTGTCTGTAATATGAAGATTAGAATTGCTCCATACACCTGTATTCGTTCTTCTGACAATAGGAGTAGAAAGGATGACTTGAGTTCCCGCCGCCTGAGCCGGTTTAATATAATTTTCATACAAGGAATTCGCAAATGATCCTGGATCCAAATAAGTTCCATTCGGATTTGTATATCTTTCCGGCTCTGTTTTTTCATCATTATGGCCAAAACCGATTAATAAATAATCTCCGCTCTTCATGCCGCTGAGTAACGTTTGATACTCAGGATCAGTTGTATAGCTTTTTGAACTTCTTCCAGACAAGGCAAGATTTTTTATGGTGAAGGAGCCATCGAGATAATTTTCAATTTGAGTGCCCCATCCATACCTTGGATAATAGTAATTATCCGTAAAAGAGCTTACTGTCGAATCCCCAACAATCCAAATTGTTGGAGTACTGGCAGTAGTTTTTTCTGTTATTGTCCGGTCGTTAGATGGTTCACTGGCAAATGTAACAACGTTGTTAAATGCTAGTGTGAAAAACATTATGAAAGTCAGTAATGTACTAATCGCTTTCTTTGACTTAATTTTCATTCTTGAACCCCTCTCGACAATTGAAGCTTTTCTTTAGATCACCAATACATGAATAAAGTATATTACTCCATCTTGGCTCTCTAAAAGAAATACACGAATGAAACCGTTGTTAAAAATGGATGCGTTATTTCTTTCGCATGTTTCAGTTCTCCCTTCAATTTATTTTGTGTTACCCACGTATGTTATTATGAAGGTTGACACAATGTCATAGTCAATAATTAAAACGTTTTCATTCCTGCTATAAAAACGAAAAGCTCCCCCTTCATAAAAAAGGGGGAGCAAAATATTTCAGTTGAGCTAAACTTTTAAATAATGATTTATTTATTGGACAACAAGTATTCAGCATCTCGGATGAGATAATCTGCATATTGTACAGAAACATGCTTGCCTCTTTGAGCCTGAACTTCATTCAAAAATGCAGCCAAATTTTCCGCGTGAAGCTTACTCTTCAAGCTTTTAGCTATGCCGTTCCTATCTATCCATCCGGCTTCCGTAAAGCGTGTAATCAATTCCTGTAAGGATTGGATGCTAGTAGAAGTTTGGAATTTAACAACCTGCGTTACCACATTCCCAGCCAAATCATACGCTGTTACACTATACTCGTGCTGACCAAGTGGCAGCTTATAAAGAGGGATTATCTCCCCATTTTCTACGAATTTTCCATCCAATGCTATAGTTGTTTTTGTGTTGTCAATTCCGGACAAATTATCTTTAAGCTCTATGGCCGGATTGATATCCACGGAATCGTTGTAAATATCATTCACAACGCCAGTCATATCGATAGTAGGAGCATTGGCATCTAGATTAATAGAAATGTTTTGCTTCTCTTCAATATTTCCGGCATTATCGACTGAACGATAGCTTACATCATATTTTCCATCCTTATCGATTGTGATTGGCTTGGTGTATGCTTTCCAAGTGTTTCCACCATCCAAGCTATACTCCGTTTTGGCCGCACCCGATAGTTTGTCAGACACGTTAAGACTCAACTTTACATCATGTATATACCACCCGTTCAGCCCGTCCGGTTGAGCTGGTGTGACAGCAGACGTTGTAACAGGTGCCGTCTTATCAATCAGAACATGTAGATTATGAGCCTGTTCAATATTTCCTGCTTTATCAATAGAATAGAAGGATACTGTATGATCTCCCTCTGAACCTATTGTAAAGAATGTACCATTCACATAATCAGACCCATTGATTGAATAAAAGGTTTCGGCAACACCACTTTCGTTATCGGAAGCGTCCAGTTTGACGGTTACGTCGTCTTTCGACCAATCTGTTGGAGCATTGGAGGTTGTGACTGGAGCGGTATGATCCACAGGTGCTGCAGAAAGTCGATCAATAAGAGCCTGGGTCTCAGCAGTCCAATAAGTATTTAGCTGACTTGTATAAACACCGCTTGTATCAGGGGTATATACACTTACTTTGCTGTGTGAATCCACTTCAAATTGTACGCTGTTCTTACCGTCGACACCGCCTACTCTTACAGGTGGAATAACGTAGTTAGAGATGTTATATCCAAGGTCCTGTATTTCATTGGCAATGGACGCGCCGTTATAAAAACCGCCAATCTTATTATTGTGAGTTGAATCTGCAGGGACCATTACTGCCTTTGCTATAGGAGAGCTTCCATTCGTGGCTGCAGGGTCATCCTTGTATGCTTTTTCAAAGGACTCTTTTGTTAATTCAAACATATCAATCACTTTAACATCCTGCTCCGCACCTAACTGTTCAACCGCTTTTACATAAGCATTATTGGAAGTCGTTATCGTTCCAGTTGTGGTGTCCGTAGCATCATGATGAGTTCTTATGGTGCCATCCACGTTAAAATACTGTCTTGAAACAGGAGTAACTAAAATAGGAGTTGCTCCTGCATTTCTTGCTACTTCAATATACTGTTGCAGATACCACTTGAAGGTACCACTTGTATATGGATAAAATTCTGCGCCATACTGTTGTAAAAGACTTGCCGGTGTTGCCTCTTTAACCCCCGGAATGGAAGGATAAACACCGTTTGCATCCGGTGCTCCCATAGATACAAATCTGTCTAAGAGATATCCTGATTGATTTGCTTCGTCATTATGTCCAAATTGAACCAGCAAATAGTCACCGGATTTAATGGTGGAAGCAATTTTATCAAGACTTCCTTCATTTATAAAGCTTCTTGAGCTTCTGCCTCCGTTTGCATAATTAACAACATTCACCTTATCAGAATTGAAAAATTTCTGTAAATATTCTCCCCAACCACCTGTATCTGAGGTTGGGCCGTATGTCTTAACCGTTGAGTCACCTGCTAGATAAATATTTACACGCTGACCATCCGGAATTTCATTTCCTCCGCCGCCGGAGGAGCCAACTCTAACCAGGTTATCAAGTTTAATAGACATCTTTGTACCCTTCAAACCATTCACGTTTTCCGGTGTCACAACAGCCTTGATATAATAGCCTGCATCGGCACTTGTAAGTTTGTATGTTTTTGAAATATACGCGGTTGTTGCATGGATCAACGTCTCAGTTCCATCCAGACTTACTCTGTACCACTGGATTAAAGAACTGTCATTTACGTTATCATTTGGATGATTAAATTCATATCCTAAGCTAATGGTATTTCCGACGTAAGGTATATTGATATCATCATCTGTTGTGAAGAAAGGATCAACCTTGAATGTTGGCGCTGTATCACTGTCAGCTTTATAAGATGATGGTGTCCAACCTCCAAAATAATCGGCAACATTAATTGCGGCAGCTTGTGCCTTCGTTAAAACGGGTGCTCTTCTTTGCGATGTATCTACTGCTGAATGATTATAAGTCGTATTGTGTTCTGCAAAATGCGCATTTTCAGGTGGACCACTCATATCCGTCCAGCCTTTTGGGTCTATGATAGAATCACTCTGAAGCTTGGTATCCAAAAAGGTTACTCTTGCTCCTGCTCCCCAGGGTCTTCCGAAGAAACCTGAAGCCTGCATATTTTTACTGCCAGCTGTTACAGTACTATTCCTAAAAAGGTATCCATGGGACGCTGTATCTCTTGCTGCTGTGATATAACCACCTACAGCTTTTTCACTGTAACCGGCGAAAATCAATGTAGCATTATCAAATACCACATTTCCATCACCAAATATATAGTCTGTGTTACCTTCTATAAAAGCGTTTTTAAAATAACTGCTATTCGTAGCGCTGCCACCAGTGTAAAGTGTGTCCTGGCTTCCAAGGAAACTACAATTAACAAACTCTGCTCGGTTTCCTTCGATAATCATAGCTGCAGCTCTTTCTGTAGCTGCTTTTGAGGTAACATCTGTAAAAGACTTTCTGTCTACATTTATTGTGCTAGCGGTTGGTATATTGGCAAGCTCCACACCATCTGCTAACTCCTCATCTGTCATGTATTTGTTGAAGGAATTTTCAAATACGATGTTTTGAGCTTTGAAGTCGGTAGCCGTACTAGTGAGATAGACGGTACCTCCCCATTTACTGGCAATATTTTTTGAATACTTATCAAATGCATTTTCCTCATTATAGAAGCCGTCAGAACCCATGCTGTAATATTTATACCCAATACCGTAATACCAAGTAATTTTAACCTGCGTACTTGGATCGCTGGTTGGATTTGGATGAGAATTTACAAGTGTTATATATGGAGTTTTTATTATAAGCTGTGCCCTGTAAACAACCGGCGCAATGTGAATGGTGATTCTATGAGCTTCATCGGTTGGGTTCATTCGGGCTGCTGCGTCTAGTGCCTCCTTTACTGTACTGAAATTATTGGTCTTAGAGCTGTCACCAACATACAAATCTGGAACCCAGGCAAGGGGCTCAGGAGCAGTGTTGTTAACAAACAGAATATCCTTAGTGGTATCGTGCCCATTAATAACTAAGTGGGAACTCGTACTATAATTGTCGGAACCAACAGCTGTAACGTTATACGCACCATCTCTGAGGCTTACTGTGTATCCGCCATTTGAAACGTTCCCGGCATAAGTATATCCATCATCAACATTTGTAAATGTAATTCTTGAAATTTGAGCAGTTGAGGGTAATCCCTGGAATAACCCGGTTGCAGTATGTACTGCCTTTTTAGCAAATCTAATATCCTGAACGGTGTCAGCGCTTAAATTTATACTGCCGCCATCCACAATTTCATAATCATTGACACCTGAAATAACGGCTGTATACGGTACCCCGTCCTGAACATCAGCTTTAAAGGTGTTATCATTTGTATTTACTATAGCTTCAACCGGTGAGAAAAGGCTTACTTCTGGAGGAGTAAATTTCATTTGTAATTTACTTACATCATAGCTGGAGTCAAAGCCCTTAATATTACCACTAACCGTGACAAGCATGTTAGCTACAACATCAAAGCTAACACTTTTTCCTTGCGTAATATCAGAAGTCGATGTACGTACGACCTTGGTTTCATCAGAAATTCTGTAACTGGCTATATTTTTTAACGTGACAATATAATCATAGCCCGTTGCGAGAACGGCATTAAAGGAATTGTCTGCATTAGCATTTACAGTTGTCGTATCACCGGTTTTCTGATTCGTAAAATTAAGTGCATAACCTTCGGTAATATCACTGCCATTTAAATTGACAGATCCACTTACCTTAACTCCAGGAGTCCTCATCACTCTTTGGAAATAAGGTTTTCCACCTTTTTCAGCTGAAACATAAATTTGATAGGATCCGGAATATTGTGCTGTGAATTCAACCTTTTGTGCAGATGTCGTAAAAGCAGCTGTGCTATCCTGAACCTGTGAAGTATCCGGTTTTACTGTAACTGTCGTACCGCTTACACTCACTGCTGCGTGAACAAAGTGAATGGTTTCATCTCCATTACTCGTTCCACCATAAACGGTAATTTTATCCCCAGCAACAACATTCTCAAGGGTCAAATACCTTCTCCCGGGACCTCCCGTACCATTTGCGTAATAAACTCCGTTTGCATGATAACCATCATCATAACTATACTTTTGACTTCCCCAGAAACCAGAGGAATTTATACCTACGGTAGCACCATCTGACTGATAATAGTATGACCTATCCGTGGTACTTGGATTGGCTATGGTTAAATCCCCAAATGCAGTGGTTACAAACGTACCAGATTTAATTGTCGTTTTACTGTCAAGAACATCCGCTGTAATAATGTTGTTGTATAAATCTCCCGAGGTTTGTATTCCTCCAAGATCCCAAATGTCAATTTTCCTGTCGTTAGATGTATCACTGGCAAATGCAACAACGTTGTTAAATGCCGAGGTAAAAAATATGATGAAAGTCAGTAATATGCTAATCACTTTCTTTGACTTGATTTTCATTCTTGAACCCCTCTCAACTATGGAAGCTTCTTTAGATTACTAGATTACCAATACATTAAAATAGTAAATTTCTTACTCCGTTGCATAGCTCTCTAATAGAAATTCAAGAATGAAAACGTTGTTAAAAATAGTGGCCTTTTCTCTCTTTTTCGCATGTGTCAGTTCCCCCCTCCAAACATTTCTATTACCCACGAATGTAATTATGAAGGTTGACACTATGTCATAGTAAATAATCCAAAGGTTGCATTTCCGCTATGGGAACACCAACTAGTACATACTGCATTTCCTGTTGATCTTCTATCACATTGGCAATTACAATGCCAATAATGTCCCCATTCATTTTTAAGTTATGCTCCTGCATATACTTGAAAGGTTCTTTCAGCAAAGCTTCTTTTACATTTTTTTCGCCATTTACCGGGAGCTTTGCAACACTAATGAGGGATTTTCGTTTTTCATATCTTTCCGTATATTCATTTTGTTTTATATTATATCTATCCATATGGGCCGTTTTAACAGCCACACCCGCATTTAGAATGAGACGGTCGTTTTCTACATCTTCTTTTCTAATTAGATAAACCCGCAATACTTCCGGCGACAAATATAAGTGATCCTGGATGGCCGTTACCCTTTGTGGTTCCGTTAATATTTCATCCCTCCTTTGATAAAGTACATATGAAAGATCCACGCAATCTCTTATATAGCATAGTTGTTTAATTTCCTCTGCTTTTTTCATTAAAACCAAATCATCACTAAGCCTACGTCTTAAATTTGTTAAATAGTTAATTTGTTCGTCAAATTTCTTCATTTGCCTCTCGTATTCAGAGATTAAGCCTGCCATATCACTGTTCTTCATATTTCCTATTTCGGTATGTGTAAAACCATACTTCCGTAATAGTCTAACATTCATAAACGTTGATAGGTCATCTTCATTGTAATATCGATAATTGCTATTTTGAGTTCTTTTGGACTTGATATAACCCATCTTTTCATATCTTCTAATTGTATTTGTTGTAACGTTAAGTACAGTTGCTAATTCACTAATCTTGTATTTCATAAAATCCCCCTTCGGTATAACAATGAGTTGTGATTTTTATATTATATACCAAATATTCTGACATCTTAATATTTCTTGACGCCAATCCTTAATAATATTATTCCTTTGGGCTACGACAATTTAATATATTCTAACTATTGTCTTTATTCAAAAAATACACCTTTCATTACATAAATTGAAAAAAGTCAGAGGTGTAAAGTAATGAAAGTTTTAGAGAACGTAAGTAAATTCGCCGGCAGTACTTTTGCCGTCTGGGTGCTTTTATTTGCAGCCTTATCGTTTTTTTCTTCTAAAATTATTGAAATCATAATACCTAAACTCCCTCAATCCCCAATTTCTGCAAAGATATGGGGCTTTTCTTCCGATTGTCTGCATAGATTGTAGACAAGGGTAAGTGATCTCTCAATTAAAATAGTAAACCAGGAGGGAAATAACCTAATGCAATTTATTGAAGATGTTAAAGATGTGAAATTTAGTTTTTTGGAAAAGCCGCCTACGTCGTCGATGACTTATGCTTTTGTTTATGTCAATAATCACAACGAATACTACGCAGTTAAAAATGGAGATCGTTTGTCACGTAGTGAATTACGGATTGGCAAATATAAAAGGGTTTATACAGTCAATATGCAGCAGCATACCATCACATACAAAGAGGAAGTCCCTTCTGCAACAAGAGGAAGAAGGTTTTCTGTTAATCTATTTATCGACATTGCCGTTGAATACCCCGAACGGTTAGTTCAACAAAATGCAGGAGAATTTGGCGACATTATTAACAATAATTTGCCCTTTTGGGTGGAATCGGAAGCAAGATATTATCCTATTGAAGAAGAGCTTAGTTTTGCCAGGCATATCGAAGAATTTTTTCAAACCTCGCCATTAGTCAAGGTGTTAAGAGAGGGTGGAATTGTTGTTCGAAATGTTCGTGTTTTAATCCGGCAAGGGATTCGGGACCAACGCCATGACGATGCGATTGCCGATTTAGATCGAAATGCGGAACTGTCTGCCTATCAAGAGGCTCTAGACTTGGAGGAAGCACGCCGGATTTCTGCCTCGATTAAAGATGCTCTTCAAGCAGGTGATTTTATCACGGCCGGAAAGCTTGGAGAAAAGAATGAAATGGCAAAGCGGTTAGTGGAATCGGAGTTTATCCAAAATCAAGCCTTCAAATTTGAGGTTAACAAACAACTTTTCAACTTAATCAACGATCTCTCTATTGACCAGTTTGAGGCAGAACAAAGATTGGCCAAGCTAAAAAAACTATTCCCGTATCTCCCTGTCAATCTAGAAAACATCAATAGAAAAAAACAGATTTCTGGTCCAAAGAGAGAACTTCAATCCTATTTAAATAAAGGAGATTAGCGATTGTGGAATCTATTTTAAACCAGCTGTTTTGGATTTGGTCACTAATTACTGTCCTGCCGGAATGGATGCGTCTTTTTTTGGCTCTTTTTGTGCTCTTGCAACTCGCAAGGCTGATATTGTTGTACATTTTTCCTCCCTTCTTAAACTTGTTGTGCCGTTTGTTGAAAAAGATGATATATCTAATTTCTCACCCAATTATGGCACTTCTTTCCACGATGCAAAGACGGCGGAGAGAAGCAGGAATAGCTGGCATACCTGTTTGGATAGAAATCATTGAAGTAATGTTTGCCTTGTTCGAAAATTTTCTCAACAAAATGATTGAGCTTTTTACGAAACGGAAAAGGATTAAGAGCAGGATTAAAAGATGGACCTTCTATGCTGCCACAGCTGTAGTGATTTTGCTAACTGCTGCCATCATGAACAATCCAAATGAGTGGTATACACAAAAATGGAAGAAAGCGGAGGTTTGGTTAAACCAAGAACATGTGCACGTACAAGCATCTGGGGCTTCCCCTGATCAAAAAAAATTAATTTTAAATAAGAAATATGAAGATGGTGGAAATATTCGTGAAGCTCCCGCACTAACTGCGCCCCGTTTATACACGATCACAAATGGAGAAATCCTACACTTTTTGAATGAAGAACAAGTAGATTCCAAAGGAATAAAGTGGCTAAAGGTTCAAACGACAAACGGGATCGAAGGCTGGATATCGGCATTGATAGTCATGGAAAAACAATAAATTAGAATAACTTAAATAAGGAGAGTTGACATCTACGAGAATGGTCCGCTCTCCTTTTATAAAACTCTCCCAATTTATCAAAATGTGAAACGGCCAATCACAACCCTATCCTCACTCTTTCATGGTCAGACTACGACTTTTCCCCAAGCATATTTACCTGCAAAGAGCTCCTTTATAACCTAGTACTTATCAATTCAGAGTGCTTACTCTTTTTCTGTTATGTACCATCCATCAGGCTTTTTCTCTATATGGAATATATCTTCATCGAATTTTTTTCGGAGCATTCTATATTCTTCATTTTCTATTTTAATTTTGGCTACTATGACTTTTTTTAACGTAATTTCAGGTTTCTTGACTTCTATAACCAAATCGTTAATCATAAAAAACGTTCGTTGATATCTCATACTCCACTTCCTCTCCTGTTTCTATTATTTACGTATAGAATTGGCCAAAAATTATTAAATTCCTTGTAAATTTTTCATAAAAGTCGTCCTCGCCTCAAATGTTCATAAACAGACCGGATGAAATGAATCAGACTTGCACAGTTAAAGTGTACAATATGGCTGAATTACAAACAATTGAACTACCGCCATAAAAGCAACCGTATCCATAACCGCCACATCCACCGCCATATTCGGAACCACAATTTTTCGCCACCACCCGTACTATCTGCGTACTATCTCCTCTTATGTTATTTTAAAAAGCAAGGATGGATTGGATTATCATCATAAATTGGGATAAATCCGCGGTTTGACTACAAATACATAAAAACGTTTCTATAACTCTATTATATTTTCAAACTGATTATCTCACCAGTGTGGACACCAATCTTGTTTAATCACACTTTTTGGCTGTCTTCTTTATTCGTTCTATCGGTTCAAACATTTAGATAATATATCGCTGGTTTGTGGTAATTCAATATTCTAACTATTGTCTTTATTCAAAAAGTACTCTATAATACTTTTCATTACATAAATTCAAAAGTCAGAGGTGTATAAAATGAAAGTTTTAGAGAAAGTAAGCCAATTCGCTGGCAGTACCTTTGCCGTCTGGGTGCTATTATTTGCAGCCTTATCGTTTTTTTGGCCATCCGCATTTACGTGGATCGCACCACATATTTCACTCCTTCTAGGAATTATTATGTTTGGAATGGGACTAACCTTGTCTGCAGGAGATTTTAAGGAAGTTTTCAGACGTCCAAAGGATGTGGCAATCGGAGTTATTGGTCAATTTTTAATTATGCCTGGTCTTGCCTTTTTACTAGCAAAAGGATTACAATTACCTCCTGAAATTGCTGTAGGAGTCATTTTAGTAGGTTGCTGTCCAGGAGGGACTTCATCTAATGTTATGACTTTCTTAGCGAAAGGTGATGTTCCCCTAAGTGTAACCATTACCTCAGTGACAACACTACTAGCGCCTGTGGTAACACCAGCACTTATTTTATTACTTGCAAGCGAATGGATTCCTGTAGAACCAGGTAGCCTATTTGTTTCCATTGTAAAAATTGTGATTGTACCTATCGTCCTAGGGCTAATCATTAAGAAATTGTTTAATCGACAAGCACAGGCAAGTGTAAAGGTCCTTCCGCTTGTATCGATTATAGGAATTGTTTCGATTGTAGCCGCAGTAGTATCTGTTAACCAACAAAATATTGCTAAAACGGGGTTAATCATCTTTGCTGTTGTTATCCTCCATAATGTACTTGGCTATTTACTTGGCTATTTCTTTGGAAAGTTATTCAAGATGGACTTATCGAAGAAAAAAGCAGTTGCAATTGAAGTTGGAATGCAAAACTCCGGCTTAGGTGCTGCTATTGCTTCAGCCCATTTCTCACCATTATCAGCTGTACCGAGTGCTATTTTCAGTGTTTGGCATAATATATCTGGTCCAATTTTAGCAACCATATTTAATCGGATGGATAACAATAAGCCGCTCGATGCGGATTCAAAAAATACATCATTAACAAACTAGATAACCACACCTTCATTGTTGGAAATCAACAACCACATGAAGGTGTGGTTTTTTGAAATTGTCAAAAGGGTATCTTGTTGTACACACAAGTAACTGATAAATCAAGTTTTCTTTTTTTCTAATATTTCCTCGTGATTTGTAATCTAAAAAAATGGCACCAAGCATGGCGCCACTTAGACCTTAATTTATAACCTGAAATCCACAATTAAAATTAAATTTACTCCATTGCGCTAGAATGGACATACCTCGTTCCTTGGCAGCCTTAGCCACTTTATCCGACTACTTAATACAGCTAGACCTCAAGCTAATAGATGTTTATGATTTTGAATCTAGTAATAGATTAATTGAGAAATTTTAAGAGAAGAAGTATTTATGTAAATACTCAGTAAACTATTGATAAAGAATTGTAAATAGTAGAGTATTTCTGATGCGCTAAAAGACATCCCATCCGACTGAGCCAGTGAAGGATTGCTCATACAGTTCAATATGAGCAGAACATGATCAGTTGGCTCTTCAGTTACAATCAACCAAGGGTTCGAAACACTTCATCCCGAACGGTTGCCTTTTTTGTACTCATTCCATTACATTATCCAAGTTTATACTTACGAATTACTTTTTGCATAAAAATAGCCGAACCGGCACTCATGCCTCAAGCAGTTTTGAAGAATGCTAGCAACTGTTTTATTAAAAATAAAATTTAAGTAACTAGAGCCCTGTTTTGATATGGTTTAATTATAAACCAGTAATCAAGATGGCGAGGTACAATTAGTAATTGCGTTAAAACCCCTATAAACTGCAACTGTAATCAGGGTAGAATTTATAACTTTTACGAGACTGTGTAGGTGTTAGTTTATTCCAAACACCGAAACATTCTGGTATTTATCCATTCAGAGTGCTTACTCTTTTTCTGTGTTGTACCATCCTTCAGGCTTTTTCTCAATATGGAATAAATCTTCATCGAATTTTTTTCGGAGCATTCTATATTCTTCATTTTCTATTTTAATTTTGGTTACTATGATTTTTTTTAGCGTTATTTCAGGTTTCTTGACTTCAATGACCAAATCATTAATCATAAAAAACGTTCGTTGATATCTCATACTCCACTTCCTTCCCTGTTTATATTACTTACGTATAGAATTGGCCAAACATTAATAAAATCCTTGTAAATTTTTTGTAAAATGTCTCCTCGCTTTTAGTGGTTCAAAAACAGACGGATTCTTTATTTATATATAAACACCAAATGTTGCTTTGATTCCTATTATTGTATCAATAGTATCTAATTATAAAAATTGCACTATAATACTAATTCGTACATAAAAGAAGGCTGACTTTAAATTCAAGTCAGCCCTTGTATATTTTTGACCATATATGTTTCATTGTATTAAATACCGTGCAAGACAAATGAAGATTTAAGCAACTAAATCTAAAACATGATTTCACCTTGTCGGAATAGGTTTTGCCAACTCTAAGATAAGATAGGTTATCCGTTACTGGTGGATTGGGCTGGAATATAATTTTAGGATTAATATCTTTCATTTGACGGTCGTAACTGGATGGTGCCTGTCACCCGAACCTCTGGAATATCCCGTACTTTACCTTAAACCTCTCAATAATTTTCATCCAGCTGCTGCTAAATACCCATAAGAAAAAGACGTTACAGACGGCGTGTGCGAGGTCAAAGTAAAAGCTTGAGCTGTAATAGAGCAAAATTACTGGCCAGCTTAGGTCTTGGATGACACCGACAACGACCCAAAGATTCATAATCCAGCCAAAGGCAATGCCGACAATAAAACCGTAAATACATCGACCAATCTTACTTTGCATAATCCACGTTTTGCCGAGGAACCCGGCCGTTAAGCCAATCATCCCCCAGGCATACATTTGCCATGGGGTCCATGGACCTTGACCGAGAAAGAGGTTGGAGACGATCGCCGCCAAACTCCCAATGATGAATCCGCTTTGCGGTCCTAATACGATCGCGGCAATGATAATCACAAAGGTGGTCGGTTGCACGCTTGGAATCGAGGCAAACGGCACCCGGCTGACGGCGGCAATCGCTGCTAAAATCGCCACCACGACCAGCTCCCTACTCAATACTTGTTTCCGCGAAAAGCTAATCATAAAAGGAAAAAAAGAGGCAGCCATGATGAGCAGGCTTATGGCTAGAAAGTGTTGCGTGTTAAATAAAGGAAAGCCGACGAGCAGAACGAAAATAAGGATCGCTAAACCAATTAAGATTGGCTTTGAATGCGCCATATTTGCCTTGCCTCCTTAATGGTCACGACGGGGTAAGCATTGCTGTTTCGTGTAGCACGATTCAACACCGTCGTATAGTACGTATTTTCATGAAAGAAGTCCCTGGTGTTTTCCGTTACCGTAATTTGCCCTTGGAACAGCATACTGCATCTAGTCGCATAGGTGGCCGCAAACTCAATATCATGCGTGACCATCACAACTGTGAGACCTTCCTCTACTAAAGTGGATACTAAATTCCCAAATGCTGACTTCGACTCAGGGTCCATTCCTTTTGTCGGTTCATCAATTAACAATATTGTAGGTTTGACAAGCAAGGTGCCAATTAAAGCAGCTTTCTGCAGTTCTCCCCCACTTAAGTCATACGGATGGCGATTGAGTAAGTGACTAATCTGAAAACTTTCCACTAGCTCTTGTATCACAGCTTCCGAATGGCTGATTCCATGCTGCTTCGCTATGGAGTCAAATTCCTTTTTAATACTATCATGGATGAAAAAGAGCTTAGGGTTCTGCGGCAGGTAGCTTACTTTTTGGAGGTCCCACTTTTTCACCTTTTTCCCCTTGAACTTCATCGTTCCATGCTGTGCTTTTAAAATACCGCCAATCACCTTTAAAAGCGTGGATTTTCCTGTGCCGTTTGCACCGACAATCGCCAGCCATTCACCGTCATAAATGGATAGATCTAAATTGTACAAAACAGGCGGGGTATTTTTACCATATTGGTAATCGACTTCTTTTAATTCAAGAATTGGCTGTTTGGCTGTCTCCTTTACCACAGTAGGTTCGTCCCAATTAACCTTTTGCCCTTGCAGCCAATGTCTCGTTTCTTTTACATTAAGCGGAATGTCCTGTACGTTTCCATCTGGCTGGAAATCTAAATACAATAACGCAGAGCTCGGTAAAAAGTTCCGCATTGTTTCATGAATCCCTAGTTCGAGAACCATTTCCTTCGGCGGCATATCGTGAAGCAGTTTGCCATTTTCCATTAAGATGACTCGGCTCGCGACCGGAAATAGTTCCTCTAACCGATGCTCGACAATGACAATGGTAAGGCCAAATTCATCGTTCAACCGTTGAAGCATATGAATAAATTCCTTCGCGGCAATCGGATCAAGCTGGGCAGTTGGCTCATCTAGTAATAAAACGGTCGGCTCGAGCAATAAAACAGCAGCTAAATTAATTAATTGCTTTTGCCCCCCAGACAGATCGTCCGTTTTTTTATCAAGCAAATGATTTAACCCGAAGAAATTGACCATTTCAGCTATCTTTTTCCGCATTTGTTCGGTCGTAAACCCTAGGTTTTCCATTCCGAATATTAGTTCCTTCATCACATTGTCCATCGCGATTTGATTTTCCGGATCTTGAAAGACCATGCCGAGCTCTTTCGCTCTTACAAGTGGGTCCAGTTCCTCCAATGGTTTTCCTTTAAAAAAGAGAGAGCCTACTTTCTCCCCGTGTGGAGCAATTTCCGGTTTAAACAAGCGAAGCAATGTCGATTTCCCGCTTCCGGACGGACCGCAGAGGACAACGAATTCTCCTTGCTGTACTTGGATGTTAATCTCTTTTAATGCGTTTGTCGTTGCGTTTGGATAAGTGAAACTTAAGCTTTTCGTCGTAAGTATTTCCACTTAAACATCTCCTTTCCTTCCGTCCAAATCGGAAAACCAATGAATATAAAAAACAGGACGAAATACAGCCATTCCCGGCCCTGTAGCCAAACGGGTTCGAGGAAGGGCAGCAGTGTCAACACGCCATCCCCAAGCCACCAGCCAAACAGGACCAGGGAGCCTGCCAACATAAGAAAAGCAAATGCCACCCAGTCTCTTTTTTTCATATAAAAGGGCTGGTATTTGCTCCTCTTTCCAAGACCGTAGCCCCTTGCCGTCATTGAATCGGCTGTCTGAATCGATTCCTCTAACGACCAGGTAAGGAGGGTTTGCAAGAACATCATTCCGTTAGAAGCGCGCTGTTTGAGCGAGCCGCTTGTTACCGATAATCCCTTTACGCTCTGGACATCGCCGATTTCAATAAGCCTTTTCCTTAAAAGAGGGAAAAATCTCATCGACAGCATAGTCAAGAGCGCCCATTGGGGAAGAATTTTTGAAAACAGAAAAACGAATTTATCAGGAGTGATGACCATATTAAAAGTCAAAAATAAGGTTAAGATACAAACAAGCGTTAAGGCAATCATCACTCCTTGCCAAATGGCCTCTACCATTACTTGCTTTTCAAAAAGATAAAAAAGAATGTGATTGCCGCGC
Organism: Neobacillus niacini; assembly: GCF_030817595.1. Taxonomy (GTDB): domain Bacteria; phylum Bacillota; class Bacilli; order Bacillales; family Cytobacillaceae; genus Neobacillus; species Neobacillus niacini_G. Next base: position 2,280,692 of record NZ_JAUSZN010000001.1, read on the forward strand.
TGATTAAATAACGGTGTTAAAACAAGCGAGAGCATCCCCATCACGAGAATCATCGTCCGCCATTTTTTCAGCTCCTGACCCCTATCAAGCATAAAGTGGATGATAAGAATCAATATTGCTCCCATGACTAAATACACGGGGTGCTGGTAAAGCATAATTCCTGCAATCGTAAGAATGTAATAAAGTAAAAGAATCATAGGATGAAACGATTGAAATCCTCGTACCATATACTTCAACTCAATCCTCTAGTTGGTCTATTTCGTATAATCCTTCGTATATCGCCACATAATTGCTTGCCCAGGCTGTACCCCGTACACCCCAGCGCTTGTGTCTATGGCTTTTCCATCGACAAATACTTCCCAGCCACTAAGCGGGCCGTGATCAAATTCATATATGTTATCAATGCCTTGTATATAAGCCGTTGCCCCCGAACCAGTCACATCTATTTGAATCCCTCGTGCCTTGACAATCCTTTGGGTAACCGAAAGGACCGTGTCTCCATCTTGCATTTCCACCGTTGTAACTGGTACAATGGTTCCTTTTACCTCAGGAGCAGTAATTGTAATCGTCACTGTTTGTACGGGTTTGGTTGGTTCCGGTGCAGCTTGGGCCGGTTCAGGAGCTGGCTTCGGTTGGGCTGGTGGTTCTTGTTGTTTTACTTCATTTGCTGGTTGTTTTGGCGGTTCCGCTTGTGCATTAGCACCACTTGGTTTGGTTTGAGATGGAGTGGCCACTTTTGACTCTTCGGGTTGGACAATCTCTTTTGTTTCCTTCTGAGCAACAGCTCTTTCCTCATTCAAATCCACCTTGATTTTAGAACCGGCTTGCTCTTCAACCGACTTCCCATCCCCTTCTACATTTACCTCATCATCCGCTCCCGCTAGCTCCTCAGACTGTTTGACATCGTCATTCACCTCTGGTGCGACAACCTCATCTTTTTCACAGCCAACGGCTAAAAAGAAAAATATCAGCATCATCGCCGCTAGTATCCATCGCTTCATGCTATGATCCTTCCTTCCCATTACAATGAATGAGGGTAATCCAGGCAAAAACGCTGAATTACCCTAATTATACTTATGATACTCGTTTACGCTTTACATAGAAAAGAATTAAACCGACTAGCAATACACCAAGTCCGATAACCATTAAGTTTGCTGTATTGGTTGCCGTGTTCGGCAGTTTATTTCCTTCGGCAGATTCTGATGTCTCTCCTGTATCATCCGTAGATACTACTGTTTGTCCATTTTTATCTAAACCAACTGGTTGATTTTGTTCATCCGATGGATTTGTCTCCACTGGCTGGTTTGGCTCCGCTGGTTGTGCTCCTGGTTTATTTACCAACTCAAACTGGTAAACCAATCCATTATTATTAACAAAGCTTTGATATGCTGTTAAGGCCAATAACACTTGCTGTGTGGACATATCACTCGATGCACCAGCTTGTAAATGACTAAAGCCTCCATCATTTTGTTTAAATTTCAGCAAATGCAGGATAAGATTTCCTCCAGCCTTTGTGAAACTTTGTCCCGTAGGATCCACACCAACAGATGCAAGACCAACGATTGCTTGGGAGATCGATTCACTGGAGTCTCCACCATTCGATGCAATCGTAAAGCCACCTGTCTCTCCTTGTACATCCGATAAGTAGTTCACAGCTCTGTCAATTGCCATTTGGACGTCCGCTTGATTACGGTAGGGCGCTAATGCCGTCAAGACCATTCCAGTAATGTCTGGGCTCGGGTTCGAACCGAAAAAGCTCCAGCCTCCCCCTGCTAACTCTCGTGATAGAATTGCATTGACTTGCTGTTCTCTAAAGCCTTCGGGTGTTTTATACTGAGCGCTATCAACAGCAAGTAAAGCATAGATGTTCATATTTATTGATGAATTTTGTAAACTAGCATGATTAACCAACAAGTCTACTAAATTGTAACCCTCAATCGATGTCGCATCATAACCCGCTGCCGACAATCCAATTATAACTTTCTCTAAATCAAGTACATTTCGGAAGTTCCCGTCTACTTCCTTCACTTTTTCTTTCACACTGGTTACATAAGTAGCTGGGATTTCCCTTGTTGTATTTGCTAATCCCCATACCCACCATTCGTTTCCATAGAAGGTGGTAATATTCTTTGTTTCCATGTAAGATAAAATATCGCTAATGTTATCTTCGATTTCTTCATTCTTAATCGGATTGGTTTCATGTGGATCAACTGGTTCTTCTGGATCGGTTGGCTGTGCTGGTTCACTTGGCTCAGCCGGTTCAGCCGTACCTGGCTCGCTTGGAGGTACATAGGTTTGAACTGTTAATTGAACATGGTCGTTTGGTTGAACCTCATGAGCAACAATACTAGTAGATAACGCATTATCGTTGACTCCTACACCCCACCAATCATTGGAACCTATCTCTGTATCTCCGACATTATTGATATAAGTAAAATAAGTATCATCAACAGTCGCTTGCACGGAAACTCCATGTTGTACGGCCGCCTGGATTAAGGCATCATAGGCACTAGCACCCTTTATTAAGGTAACATTTGTTTCCGGAATTACTTCTACTCCATTTTTACCGACGGCCGATACTTTTGCGGTTACAGTTGGATTTGGCCATTCTGTAATCGCAAATAGCAAGTGCTCACCACTAGCTACTTTATGAGACGAAATACCAGTTGAAGCAGACACGCCGTTAATATTAAAAGACCAATAAGCGTTACCTGTCGGAGATGTCTCTCCAATACTATTTATAAAAGCACCATACTCACCGTGGGTAGTATCAATTTCTTTCCCCTTTTTCTCTCCGGCTTCTAGCAAAACATCATAAGCCGTTTCTCCTTCTTCAAAACTAACAGCAGTCAAAGGTAAAACCACTTCACCATTTTCATCAATGGCTTTAATCGTTACCGCCTTTTCTAATGTCGCAGCTTGGACGGATGGTTGGACAAATGCTAGATTACTAAGTACCAGTAAAAATACAGCAAATAAGGCAGCCCAACGTTTTGTGAACGCAGTCTTGTTCATCGCAAACTCTCCCTTTCTAGTATGTTTTTGCTCAAAAAAAAACACCCCTATATTGCTAGAGATGTGTACATATGGATGATTCTGTTTCATTATGCGTAAAATACATGAAGTCAGAAACGTTCGTACACCTCCCTATCCGCGTAGGTCGAATGGCATCAAAAATAGGCAGGTCTCCTGGCTCATGATCAACACCTTCTATCCCCTTCCCATCCTTTTGACAGTGGCAATTAATAGAAAGCTCCCATATACAGTGGCGGGACCGCGCCGGATTTTTACCGGTCTTCCCTTTAAGAATTTACTTTTTAGTAGAGTAGTAAATTCAACCTATTCTTTCCGTATTCAATTATCTTTAGAATAGATAAAGTCAGGAAAATTGTCAATATAAGCCGAATGGGTGGCTGCAGTATTATGGAAGTTTTTCTTTGTTATTCGACTTAAAATTAGCTCTCCTTCAAATCTTACGTGGGAAAATGATTAAGTTAAGGCTTTTTTGGAGAAAACAAAAACATCTCTATACTATCCTAGCTATAAAATATCTATATATACAGCAATGAGGCGAGGAGCAGCAATTGACGGATAAGCTTTTACTAACTAAGGAATATCAGGAAGGATTAATAAAGTATGTAAATCGTATTCATGATCGATTGTATACGAATGTATAACGATTCAACATCGGTTCGTATAATGCACATTTTACGCAATTTTGTAATGTTGCAATCGCGTCGTATCAACGTTTTTTCGCTGCGTAAATAACTATGTTATGCATTATCCTATACATCCGCATACCTACGCCATTTAAGGCGCACTGTACTCCGCTATATCCCCACCGTTATTGCATAAAGTATGGCGTCACTTTATACGAGCTGGCGCTTGTTTATGCAGCGATCGGCAGGCATTTCGACCAGCTACCCGAGTACGGCAACCGTCCGTCCGGCAGGCGCTCCGTGCTGATGTTATCGCAGGCAGTCGGACCCCCTATCCGCACCCTATCCGCTAGCATACCGCCCAGCCATCTCCCTGCCATACCCCCACATGTATTCCGCAAGCATTACGTCCTATTACCTTATAAATCGTAATCATTCCGAGTTTCTTCTATTATATATCCCGACTAGTGAGACATACGTCATTACTTTGGTACGAAATCCAACATAACTATCGTCATCCAAGGCCGCAATTAATCGACGATATTCTTCCACCGTAAAAGCCTCTACGACGTCTATTGGCGCCTTAATCGGTTTAAAGCGCTTATGTATCGGCTCATTAATCCACGCCTTATCCTCGTAACAATAACGCAGGAATGCACGCATTGTCCTGACACGAATGTTAACAGTCATTGGAGAGTAGTCCATTTCCTCGCGCATAAACGTGATCCATCCCATAAATAGCTCCGTTGTCATTTCATCCGCTAGTAGCTCGCGGTTTATATAATCCTTAAAATTAGTGTTTTAAAGTTTTCCATAATACAAGTTTTTACAATTACTTTAAGTATAGAGCATCAATTTGAATTTCTCCCCAATAGCCTTTTGACTTTTCGGCAAACCAATTTGATAATAAAGGCCAGGTGCCATCCAATATCTGGATGGCACCTAGCACCTTGTTCATGAAGTAAAAATAGGAAGTGTTATTCTTATCGTTGTTCCTTTATTTAAAACACTATTTATCTTAATTTTCCCATTCATTGTCTCTATTGTTTTTACAACAACCATTGAACCTAATCCAGTCCCCTTTTCTTTGGTGCTGTAATAAGGTTCGCCAAAACGGCTTATTTGTTCTTTGCTCATTCCAACACCGTTATCGCTTATCTCGATAATGATATCGAATTTACTCACGAGTGTAACTAAACTAAGCTCCCCACCGTTTGGCATAGCCTCTATACTATTTTTAATTAGGTTTAAAAAACATTGCTTAAAATGTTGAATATTTCCGAGTGTAATTCCTGGCACTAACTCCTCTGATATCTTCACCGAATTCATATTGGCCAATGGTTTCGTCATTTCAATAATACTTCTTATTTCACGATCTATTAAAATAATACCTATATCTTCGGTTGCAGGTTTTGCATATGCTAAATAATCACTAATAATGGTCTCTGCAGATTTAAGCTCTCTAACCACATGTTGAAAGTACTGTTCTCTATCTTCTTGAGAAAGGTTAGGGGCTTTTAGGAGATCAATAAACCCCTTTACAACTGTTAAAGGATTTCTAACTTCGTGGGAAATACTCGCTGCTAACTGGCTAACAACTTCCATCTTTTCTAGCTTTGCTATTTTTGACTTTATACTAATTGCATCACCTAATATTTCTATCATATATATAACGAAAAACATAACTACTGGAGGAAGGAAAATAAAATAAAACATATAAGCTTCAGTTACCCTAAATGAATCAGATATGGTAACAGCTGTAGAAGTTGTTAGTATTCCAAGACACAAAGATAACAGAATTGAGAAAATAAGCTTATTTTTTCTATTGAACATGATGAACTTTTTTGAGAAAAGTGCCGTTATAATATAGATCATGATATAAACAATAAGAGTTAAAGAATTGAATCCATAAATAAAAAACCTAATAGCCAACGAAATTATCAACAAGGCAGCCCCGACAGGCCATCCGCCATAAAGTATACCAATTAAAAAAGGAATTTGCCTTAAGTCATGTACACAATATTCATCAATATAAATAGGAAATTTCATACATAAAATACTTGGTAAACTCATGCATGCTGTTATAAGGGTTTTTTGATAATTTTTAAGCATTTTAAAATTATCAATTAAAACGAAGAAAACAAAAATACTTACTAAAATGTAAAACAAGTTATCTAAAACATTTTGATTAATATAAATGAAGTCCATATTTGATATCCTTTGTCAAAATTTATTAACATAATTAATTATAAGGGATTAGTCCTATAAAAGAGAGCTTTTTTTATTTAAGTAAATAACTCTCAAAAATGGATATTAACCTACTAGTTAAGCTTCAAGTCGAGTAGAAGGGAGCCTTTCTACCTTGCGGTAAATTGTACTCCTCCCCCCTCACAGAACCGTGCTTGCGCTATTAACGCACACGGCTCCTCCTAGTCATCATTTACAAAATATAGCTAATTTCTTTTCTTAGGTCGTATATATTAACCTTAACTCTTGCGTAAGGTAATGGATATTTATTAAGAAAGAGTCTAAATTTATCCCAAGTAAATGATTTCCTTTGACTTCTTCTATTGAGCCATTTAAACTGTAAGTACCCGATTTTGTCTCTGAATTTGTTTACACTTTGGGTATTATCTGTGATGCAATAGTAGTTGTAATAACCTACTAGTGAGCGTTTAAATCTATCCATAATCATATGAATGTCTTTATTTCTGTTAATTTTCAACCATTCTTTAGTTTCTTTTAGTTTAGCTTGGACTTTCTTCCTGCTCGTTCTCCGTTTTACTCGGAATTTCCCTTGTTTACTCCTACCGCAATAGTGAGTAAATCCAAGGAAATCAAAAGTTGCCGGTTTCCTTCTTCCCTGTTGATTTGCATTTTGCTCCGCAAACCGCCCGAAGGGTATGATTTTGGTTTTATCCTCAGCTATTTCTAGATTAAATTTCTTTAATCTCAACTTTAATGAATGGAAAAATTGCTCGGCTTCACATTTATATTGAAAACAACAAACAAAATCGTCTGCATATCTCACTATGTATGCTTGTCCCTTGCACTGTTTCCTCACCCTATTCTCAAACCACAGGTCAAGGACATAATGGAGGTATACATTGGCTAATATCGGAGATATTACTCCACCTTGCGGTGTGCCTTTGTCTGTTTTATATTTCTTACCTTCTTCCATGTATCCACCTTTAAGGAATCTACCAATGATTCTTAGTAGGTTAGGGTCAGCGATTCGCAGTTTTAAGAAATCCATCATCCATGTGTGGTCAACGTTGTCAAAGAATCCTTTAATATCTACATCTACTACATAATTTACTGTTCTCTTTTCAATATAGTGGTTCAGTATTTTCAAAGCATCGTGGCAGTTACGATTTGGACGGAATCCAAATGAACAGTCTAGAAAATCATTTTCATAGATGGTATTTAGTATTTTCGTAATGCCTCTTTGAACAATCTTATCTTCATGTTCCGGAATTCCCAATGGTCTTTTCTTGTTTGAATTGAACTTTGGAATATACATTCTCCTTACTGGAACAGGAAGATAACTTTTGCTTTTAAGCCTATTTACTAAATTCTCTATGTTTTCTTTTAGATTTTCACTGTATTGCTCTTTAGTTGTACCATAAACCCCAGTTTCCTTCTTGTTAGGTAGCTCCTGGTGACATTGAAATAGTGATTGCTCATTTAATAAATGTGCAAGAGATGTAAATTTCATTTTAGGATTTAATTTTGCTAATTCTGCTATCCTTAGTAGTTTTGTTTCCATTTATTATCCCTACCTCTGTGTGTAGTAAATGTGTCCCTAGTAAGGGTGATAACTGGTAGCTAGCCTTTCCTCCGTCGGCATTACCCAACTTCATTGGTACTACGCTGCTATCCGACTCCCTACATCGGCATTTGGTTTCCTTGCTTGTTATCGCTTGTACACCATACTCTTCTAAAAAAAAAGAAAAGACCGGTAGGGTCTCCCGAGTTGCCGTATCATATCAATGTATAACGTGCCAAGGTCTCTGACTCCAGAGAGGTTTTATCCTTCTTGCCTTTAACGAAAGATAAAATGTAGCTTTCTGCTGTGCTTAAGGCATCAGCCCTCTCGATTTACTAACATTATGGAGCTCAATCCCTTCAACCATTTGGCTTTCGGCCCGCCACCTAACTGTCTACGCTTAAAGACTAAAGTTACCTTTAGCCCTCCAAGACTCGCTACGAGCGAATGGCTAGTTCTTACTCGACGGGAATCCCACCCGCTATATGATACGACCTATGCTCGGCCGCACAAGCACCCGTTAGTTTAAGTACAATGTTTCACAAACCTACTCAATTACCACTTATTTATTACATGAATGCTGCCCCTTTACTGTTTATATTTCTGTGGAATAAAATCCAATTATAAATAACATCACTACGTCTATATTATTTTATTTTTAAATAACAAGTCTCAAATTGGAGATTCCTCATAACATAAAGTACTATTAAATTAATATTGTTTTTCAAAAATTTATCATGTTGCTACCAAGTGGCTCGTTTGTTGGAAAAACCCATCATACAGTTTTGTGAAATTTAGATCAGAGGAAGAATTAAGAGGAATTTAAAATTATTATTCCCACAGAACTATTAGAAGGAGGATATTATGAGCGAAAATATTAATACTTATGAAGCTGAAGGTATCAAAATATATTGGAAACCCAATATTTGCAAACATGCAGGAGAATGTGTAAAGGGATTGCCAAGTGTATTCAATACCCAGAAAAGACCTTGGGTATCACCACAGAATGCAACAGCTGAAAAAATCATGGAAGTGATTGATCGTTGTCCAAGCAGAGCACTTACTTATGAGCAAAAATAAACAGAACTAAAAAAGTTAGGAGAATGAGGAAATGACTGAAATTAAAATGGGCAAGAATGAATTCTATATTGAGGAATCTAATGAAATTATTGCAAGAATTCAATTTATCCCAAGCGGAAAAGATGTAAATGGAAGAAATTTAATTATTGTAAACCATACAGTTGTATACGAGGGACATAATGGTCGTGGATTAGGCAAAGAATTAGTAAACAAGATAGCTGAATATGCAAGAGATGAAAACTTATATATTATTCCTATATGTCCTTACGCAAAAAGTGTTCTTGAAAGTAAGGCAGAGTATCAAGGTGTACTAGCAAATTGATGCCATTTTATTATATATGCGTTGAATCAGCTACACTTAACTGGACAAAAAAATAAGGTCAAGTAGACTAATCACTAAATCAGGGCATACTGCTAGCCAAAACACATCTTTTACACTGCCATTTGCTATGCTTTTGTAATTTATAGCTTCCAATTATTCATAACTCGTAATAAATCCAGTAGGTAAACTGGATTTTTTTTCGTCGCAATTATGTCAAATACGACATTCATAACCAACCCCTTATTTAACTAACCTCCCTCAATAAACAAAGTGAAAACTCACGTTTTCTCCAGTATTCTCAGTATTTTATAGATTAATATTTTAGAGTTTACAGATCGCTACTTTGGTTGGATTTATCTCGTAAGGATAAATTTGGGTCTTTGAAGCAAAAAGACTGATAGCGCATTAGCCACACACTTACAAAAAATGGTGGATGAGTAAAAATATGATCGCACTGGTAGATGTCCACATTTCTCATGGAGGTCAACCCTCCCATGCCTCACAGAGTCTTCGCTCTCAAATTCCTTCGTCCAACCTTTCCATGAGGTGGATGTCAGTCATGCTGCCCCACAGGGTCCTTGCCCGAAGTTTAGTTGCTTTGCTGACTAATCCGTGCTTCAAATGTCCGACACTTATAACACCTAAAATATTTTTTACCTACTGTTCTTACTGAATTACGCTGCTTTTTCAACTTCTATGTTTGCTCTCATATGAGGGATATCCTGTAACATTCTCTCTTCACTAAACTCAAATTGTTTCTTTCCAATGGCAAAGAATATACGTATTAGCTTATTACACAAGGCAATCAGAGACTGCATTTTTTTAGAGGATTGTCCGGACGCTGCGTGTAATAGGCATGCAGCGCTTTAAAGGCGGAGTTCTTCGCGACCATAATCATACACACCCTGAAGAGGAGAGCCCTTAGCTTCTTCCTCCCCATTTTAGTGATTCTTGTTTGCCCTTTATGCTTGCCAGAAGTATTCTCTTTTAAGCTTAATCCAGCTAACTTTATGATTTGTCTCGGGTGGGAATACTCTTGTAGATCTCCCACTTCTGCAAAGAAGCCGGCAACTGTATCTCTCCCCACTCCCTTGATGGCTAACATTTGCTGGACACCGGGTATAATATTCAATCAAGTTATCTATCTTCTGATCTAGTTCTTCGAACTTCTCTTGTATCAAGTCATATTTATCAAGAAGAGTGGCCAGTAGGTTCCATCCCTACGATCGCTTTTTCCATGTGTTGTTCTAGTTTTAATTGATTGATCCAATCAAGAAACTGTTGAAATCCTCGCTTGGTATTATCAAAATAACAAGGGGAACCGAACTCTATTCCTCTGTAGTCCTGTGCACGTGCGACATGCTTGAATTTCGCAATATCTATACCTATAATAAGAGTCTGAGAAGTGATTTGAGCAATCTTTTCATTTTGGTTATAATTCATTTCAAGACCTCCCGGTATTTTGGAATTGTCCTTTTTTGCTGGCCAGCTTTTAGGACTCTCTCATTCTACCAAGAGGTTCTTTTTTTGTTCAAGCCTCATTTTCATTCATTACAGGAATGCTGCCCGTTAGTCGAACAAGGAAAAGGCGATACCTAGTTAAAGCATCGCACCCGTTACTTTAAGTACATTTCTTCACAAATACAACTTTATTACCCCCATTTGCTATTAATCCTAAGCAATAATTATTTTTATTAAAATCATTACTTTAGGTTAAAATAAGTGAATAAAAAGAGGAGGAGTTAGCATCATGACTTCAAGGGATGTTCCAATCACATCATCAGAATTGGCAAATTTATGGATGACTTTTCAAGAAAAAACCATGATTATCAGAATGTTAGAGCATTTTATAGAACACGCCAATAATGCAGAGAAACAACTTTTGCTAACTCATTATAATAATGCTTCTAAAGCCATAGATATCATTAAAGGTATTTTCCAACAAGAACAGGCAGTTATTCCTATTGGTTTTACAGAAAGTGATGTACAAAAAGGAGTTCCAAAGTTGTTTGATTATCTGTTTGATATCATGTATTTGCATATGATGACTAAAGTGGAAATGAGCCTTTATTCACTTTTTTGTGGTATGTCCTATCGGAAAGATATTAATGATTTTTTTATCAATTTGACAGCAGAAGCCCAAGAGATTAACTGCCAAGCAACTCAATTCCTTTTAGAAAAAGGGGTATTGGTACGTCCAGCTTTTGTATCAATGCCTAAAGAAGTTCATTTTGTAGAGAACAAAAATTATAGAAGTAGTTTTAATTTGTTTAGTGAAACGAGATCTCTAAATACAATAGAAGTTTCTCTTATCCATCATGCCATTGAAACAAACCTTGTAGGAATGCAATTAATGATTGGATTTGCCCAAGTTGCTTCAAATAAGGAAGTGCAAAACTATCTTGTAAAAGGGATGAAATTGTCAAAGAAGATTGAAATCGATTTAGGTGAATTTTTACGCCAAAGTTATATTGAACCACCAGCTACTCATGCCGGTAAAGCAACTGCTTCAAAAACCCCACCATTTTCTGATAAATTAATGATGTACAACACAAGTTTGTTAACTTCATTTGGTCTCGGAAGTAATGCATTAGGAGGTGCATTTAGTTTACGAAATGACCTACCTGCAAAAATGGCTCTGCTTGCAAAGGATATTTTTACTTTTGCTCAAGATGGAGGTAAGATTATGATCAAAAATGGCTGGATGGAAGAACCCCCACAGATTGAGGATCGAAATCAACTAACCAAATAAACGTTTTATAGAAAAAACAGATAACAAAAATGGAACAAAAGTAAGATATTTTTCGTCTTAATGAATTGTAAAATTGTTTATAGGACTACCCTTTGATAAGTTATAAAAATCCTTTATAAGTTATTCGCCTCTTCCTTCACATTGTACAGAAAAGAGGCGATTTTTATTTTTAAATTTGATAAATTTCTTGTTAATGTAACCTGCCCCGTTAATAAAAAAAGACCGCCGAAGCGATCCCATCTTAACTCTTGCACCCGTTACTTTAAGTACAACACTTCACAATCTGCTTCGTTAATCAACCTAAAATAGGGCGATGCCTTGTCAAAACATCGCACCCTTTTGTTGAAGAAGAAACTCAGATGTTATTTGCAATACGCACTACCTAATGCTTGTTCTTATTAACTATTTGCATAAAGGTCATGAGCAACTTTTTATTTATTAATTATTTCTTTTCGTTCTACCATTTGAGGCGGTTCTTCCATCCATCCGTTATTAATCATAATCTTTGCACCTTCATGGGCATATTCGAAAATATCTTTAGTAAAAGCAGTATTTTTTGCTGCCAAATCATTCCGTAAACTAAAAGCAGTTCCTAAGGCATTGCCTCCCATAGAAAAACTACAAAACAGACTGGTACAATACATCATGAGCTTATCGGAAAACGGAGGAACTGTTGAACGAGTCGCATTTCCACCTGAGGGGGAAGGAATTTGAATCCCATCCTCTAAAAATGTTTCACTCATCTCTTTAATAATACTTTTGGCGAGTTCTGCACCTTTTGTAAAAAATTTTTTCACTTCTGATTTATTGGCACATTGAGCAAAACCAGTAATCATTTGTAACCCAGTCACATTTGATTCAATACCATGAAAAATATAAGCAACCTCTACCGTATTTAAGGTTCTCTTGTTACCAATTTTAGTAAATGGGTTAAGTCCACCCAAATAGTTTGTTTCTTTAACAAACTCAACTGAGTTGGGCATAGAAACATATGGAGCCCTAGCCAACATCCCTTTTTCAATCAAATATTGTGTACAAGAATTGTAATATGCTTGGGTAATTGCGGTAAGTTCCTTAAAAAGCATGACAATATCTTCACGATATACCATGTTTATATTTAGTGTATGCAACCCCATACTAATTTCTTTTAGTAACCGTACAAACATGATGTCAAAACCATTATCATATAACTTGGGTACATCTTTGTTAACATCTTCAGTAGTAAACCCCACTGGGATTACAGCCCCTTCACTTTTGAAAATGTTTGTTATTTTGCCAACATAAATGTCGATTTCATTGTACACATCAGTCATGATTTTTTTTGCTATTTCGTCGTCAGCTTTTTCAATAAAGTATTCAAGCATTCGCAAAATCATCGTTTTCTCTTGGTATGTAAGCCATAGAACTCCTAGTTCGGATGAAGTTATTGCAGCTTTATCAGGCATGTGGCATTCCTCCTATATTTTTTCTTCTTTATTTTGCTCTACAAATGATACAATATCCGAAAATGGGTTCCCGTAATTTACCAATTTGATCTAATTATTGTAAATATTATTATTTCCTTTAGCTAGAATATTTCAATGTTGTATTTAGGAAAATAAACTTACCTGGAAAAATTCATTGAAGAAAATTGGAAGAAATTTTGATAGAGGGATGTAAGAACTACCCCCTCCCTAAATAGATATAAAATAGTAAAAGAAAAAGTGATAGAAGTGAATACCAATGATAACAAAAGATGAGCTTGAAAAAATCCTTTGGAGTATTGCTTTACCTGGGTTTGCTCAAATTCTGAACAAGAAATTTTTCAAGGGATTACTTTTGATTGGATTAGAAATATTGATTAATGTCCAATCCAACTTTAATGATGTAATTATTCTGAGTTTTCATGGGGAAATTGAAAGAGCCATTGGACAAACGAATTACCAATGGTTGATGTTTTATCCTTGTCTTTATTTTTTTGCGATATGGGATGCTTATAGTGATGCAAACACTAATAAAGTATCCTTAGCGTTTCTTCCGTTCGTGTTTTCCGCTTATTTAGTTACAGTAGGGCTTATTTACTCAGCAACATTTAAAGTATACGGAATGTTACTCGGACCTATTTGGTTACCAATGTTGTCATTACCCCTCGGAATACTGATTGGAATTTTTTTGAGATATATGCTTTTAAAATTTATATATCGTGCCGAGGAATCTTAGGTACATTAGCTCAAAGAAATTAGTGAGTCTTCAATAAAAATAAACGCCAAAAGTTTAATTGGCGTTTATTTTTTATTGAAATAACCTGCACCGAACACAACAAGAAAAAAGATCGCCGCAGCGACCTCATCTTTAACTCTTACACCCGTTAAATTAAGTGTAATACTGCATTATCTTTTGAAAAGATTCTAGACACAGAAATATTTTCCACCGCTGTAAATTAAATAGTTATAGGTTATTTATTTGCTTAATACAATCCCTAATAGTATCAATGACTACCATTGGCTCTGATAATTGCGGGAAATGACCGCTGTTTTCTGCAACAATATGTTTGCTATTTCGTGACAACGATAGTAATTCTAATTGATTTTCTAGTCGCTTTTTTCTAACTTCCTCTGGCATCATTCGATTTTCTTGTCCACCTGTAATTACATAAACAGGTATTTCAGGAAAATCGTCTAATTGATAAATTTGATTCACAGTTTCTTTGACAAAATTAACTTCATTGAATTGTTTATGGGAAGACAAGGAATCAAACATTGTGAATACCTTATTAATTGCCTTTACTGTTCTACCTTGATATTCATTAAGACTTAAATCTCTCGGATGACTGGATTCTAGGAAGACAATACCTGCTGCTTCGTTTGGGTATAGTCGGGCATACAAATTTGCATATAAGCCACCTAGCGAATGTCCAACTAAAATGAATGGAGGTTCAAATCCCGCTATTGTTAATGCTTCACGTAGAGTTCTAACAATCGTTAACCCATCTTGGGGTTCTTTCGGTTTATCGCTACCAGTAACACCAAATCGATTATATGAAAATACTGATGATGATTCTGAAATTTTTTGTATTATTTTCATCCAACCTTCTATTGGTCCCGAACCACCGTTAATCAAAACTATATTTGGTTTCCCATTCCCACTAATATTATATTGTAACTTCCCTCTTGATGTTTCCATTTTATATTTGTCAATTTTCAATGGTAACACCTCACTTTGTTTAGTTCTCCTTAGCCTTATTTACGTTTTTAGTAAGCAATTGGTTTCATAATAATCCAGGTCAAGCTCCTTTTATGATTCCTTATTCAACTCCCTCAGTTTGATACGAATATCTCTTGAATGCTCACTTATTCGCAGGATTTCATAACCCTTGTAATTGGATTTAAGGGTAATTAAAATGAGTTCAGATCATCTTGGCTTCGTGAAGGCATAGTTAAATAAAGGAGTCAGCTACCACTCCATATTTTACCATATAATGCACATCTCCACGCCGCCCCTGGAGGCTTTCCCTCCCATGTCTCAACGGGTCAATTGCCCTTTCATTCCTTCGTCATACCTATCCAAGGGGTGGAGGCCAGTTATGCTAAACTGATGGGTCACAGTGCCCTTTTGTTGAAGAAACCTGGTACTCCGTGCATATTTGAAATCCTACGAATAAGACAACATTCAAAATTTACGATAACTATTTAACTATAAGACTTTTAGTCATACTGCTCCTATGCTGCTAATGGGATTGTTTCTTGTAATTTATTTGCACAGTAAGATTCGTTTCGCTTAGCTATACCTACAGAAATCCTTGCTAATTTACCGACCAACTTCATGATAGACTTCATTTTCTTCATCTTCTTGACCTTCACATTATATGCATGGATAGCTTTAAACTCAGGGTTATTCATCACAAGGCTCATGGTTGCTAGGTAGAGGAAACGCCGTAGTCTAGACCTCCCTCGTTTTGAGAGGACAATCTGCCCTTTCCATTTTCCTGAGCTTGCTTCAGCTAAATGGAGTCCTGCATGGCGTAATAGAGAATTCCCATGAGAAAACCCACTTAAATCTCCAGCCTCTCCTAAAATGCCAGCTAATGAAATTTCACTTATACCTTTAATCATAAGCAGCTTTCTTGCAAATGGTATTTTATTGAGAACTTCTTTAACTTGTTGTTCAACTCTTTCGAGTTGTTTTATAGCGAGGTCATACTCCTCCAGTAATTGTTCTAAATGGAACTTATAAGCGTCCAATGCTTGTCCAGTTCCAATCGAGGATTTTGCTAGATTGATTAGTAATTGAGCCTTTTTGGGTCCTGGTTGTCGCTGCATTATAGACTTCCATCCCCTCATGACATCTAGAGGCTCAAAGGAAGCTATTTCATTAGGAGTAGGAAATAATCGGAGGGTTGCGATTGCCCCTTTACAAGTAACATCTTTAAATACTTGTCTAAGTTCTGGAAACACAATATCTACCCATCTATGGATCTGATTGGTAGAGCTTACGAGACGTTTAACAATCACGTCACGATTAGAAATTAAAACTCTGAGTTTCTCAAAGGATTCAGATGAAGGGCGAACAAAGGAATAATAGCCGTTTTTCACCATATCAGCGATAACGAGTGCATCTTTTTTATCACTCTTTGACTGAGTGTTATCACGATTCTCCTTGTTTCTCTTTACTAGATGGGGATTGACTGTTACTACCTCAATTTTTTGTTTAACAAGCCATTTAGATAGGTTTTTCCAGTAATGGCCAGTGGGTTCCATACCTACTATTGTGGAATCTAGGTTTTTTAGTTTCTTTAACTTTTCAATCCAATTTTTCAGTTTAACAAACCCCTCTTCATTATTTACAAATGTAAGGGGATCTCCCACTACAATTCCACGGAAGTTTACAGCTCGAGCAACGTGAAATTGTTGAGCAATGTCTACACCAACAATAAGATGTGTATCGGAAATTCTTTCTATTAGTTGATTTTGTTTGTCTTGCATTTTAAAATTCATAGTAGGGCTTCCTCCTTAAGAGTTGAGTTAGAGTGGTGTCTATACTCATATCTTACTGAGGGGCCTTATTTTTTTCAAACCTGATAATTAACGATCTACAGGAATGCTAAACTGCAACCGTTAGTGAAACAACGAAAAAAGGCTGCCGAAGCAGCGAAATCATTATTGAGCTAACGCCCCCTTTAGTTTAAGTTCAATCATTCACAAACAAGCATTTTTGAGAAAAGCGAAGTATTTTCCTACTGATTTTACTTTGTACCTGCTGAAATGATTTTTATGGAGATTAAATAGGTTTTAGACACTGGCTCTACACTTAAACTTGAAAGATTCAAGGGCTTATTTGTTAGACCCAAAACACAGGATAATTTCTATCGCTTCTCAAATTGTTAATCAATAGTGCGACCAACACAATGACAATGGAGCCTGATAATACTGGTGTAAATAAATATTCCCATGTATGACTCCCAATGATCACAATAATCGGATCAGCTCCAGCTGGGGGATGCGTGGTTTTGGTTAACATCATCAAACTAATCGCTAATCCGACTCCCAGAGCAAGAGACCAAGGCTCATTTCCAAATACATGATAAACCATTATTCCAACTAAAGTGGAAATGAAATGTCCTCCAATGATATTTCTTGGTTGTGATAAAGGAGAGTTCCAAAGAGAAAAAGCCAAAACACAACTTGCTCCAAATGAAGCAATTAACCATGGAGATGATGTAGAAATGGCTAATAAACTCAAAATAAAAATAGTAATTGTACCACCTATAAATCCAGTTAAAATATCTTTCGTATTTACTTTTAAAGGACTCTTTCCTTTTCCCCTCAATTTAATTAGGTAGGCAGGAACCTTAGATTGCGTTATGTCTTCTGGTTGCTCTTTTTTTGCTAAATTTCCTTCTGTAATCAAATTAAATCTCTCCCTTCCTAAAAAATCCCCTAAATTATATTACTATATTTATAAGTAAAAATAAATAAGGACCCACATTAATCCTTATTTAACTAAAGCACCCATTCGTATTAGTTGAACAAGGAAAATTACTCTAAATACTCATCACTTAGTCTTGGATTTAAATACCTTGCCATTCCAGTTTTCAGTTTTTTTAATCCAAGTTTTCGATAAAATCCTTCATTACCAGTTGTTGATATTAAATGAACACAAGAAACATTACTTAGCTTATCCAGTAAAAACTCCATAATTTTTTTAGCTATTCCTTGCCTTTGAAAATCTCGATGAACCACTACATCATAAATTGCAGCATTAAACACGCCATCTGTCATCCCTCTACCAATACCAATAATTCTACCATTTACTTTAACTAATGCTATGACATTACTTGCTTCGTATACTTGTTTAATTATCTCAGTTGTATGCTTCGTCCACCCAACAGACGCATAAACTTCCTTCATTTCATCGAGATTTGCATTGGTTAAATCACTATGAATTTCTATATTCACACTACTCCCCCCTACGAAAACGATCAAAACCATATAATACCCTTTGGATAGCATGGTGATTTTGTAAGAATAAATACGGAGAATCAAATGGTGCAATAGCAATAACATAAGGTTTACCCTTTACATGCGGTAGCTTTTTGTAAGAGTATGTGTATTTACGTGACTTTCCAATAAATGCATTAGCCAATCGCAATGTAGCGTTATCCACTATTTTTTCTTTAGTCCATTCATTAAGTTCTTCTTCCGAATAATTTTTTTGCCATTCAGGAGTTTCATCTTTTGCATGGCTTGCAATAGTAGCTTCAATAAGGAAACCATTGTCCCCTTCAACCACAAAATCCGGACGATCATAATAGTTAACAACAAACCCCAATTCCTTTAGTGTGGCAAAGAGATAAAGTTCCCAAAAAGAAGAATTAAACGTTGTCTGAAATTCTTTAACGAATTTATGATCACGATCCACGAATCCCTCTGCCCAATTCTTTATTAAATCCCGTGCAAAAGGCAATTCCTCATTTGTAATATTTAGGAAATTTGGGTTAAGTTTATCCTCCGGATAAAGTGCGTTAAATAGTAAATCTTTAATATCTTTCATACAACTACTCTTTTAATAGGAAAATAAGTTCATTTTAGCAAAAAAAGGTTTTTGTGGCATCCCTCGAAGAAATGATGATATAGTGGAAAATCAAATTTGAAGATATAAACAGAAAAAGCGGATTCTCCCTTCGACCGTGTTCGTCGAATGTTTCCGGCTTATTCTAAGAAGGAAGCGAACGCCTCTGTTCTAAATGGAAAGCCAGGTTTCTTTCTTCCGCTGTAGTTTTTGCAGGAGCTGCTGCCACTTCAGCCTCATTCTTTTGGTACCTAAACAGTGTAAAATAACGCTTAAAATCGGTGGTGGCACATTGCCTTCTTCAACTATAGCAACACATTAGTTTAACAAAAAGTTATTTTGTCTTTTTGATATATATTTTCGGTGTATAAAATTTCAATATATGAATGAGTTGATCTCCCATATACGAAGAGGATTGTGCAAAATCATTTTCAATCCATTCTAGAATCAATCCTATAATACCATGTATTCGATAGGTGCTAAAAAGTTGGATATCAATAGCAGGGTCTATTTCAGTAGTCAGGAAACCAAATTCTTCTCTGAATAACTTGTCCAATCTTTTTGTCATTTTCTCATGAAAATTATAGTTTGTTGTTGGACGTAACATAAGCTTATAGAATCTTTTGTTTTCTAAGAAATGATCGAATAAGATAATTGAATTTGAAGGTAATTCATTGAAATCTACGACTGATAAATAGAGATATGGTTTCCGAAAGGCTTCTGTCATTTTTTCAAACATCTCTTCAATGATTTCATCTAGTAAATCTTCCTTTTTTTCATAATGTGCATAAAAGGTACCTCGATTGAAATCCGCAGCCTTTACAATCTCCGTTATTGTAATGTCATGAAAGCTTTTTTCCTCCATTAACGATAATACAACTTCTCTAAACTTCTCTTTTGTTCTTTTTACACGTTTGTCTGGGTGTTGAATAGACATTCCAAAGCACCTTCTTACACTTTTAACATACAAAATCGATACATATGTTGATTATCATACATTTTTATTATTATTGCATATTGAAGCCCTTTCACTCATGTTTTATGCTTAAATTGTTCAATATATCTTGAAATAAGGATATATTCTCATTCATATTCAACATAAGGGGGAAGGTCAACATGGCAAGATTTGAAGGTAAAACAGTCATTGTTACAGGTGCAGCAGGCGGTATCGGGAAAGAAGTCGTACGAAAATTAGCTAACGAACAAGCGAAAGTTGTATTAGTTGATTTAAATGAAGACGCTATCAAAGCCTTTCAAGCTGAGCTTGGTTTAACAGAAGAAAATAGCTTAGTGGTAAAAGCGGATGTTTCTAATGAAGAAAATGTTAAAAATTATGTGGAGCAAACAATTTCTAAATTTGGTCGCATTGATGGCTTTGTAAACAACGCAGGCGTTGAAGGTCCAGCTAAACCACTTGAAGAAGTTACAGAAAAAGATTTTGATTTCGTCTACGGTATTAATGTAAAAGGCGTACTTTTCGGTCTTAAATATGTATTACCGATTATGAAAGGACAAAAATCTGGTGCAATCGTCAATACTGCATCAGTAGCTGGGTTAATTGGTTCACCAAGCATGGTATTATACAACTCTTCTAAACACGCTGTAATGGGTATTAATAAAGTTGCAGCATTAGAAGCAGCTGCATTTAACGTTCGTGTAAATACAGTAAACCCAGGTGTAATTAATACACAAATGATGCGTAAAATTGAAGCAAATGTTGCGCCAGGTGCAGCAGAAGCAGCACAAGCAGCTTATAACGATGCAGTACCAATGAAACGCTACGGTGAACCTGAAGAAGTAGCTAACGTAATTGCGTTTTTACTTTCTGACGAAGCTTCATACGTAAGCTCATCTTCATTCACTATCGATGGTGCTTTATATAACGTGTAATTGATCACGGAAGTCCTATTTGGACCCTCCGAGGTAAAGTTCCTCATAATGAGAATGCATGAATGTTGATATAGCAGCATTCATGCGTTTTGCTTTTCTTAGGAATTCAGATGAAATACCCCTTCAGCCACTATTTTTATGTGTATAGAATATGAGGTACAAAATGTAACTCAGTTTTAACATTTTTTTCTTTTCGACTAACCCGTCCCTTTAGTTCAATAAAAAAAGCTGCCAGAATTGGCAGATAGATCTTTATTTAATGCCCTTGTACTTTAAGTACAATTCTTCACATTCTACCTCGTTAGTACAACAAGGAAAAAGATCGCCGCAGCGATCTCCTTCTTTAACTCTAGCTCCCGTTTGTTTAAGCACATTACTTCACAATTTCTTCTTTGCGTTTTTTTGGTTTTCTTTCGGTTTTCTGATTAGTACCAATAATGCTATAACAAAACAAATCATTAGAATTATATTTAAGCTCCAACCGAAACTATCAATATACTGCATTACCCTTCCTCCTCAGATATGTTTTGTTCACTTTAGCATGATTAATGTGCTAGTTGGTTGTTTTCTACAAAAGAAGATAAAACGTTACAATTTTTTCTATCAAGATCCGGTGGCTGTAATTCCCATAATAAAACACCACCCTTCCCCTATTACAAAATGTAGAGAAAGGACGGTGCTTGGCTTTCATTATTTATTTTCAATCAATGTAAGTTAATGTAGCAACACCAATGTTTTAGCTGCAATTAGCATCCCTTATTGAAGGAATGCACCCGATAGTTTAAGTACAATATATCACAATCGTTTTTATAATTTGAATAGATTGTCGTAACAGTCGTACCATGTCGATTAGAGGTGTATTTTCAGGATAGCTTAAGAAGGAGTTCTACGTTAAATCAACTCATATGAATGTCATTGCCATACTGAATCAATTGTAGTTTCCTTGCCAAAGATTGGGATGCGAAATTGTCACAAGAGGTGCTATATAGAGCAGTTCTTCCTTGTTTTTGTACCTCTGAAGCCCAAACATTTGTAACATCTGCACCGTATGCTCTTCCTCGGTAATCCTCATGTGTAAATACACTTGCTTCGGCTGCTTTTGAGGTCTGCCTTGCACTACAACAAATTGAAACAGGTATATTATCTTCAACTATTACAAAACAAGGTTGCTTATTCTCAAAATCCTCAAATGTATATGGAAAATGAGGCTTTAAAATTTCTTTGTTTTTATTAGTTACTATAATTGCTTTTGTACATGTCCTGTCCCTGACATCGGGAAACACATACGCTGGTCCAATCCATAAATTATTTACTATACGGTCTATGCTTAAAACCTTTATTACTTCTCCTAGATGAGCACCAGGATTTGACCCTATAACTTGTTCTAACTTCTTTACAAGGCTATCATCCAGCGATTTTGAAAACCTTACTACACTACCCAATCTGGTGGAACCAATAAAAATTCGTGGTGCAACATCGTATGGTATTTCATTAACGACTGTCATTCTATTTTCAGTATCGTGTCTAAATAGCACATTTACATGATGTACCATCAATTCTAAATTAGATAGCATTTACATTCCCCCCAATAACTCCATCAATCCAATATTCAAGAAGTTACTGTTGTTTCCCTGCTTTTTTAAACTCCCTCAGATTGATACGAATATCTCTTGAATGCTCACTTATTCGCAGGATTTCATAACCTCTATAAATCGAATGACGGGTAGTTGGAATGAATTCAGATCATTTGGCTTCGTGAAGGCATGGTTAAATAAAGGAGTTAGCTACTACTCCATATTTTACCATATAATACACATCTCCACGCCGCCCCTGGAGGCTTTCCCTACCATGTCTCAACGGGTCGATTGCCCTCTCATTCCTTCGTCATGCCTATCCAAGGGGTGGAGGCCAGTTATGCTAACCTGATGGGTCTCATTGCCCTTTTGTTTAAAAAATCTGGTACTCCGTGCATATTTGAAATCCTACGAATAAGACAACATTCAAAAGTTAAAGTCAATTTTTTAATTGGTATATTTTATAAACTAATGTTTTATTTCTAAGCAGCTAAAGGGATTAATTCTTGAATTTTATTAGGACAGTAAGACTCGTTTCGTCGTGCAATTCCTACAAAAATCCTTGCTAGTTTACCGATCAGTTTCATGATTGATTTCATTTTCTTTATCTTCTTGACCTTCACATTATGGGAATGTAGTGCTTTAAATTCAGGGTTATTCATCACAAGGCTCATAGTTGCTAAATAGAGGAATCGCCGTAGTCTTGACCTTCCACGCTTTGAAATCACAATCTGACCTCTCCCTTTGCCTGAACTTGCTTCAGCTAGATGTAATCCCGCATGTCGTAATAGAGAGTTTCCATGAGAGAATCCACTTAGATCTCCAGACTCACCTAGTATCCCAGCTAATGAAATTTCACTTATCCCTTTAATCGTAAGTAGTTTTTGTGCAAATGGTATATTATAGAGAACTTCTTTAACTTGTTGTTCAACTCTTTCGAGTTGTTTTAAAGCGAGGTCATATTCTTCTATTAATTGTTCTAGATGGAATTTATAAGCATCAAGTGCTTGTCCCGTTCCTATAGAAGTTTTTGCTAGATTGATCAGTAATTGAGCTTTTTTAGGTCCTGGTTGTCTTTTCATTAATGACTTCCAACCCCTCTGAACATCTAGTGAATCCATCGAAGATATTTCATTTGGAGTTGGAAACAAACGAAGGGTTGCGATTGCTCCTTTGCACGAAACATCGTTAAACACTTGTCGCAACTCTGGAAAGACAACATCTACCCATCTATTTATTTGATTTATAGACATTACGAGTCGTTTAACAATTACATCACGGTTAGACATTAGAACTCTAAGTTTCTCAAATGATTCTGAAGATGGACGAATAAAGGAGTAGTAGCCGTTTTTGACCATATCTGCGATAACGAGTGCATCTTTTTTATCACTTTTTGATTGCGTATTATCACGATTCTCTTTATTCCTTTTTACTAAGTGTGGATTGACTGTTACTACCTCAATGTTTTGGTCATATAACCATTTTGACAGGTTAATCCAGTAATGCCCTGTAGGTTCCATACCTACTATTGCCGCATCTAGTTTTTTTAATCTTTTTAAATCACGAATCCAGTTAAATAGATTAACGAACCCCTCTTCATTATTTTCAAATGTAATAGGGTCTCCGACTACAATTCCACGGAGGTTAACTGCCCTTGCAACGTGTATTTGTTGAGCAATATCAACACCAACAATAAGATGTGTATCGGAAATTCTTTCAATTAGTTGATTTTGTTTGTCTTGCATTTTAAAATTCATAGTAGGGCTTCCTCCTTAAGACTCTGAGTTAGATTGGACTCTATACTCGTATCTTACTGAGGGGCTCTATTTTTTTCAAACCTGATAATTAACGATCTACAGGAATGCTAAACTGCACCGTTAGCTCAATAACAAAAAAAGACCGCCGCAGCGATCAACTCTTTAACTCTTGCACCCGACAGTTTAAGAACAATATTTAACAAACTTTCTTTTTGACTAAGAAAAAATTTATTAAAAAAGAGACTCCCAAAAACCATGGGAGTCCAAACAGTACTAATCTATTTAATAGGGGGTCAAATAGTGATTCCAATTATATTGGGTTTATGAAATATAAAATAGAGAAAATATTACCAAAGTTATCCAATAATTAAAGGGGAATTTGGACTAGGATTAAATAAACTTAGTCCTATATAAAGAAAGTGAGTAGATCATGAGCATATTAAATTGGTTTAGCCAAATGACAACTTATATCACCTAAAGCACACCTTAGTTGAAGTACTAACCTGCTTCCTTACTTCAATAAGATTCAACAAAAAGAAGCGTTAATCCTGCTTGGACCAACGCCCCCGTTAGTTGCATAAATAATAAAGATTTATTTGCAAGGATTGGAACACATTTACGGCAGAATTAAAAGTTTATTAGCCTTTTCCTGCGATGGATCTGAAGCATAAACTACAAACATTAAAATTTTTTAGGCTGATTTTGTTTGGTCTATTTTTTCTGAAAACAATAGCCTAGCAGAAGTTAATCGGTTTCGAATTAAGACACCAATCCACGAAGCAAGAGCAGCCTTGATTAATCCAACAATGATAAACGGAGTAAATCCTCCTGCAAAAGCAGCTGGCCAAGAAAGCTCGGCAGCAATCTTTAGCCAAGCAGTGCCGAATGCCAAAGTAACGAGCATTCCAATACTATTAGCAATCACAGCATTCTTGAAGTTGAAGGCTGTTTTTTCCATAAACCATCCGATTAGGAAGGTAGCTGGAAGGAAGCCAACTAAATAACCTCCAGTGGGTCCGAGAAGCTTTGAAACTCCACCTGAAGATTCAGCGAATACAGGTACTCCTGCAGAACCAATAATTAAATATAAAATGACCGATAAGGTTCCATAACGAGAACCTAGGATTGTTGCTGCTAAGCCAATGGCAAGGGTTTGTCCTGTAATTGGAACGAGCGGAAGTGGAATTGTAATTTGAGCCATTACGCCAATGATTGCAGCAAAAAGTGCTGTCACAATCATCATTCTTAATTTCAATTGTTGATTTGTCACTTGTTTCTCCCTTTCAAATGTAAACTAATTTTTTATTTGGTTAACAATTAAACTATATTTATATTTAAAAAATTTGTCAATCCAAAAAAAGAGGTGCCAGTGCACCTCCGAGGATTTATTTTGAAATATCTGAAAGGGTTTCAAATGAAACATAAAAAGAAATGGCATTTCTCCAACTTGTTGAACTAAACTGCCCTTTACTTGAAGAAGAAAGGAGCATTACCTTTGTTCAAGTAATGCACCCGTTTGTTCAATAAGAATCATATCTAAATCAAAGTTAAATAATTAATGAGCGGTTAGGATTACATAAGAATTCAGGACTTATATCTTTCTCCATCCATAAATCAAAAAAACAACTAAAGTCTTCATTTTTTTGAATAAATTCTTTTTCAGATGGATGAATTGGTAATAACCATAATAACTCTGTCTTTTGCTTTTCAAAAAAGTCCAGCAATTGAGTTGAATCGGCAGCTTCAATTATGGGAGGACATATTAAAAGCGTGTTCATTCTGAAAGCAGAAACAGGTTCAGAATTAGAAATCGTATGCCCATAATCATATGGATTACCCTCAACAAAAGGATATTGTGTTAGTCTCATCATTACATCTAATATTTCCTTATTTTCCTCATCATTTAGCCATATTAGTTCTACTTTTATGCCATTAACCATTGTTTTGTTCGACATTCCTAAAGTAATGTAAGTCCAGACAGGTCTTTCATTCTGTGGTGGGAATTGTAAAACATAAAAACCATTCTTTTTTGTCTGGATTTTCTCTAACTGCACCTGTTGCACTGTTTCTCCGAACCAATTACATTTATAAATCTTATCTGTTGTCCAAAGCTTTGAATATAGTAACCTAATATTGTTAAGAGTTCATACTTTTTAAAACGTTCCCAAAAGACCATATAAACTTCCCTTTCCTACGATTCTTTAGTTAGTATTATATCTTAAAAAACTTCCAACTTCTTGTTAAACTAACCTGCCAGTTAGCACCAAAAGAAAAAGGTTGCCGCAGCAACCATATCTTAGAAGAAAACCCCATTTGTTCATTAAGCTCTTTTAGGCTATTTATGTATGAATCGAGAACCTCATTAGTTGCATTTATATTTTCTTCAGTAAACAGGTCATCATCTTCATCCATTCTTTGTTTCCATTCTAGTGTTGGTTTGTTTTTAGTTAACTTCTTCAAAAGTCATAATATCCTCCAAATTATTTACTTCTTGTTTGGGAGCTTCCTCACCCTCGGCTGTTTTCTTGTTTTCGTTACAAGCCCCTAAAACTAAAACCGATGATAAAATAGAAAAGAATAAAAGCTTTTTCATAGTTGTAAAACCTCTATTATGTCTTGTACAAAACAATTATAAGGGATTTTTTAGAAAATAGTACAAACTATTTTATTGAATTTCACTTTAATTCTTCTTCAACTAAACTGCCGTTTTAGTACAATATGAATAAATGGGGTCGCCGAAGCCATCCCGTTTTTTAACTCTTGCACCCGTTAGTTCAACAAGATCCTTTTTATCTACTTTTCAATTTTCCAAACTAGATTTTTTGGTTTGTCCTTTTCAAGAAATGTTAAACGATAGATATGTTTATAATCCTTGTCCGCAAACTCCACTTTATGATTCAGCTTCCATTCGAGATTTCCAAAATCGCTGAATAAATCCTGTTCATCTGTATTCTCGACAGAGAATAGCTTCTCTTTATTGATGACTTCACCATTTCTTTTCTTGATCTCAATGTAAACATCGATACTTGCTACTTCATGATGACACAAGACACTGCAAATGTACTTCCTGTTTGGGCTGCTCTTCTTTAATAGAGGATAGACATTTTGATAATCTAGCTGTTTTATGTTCTCATAAACCAAATCAAGAGAAGAAATGTCCCAATAAAACTCCTCAGCAGCGAGTTTCATTCCCTCGTGCACGATTTCTAGAATTCGTTCTTTCTTTTCTCTGTGGGATGTCAGTGTCAGTATATTTTCAACATCCGCCTCTACAAATACAGGAAAATAATCAAAGATAATATGAGTAAACTTATCGATTTGCTCTTTTTGTTCTAGATTGTCTATACAATAGATTTGTATCCCTTTATCATCCCTTGACTGTAGCTTTGGCAGAAGACGGCTATATAAAAATGTAATACATCTTGTTTCGTGAAAGAATGTCCAGTTCTGTTCTTTGTTTTTCGGAACGTAAAGCTGAATATCTCTTATGATCGGCATAAGCAATCTCCTTATGGTCTCTTTTAGAAAGGGTGATCCAGTTTAAGAAACGGTTAGCATTGTGGGGCGTATCTCCGCAAGAATTACAGTTGAAGTATATATTTATTCAACTAAACTGTTGACGATAGTGCAATAAGAAAAAAAAGCAATCTTCTTATTGAAGAATCGCACCCGTTACTTTAAGTAATTTTCTTCACAAACTTCTTTGTTAATTTCGCCTCACAACCTTTCGATTATTTACTCACAGTTCCTATATGATAAATATTCTAAAAATTTTTTGGACGCAAGGGAAAGTGATTTTTGCTCTCTCGTTGCTATACCGATATTTCTAAAAGCAGGAGTTTCAAGCTCTTTCGCTATTATTTTGTGAGGAATACGCTTCAGTATCAATTCTGGTAATATACTGATTCCAAGCCCGTTTTCCACCATAGACATAATTGCATAATCATCCCATGTTGTAAAATTAACTTGCGGTGAAATATGATGCATCTCAAAAATCTCAGAGATTTCTGCTTTTGCTCCCTTCTCCAATAACATAAACGGACTATTCAGTAAGTCCTTGATTGGAAACTTTTCGCAATTAGCAAGAGGATGATTTTGCGGAATCACTACCAACAATCGGTCTTGTTCTAAAAAGGTTGTTTCAAGTTCTGCTTTTGACGGTAGCCGCACAAAGCCGAAGTCAACACGTCCATTTAGAATCCAGCTTTCAATTTCTGTATAATCGCCAAGCAGAAGTTCAAAATCAATTTTTGGGTAATCCGTCTTAAAAATTCTAATAATGTTAGGGAGCCAGTGGGATGCTACGCTAGAAAATGTCCCAATACGAATCATTCCAGACTCCATATTGTGTAAGTCTTCTACCTGCGTCATTAAAATTTCATACTCATTACAAATTCGCTTTAATTGGGGCAGTAACTTTAAGCCATCCGTGGTTAAATTGATACCAGTTCGTCCTCTTTCGAATAGGAAAACTCCCCATTCCCTTTCTAAATCGTTAATCATACGGCTAATCCCAGACTGTGTATAGTCCAATACTTCGGCAGCTTTTGTAAAGCTGCCAAATTCTACAGCTTTGACAAATGCCTTATATTTTTGGATATTCATTTTTCTGCACCCACCCCATCTGGTTTTGTCATATACATCATGAGAAACATTCGTTTTTGTAATGTATGTGAATATGATAAATTATCACTATTAATAATTCAAGTTTGGAAAGGAAAAGGTATTTAACGATGTTTTTTGTGAGTGAAATTATGGAAAAAGCACCAGACTGCTATAAGTCTCATCTACAAGAAATTGTCTACGAATCATTGACAAAGTTACAGCTTTCATATGAACGAGTGAATACAGATGAAGCAATTTCAATGGAGGACTGTATTGAGATCAATCAAAAGTTGGATATGAAAATGGTAAAAACGCTGTTTCTCTGCAATAGTAAAAAGACAGAATTTTATTTATTTATAACTACTGCAGATAAACCATTCAAAGCAAAGGATTTCAGCAATGCACTCGGCATATCACGTGTATCCTTTGCTCCTGCAGAGCTGATGGAACATATGCTGGGCGTAAAAATCGGAGCTGCTACTGTATTTGGTGTTTTAATGGACAAGGAAAATCTTGTGCAGGTTGTTTTTGATAAGGATGTGCTTTTGGAAGAGTGGTATAGATGTAGCGATGGAACGACAACTGGATATATGAAAGTCAAAACAAAGTTAATCGTCAATAACTTCCTAACCTATGCAAAGCACATTCCGACAGTTATCGAAATGTAATATTTAGAAAAAGAATGGTGATAAATTACTTACTTTGTTAAAAACAGTTAATAATCTACTCCTAATAAGCTGTTTCGCAGATTATTAGGAGTAGACGATGAATCTAATAGGTTAAAAGGAGGGAAGTTTGTGGATCATAAGCGATTATTACTAATTTATGGATTATTATTTTTTGTCACAGCTATTTGGGGACTTAATATGGTTATAATTAAAGTATTGGTGGAAGCATTACCTCCACAAACCATGACGGCATTTCGAATTATGATGGCTGGGATTACAGCATTAATCATAATCGTTCTTGGAAAATCCTTTCGTCGTTTATCGAAGAGAGAATGGATTTATACGCTACTTGGAATGTTATTTAGTGTCATTCTACATCACTTGCTTATAGCAGTAGGTTTAACAATGATTGATGCTTCGAATGCTTCTTTAATTCTTGCATTAGTACCGCTTACAACAGCAATACTCGCTGTCCCGTTTTTAGGTGAACAATTAACTAAATTGAGAACAATAGGTTTTATTCTCGCATTAATTGGTGTATTTTTTATTCAAGGTGGTTCATTCAGTAATATGCAATTGTCTCAAGGAGAATTGATTATATTTATTGCTATGTTCGTCCAAGCGATTAGTTTTATTTTTGTAAAAAAGGCAACAGCAACACTCGATTCAAAACAGGTAACAACAATAATGTACCTAGTAGGTTCAATAGGTTTATTGATTATTAGTTTTATAACTGAACCTAAAGGAGTCAATGAAATGACTTCAGCCAATATATTTATTTACTTTTTATTTATTGTGTCAGGGGTAGTGGCAACAGGAGTGGGGTATATTGTTTTTAATGCATCGATTCAGCAGATAGGAGCAGGAAAAACAGCCATATTTAATAACTTTGTTCCTTTTTTTGGTCTTTTGTTCTCCGCACTTTTCTTAAATGAAACCATTACATCTTCACAATTGATTGGATTTGTGTTTATTGTAGCTGGAGTTCTATTTGGGACAGGTTATATCGAAAAGCGATGGGCGAAAAAGCATAATCGGATTTATAATACAAAAAAGAGTGTAGGATAATATACACTCTTTTCCTAGTATTAACAATTGGACGTTTTTATTTCTTCAACTAACCTGCACCGTTAGTACAACAAGCAGAAAGATCGCCGCAGCGATGTCCATCTTTAACTCTTGCACCCGATAGTTTAAGTACAATTCTTCACAAACTTCCCAGATGGAAGTGTACACTTGCAGCAATATGAACTATTTTTTGAATAACTGAATTAACTTCCTCGTTGTCTTTAATTACAAATAAATGGTCCGCTTCCCCCTCTATTGGGTCAACTATATCTGCTTTTAAAGATTCAGCCTGTTGCTTAAAAAGAACTTCCTCAAAATTTGTATATGCACCTCTAAATATATTCGTACTTCTTTGACTTTGAATAACCCGTTCTTGAAGAACATCATCGCAATATCAAAATGAACCAAGATACGGACAAACTCTTCCGTATTAAACAATTCTTCAAGTAAATACAATCGTCCTTTTCGACTTCGATTTGAGTTGCAAATAATAAAGTGAAAATCAGTATGGTTTTTGGCATATTCGACTATTAGCTTTGAGAGAGAATGCTTTAGAGTATTAGGTCCATTTTTGGGTAGTAAGTTCTTATAATAAGTATTAATAAATTCAGCGTGATTATCTTGGTCCATAACAAAAGAGTTATTTAACTGTTTTACTAAAGCATTTGCAAATGTAGTTTTTCCAGAATGAGTTTTGCCCACTGTAATAATTACTAGCCTTTTCATAATTTCAACTCCTTCGAGAGTTAGTTCTAGAAACAGCACAAAAATCCCTTTATTCACTTTCCTGTTAAATTAACCTGCTTCGTTAGTGGAACAAGAAAAGAGCTGCCTC
The DNA here is from genome assembly GCF_030817595.1 of Neobacillus niacini. Classification (GTDB taxonomy): domain Bacteria; phylum Bacillota; class Bacilli; order Bacillales; family Cytobacillaceae; genus Neobacillus; species Neobacillus niacini_G. Next base: position 2,311,718 of record NZ_JAUSZN010000001.1, read on the forward strand.
AATGACAGCTCCACACTCTATTTGTGTAACATGAATAGAAGATTTACCATTCCTTTAATCTTTTATTCTCGTTGTCCTTGGAAAATTGGTCTTTCAATTAGTGAGGCAAAAGGTTTTAGCTTGAATAAAAAATAATGTGTACATAATGCTATTATTATCCCATTAAATATCCCTGTAACTACATCAAATGGATAGTGTACCCCTACCCATATTCTTGAAAATGCTACTCCTAGTGCAAGAAAAAACCATATATGCTTATAACGATATGATGATAACCACAATGTAAAAGCAATTACTATTGCAGATGTAGCATGGTCACTTGGAAAAGAAGAATTTGCAGAATGCTCTACGAGTTGAATAATCTCATTTGATACAAACGGTCTCTCCCTATAAATAAATAGCTCAATAAGTCTGTTTATTGAAAAAGCCAAGGTAAATGCAAACATAGCCTGAAAAGCTATAACACGAAAATTGTTTTTGTTTAATAGCCACAACATCAAAATCAATAAAATAAAAGCATATTGAACATATTCGGCAAACAAAATCATGATTGTATCTAATAATGGATAATGTTGAACTTTACTATTAATCAAATTAAACCATTCATAATCTATATCTATAAAATACATTAAACAGTCCCCTTTAATGCTTAACCTTTTTCCTCTACCTCTTTAAGATTATAACAAAATACTATAAATTACCAAAATTTAAATCAAACTTTCAAACAATAATAAGTTGATCAATTAAGCTTTAATGATAAGTAAGGTTACCTACTAAAACAAAAAAATATTGTATAATTAAAAGGTCGGTAACTATAACTTTTACACTAAATAATTTTCGGAAGGTGAGAGTTAAGTTATGCGTGGGACAATAAAAAAAGAAGGAGCATCATGGTTCGTTCTATATGACGCTGGTAATGACCCTATAACAGGTAAAAGGAAGCAGAAGAAAAAACGGGGGTTTAAAACGAAAAAGGAGGCTGAAAAATTTCTTAATGAACAATTAAATTCAATTAATAATGGAACCTATTTTGAACCTAAGGACATCACCCTAAGCGAATATCTTAGCTACTGGGTTGATAATTATGCAAAACTTAACCTAGCACCAAGAACATCAGAGCATTATAACTATATCATTACGCAACATTTAATCCCAACCCTTGGAAATATAAAAATCTCCCATTAAAGCCGTTTCATCTTCAAGAATATTATGCTCAGAAACTCGAATGTGGCAAACTAGAAGGTGGAGGTCTTTCAGCTCAATCAGTAAAACATCATCATAGACTTGTTTCAAAAGTACTGAAAGATGCTGTAAAATGGCAATTTATTATCAGAAATGTTGCAGAAGCAGTTAGTCCACCTAAAACAAAGAAAGTAGAAATGCAAACTTGGGATAATGAACAGGTGAAGACCTTTTTAGATGTAGCCAAATCCTCTGTATATTATTCTATCTATCTAACAGCTTTTTATACAGGAATGCGTCGTGGTGAGGTATTAGGGCTAAGGTGGCAAGATGTTGAATTTGAAAAATCTTTGCAAGAAGTAAAAAAGGTTGGATTAACATTTAAAGAACCGAAATCTGGAAAAAGTAGATCAATTACAATAACCCCAACCCTTGTCATGGAATTAAAAAAATTATACAAGCAGCAATTGACGGATAAACTTTTACTAGGTCAGGAATATCAGGACTTAGATTTAGTTTTTGCTCAAAAAAATGGTAAACCCATTCAACCTACTGAAATGGCAAGAAATTATCGTAAGATGGTAGAAATAAGTGGATTACCTTATATACGGTTTCATGATTTAAGGCATACACACGCTACTTTATTGTTACAACAAGGGGTACATCCAAAAGTTGTTTCCGAACGTTTAGGACACTCGACAATTGGGATCACGATGGACACCTATACTCATGTCTTACCAAATATGCAAAAAGAAGCTGCCCTTCAATTCGAGCAGCTAATTAAATAACCTATGTAAATCATTTAAAATTCAATGTTACCAAAATGTGACCAAAGATAAAATTTTATGTTGTTGGCCAACAACTTTACCTTTAAGTTAACTTCTCAAACACCCTCATAAACCCTTATTTAATAAGGTTGGCGGGACTGTGTGGGAATCGAACCCACCAGACCTGGCACGCAGGTCTCAAGCAGTTTTGAAGACTGTGGAGGACACCAGTACCCCATTCAGCCCCATAATTATTATAGTAAAAAAGATAACTATCATTTGTAATCATAATACAATGAATTATAGTAATAATCAATAGAGGTGGGGATTTTGTCATTTTTTCGACAACTTTTGCAAATCACATATAAGCTCCTTTTCCTTTACAATAATGGCGATAACTTGTCTTTTCACCATATGACAGACTATAATAGATAGATGAAAATAGTAATCTGAAGGTGAATACAATGGGTCAATTAACAGGTTGGTTTCTTTGGTTTATATTAATTTGGATCTTTGCCTTTGCCGGGGCTATGGCGATTGGCGGATTTTTTATGTTTCGAAAGTTCCTCAAAAGAATGCCAAAAGATGATGGCAAGTCGGTAATGGACTGGGAAGAATATTATGTGAATGAATCCCGTCATTTATGGGGTGAAGAAGAGAAAGCGCTTCTAGAAGATTTGGTCAGTCCGGTTCCGGAATTATTCCGCGATGTTGCTAGGCATAAAATAGCTGGTAAGATTGGCGAACTTGCTTTAAATGAAAAAGTGCCAAAAATTACAGAAGAACTCGTGATTCGCGGTTACATTCAAGCAACACCTAAAAGGGATCATAAATTTTTACGTAAAAAGCTGTTTGAAAATCGAATTGATGTAGCTCCTTATGAGCATTTATTCTAAACCGTCCAAATTTTGGCGGTTTTTTTTCATAAATTTGGATACTTTAAAAAAGAGTCAAATAGCAGGTTGGGGTGAAAGAGAATGGCAAAACGTTCGGCAACCAGGAGGCACAAAATATTTAACCTATTAATCATAGTAATTCCATGGTTATCCTTATTATTTATAGGAAAGCGTGACTTTAAACGGTATTCTTTTTCAGGTGTTTTTATTGTTATCTTTGAAATCATTAATCACTTGTACGGACACAAGCGGAATTGGTGGAAGTTTTACGATAAGAAAAAAGCATTTATAAGAGATGAACTTCCTTTTAGTGTGGGTCCATATGCCCCTTTTTCGATGTGGCTCCTTAAAATCTCAAACGGAAACTTTAAGAAGTTTGCGTTACTTAATGTAATTTCAGATGGGCTGTTTGCTTTCGTAATTATCGATGTCCTAAAAAAGTTTAAAATCATCAGTTTAGGCAGATTGAATCATATTCAATTTTTCTTTTACTTACACTATAAAGCCTATCTATTATACGGAGTCCAATATTTGTTTGATAAAATAAAACATTATCGTTATTAAAGAGACGCTCAGAGCTTATTTGCCCTGAGCGTCTTCTTACAAGAATATATCAATGTTGATTATGGACCTGTTTGTAAAGCTTTTTATAATCGAGATACATCGCGACCCGCCATGGAACAATCATGCTAAACGCCAGCAAGAAGAACATACCGCTAAGTTCACCGTAATCAATGGTTGCACTTAAGATCGTCTTCAATCCAAGTCTTACCACTAATAGACCAACTAAAATGTACATAAAAGCCTTCGAGCGTTTTAAGTAGATTTCGTTATCCCGGATTTCAAATTTAGAAGTTTTGATTAACAGAATTGAAAAAACCATCCCCAAAATGACAACCTCTATAATTTCCATACCAGTTAATCGAAATTGTGGTACCACATACATCAATGCACCGCTCGACATAAACACAGGCGGAAGGATAATTTTCCGCGTATTTGTAGGTTTCTTGGCAGCCTTCATACGTACGAATAAAGCCAATATCCCCATAAATACCGCTCCAATTGAAGAAACAACAACGAAGTTCATAGGTTCCATCCCCTATTATCTTAAAATCAAGCTATACCATATTTTAATACAAGATTTGAATTTTAGAAACCAGTAAATCCACCAAACATAGCTGAGAAAATCTGAATGATTTTTGTCATCCAATCGAAGAATAGCACAATACCCATAACAATCATGAGGTACCCACCGAATTTCATAATCTTTCCACTGTTCCTGCGAATCCATTTCATCTTGCCGACGAAGAAGGATAGGATGATAAACGGAATGGCAAACCCAAGAGAATACGCAGTCATATATAGAACCCCGGAACCCGGATTTGTTGCCGCTAAGGCAATAACTGCAGAAAGAATAGGACCTGTACAAGGAGTCCACCCTGCTGCAAAGGCCATCCCAATAAGCACAGAACCAAAATAACCTGAGGGTCGATTTTTAAATTCTACTTTACGATCCTTCATTAAAAACTCAGGTTTAAAAACACCAACAATAATTAATCCAAATAGGACAATAAATATGCCGCCAAGTTGACGAATGAGATCTTTATACTCAAGGAAAAAGCTTCCTACGAAAGAGGTGCCAAAACCAATAGCGATGAAAATCGCCGAAAATCCGATAAGGAAAAAAATTGTATGTAGAAGGCTCCGCTTTTGAAGCATGGCATTTTCCGTTTTTAACTCCCCGACAGACATCCCCGTGATGTACGATAAAAATGCAGGGTAAAGGGGTAAACAGCATGGTGAGATAAAACTTAGAAAACCCGCACCCAAAGCCAAAAATATATTTACATCCGTCATATTAACACTCCCACTATAGTCGATACTCATTCATTTTAACAAAACTTACCCCTAAAAGATAATGATTAACATGAATATTTTGTGTCTGTAGAAGCGAATACACATTTCATCCATATACCTTCTATCTTTCTATTAATTTCCACTATTATATGGATATTTTTTTACAAATATCTTTGTATTTATTCCCATCTTAGGTTATACTAGTAAAACATTGGTAGAAGATAACTATCAATGTTTTGTTTTCTATTTTTGGAGTTTCTCCGGAAAGGACCTCGGCAATGATTAAACAAGATCTTATTGAACTAATTGAAAATAAGCGTGCTGAATTAATTCAAGTCGCGGTCACCAACGGCCTGACTTCCTCCATTGCTATACGATACAGCCAAGAATTAGACCACCTTTTAAATGAATATAATCGAAAGTATATAAAGAAAACCCGCCAAGTGGCGAGTCTCTAGTGGAAAATCCTGGAAAAGAGCCAGGATTTTTTTCTTAATGCATAACATCTTCTAAACGTTCGACTGCTCCATTTTGTAAGAGGAACATTTTATGGTATAGTCCGCCAAGCGCTAACAACTCTTGATGTGTTCCTCTTTCCACAATTTCTCCTTGGTGCAAAACGAGAATTAAGTTAGCATCCTGAATCGTAGATAACCGGTGGGCAATGGCAATCGTCGTCCGCCCTTCCCTCATTTTTGCAAGAGCAGTTTGAATCGCTTCTTCTGTTTCAGTGTCAATATTAGCGGTTGCTTCGTCAAGGACAAGTATCTTTGGATTCGCTGCAATCGTTCTTGCAAAGGCGATTAATTGCCTTTGTCCGCTCGATAAAGTTGATCCTCTTTCTACCACTTTATGATTATACGAATCTTCCAGCTTTTCGATAAACGTATGTGCCTGAACAAATTTAGCCGCTTCCTCTACTTGCCCATCTGTTAAATGATGATTATGAAGCGTAATATTATCTCTGATGGTTCCGTAAAATAAAAACGGATCCTGGAGTACAAGCCCCATTTTATCTCGTAACTCTTCCTTAGAAAAATCTCGTATTGATTTACCATCAATTAAGATGTCACCATTCTCATATTCATAAAATCTCATTAATAGATTAATAATCGAACTTTTTCCACTTCCCGTATGCCCGACAAGCGCAACGGTTTCCCCTGGGTTAGCCGTAAAGGATATATTTTTCAACACATTACGCTGCCCATCGTAAGAAAAGGTTAAGTTCTTAAATTCAATTCTTCCTTCTTCAATCGATATAGCACTTTTTTCACTTTGTGCCGGTGCCAATTCCTGTTTATCTAAGATTCTAAATACACGCGCTCCAGCCACAATCGCTTGCTGATACAACGATAATCTCATCATCATATTATTGACAGGCTCAAAGAACCGCTCCAGGTAATTGACAAAGGCATATAACACACCGATTTCAACTGGACTGTCCAATGATGTGATACCGAAATAATTTAAAACAATAATGAGTCCTAAAATAAAAATCAAATCAACCGCTGGTCGTAGCAATAATCCGTCAATTTTAATATTTTTCATACCCGAGTTATAGTGCTTTTCGTTGATGTCTTCGAACTCTTTACGAAGTCTTTTTTCCTGACGAAATACCTGAATTATACTCATTCCCTGCAAGGATTCACTTAGCTTCGCATTTAATTGGCTGAGTCTCTCGCGCATATCCAAATAAAAACGGGAACTAAATTTACGGTATAAACTCATGACCAGTAGAATTAAAGGAATAAAAATCAAACAGAAAAGCGCCAATTTTACATCCAAAATAAACATGGTAATGAAAATGCCCGTTAGTAAAAATCCGCTTTGAATAAAGGTCGATAGTACAGTTACAAACATATCCTTAATCGCTTCGGTATCGTTCGTAATCCTAGAAACGATACTTCCTGCCGGTGTTTGGTCAAAATATTTTAAACCTAGTGACTGCACCTTTGAAAAAATATCAACCCGCAGCTGTTGGATAATTTTTAAAGCAATCTCCTGAAACTTAACTAATTGAAAAAATAACAGGACCGATTTTACAATATGAATTCCAAGATAGCTTACCCCAAGAATCAACAAAGGCTGGAAAATTAAATTTCCTGGTGTCAAGTAATCATCAATAAAGATCTTAACCAGAATCGGAGAGGCTAACTCTCCTAATGTCGTTAAAACGAGAAGACTGAATGCTAGAATTAATTCCTTCTTATGTGGTTTCGTATAGGATAGCAGGCGATATAAAACACGTTTTTGTTCTTTTTCAGTCAGCTGTGCTGTTTCATCTATTTTAATGTCCTCCATGCTCTACCAACTCCTCTAGCTGCTGACGTAAATACATTTCCTTATACCAGACACCGCTTGCCATAAGCTCTTCATGCGTTCCTCTTTCAATGACCTTCCCATTATCTAGAACGATGATTAGATTTGCGTGTTGGATGGCACTTAAACGATGGGAAGTAATGATCGTTGTTTTTCCCTCACGATTTTTCCTTAGTGCGGAAAGAATCGCCTCTTCCGTTTTTGCATCGACCGCTGATAGTGAATCATCCAGCACTAATACTTCTGGGTTCATTAGCAGTGCGCGTGCAATCGAAATTCTTTGTTTTTGACCGCCTGATAGTGAAACTCCTCTTTCACCCACAACAGTTTGATAGCCTTCCGTAAATTGAAGAATATCATCATGAATATTGGCCAGCTTTGCTGCGCTGAATATTTCTTCCTCTGGAACACGAGGGTTCGTAAAGGCAATATTCTCAGCGACACTTGCAGAGAATAAAAAATGGTCCTGAGGAACATAACCAATCGCTTCACGCAGTTTTTCCAGCTTATATTCTTGAAGGGAATGACCTCCAAAGATAATTTCCCCTTCATAGTCTTCAAATTCACGAATGAGAAGCTTTAACAAAGTGGTTTTACCCGCACCTGTTTTCCCGACAATCCCGAGTGTTTCTCCTCGATTAAGAGTAAAGGATATGTTCTTCAACATTGGTTCCTTTTCACCAGGGAAGGTGAACTCCCCAATGTTATATTGAATACCGCCGCTAGGCACTACCTCTAAAGCGTCTTTTTTATCTGTAATGTCGGATTTTTCACGAAGCAATGCGGCTACACGATCATAAGAAGCACGACCGCGTTCAACGATGTTAAACAACCAGCCGAATGCAAGCATCGGCCAGATTAATAGTCCTAAATAGGTCGTAAAGGCTATTAACTCACCAATGGATAATTCTCCTGCCAACACATATTTAGAACCAAAGGTAATGGCTAAGAAAAACGATATACCCACAATGATGGAAATCGTAGGATCATATAAAGAATCTATTTTTGCGACTACGATGTTTTTTTGCACAACGTCTTCTGACTGCTTTCGGAAATCCTCAATATCTGCTTTTTCCTGGCCAAATGTTTTAATAACCTTAATCCCTGAGATACTTTCCTGTGTTTTATCATTTAAGTCAGAGAAGGCTTCTTGTGCCTTGTGAAAAGTGCGGTGTAGCATAGTGCCAAACCAACTTGTAAGCACTGCCATAAATGGCATCGGGATTAAACAAATCAACGTTAATTTCCAGCTAATCGTAAATGCCATAGCCAGGATAACAAATCCACCTGTTGATAGAGAATCCACTAACGTTAGAACTCCCGCACCGGCCGTTTGTTGAATAGCCTGTAAGTCGTTCGTCGCATGTGCCATTAAATCGCCAATCCTCCGTTTCTGATAAAACGATGGTGACATACTGGTGAAGTGCTGATATAAACGATTTCGTAACTGTTTACTCAATTTAACCGCTGAACCAAAAATCATGATTCTCCAAAAATACCTTAGGACATACATCCCCAGTCCTGCAGCTACTAATATGAGCATCCACTCAAGAAGCAAGCCTTTGGTCAACGTACCATCATTAATATGGTCTGCAATTATACCTATAACCTTTGGCGGCACGAGTTGAAGAAGTGCGACAAACAGTAAAATAAATGTTCCTGATATATATGCTTTTTTCTCTTGCTTAAAAAACCAGCCTAGATCTAAAAATACTCTCATAATTGTCCCCCGAAAAATAATTGACCTTATCCTTTATTATTTTAAAAAAATCATTTCACCTCACCCGAAGGTATATTTTATCAAATATTAGTAAAATAATAAAGATTTAGACACTTATTTCCAAGTATGAAAAAAGCACCCATTTTAATGAGTGCTAGTCCATGATTATTTTGTTAATTGTTTATCCGATTCTGCTACTTTCTCTTCTGCAGATGTTTTTAATCCTTCGACTTCAGCTTTGATTTCATCAGGTACAAACTTCACTCTGTTTATATAATTAACGATTACCTGATAATCTGTTTTCATTGCAGTCAAATCCGCTGGATCATACGTTTTAGTTTGATTTTCATTATTTTTAATAAATGCTGATGCAATGTAATAGAAGTCTTTCTGTGATTCAGTCTTTAAAGAAACTGTCTGTTTGACTACTTCATCATAGTTTTTTTCTACTATCAATTTGCTGAACTGCTGATCTTCAGCTGTTAACTCTCTTTTATTTGTCTTTTCTTCTTTAGCGGCATTTGTTCCCTCTTCAGTTTTCTTTTCTTGAGGAGTAGCGGTCTCTTCCTTTTCTTGCGTTCCGCACGCTGTTAATGCTAGAAGTAAAATCAAAAAAAGTGATAAAACTTTTTTCATATAAATGCTCCTTTATCTATGTAGTTGTTCTTAGCGTAACTATTATGTACCTATTTATCCCACATTTCAATATATTTTTTTAAAATAACAATATTCTAAATAAAAGAAAAAAACCACTTTATCTATAGATAAAATGGTTTGGTTTCGTGTATTATTTGCCTTGCTGTTTATTCATAGCAGACATCATTTGGTTAATCTTCTTCTGAGAAGGCTTCATACCCATTTGCATCATCATCATTTTTAGCATTGATTTATCAACGTTTTTAAGACTAATCCGAATCCCTTATTCTATTATGAAAAGTATACCTTATTTTTACCAAAACGTCTATAATAAGTGCCATTTTTACTTAAAATTGGTTTATCATTCTTTGGATATAGTTATGGTTTTTTGATGAGATTTTCACACGTAAAAATAGTGTCAAATAACAGTACTTTCTTATATTTTACACGGTTCTGTTTTTTAACTCTGATTGGAGGAGCAGAAGTGCTACTTCACAATTCAACCTTTAAATCATTGTATTTGGTGATAACCCGCCCCCACTAAAACAAAAGACACCCTTTAATGAGTGCCTTCAATGTCTTCTCATATTCTCAATGATTTAATAAAAAGTGTTCTTTTTAGCTCTTATTAGGTCATAAATTCGACACCAAAAATCTCTTTATTATAGGCAATCAATATTATTTATTGTTTCTACTAAGAAGCAATTGTGTAGACGTATCTATATCTGAAAAGATATTCTTAATTAGTTTTAATATTTCTCTAGAATTTGTTGTTGAAGCATTATAATCAGGGTCTTCCAGGAAAGATTCCCTGAGATTAATCCTAATAGTGTTCAAAAAAGCATTTCTGATGTCGTTTGATTCAAATATACCATTAAGCAATTCCGTATCTGTATATAACTTATTGAATATACCTGCTAATATCATAGCAATTGAGATTTGAAATTTGTAGTTCCTGCTTGATACACCATAAAGTTCTTTTGAAAAAGGAAACTCACATACCTCATGTATTTTAATGATAAATTTATTGAAGTCTTCGAATATACTTTTTACTAAATGGAAGTTCTCTTGTACTTGGGTTGGATTACTTTTGTCTAAATCAGCTTTTTCTTTCATATAGTTTTCAGCATATACTAATGATTTTTCATAGTTTTCATTAATGCCATACTCTAAAATACTAAGTATTACAAACAGGCCTTCCTGCACTTTTTTCTTTTGAATCCTATCTTTGGTTATATTGTATGAATGATATAGTTCTGGCTGACCTTTTTTATTATAAAGATTGAAAGTAAAGTTGTTTATATATGTATTAAAAGGAGAATTATATACAGCATGTCGTATCTCTTGAGGAGATAAAGGCTTTGTTCCTTTGTTATATCTGTTGAATATCTCAAGTTCAAATTCTGTACCTGGAAAGTCTTTGAATATAGTTACCAGCAAAGTTACTTCGGTAAATTCTGATTTTGTATCTATATGTAAATCATTAAAACTTTTACCATCAAGACCATTTAAAAGTTTTAATCCATTTAGTTTAAATTCATTATTGTAAAATCTGTATAACGCACGAAGTCTATGTTGACCATCAACAACATTTGTTACCCTTACATTATTATATCTGTCAGTAGCCAAGAAAATAGGAGGGATTGGGATTCCAACTAAAACAGATTCAATAAGTTTTATTTCATCCTCAATAGAAAATCTATACTCTCTTTGATATTCTGGGGCTAGAATAATTGAGCCATTATATTTTAAAATTTCCTCATCTTTTAACTCGTGTTCAATTGTTTGCAGTTCGTAACCTTTGTTAATTCTGTCAATTAATACACCGATGGCTAAGTTTTCAATTTCAGGGTTAATTTTATATGTATTCATTTATTCCTCGCCTCCTTCTTGTATGTATCTTAAATATTCGCTAATACTGTCTCTCATCAGTATGTCTTTACTAACAGAAGACAATTCAGGATATATTTGTGTGAAACCTACTCCCATTGCATACAGAGAGACAAGAATATCCTTTTTATGCTTGCCACATATAATGACTTTTCTCAAAATATCATCTGCTGTAACTTTTTCTTCTAAAGGCACCTCAGTATCCTGGAAGTATAAGAAAACTCCGTTTTGGGCATTGATGCGATTATTAAGCTTTCTTCCTTGGACAATTACTGGGCCATTGAAGTCATCTAGTTTTAAATCTCTATCATTTTCATTTGATAGCACGATTAAATCTGTTCTATTGCTATGTAAAGTATTTAATTTTTTGGGGTCTAAAAACCAAACAACAGCATCTTGAGAGTCATCATTTGTAAAAGCTCTTTCTACCGCAAACATTAAAGCAATGATATGAGACTGAGTAAAGTCTAAAAGTCTAGTAGGCAGGCCATAGTGTTGAGCATGAATCATCCACTCGTATGCATTCTTAATATCCCATGGAGAGTCCATATAATAATGACTATTTATTTTAAATTGATTCAAGAAGTGAGCTACTGCTTGACGAGTAAACTTTCTGTTTCCTTTTGAGTCTTTTCTTAGTGCACTGGGTAATAAAGGGTAATCACCAGTTTGTCCTCTCGATAGACTAAATACATCAGGTAATGCTTCTACATACGACATGTACTCACTTAATTTTGTAATTTTTTCTTCTTGCTCTTCTTCAAATACTTCCATATCCTCTTCATTTTTTTGTTCAACTACTAACTGACTCGCCGACTCACTTGTCATTCTTTTTTCTCCCTTATTTGTATTTCTATGGATTTTAAATAATTAGACTTGTTAATAGAATTATAATACTCCATTAAAATTAGGTAAATAATAATCTTGAATTTATTGGTAGAATTAATATTCTGTGTTGAATGGACTACCAGAGAATGACCTTCAACTAATTTATAGATTTGAACAGAAGAAAAAATTTACTTCCGGCAATATTATCTACCTCTACGTTTCGATTTAGGATTTAGTTCAACATTGGGTTGTAGGTGTGCTACCACCTCATAGAAAATCATCCCCATCAAAATTATATATACTACCCCCTTATCTAAATTAAAGGACACCCACTACTAAGTGGGTGCCTATAATATCACCTCATTACTATTCCTCTTCTTTATTTCCTATACCAAGTAGCTTTTGATACACTTGTCATACCTTCTATTTCTTTTACTGATATTTTTGGATATTAACAAACATTTATTTTTAGGTAAATTTCAGGAGTTGGAGTGCCTATATTCTTTTCCATATTTAAATTATCAGAAAAGGTGAAACGATACCTCAAGGAAAAAAAACTCATTTAAGAGTGATAATAGATTGTTCGTATTCTTCAATTATTTTATAGACTGTGTTCTTTTTTAACTCCAATAAGGTAAACCCTGATTGTAGGAGTAGAAGAGTTTAACCCTATTTCATTTTATAAACTTTTGTAAATGGTGATTACCATGCCCCACTATAAACAATGAGACACTCAAGTATAACGTTTAGTGATAAAAATATGTAAATTGGTCTAAAAAGTAGGTTATTCCCCCTATTTTAATCGCTTGAGAATCTCTCTTAATTCCTCAATTTCATATGCTGGTCTTCTACTGTGAATTACAGAATGGCAATTTGGACAGACAGGTCGCAAATCTCTAATAGGGTCTACCTCATACTTACTAGCAATTTCATGTAATGGTTTTAAATGATGAACTTGGATAATACCCTTGGCTAATTCTCCATACGCTTTTTCAAAATTAAAATTACATACAACACAATTATATCCATAATGATTCAAACTTTCTTGTCGTGCCTTTGAGTTCCTTTCATATTTATTGACCAATACCTTTTGAACAGAGCCTTCAGAGTAAGTAGAATTATTTGCAATTTCCTCAGCCGTGAAAGCACTGTTATTAAGATATGAAACCCTAGTATTTCCATTAGAAACCTTTAGTTCCGTTTTTTCACTCAGAAGTTCTTTTATCGTAAAGTAACAATGGTTTGCTTGGTGCGGATGCTTTGGCTTATTTTTTAATTCAAGGAAAGGCTTTAACATATAGAATTTATAAGGAGTATTCTGTTCATTAAAATGATATGTATTTTTTCTTTCCTCTATATAACGAATAACTCTTTCCTTTCGCTTTGTATCTTGGATTGTATTATTAATCATATTTATGTCATAGGGGTCAAGTATAAAAATATCCTCAACAAAATATAATCTCTCCATTACACCTCCCTTTCCCCTAAATGTATAATAGAGTGAATTTTTATATGGATACCCCTTCTTATCTGGACGTGCATGGATTCCATATTTATATATTAAATCTAAAGTTCCACTTGCAGGTATTGAAATAACTTCCCTCTCATATTCCTTCAAATCTGCTCCCCCCCTGACAAATTAATCAAAGCATTTTAATGTCACATTGAACAATAAACTCATATTAATTTAGACTAATTACTCATGATATTTTTCTGGGAATTTCCATTAGTTCTGTATTTTAATATTATATCACCTTGCGGGTGCGGGACAGCTCAAGCATATTTCATTTATAAAACTTTTGTTTTTGGTAATAACCTACCCCCTTATTTCAAATCCACGTTATTTGTAAGATGTTAATCATTTTCCATATTATTTTATTACGTTATATTTATAGAACACACAAACTTTTTTCTAAATAATTATACACTGATTTACAAAGTGAATTTCTAAAATAATAGAAGAGTAATATTAATAACACTAAATATCTATTCCTAAAAAAACAAATAATAGGCGGAAGGTCTAATTCTAGTCATTTGGGTCGATTAAACAAATATAAGTAAATTTTTCGTTACTATCGACCCATATTTACAATATAATGAAGTAAGGGAGAGACTCAAAATTATAAACGAGTAGAAAGTAGGAGGAATTTGTAAGAGAAAACATTGTAACTATTAATAATAGAATTACTTCATTTGCTAATAATATTGATATTAAAAACTACTTACAAAAAAATTTATTACAGAGATTCAAGATCTGGATATTAGGAATGAAGTAATCGAAAGGTTTAAGAATCTTAATTATGTACGGCCAGAATAAAAGATACTGCTAACGAATTTGTGGATAATAATAAAGATCTTGAAAATTTTTGGGATACATTAATTATATCCCGTGCTATATTGGCTGGATTTAATACTTCAAATCTGGATGTTAGATCTAGTTGTTATGATTCAATTAAAAAGAAAATGATATTATTGGGGAGATTATATGGCAAATATTATATGGCAAACATTTTCTGAACAAGAAAAAGAAGAATATATTCAATTTTTGAAAATATTCGGTTCGTTGTCAGGATTATTTAAAGATAATCAAGAGGGGAATAATGCAAAGAAGCCATATCTTTATTATCGTAATCATGAACAACTTTATGCACGCTGTTTTAATGTTGAGGACTTGACACGTAAAGATAGTGCTTTTGATGCATTGGCTCACGTAGGTGATAAGAAAGTAGGTGTGGGATTAAAAACATGGATTCACACTGGTGATTTAACTTATCAAAAAGTTGCTGAATTTAATAAGTTGGCACCAACTGAAATTCGGCCTTTGATAGATCATGCCACTCCTGAAGAAGTGATTGCAAAAGTTTCCAAATTGAGAAATGAGCGTATTTGGTTGGATAAGCGTTTGTATAATACACTGGAGGGCGATGATATTTATCATTATATTACTCGTGATGACGATGTAATGAATATCATTGAAACAACATATGACTTGGTTCAAGAAGATAGCTTGAAATTGATTTCATCAAATGGAAAAACATTTTCATTTACTGATGGATTGAGAAATTATAAGTTTTATGCAAGTAAAAGTGTTTTGTTAGAAGAATTTGACGCAACAAAACCAAATATTATTACAACTGTTCCTATTAGGCAATTTGATGATCCATTTGAATTATTGCGAACGATTGATTTTGCTGAAGATAAAACAATTCAAAAAATAGAGGAAGTAATTTACTTGCCTTTATATTCAGATGTGTCTTTTACAGTTGAAGAACATTCAGGATTTAATGCTTGGAATGGTAAACCAAAAACAAAAGGCTCGTTAACTCCTAGACCAGTATTTGAAGCCTATGCAACTATTCCGTCATGGATACATAGACTATTTCCTCGTTTCTTTGTTATTGATGCTTTCGATAAAAATGAAATAAAAAATTCGGATGGATTTAATTTACATTTGCCGGATGGAAGAATAATTCAAGCTCGTTGTACACAAGAAAATGGGAAAAGTTTACAAACAAATCCACAATCAATTTTAGGTAAATGGATCTTACATGATGTTTTAGGATTAGGGGCTAGAGAAGTTTTAACACTTAAACGTTTAAATGATTTGGGTGTTGATAGTTTGAAAATAACTAAAATTGATAATGAAAATTTCAAAATAGATTTAGCTGAAACTTATGCGTTTGAAAAATGGAAGATTGATTTGCGTAGCAAATTAGAAGAATTAAAGAAAGATAATCCACGATTACGATTGCCAGTTTTTCGTGATGAACTATTTGAAGCTGAATAACAATCATACACTTATTTTGGGGTCTAGCCGATAATCTAGTATATTATTAGAAAAGACACTTTTTGTAATATAATATAAAATACACTTTTACCCTATATAAAATTGAGAGTAAAAAAATGATTTCATATAAAAGAAGGAACTGTCTCAGTATCACTTATTATTGAAAAACTAGGCTCATACTCTAAACAAAAAAGTTTCGCCACAGCATTACGTGATTAGATCTAGTCCTTACGATGCAAATTATTGGCTATGAAGTTACTTTATTACGGGTACAAGTTAAATCGCAACATTTATTATTTCTTTTAAGATAGAGAGTGGTGGGCAAGGTATAGACCATGCCCACAAAAGAAATCAAGCTATCCCGCTATCTAGAAAATTGGGAAGTTATTAAAGATATAGCTGTCAGGTTATCAGTTAGGAATGAATAACATCTTTTTCTACAGCTTTATTAGAAGTTAATGCCTTTAGTATTTCTTTTGCAATTAATGAAACAACATCTACTGAAACAGCATTTCCTGCTTGTTTATATAGTCGTCCATCAGAAAATTCTCTCCCTCTAAATTCAGTAGGTAACTCATAACCATTGCCAATTGGAAACCCTTGTAATTTAAAGGTTTCAGCTGGAGTTAATTTTCTTACACCGTCTTTTACCTTAATCAATGGCACATTGTGTCCACCAGTTCCCATATTAGCAGTTAAGGTAGGACAAACTCCATTTTTATTTTTCCTTACATACATTCCTCTTCTTACTTGGTAAAACTCGTACTCTTCGTCAATTTGTTCTGCAATATTAACCCTTTGTTCGTTTCTTTCGTTCTCATTCATACTAAGGTATTCTTCTACAGTTAAAAAATAAGATGGGTATTTTTCTTTTGTATAATAATATTTTTCGCTATTTTCCTTTGTTAAATGAAGGTCTAGAACTCTTCTTATATCTTCTTTTCTTTGTTCCTCAGTTTTCTCGAGTTTAATTTTGTCAATTTCTTCAAATAAAGTAAAGTGTTCTGCAACCTTTGAATCTAGAAATGCAACAATATATATTCTTTCACGATTTTGTGGCAAACGTGTCACATCTTTTGTATTAATTACCCTTTCTTTAACCGTATAGCCTAAATATTCTAATTGCGCTTTTATAACCTGGTATGTTCTACCCTTATCGTGAGTTTTAAGATTTTTTACGTTTTCAAGACAAAGAACAGAAGGCTTGTCTTGTCTTTCATCTAATAATTTAATTAGATCAACGATACTCCAGAACAAATTCCCTCTTTCATCGTCAAAACCTTTTCTATTTCCAGCTATACTGAATGCTTGACAAGGGAAACCACCTACTAAAACATCTATTCTTTGTTCCAAAATTTCTTTCTGCATTTGAATATATCTTGTTCTTTCTTCTTTATCTACTTCACGTTCAGGTTTAACAATTTTTTCAATGTCTCCATGAAACATTTGATGGTGGAAATTATGTCTATATGTTTCAACTGCGTACTCATCAATTTCATTTGCCCATATTATATCGTACTGGTCTTCTTTAAAAGTGGCCTTTTGAAATCCCAGATCAATACCACCGACACCAGCGAATAAACTACCTACTTTATAGTTCACATTTTTAGCTCCCTTATCAAGATAATAGTATAGTATAGTATTATCTTATCATTCTCTATTTGAAATTACAATTTGTTTTTTCAAGACCTTAAATTCCTTAATTAGTTTTCTTAATGAATCGCTTCTGTTTTTCCCCTCAAAGGATTCTATAAAGATAATGTCTTCTTCTGTTAATTGAAAGGTATATCCTTTCATTTTTAATTTATCAGGGATTTCTTTTCTACCAGAACCTTTTCTTGCTCCACCCCAACCAGTATCCAATATAATCACCCTTTGTTATTGTTAACGATCAATTATAGCATATTTTCATTTATTTTTTGAATTACAAAGAAGTTTTAAAAATTGGTAGTGCTTTCCCTCGGTTCGTCTTATATTAATGTTTAAATAAGTTAGATCGACACTAATTTTAGTATTAATATTTAGAAATACTAAAACAAAATCACTATGATTATCCGTGACACTTACAAGGTAATTTACAGGAGACTCCTATAAAGGCTTAATGTAAGAGAAAAATCTATTTAAACGAGGGATGTTATGGTTGATAACCTAACCAAAGAAGCGAGAAAAAAAAATATGAAGGCAATCCGCTCTCAGTCAAAATTAGAAAATTTAGTATCCCGTGAACTTTGGAAAAGAGGAACTAGATTTAGGAAGAATGTAAAGACATTATTTGGGAAACCAGATATAGCTATTCAAAAATATAAAATAGTAATTTTTATCGACTCATGTTTTTGGCACGCTTGTCCTATACATGGTAGCAGACCTAAAAGCAACCAAGAATATTGGGATAAAAAACTTAGTCGAAATAAAAAAAGAGATGATGAAGTCAATGAATATTACAAGAAAAATAAATGGCATATAAAAAGAGTATGGGAGCATGAGATTAAACAAAGTCTAGATCAGATAATAAGTGAACTTATTGACTTTATTGAAAAAAGCAAATCAGAGTAATAATTGTGTACTTTTAATAATACAAAAAAGAGCGAAATTTGATCGCTCTTTTTTGTGTGATGTCTTCTTTCTATTTCAGTTTTATCACCCTCCATACAACTGTATAAATGAAGTTAAAGTGAATTTTTATATTACATTCAATATTGTAGTTTTTTACATACATCTAAATTTTATTTTCTAACAACCCTAACATTTGCTCCCTTATTTTTCCCCAATCTTGATTCAAATTAATCGTATAAATTCTTATTGTAGTATCTATTATTTTATTACCTACCTGAATAGGTAACGAATATGTTTCATCGATCGAAGTTCCATTAGTTGGATATACCAAAATACCCCGTGTGCTTATCGTATCATGACTGTGGTTCAAATAGGAGTAAAGTTGGTATAAGTGGCTACTCCTTATTTTCCTTACATCAAAGTAATCAATTAATGTTTTCGAATAATATTTGGCATCGATTATAATCTTCTGTTTTTGATCTTTACTAAACAATGAAATATCAGTATTCATCTCTGGAACTAGATTTTGGTTTCCAATGCCAAGATTCCATTTAAGCTTTTCAACGCGAGATTGAAAAGCATTTTGTTCGTATTTAAAAAAATTCAATATGAACTTTTCAAAAATTATCTGCATTTTCTTTTCATCATTTAATATTTCGAACAAATTTAATTCACCATCATGCTCTGACACGTTTTGTAATTCATAAATAAGACGTGCTAAGAGTAACATTGTACGATAATAAAAATTATTTCTATTTAGCAGAACACTGATAAAATGTTTACGTTGTATCTTTATGGTCTCCACTTTTGAAAGTCCATACAATAGTGAGCGAATATTTATTTTATAATTTTGGGGTAACTGACTTATGCCTATTAAATTTACAAGTGTTGTTTTTAATAACTGATTCAGCAAGTTATTTTCATCAAACTCATCTATTTCACAAGTCAAATACGACTTACTATTCATAATTTGTTGCATAGATTGATTAAATAGAACTTTTCCCCTTAACTGACTAGTCTCTTCTTCAATACTTCGATAACTCTTATATAAGTCTCTTTTAATAATTTGATCCGCTTCTTGAATAAATAGTTTGGCAATAACGATTAAATTGGGCAAATCCTTATCAGCACTATTAATTGCTCGTACCAACTCTGGCATTTCATTTGCATAGCATAAAATACAGAATAGATTTCGGATTGGGACTTTATATTTCGAATCGTCCATTTGTTAGCACCTCAATAAGTTCTTTGCACTTTATTTCATCATCGAAATAATACTCTTCAATTAAAGGAACTAATTCATACTCAACTATATTATTATACCAATTACTTATTTCATGAACTCCCTTTACATTTGTAAAATAGGCATGTCCAATTTCAAACCCTTTTCCTAATCGAAAATCATTTCTAATTTCTTGATTAACTTTATTAATATTATGGACGATCATATTAACAAATTGTTCGCTAATTCCCTTATTGGATAAAAAAGTTACAAATTTATCTAGTGCTTCCCCATTAAATGCAGGTTCAATGTGAACAAAAGAAAATCGTCTTCTAAGGGCAAAGTCTAAATTTGCCAATGATCTATCTGCAGTGTTCATAGTGCCAATAAAATATATATTTCCAGGTACAGTAAACTCTTCTTTTGAATAAGCGAGTCTAATCTTCTTCCCTCGTTTGTCATTTTCGATAAGCATAAAAAGTTCACCGAAAATTTTAGATAAGTTTCCACGATTAATTTCATCGATTATCACGAAATAATCTCTTTCAGCATTTTGTAAAGCATCTTCTACAAATTGTTTAAATAAACCATCCTGCAATTCAAATTTCCCCTCTTTATTGGGACGATAACCTTCAATAAAATCCTCATAAGAAAAGGATTGGTGAAACTGCACCAGTAAAAGTTGTTTTTCTGTTACATTAAAAGTATTTTTTATTAATTTTTCTGCTATATATGTTTTACCTACTCCCGGAGAACCCTGAAGGATAATGTTTTTTTTATATTTTAGTAATTCAATGATTTTATATTGCATTTCACCACTAATAAAGATGTCATCTAATTTTTGTAACTCTTCTTCTTTTTCTACTACTTGTATCTCTTCCTCATTTTCTTTAATATTAGGCAGTTGGTTTTTATTTCCGGAGTTTAACAAAGTTTCTAGGTTATTATACTTTATTGGATTTCCTTTACCCTTATGGAATTTGCTTACGTCAAGGTTAATAAGCTTATTACGGATCTCGTCTGATGCGAGCCTACCTATAAGAATAAATCTTGCCTCTTTCCCCTCATTTTGGTCAGGCTCATGACCATGTAGTTCATAAACTTCTTTAATATTATTTTGGTACACTGCACAAAAATATTTTAAATTCCCCTCTTCTAATTTGTCTAGGCTAATTACCCAGCTTATACTTGTTGCTTTATATAGTTCTTCAGCAGACATTCCTTCAACATATGATTTATTGATTTTAATTAAAATCGTATCTTCAATAGTCACTTTTTAACCTCCATAATCATTTTTTGGAGTTCTTTATTTTTACGAACTTTTAGTTAGTGTCCGAGTGATAAACCCAATATATCTCTTTATATCACACAATGTAAGAAAAATTATCGAGAAGTTACGTAATAAATCTGAATAATATTGTGGGGATTGGTCAGCTCAAAGTTTTACTGAGTATCAAAATAGTATTACTGGTGAAAAGTACCCCTAAGTTTAGTTAGGTACTTACCATACTCAGGAAATACTGTCCCATATTAACAAGTAAAATAGGTGGCTATTCCTATAGATTCATTACTAGCAAAAGTAAAGTTATTTAAAAAGAAGTGTAGGTATTTATACCGACACTTCTTTTGTTGTTTTCATTTTCACATAACCAAGGAGATCCTTTACCAATTTTTCTATTGTAACGTTATCTTCATCTTCACATTTGGCTCTAATACTTCAGTTTTATATGAAGCCTTCACACCTTTTAAAGTTTCTTCAACATAGTAAGCAATTTCATCAACATAAAGTTCTTCATTCCTCTCAATGACTACTTCACCTTCAGATTGTAGTGTGATTAACGCCTTTCCAACTTCCCCCAATATTCCGTTCATTGTAAACTTCCTTTCTACGTTTAATATTTTAATTTCAAAAAAGCACTACCCTCGGTAATGGTAACATGACTACTCTTGAATTTTTTTCAATTCTGCATAGATTGTCGATCTTGGCACACCTGTTATTTTTGAAATATCATTTACACTCATTTCGTTTGTTTTCCTGTCATCATATAACTTTAATGCCTTTTGAATTGCCTTTTTGTCTTGTGCCGGTCGCCCCATGTGCTTCCCTTGCTTTTTGGCTCTCGCTCTACCTTCTTCAGTACGTTCTACAATTATATCTCTTTCAAATTGTGCAAATGAACCCAGGATATTAAATAGTAAATTTTGAAGTGAATTATTATTTTTATCGGCATTAAACTCCATATTCTCTTTTAGAAAACGGATATTGACACCTTTGTCATTTAGTTCTTTGACTATCTTGTTTAGGTCGATTATGGAACGTGCTAGCCGGTCAATCTTTGTTACTACTAGTGTATCACCATTTTCCAAAAATTCTATAACCTCTTTTAGCTCATTTCTTTTTATTGTGCTTGTTCCTGTTACCTTTTCAAAGAATATCTTTTTGCAACCTGCTTCTTTTAATAATTGCTTTTGTGTTTCTAATCCGTTCTCCTGGCCGATCGTTGAAACTCTAGCGTAACCAATCAATGCCATTCTAACCATTCCTTTTCGTCTAAAAGTTTATTATCTTTTATACTTCTATTTTAAACTATCTTCTAGACAAAAGCAACACCTTTTTAGACTAACTTTTATACATTTTTAGCATGGTGTTCAAAAGTTGAAACTTTTAGACAATTTAACTCATTACACTGATTTACCAAATTATTCGAATACCATTAAAAACGACAAAAATAATAGTTTTTAGTGCCATTAACGGTATAATTTTACAAACAAAAAAGGATGAATAATTTCTTATACATCCTTTTTCCAAAGATCATCCTATTCTGGCATGCTTACCTGAATTTTGTTATATTGGGATTCAAGTTCCGTTGAAAGGGTATTTATTTCCCTTGTATAAGTAATATAAGACCCAGAAGGAGATACCGCCAACCCTAGAAGCTTTTCATATGAAGTATAGTAATTTAAAAAATCCTCATAAATGCCCTTATACTTTTCTGGAGGATTATTTAACCCTTTAACAGTGTATGCTATATCACTTTGTGCTTTTGAAATATTATCAAGTGTTCCTGCACCTTCCCAAACTCCTTTTACAACTAATAAAGCAGTATTAAAGTCACCTTTCGCAATATATTTCCCTCTAAAATTGGATTTAAGTTTATTCGAAGGTGCACCTGCTGTAAAGGATGATTCCTCAACGCCTAGATACTTTGCCAATCCACTTATATATAAATCATGCTCTATTGTTTCATTCCAAACCTCCGAATACATAGAAGATATTTTCAGTAAATTACCATTTAGCCTCTTTATGTTTTCGGTCGTATCATTCATGATTTTAATGTATTTTTCTTCTTGCTTTTTTACTTTTTCTGCATGTTCTTTCGCTTTTACTTCTAAATTGTGTTCTCTTACGAAATATCCACCAATCCCTAATCCTATTATAAAAATCGCCAAAATAATAAGGAATTTTTTTGACTTAAAGAAGGTGGCTTTTGCTTTTTGTTCATTGTTTAACTCTAAATTATCCAACTAATTTCCCCCTTAATTTCATATCTATATATATCCTAAGAATAACATATATAGGAATTTATGTTCATAATTTTCCCAAAAATCCTCACTTTTTAATCAAATATTCACACGTTAAAATCATGTCAATTGACAGGTTTTTATTAATATTCGTACGGTGCAAAAATTTAACAATCTTGTGTGGATGCAACACATTTTATTTCCTGTATAAAAATCAAATTTTATTCAGTATTATTAAATGTTAAAAAAAAACCACATTCTTGTTATATCTATCCATTTTTCTGTTATTATTTTACTGAGGTGGTGATTTTGAATGGTTTACTATAACGCTGAATACGTCAAAAGAATTATAGATTGCCAACATGAAACACTAACAGATAGCATTCAAGCGAGATATTTTCTTAGTATTGAACTTAAAAACGCTTCCAATAAAATAGCTACTTTCATAATGATGAATCCTAGTAAAGCTGATCAAAATATCTCTGATATAACCGTAAATAAGCTAATTAAATTTGCTTTTACCAAGGGAAGAGGAAACATAGGTATAATTCAAATTGTGAACTTATTCCCTTTTTATGAAACAAACTCACCTAATTTACAAGCGATTATTAATCGAGTCCAAAACAACAATACTTTAAACCTCGAAGACATTATAAGTAACAATAACAATATTATTTTTAAAAGTCTTGAAGAAAGTAAATGGACTATACTTGCTTGGGGTGACCCCTCAGAAAATATTGATATAGACCTACATCAAACACAATGTAGATCTATAATAAAACACATAAAAAATATTGATAATTCAAATATTTATGTAATAAAAACCCATTATAAGAATATATTAACGAACAATGGATACCCTAGGCATCCCTCTAGACCAGCTTTGAATGGTTTTAAAAAGTGCAAAATCAATAAAGACAATAATATTGTTATTGGAGAAAAAATTAGGCATTAACCAATGCCTAATTCTTTTTCAAGGATTTGTTGAATTTGTTCGTATTGCGTATATTTAATACGAATTAGTTGAATGTTATTTTCTTTACAGTAGTTGTTTTTTATTTGATCTCGAAATTGAGTTTCTTTGAATGCCTTTTCATCACCAAATGTATTTTTAAAATGTTGCTCTCCATCGTATTCAATTAACACCATTTTATTATTAACAGTGATTTGAAAGTCAAATGGTAAAGGGAGTATGTTTCTACAATTTTCTAATCTGTATTCTGCTTTATAATCGAGATTATTAGACTCCAAAAATTTCCTAACCCTCTTCGCTCCTTTACTATCACCTAGGCGACTACATACAGGACATCTTGCTTCACTACTTAGAAAGTCATTTGGTCTTGGACTCCAAACGTATCCACATTCATTATGAATCATTTCTATATTGCCTAATGCTCTATCATATTCCCCTAGTACAGTATATTCATTGCCAACTATTTCAAATACCTCTCTCTTGAACTCATCTATAGTTTTCAGGTGTTTTCCAAAGCAGTTGTCACATCTTGATCCTCTTAGAAAATTGTTTGGTGTAGGAAACCAAGTCTCCCCACATATATTGTGTATGATTTCAATTTCAGATTTATTAGTTTGATAAGTACCAATTACAGTGTATTCATCACCGACTAATTCACAAACCTCTTTGATGAAGTCTTCATGAGTCTTCCTCTGCTTTTCACCCATTTCTTTGAGAGAACATTTCTTACATCTTGTACCACGGAGAAAAGAACCTGCTTGTAAAGTGATCGATTTTCCACATTTATGATGAACAAGAGTTATAGGAGACCTCTCGTTTATATATATAGAAACTACAGTATATTCGTATCCAACTTGTTCAAAAACCTCTTTAACATATTGTTCATGACTTTTTAACTTATCCTTATTTCTCCTCAGTTCAAAGCACTTAGGACATCTTCTTCCCTTTAAAAAATGATTTGGAGAAACTGGATATTCGTGATAATCGCATGACTCACTGTTATGTCTCATCATCAATTTTTCGGATGATATAACATATCTCCCTATTACTGTGTATTGATTTCCAACCAACTCTTTAACTCTATCTATAAATTGTTCATGAGTTCTTATTCTAGCCATCGTAGTAATCCTCCTTTAGAAAGTAACCAGTATACGTCACCATTTATTGCACTATTGCCCTAACTATAATTTTATGGAAACCATTGGATATTTAAACATTCCTACTTCCTGTTTACTACTTGATAAAACCTTTCTTTTATATAGAGGAAAACCATTTGGAATGATGTAGCCATATAGGAAAACGTGATTTCTAAAAGGTAGGAAATTCAGTGTAAAATAATATAAATTATTTTGATAGTGATTGTATTTAGTTTACTACAAGGATAAAGTTACACTATAAATATATTAATTTACATCATATTTCCTACCTTTTAAAAAAACAAAAAAAACTATTATGTAATAATAAAATACTTAACCCTTTGAAATCTCTATCCACCTACATTGTCAACGTGAGTTGTAACATGATAGACCTTTCTTGTTGGGAAATTAAAAATTGGTTTATCATTCCACTCTCTCGAAACTTCTACTAGAGAATATGTACTTGATTCAGTTTTGTGTTCGCCACGTTCTAAACAGAAGTTTGAAGGCAAACAGAAAAGCATATGATACGCTTTTAGCATTTTTAATGCAAAATCTCTTGTACTAGGTTTTATTCCACTCTCCGCTGAAATAGTATCTAATGAAATACTAACATCTGTATTTTTCCCATACCTACTACGTAAGAATGATAGTATGTAAAAAGCATTAATGCCTAAATCTTTTGTAGTAACGCATTTTATAAAAGCATTCATGCCCACCATATGTGTACAATCCTTACCATTATCATAAAATGTGCCAACATAATCGCCTTCTTCCACACCTTCTTCATTTAAGGGGTTTCTAAAACCTGTTGCTAATAATGGTTCTTTAACTTGTCTTCTTTTAAGTGTTGTTCCACCTGTCAACATCTTCTTGATTTCATTGTCCCACTCTTCAAACAACATGAATTGTGGAAAACCATAATCCCCATATTCATCTGGAAACCAACGTACAGGGGCTTTTGCAAACGAATGTGTTGCTGTAATTCCTAATCGGTCGAGTACACCACCTTTTTTAAAAATATAGTTATACTCTTTGTTTGTTTCTGCAATACCCATCATTTTCAAGATTGCCTTATGAGTTGTGTTTTCTAATTCCATAAAGCCATATTTAGCGTAACGGTACAACCAAGTGATTAAGAATACATATGTATATGCAACCGCAACATGCGGTGCTTTTTTCTTATTTAATTCTTCATCTTTTACTAACATTTCAAACATTTCATTTGGCATTAGGAGGTAATTCTCTCTACCTTTGTAGTCGTATTCAACAATTCCTTCTAATTCTGATTTTGTTAATTGTGTCTTTGCCATTTTATTTATTCCCCTTTTTCTCTTAATAGAAAAAAGAGGTAATTCCATATATATGTTTAATTGTTATTTGTACTCTATTTTTTACTTCCTCAATACTTTATGTTTTATGTTCTGGAAACACCCCTTTAATCCTTTTTATTTCAACCTTGTTAAAGAGTAGAAGGGGAGCGTTAGCCTCGTACTCACGTGAGCGAAGCGAATCACCCTCTACTCTGTATGTATGTTTTCTATGTATTTATGTCTTCTATGTAATACAGTAAGATTCATGTTCATTTTTCCACTTTAATTCTTACCAAATTAGTAAGATTTATGTTATTTTTTAACTTTCATTTCATACTACCTAGTAAATTTCCAATCTTAATTTTTTTTCCTTATTTTCTTACTAACATGGTAAATCTTCCAAGTCCATCCCATAGACAATAAAACCTTTGGTATTTATAATATCTTCATCTAATGTTAAACTTTCATTAGAGATTGCTTTTTTAATCTGTTTTGTTTGATGGTTCTCAACTGTATATATAACAGACCCAATCTGAAAGTATTTAACGTTTAATCTTACTTCACTAAGGTTTTTATATTTCGAATTATATGTTAGTTTATCATGCAACCAATCCTCAACAAATTCTACTCTCTCATACAAGTAATCATAGTCAATCAAAGCATTTTCATCATGCCATGTAAGATATGAAATATCTCCATACACATATTTTTCTCTACCAAATTCCTTTAATATTGATGAAGCTACGATTTTCATATCTGCACTCATTTTCATCATCCTTTACATTTTGTTATTATTTTTGAAAAACCTTTTTAAGTTTGTTAAAAAGGTTATAAATTTTTCCTTACTCTATAAATCTCCAATATTTTAATACCAATTCATTCTTCCTAAACAAACGCTTCAAACAAAGCTCATTATCATTTCGAAACCCCTCCCAGAAAATTTTCTTCTCTTTTTATCAAAATCTGTTGACAAGAGATATTGATTACATGTATTATTAAGTTAAGGTTGAATATCTATGTCAACTAATCATTATAGAGAAGTATTTTTATTATATCAAACTATGTTATGTTTGTCAATATTTTTTTGTGCACTTAAAAAACCTATCAATCTCTTGATAGGTTTTTTTGTTTTAGACTGCATTATTTTTTATTTATTTCCTACTGCATACACTCAATATCCAACAATTAAAATTCTGTCATTAAAGCGGTTTTTGTTAGTTCTTTGATAAAAACACAATTTTATGTACCGCCCTGTTGGTTAATCAAAAAACAGAATGATTCCACCCTTTTAAAATTATTTTTTTGTATTATTTTGTAAATCCGCTTCTGGTACCCACCATTCTGTTCCCTCGTCAGAACCATCTAGCATTTGTACAAGAACCATTTTATCCTTTTTGCTTACTTCAATTACCTTTACGTCATAATCTTCAAACAACATATTAATAGTTTCGCCATCTACATCAATTTCACCATCTGTATCTTTTAATTGCTCTTCAAAATCATGAATAGTATCATAACCAATTATACTATCCGTTAGAGTAAGTTTCTCTCCTTCTTCATATCCACCACACGCTGATAAGACTATTGCTGTTAAAGCCAATACACTAACAAGTTTATACCTCAACATATTCTTGCCCCCATAATAAATTGTAATTTTTTCACAAAACTATATATTTAATATAAAAGTACCACAATTTTCTATTATCAAGAATACCTATTTTCTGGTTGTAATCATTTCATTTAATAATTGTTTATACAGAAATAATCTTTTGCTCCGTATGGAATTTCTAAAACCTGTATAGGTGGGTCTTGCCTTTTCACCCTCTTGTGCTACTTTCTTAGTGTAATAGGCAATATGTTTCAAATGTTTATTCATCATTTCTTCTACTCCTTAAATTCATTAATGGACTAGAAGATACTGCCTTATTTAGTAACTGTTCATCATTCATGGTATGCAGATATCTTTGTGTCACAGAGATGTCAGAATGCCCTAATAAGCGTGAAAGAGAGTAGACATCAATATTACCACTCGTCAAGCATTGGACAGCGTAAAAGTGTCTAAAAGTGTGCGGGGAAACCCTTTTACCGTCAATACCTGCTCTCTCACCTGCTTTCTTTATGATATTATCCAAAGCAACATGTGAAATACTACCACCTGTGTAATTGAGGAAATAATTATCAACTGTGTCTATATCTTTAAAATATTCCTTTTTAATTCTCTCATACTTAATTAAAATTCTTTTGAGTGCAGGTGAAATGAAAACAACTCTTTCTTTATTCCCTTTCCCATTTACAAGGATAGAGGTTTCTCTGACGTTTTCTGACTTCAATCCTCTAATTTCCATTGCTCTTAATCCACAATCAGCAAGCATTGCTGTGATTGCCTTATTTCTGGTTTCGAGATAGTTTTTATATGAAAAAGCATCAATCATGCTTTTCACTTCTTTGACAGTAAAACCATTTAGAATCTTTATTGGTACTTTTGGTACTTCAACCTTTTTTGCAATGTTTTCTTTTATATATTCCTCATTCTCACACCATGAAAAGAACGCCTTTATCATTTTGAACATTGAAACAATACTTTGTGGCTGTAATCCATCTTTTTGCTTCAACCTCACATACGCTTTTAAATCGTGAGTGGTGATACTTTCTAATTCTGTAATTGCTCTTTTTTCCTTTAGATATTGCTTCAACTGCTTGTACTCTTGACGTTTGTTTTTCATGGTCTTTGCAGTGAATCCTTTCGCTTGGCAATGGTACAAATACTCTTCTAAAACATCCTCAAATAACACAAAAAAACCACCTTTCATTGGTTTAGTTTCCAATAGAAAAAGTGGTTTCGGATTAGTTTGATGAAAGATAAAGCAGAAATAAGACAATTTTCTGATGAAAAATTCACTCTACAACAAAATGTTTATGAAAACTTGTCCTTTAAATGCTTATCAACCAACTACAAACCCTTGATATAAGGGTTTATTTGCCTTGCTGTTTATTCATAGCAGACATCATTTGGTTAATCTTCTTCTGAGAAGGCTTCATACCCATTTGCATCATCATCATTTTTAGCATTTGCTCATTAATTGGCGGATTTTTCTTTAAATAGTCCATCATATATTTACGAGCAATGAAAAATCCTAGAGCTACACCAGCTACTAAGGCTAGAATAACAACTAGAATCCATAGACCTGTACCCATTAAACTTCCTCCTTCATGTTGTCTACCATACAGTGTACTAAATAAAACAGGAATATACAATATTCTCTTTCAAAAGATTAAACATATTTTCTCTCTTTAATAGGCCTTAACCATCCAAATCTTTGATGATCCAGGTCTAATGCCATAAAGGAGGATTCACATTTTCTCAGCACTTCAAAGAATATGGTCTCTGCTTCATAGCTTCCTGTAGCCTCAATCGTGATTAAATCCTGGTACACCCTTAATTTCGCTGCACTTAGTTTTCCACTTAATTCAATTGAGTATGTACCATGTTCAGCACGAAACCCTTTCTTTTTTCCAAGTTGTTTCTGAATTAAATTGTGGATTTTCAAAACTTCTATCGACTTTGTTATATACGTTATTTGTTTATTGGTTATAAACTTCAGTTCACCTTCTGCTTTGTCATGTTCCTGAAAAAGCTGATAAAACATACGCTCTCTTCCGAAGTAATGGGCGGCAAATTCATCTTCTATTAAATAAAGCTGATAATGTCTCACCACGATCTCTCCTTCGTTGATAACCTTTCTATCAATTATAAATAAGCGCTGTCAAAACATTTGTCTTTTACCGGCAAAAAATATCACTATTATTGTCGAATGCATAAGTTTCTTCCAAATATTATTATATCCTACTAATAATTTGAATTTCACGCAGCAATCCAAAGTTCAAAATCTATTCCTAAACGAAAAAAAGAGAACAGCTAATAGCCGTTCCCTTTAGATCTAATCATTTTATTTTTGAAGAAGTGCTTTCACGCGTGCAACCACGTTACTTACGCTAAAACCGTATTCTTCCATAATTTTTTCTCCAGGTGCGGAAGCCCCGAATGTATCGATTGCTAGAACGTCACCTTCATCACCTGTGTATTTGTGCCAGCCGAATGATGAACCAACCTCAATTCCAAGACGCTTCTTCACGTTTTTAGGAAGAACTGAGTTTTTATATTCTTGTGATTGCTGTTCAAAGCGATCCCATGATGGCATGCTTACAACAGATACATGAATTCCTTCACCAGCTAAAGCAGCTTGTGCTTCAACTGCTAAACTTACTTCAGAACCAGTTGCTAGTAGTAATGCATCTGGAGTCTCCTTTTCAGAAGGAGCAACCACATAAGCACCTTTTGATACGCCTTCGTAAGCGTTTTGATCTGTTCCTTTAAGAGTTGGCAGATCCTGACGTGTTAATACTAAAGCAGTAGGTTTGTTTGTAGATTCAACTGCTAGCTTCCATGCTGCTGCTGTCTCGTTACCGTCTGCTGGACGGATAATAGAAAGACCCGGCATTGCGCGTAGTGCTGCAAGTTGTTCAACAGGCTCATGTGTAGGTCCATCTTCACCAACAGCAATACTATCATGAGTGAATACATACGTTACTGGTAAGCCCATTAACGCAGCCAAACGGATTGCTGGACGCAGGTAATCAGAGAATACAAAGAATGTTCCTCCAAAAATTTTCACTCCGCCATGTAAAGCGATACCGTTCATTGCTGCACCCATTGCAAATTCACGAACACCAAACCAAATATTTCTGCCTTCGTAGTTGCCTGGTGCAAAATCTCCTGTACCTTTGATCATCGTTTTATTAGAACCAGCAAGGTCAGCAGATCCGCCGATAAAGATTGGTAAGTTTTTCGCGATACCGTTTAGAGCTTCACCAGATGATGCACGGCTAGCTAGAGCTTTACCTTCTGAGTAAACTGGAATATCTTTATCCCAGCCTTCAGGTAATTCATTTTTCAATACTGTTTCTAATTGATTGGCAAGTTCAGGATATTCCTTTTTGTATTGTGCAAAAAGGTCATTCCATTCTTTTTCTTTCTTAGTACCGTTTTCAACGATAAGGTTTTTGAAGTTATCATATACTTCCTGCGGAACATGGAAATCTTCCTCAAAAGTCCATTTATAAGCTTCTTTTGTAAGCTTTAATTCGTTTGCTCCAAGCGGAGATCCATGGACACCAGAAGTTCCTGCGCGGTTTGGTGAGCCGTATCCGATAACCGTTCTAACTTCAATCATTGTAGGACGGTCAAGGTCGTTTCGAGCTTCTTCCAGCGCTTTAGAAATTTCTTCTAGATTATTTCCATCTTCTACTCGAAGATATTGCCAGCCATATGATAAGAAACGTTCTTTTACACTTTCTGAGAACGACTTATTCAAATCGCCATCAAGTGAGATATCGTTTGAATCGTATAAAACTACCAAACGGCCTAATTTTAAGTGTCCCGCTAGTGATGCAGCCTCAGCAGATACACCTTCCATTAAATCTCCATCACCACAAATACTATATGTATAATGGTTCACAATTTCATAATTGTCTTTATTGTAGACACTAGCTGTATGGCGCTCTGCCATTGCCATACCAACAGCCATCGCGATACCTTGTCCAAGTGGACCAGTAGTCGCTTCTACTCCTTCAGTATGACGGTACTCTGGATGTCCAGGAGTTTTACTTCCCCACTGACGGAATTGCTTTAAGTCATCCATTGATAGATTATAACCAGATAAATGAAGCATGCTGTACAATAAAGCAGATCCATGTCCTGCTGATAATACAAAACGATCACGGTTAAACCACTCTGGGTTTTTTGGGTTGTGGTTCATGAAACGAGTCCATAAAGTGTAGGTCATTGGTGCGGCACCCATCGGCATACCAGGATGGCCTGAATTTGCCTTTTCAATCATATCGATTGAAAGCGTACGAATAGAGGTTACGGATAAAGCATCAATTGTATCAAACATTATTTACATCACTCCTGTTTTCTCTAGGATAAAAAAAATAATAACAACTTTAATATTATAGCTCTAATCACATTAATTCAACAATTAATTTGACTACTAAACAAATTATTTCACTTCATTATATTTTGACACAGGTTGTTGTGCAATATGTAAAAAAGGAAAACTAAATGTTTTCCTTATGGATTAATGAAGATTATACTTTTTTCTTTGTTTTATTTTTTCTGGCGTTACATCATTTCCATCAGGATCAATGATTTTTGTATTTGTTAATGTATCCAGCATAGAATTGCGGAAAGTGGTCAAATACTCGCTTCTTAATTTTGTTTGTTCCTTTGCTTCTGCTTCTGTTAATCCCGTTGATTTAGCTTTTCTCGCAAGTTCATTAATTCTTGCCATTTTTTCTTTTGAGAGCATATTGGACCCTCCTTTCAAATACTTAGACTGTGGTTAACGAGGCCTTTGATTTCCGCTTCAACCACTGAGTGACTAAAAGCACAATTAGCGATACATAGCCGCACTTAAAGACTGATTTTACTAAAAAATAGACCATCTGACAAGGCAAATGGTCTACTCTTCTTCTGGTTCAACAGATTCTTGATATTCCTGATAGCGTCTGTGGACGGTTGCTTTCGAAATATTATATCCAAATCCTCTTAAAGTAGCAGCAATTTCTGAAAAGGTTAATTTATTTTGTCTAAGTCTTACTATTTCTTCTACTGGTACTTCTATTTTCTCTCGCCCCGAACTGGATTCGAGATTTTTTAGATTTTTCTCAGGCTTATATCCGTGAGCAACGGCTCGTTTCATTCCACGTTTGATTTTTATATTATGTAATTTACGCTGATATTCTTCCACCATACCAACGATTTTCAATACCATTGAATCACTTTCAGATAACTGCAGTTCGCCATTATGCGAAATACTATAAAGCTTCACATCTTCTTTTAATATACAATGCAGAAGCGCGATCTTTGCATTTCCTCTTCCGAGTCTTGTTTCATCTTGTATTAACACAGCTTGTATATCTTTATCTTTCAATAAATCTAACAACTCCAGAATCCCGTCTCTTTCCAGTTCATAACCACTTGCCTGTTCCCTAATAATGGAAACCACATGAAAATGATATTGATTAGCGAGCTGTGTAAGTTCTTCTTCCTGACGCTTTAACGAAGTTTCCTGGGCTTCTTTGTTTGTACTTACCCGGCAGTAAATGATTGCATTCACCATTTTGCTTTACTCCTCAACGGCGCTTGCATACTCAGTTAAAGACCCCACTTCATAGTTTACAGGAATAATGATTTCTTCCCCAGGATAAATTCGATCCCCATCAATTTCATTATGCTTCTGAACCCAGCTAACAAATTCATTATTAGAAAATGAATGCTGATTTGAATATTGGTTAGAGATTTCCCAAAGTGAATCCCCTTCCGAAACGGTAATCGTTAAAAACTTTTCTTCTACATCTGCATTAAAACGTAATGATAAAATAAAAGCTACTGTGCAGCTCAAGATAATTAATAAAATTGCATAAGAGTATCTGTCCCAAATTTTTTTCATATTATAACCCCTATTCAGAATGTATGTTCGTTTTTATATTTTTTATTATAATCCGAACATTTGTTTGTTGTCAATAATAATTCGAACTTATGTTTGTATAAAATATACGAACATGCTATAATAAAGGTAAATATTACATAGGGCGAGGTGTATCTATAATGACAAAAATATCTAAGCGCCAGCAGGATATCCTTGAATTTATTAAAGGGGAAGTAAAGAAAAAGGGGTATCCGCCATCCGTTCGGGAAATTGGTGAAGCTGTAGGACTTGCATCAAGTTCTACCGTTCATGGTCATTTAGCACGATTGGAAAGCAAAGGACTCATTAGACGAGATCCTACTAAACCGAGAGCGATTGAAATACTAGAAGTGGATGAAACGGTTAATATACCAAGAAATAATGTTGTCAATGTACCAATTGTGGGTAAGGTAACTGCCGGTCTTCCTATTACCGCCATCGAAAACGTTGAAGAGTTTTTTCCACTCCCCGAGAGTCTAGCACCTGCAGACGAGCAAGTATTTATGCTAGAAATCATGGGTGAGAGTATGATAGAAGCAGGTATTCTCGATGGAGATTACGTAATCGTTAGACAGCAGCCAACTGCAAACAACGGAGATATCGTCGTTGCAATGACAGAGGAAGATGAAGCGACTTGTAAAAGATTTTTCAAAGAAAAAGATTACATTCGCCTGCAGCCTGAAAACTCAACCATGGATCCTATTATCTTAAGAAACGTTTCTATCCTTGGAAAAGTTATTGGGGTTTATCGACATATACATTAGACCAAAAGAGCAGATTTAGTAGATCTGCTCTTTTTTTATCTTAATATTATACAAAAATGTGTATATTTACTCATTCTAACTAGTTTCCACTATTTGTATAATAGTATTACACCATGATTTAACCTTAGGTCAAAAAACCAGGCTTAAGGAGAGTGGAATAAGTGTTGAATGACATTATTTTCTCGATGGTTATTGGTGGGGTAGTTGGTATTGTAGGGCACGTTAGGAAGCACGGAAAGATTATTATGCCCCGGAAAACAAAAAGGTTTATCTATTTAGGCTTTTTAGAAGAAATGCTTTTTGGTGCTGTAGCAGCACTCCTCATCCTGATTTACACAACTCCAAATTCCATGGTAGAAACCATTTTTTTATCGGCCCTAGCCGGGATTAGTGGTGATATCATACTTACTAGATTTAAGGCACTTAATGAAAATAAAGAAAAAGAATCCTGAACGCAAATAACCCAGTATGGACCATATCCATACTGGGTCTTTCAATTTTGCAGCAAACTTCTCTTTTTTAATTATCCCTTTTTCTTTCTAAACCCCGCGTACTGTCATCATGAAGGCTCTATGGTTACCACTTTTCCGTCTTGACTCTGAAAACGGTCACCATGAACCGTACCCTAACTACCGTTCCTAAAAATATAGACATCCATGGATATTAGTATCTATATGTTCTAAATAGAAATAATTAATATTCTACTTAGCACGCCAAACGAACAGAGTTTTTTGCGAATCGCGTTAGGGAATCACGCCCTAATTCTAGAATGAGAACATCCGTAAAAAGGAGTCTATTGACTACTTTAAACTTCATCGTTCCCGTCACAGTCCTATGTTTATCACAATAAACACAGAATAGGATACCAAATGATACTCTAGAAAGGCTGTTAGCCACGCTGGTCAATCATTTCATCCATGAATTGGAGTACGTGGTCCTTTGATTCCTTACAGGTAAAGGAAGCGTTGCTCCAATTTTTTTCCTTTATCGATCAGCCTTTAATATTTCAATTTTATCTTGGAATAAATACTCTTTTTTCAAATGGGTGGTGATGGTTCTCCATTTTTGGAAGTTTGATTGGTCTAGATTAAGATTTTTTGGTAATGACAGGATGGTGTTATACTTAGGTTTTTCTGTCTTGAAACGATATCCTCTTCTTGCGATCATGCAAGCGGCAGATGCGTGAGAACTTAACCCATACCGTGCCATAAATTTCATTTGCCCGATTTGGCTTGTATACGCTGGATTAACCCGCACTATTTTTACTCCGAGTTTTTTGGCCTTCATCTCTATCAATTGCCGGAACGTGGAATAGGAGAACCCTGAAAGCATGCGAGCATAGGCAGGACCTTGTTCTCGCAGCTGAGCCTTTTTCTTGGAAAAATCCAGCTTTTCGATGACGATATCCTTATGGACCAAGACCGAGTATTCTAGGACTTCCTTTATAGCATCACTCATGGAGGCTGTTATCTGGTCTTTTCTTCGGCTAAACATAGGGACTTTAATCGACCAATTTTTAATAGGGTTCCCAAACCGATCAATTTCACAAATGGCAAAGAATCCGGCATTCATATCGATTCCGATAAGTCCAGTTAGATTCGAGGTCCCCACCTTAGGTGTTTCCCGTTCAACTGAAGCGTTAACATACCATCCTTTTTCCCTCTTGATAAAACGATAGGTAACAGAAGTGTAGTACTTTTGTTTTCGCCCACTCCGGGTATAACCCATGTAAGGAACTTTCGCTTTATCTAGCCACTCTTGTCCGTAAGGAAAAAATCACATCAGGAAACATTATATATCTACCAAATTTATCGGTGAAAAGATTCGCAACACGCAGCCTCAATATGTTCTTCCAATCATAGGTAGCAGTCTGGTTACCAAATGATTCATCCTTAGAACCGATGACCAAAAATTGGGAGCTGCGCACTTCAGCCCAGTCTTTTTGCCATTCTTGATGATCCTTGTATTGGTTTTCTTCCAAATGGAATTGTTTGTGAAACAGTTTCTTTGAGCCAAAGCAGATACGAATCTTATTATTTCTGGCATCTATTTTCAACTTTTCCAGCTTTTGTTCGAGATTCCTCAGTCGGCGTTTTTTTTGATGAAGATAAAACTTAAGATTACGATACTTCTTTACCAGTTTCGAAAATGATGGATGGGTTAGTGAAGTGTCTTGGAGTTTTTGATGAAGTTGTTCTTTTTTTGTGGTTTTCATGTCAATGATTTTGTGCAGATAAGTCGTTTTGGATTCAAGTTCCTTGATATCTAACTTTCTTTTTTCAATCAAGGAAGAGACTTTTCCGTCCAGCTGCATTTTCAAAGAATTGAATTGTCGGGCTGTGATTCCAAATCGTGTTAGAAAGGTCTTTTTTAGGCTGAAGGACGAAACACCTTTTATGTTAGACTGAACAAAAAGCTTTCGCTCCAGCCTACCAAAGTAGTCTGCATATTCTTGAAGGTACATGTATGATGACAGACCATTATGTAATGAAATGTTTATTAATTTTGTTTGATAGGTTTGAATCATTCAGCACCTCCAAATCGAACTAGGAACATTTGTTCTTAAATCTATTATCTTATTTTTCTTTACCTTTTTCAAGTATTTAGTATTAAGTTACACAAATTAGCACCAATGTTTATTATTGTCTACATATATTGAAACTGCTGTTAACCCTTGACATAAAAAGGCACCACATCCTATTAAAAAGAAAATAACCCAGTAAAGACTTCAGTCTATACTGGGTTATTTATTTTTAGTACATGCTCATATATTGTTCGCGTTCCCAAGGGTGAACGACGGTACGGAACATATCCCACTCGATTTCTTTTGCTTCGATAAAGTGTTCGAAGATATGCTCTCCTAAACCAGCTACGATTACTTCATCAGACTTTAATTGATCTAATGCTTGAGCTAGAGTTGCTGGAAGATCAATGATTCCTTCTTCGATTCTTTCTTCTTTGCTCATAACATAGATGTTTCGGTCAACTGGAGCTGGAGGAGTTAATTTGTTCTTGATTCCATCTAAACCAGCTTTTAATAGAACAGCCATCGCTAGGTATGGGTTTGCAGCTGGGTCAACGCTTCTTACTTCTACACGAGTACTTAAGCCGCGAGAAGCTGGAATACGAATTAATGGTGAACGGTTTCTAGCAGACCAAGCAACATAGCAAGGTGCTTCATAGCCAGGAACTAGACGCTTATAAGAGTTTACTGTTGGATTCGTTACCGCTGTAAAGCTTGGTGCGTGCTTTAAGATACCAGCGATGAATTGACGAGCAGTATCACTCATTTCTAAATCACCAGTTGGCTCGTAGAATGAATTGACACCATCTTTAAATAATGAAAGATTCATGTGCATTCCGGAACCGTTCACTCCGTATAAAGGTTTTGGCATGAACGTTGCATGTAAACCGTGTTTACGAGCAATTGTTTTTACTACTAATTTAAATGTTTGGATTTGGTCACAAGCAGTCAACGCATCCGCATATTTAAAGTCGATTTCATGTTGTCCTGGTGCTACTTCGTGGTGAGAAGCTTCAATTTCAAAGCCCATTTCTTCTAGTTCTAGTACGATATCACGACGGCAGTTTTCTCCCAAATCTGTTGGTGCGAAATCGAAGTATCCGCCTTGGTCGTTCAATTCTAGTGTTGGCTCACCTTTTTCGTCTAATTTAAATAAGAAGAATTCTGGTTCAGGTCCTAAGTTAAAGTTAGTGAAACCTAACTCTTCCATTTCCTTTAATACTCTTCTTAAGTTGTTACGAGGATCTCCATCAAATGGGTTTCCTTCTGCAGTATAGATATCACAGATTAAACGAGCTACTTTTCCTTTTTCAGCTGTCCATGGGAATACTACCCAAGTATTTAAATCTGGATATAGATACATATCAGATTCTTCAATTCGCACGAAACCTTCAATAGAAGAACCGTCAAACATCATTTTATTATCAAGAGCTTTTTCTAATTGACTAACAGGAATCTCAACGTTTTTAATTGTTCCTAGAATATCAGTGAATTGTAAACGAATAAATTTAACATTTTCCTCTGCTGCCAACCGCTTAATATCTTCTCTAGTAAACTTTGCCATCTTTATTACCTCCAAAATTTAAATTAATGGAAAAATCGTGACATATCCCCTTGCCTTAAAGACGAACGATTAAATCTTCCAGCTTGCTGTAATTCTTGACGTAGTAGATTTCTTAACTGATCGTCGGTTAATTCCTGCTTGGCTTTATCAGCCTGCTGCTGAATAACATTTGCCTGTTGCTCTTTGACCAATAACAGCTGTTTGATTCCAGCCATATTAATTCCTTGATCAATGAGATCCTTAATTTCTAATAGTCTATCAATATCAACTAAACTAAAGAGTCTTCTATTCCCATCTGTTCTAGCCGGAGAAATCAATTCGTGCTCTTCATAGTAACGGATTTGCCTAGCTGTTAATTCTGTTAGCTGCATAACCGTTCCAATTGGGAATAGTGGCATTGAGCGGCGTATTTCTTTTCCACTCACGTAAATTTCTCCTCTCCTTATGCTGATTTATAATGCTATTATATTTCGTGTTAGAAAAGATGTCAATCATATGTTAGATTTTCTAACATGGTTTTTCATAAAAAACAAAGGACAACTTCTTTCGTTATCCTTTGTATTTCTTCTTAGTTTAATTCAATCAGATTTTTTTCAATTAGCGAATCTACAGCAATACAAACAGCCATTTTAACATGAGAATAAGTTAAGCCACCTTGAACATAGGCCACATATGGCGGTCTGATTGGTCCATCGGCAGTTAATTCAATACTCGCCCCTTGAATAAACGTTCCAGCTGCCATAATCACATCATCCTCGTAACCCGGCATATATGCTGGGTAAGCCGTAACATGAGAATTGATTGGTGAAGCAAATTGTATCGCCTGGCAGAAGGCAATCATTTTCTCTTTATCATCAAATTGAACTGATTGAATTAAATCCGTTCGATTGGCGTCCCATTTAGGCGATGAATTCATACCTAATTTCTCTAATAGTGCTGCTGTAAATACAGCTCCTTTTAATGCTTGGCCAACTACATGCGGTGCTAAAAAGAAACCTTGATACATTTCTTGCAGGCTGTATAGCGAAGCTCCAGCTTCAGCGCCGATACCAGGAGAAGTCATCCGATACGAACAGGCTTCAACATATTGTTTTTTGCCGACAATATAACCGCCTGTTTTGGCAATTCCTCCACCCGGATTTTTAATCAGTGACCCCGCCATTAAATCAGCGCCAACATGACAGGGCTCTAGTTCTTCAACGAATTCTCCATAACAGTTATCTACAAAAACAACTACATCTTTTTTAATTTCTTTTACAAACGAAATCATTTCTTTGATTTCGTCGACTGTAAAAGATGGGCGCGTTGCATATCCCTTTGAACGTTGAATTCCAATCATTTTCGTATTACTTTTGATTTTTGTTGCAACCAAATCCCAGTCGATGGTTCCCTCTTCTGTTAGGGCAACACTATCATATGAAATCCCAAACTCCTTTAAGGAACCGACACCATTTCCACGGATGCCTACAATTTCTTCAAGGGTATCATAGGGTTTACCAGTTATATAAAGAAGTTCATCTCCAGGACGCAGAATCCCAAATAGTGATATCGAAATCGCATGTGTACCTGAGATTATCTGCGGACGTACAAGACCCGCCTCAGCACCAAATACATCTGCATAAATGAGTTCCAATGTATCTCTTCCGATATCATCATAACCATACCCTGTGGAAGGGATAAAATGCGAATCACTCACTCTGTGCTTTTGGTAACTCTTCAAAACTCGAAATTGGTTCGAATCAATTTTTTCATCGATTGCTTTATGTATTCCTGTAACTTGTTGTTCTACACTACTTACAATTTTTTGAAGCTTTTCCCCATTGTTTAACTGTTGAAACATGCTGTTACTCCATTCTACTTTTATATTTCTCTAATTGACCGGAAATTTGATGATCTGGGAGTGAAAATCCTCGGCATTGATAAAGCTCTTTTTCTTCATCAAAGACAAGCTCTCTTACAATCGTCTCATTCTTTAATTGCGCCAGCAGTTTCCCTTCGTTTGAAGGTATGCTGACTTGATATTGATCCATCATTTCAATAATCACTTTTTCAACTTTTCTTTTCAGTTCATTTCTGTCCTCTTTATCATAGGCGCTAATGAAAGTTAGAGGTGTATTAGTTGTTGGTACAAAGTCAGGATGTTTAATATCCCTCTTATTATAGACAGTGATTTGTGGAATGTCTTTCACTTCTAAGTCTGCAAGCAGCTTATTAACTGTTTTTTCATGCTGAAAATAATCCGCATTTGCCATATCGACTACATGCAAAAGAAGGTCTGCTTCCTTCACCTCTTCTAGTGTCGAACGGAAAGCAGCAATCAGCGCTGTTGGCAGGTCTTGAATAAAACCAACGGTATCAGTAATTAGGGTCTGATATCCACTCGGTAAAACTAGCTTCCGTGTCATTGGATCCAAGGTCGCAAATAATTGATTTTCTTCATAGGAATCCGCTTCAGAAAGTCGGTTAAAAAGTGTAGACTTGCCTGCATTCGTATAGCCGACAATTGCGATTTGGAACGTTTTGTTTTTCTTTCTTCTTTCGCGGTAACGATCCCGGTGCTGAACAATAACGGAGAGCTGACTCTTAATATCATCAATTCTTCTGCGAATATGACGGCGGTCTGATTCTAGCTTTGTTTCCCCTGGTCCTCTTGTTCCAATACCAGCACCTAGTCTAGATAATGCTGTCCCCTGCCCAGCAAGACGCGGCAATAAATATTGAAGCTGCGCCAACTCCACCTGCAGCTTACCTTCTTTTGAGCGTGCTCTTTGTGCAAATATATCTAATATGAGCTGAGTCCGGTCAATAATTCGGGCATTTAATTCAGAAGCAAGATTTCGCTTTTGACTTGGTGATAATTCATCATTAAAAATGACCAAATCAGCCTCCACTTCATCGACAAGCGCTTTTAGTTCTTCTACCTTCCCTTTACCTATATATAAAGCAGGGTGAATACGCTCTCGTTTTTGAGAAACCGTCATCAGAACTTCGCCTTTAGCGGTTTCCGTTAAGGAAGCAAGCTCCTCCATTGAATACTCGAAACGACTATCGTCCAAGCTTTGCGTTTGGCAGCCAACTAAGATTGCTTTTTCCAAGCTAACTTCTTGTTCCATACCAACACCTCATTTTCGTAATTTTCTTTTCCCATCATACCAAAAATAAGGGCAATCCACTAATTTCCCAGCGAATTTTTTAATAAATTATGTTGATTATTTTTACCTTCGTGGTAAAATCATATTGTTTATTGAAAATTTAAAAGAATATAAGAATTATACATCGAGGGGAAACAGAACAAAATGACATGGGATGTGTTAAGTATCATTGGAACCATTGCTTTTGCTGTAAGTGGAGCAATTATAGCTATGGAAGAAGAGTATGATATTTTAGGGGTATATATTTTAGGAATTGTGACTGCTTTCGGTGGCGGAGCCATTCGAAATCTATTAATTGGTGTCCCCGTTTCAGCACTATGGGAACAAGGGTTATTTTTTCAAATTGCTTTATTATCGATTACGGCTGTGTTTCTGTTTCCAAATAATCTCTTGCGTCATTGGCAAAAATGGGGTAACTTTTTCGATGCCATTGGATTATCAGCTTTCGCCATTCAAGGTGCAATATACGCGGCCAATATGGATCATCCGATAAGTGCGGTCATTGTTGCCGCAGTCTTAACTGGAATTGGCGGAGGGATTATTCGCGACTTACTTGCTGGAAGGAAGCCAATTGTATTAAGAGCGGAAATATATGCAGTATGGGCAATTCTTGCAGGTCTCATTATAGGACTAAAAATCGCCTCAAGTCCATGGGAGTTATATACCTTATTTGTATTAATAACAGCTCTAAGGGTCCTTTCCTATACATTTGATTGGAAACTGCCATCTAAAAGACTTGGTGCACATTAAAAAATCGACGGACCGTTTCCGCCGATTTTTTTGTGCCTATGAATCTTCCTCAAAGATTAAATCATTACTTCTAAGTGTCATCAATTCATGCTTATCAAAGCTGTTTTGCAGTAAAAGCCGCATTGCTTGAGCGCGAATGGACTTTTCAATAATGTTTCGAACATAACGTCCGTTTGAAAAACTATTTGGACTGAGTACCGCCTTGACCCAAATTAAATGGTCCTTTAGCTTCTTTTCCGCCTCATGACTTAACGAATATTCTCGCTCATCGAGCATGCGACTGGCAATTTCCATCAATTGCTCAATTGTGTAATTCGGAAAGTCAATGACCAGCGGGAAACGGGAATGGAGCCCAGGGTTTAGTGTTAAGAAATAATCCATCTCCCTAGAATATCCAGCTAAAATAAGAATAAATTCGTGCTGTTTATCTTCCATGTGCTTCACAAGTGTATCAATGGCCTCTTTACCGAAATCCTTCTCCCCGCCGCGCCCTAATGAATAGGCCTCATCAATGAACAAGATTCCGCCCTGCGCTTTTTTTACTAAATCTCTTGTTTTCTGTGCGGTATGTCCAATATATTCCCCCACGAGATCGGCACGTTCCGCCTCAATTAAATGCCCTTTAGACAGAACATTCATTTTTAAAAAGAGCTTGCCAATTAACCGTGCAACTGTTGTTTTGCCTGTTCCTGGATTTCCTTTAAACATCATATGAAGAGCCTGTTTTCTAGCCTTCAGTCCCAGTTCTTCTCGTTTCTTATTTACAAAAATCCAGGCGTAAATTTCTTTTATCATTCGTTTCATTTCTTCCATACCCACTAATGCCCCGAGCTCTTCTTCAATTTCCTTTAATGCCGAGTGCTCCGGGGGAATAACCTTTGGAACAACTTGAGGAACAGGCAGCTCTTTCGTCAGGGACTTCCTCTTTTGCGAGTTAAGGGATACTGTTATTTGTCCGTTGCTTTTCATGCGAATCGGTTGATCCAAAGCCTTCACCTCTCATTCTGCAAACAGTATACGTTAGGCAGCTTTTATCGTTTACTTGAAAAAATATATGCTCATTTTGACAAATAACGAGAGGAAATTGCTAATAAAG
Source organism: Neobacillus niacini (assembly GCF_030817595.1). Taxonomy (GTDB): domain Bacteria; phylum Bacillota; class Bacilli; order Bacillales; family Cytobacillaceae; genus Neobacillus; species Neobacillus niacini_G. The sequence goes on from NZ_JAUSZN010000001.1 coordinate 2,355,698, forward strand.
TTCACTCTAATGTTTCTATGTGCTTCCCAAGCAATACTCCTTCATTTATGTGTATTCATCTTATTCACAATTCATTATTAAAAATAAGGCTCTCTTATTATTTATTGTTGATTTTCGTGGAGGGTTGAGAATTCATAGGCGGAGAATTTCCGGCTATTGTATTTTGAGGAACCTTAAGAAGCAGATATAAGCGGAGATATTCCGGTTAACAGCTTTAAATAAGACAAAATCCAAGGATTTGGATACAATAAGCGGAAAAACTCCGCTTATATTTAAGGAAATATGGGTATTTCCCAATTTAAACGGTAATTCTCCGCTTATTGTCCAGCACATAAAAATCAACATTCAGTTTTAACACAGTTAAAATAAAAAAAGCCCATGGATTCATGGACTCGGGATCATAAATAAAGATTATTGTGCATCCAGGTCAAGCTGAACATTTCTTTGCGGCGCAAAGGTTGAAATGGCATGCTTGTAAACCAGTTGCTGCTTTCCTTCCGATTCAAAAAGAACAGTAAAATTATCAAAGCCTTTAATTTGGCCTCGTAATTGGAATCCGTTTAATAAGAATACCGTTACATGGGTATTATCCTTACGGCACTGGTTTAAAAATTGGTCCTGAATGTTAATGGTGGTTTTCATTTGTATATCCTCCTCTTTTATCTCTACTAATATGTATTCGATTTTACTTGTAGCTTTCCTTCAACGTATTGTGAAATTTCGATTATTTTTTTTGACAAATTTGAGACATCTGTCATGTCGAACCATTGTACTTCCATTTTGTTCCGAAACCAGGTTAGCTGTCTTTTTGCATATCGTCTAGAATTTTGTTTTAGATTTTCAACGGCAAGATCTAGACCAACCTTCCCATCCAAATAATCATAGATTTCCTTATAACCAATAGCCTGAATGGATTGACAATCTCTAAGCCCCTGCCTGTGCAACCTGCTGACTTCATCAAGCAGACCTTCCGAAATCATTATGTCGACACGCAAATTAATCCGTTCATATAGCTTATCCCTCTCCATCGTTAAACCGATCAGTGCAGTTTCATAAAGAAGGTCAGGCTGCTGATTATTTTGATAGTCACTCATAATCTTACCAGTACAATGAAAAATTTCAAGTGCCCTTATCACCCTTCTAACATTATTCGGGTGAATTTGGCTCGCACTCTGAGGATCTACCTTCGTTAACTCCTGATGAAGAGCTTCATTGCCAATTTCCTTCGCCCTCTCTTCAAGCTGTAAACGAAATTCTTCATCCGCTGGAGCCTCAGAAAACTGATAATCATATATGACCGCTTGAATGTAAAGACCTGTCCCGCCAACGATGATAGGAAGCTTACCTTTTGAGGTGATGTCTGATATTTCCGCCCGTACAAGCTGCTGGAATTCCGCAACTGAAAAACTCTCATCGGGCTCTTTAATATCAATCAAATGGTGTGGAATTCCTTCCATTTCCTCATGTTTTATTTTTGCAGTTCCAATATCCATACCACGATAAATCTGCATGGAATCGCCGCTAATAATTTCGCCATTATACCGTTTAGCCAGCTCAATGCTTAACTTTGTTTTTCCAACTGCCGTTGGACCAATAATGACTAATAATTTCTGTTTTGAATCCAAAATTTTCACACTGCCCTTTTCATAATTTCCATGATGTCACACATACATCCTAACACAAACTTTAAAAGCAGTTGAACATCAAATAAGTATAATCAAAAATAATCCTTTCTATGCATGTTTTTTACAAAGGATTTTATTATTCCATTTTCGTCTCAATAAATATATTTCCTTTACATCTTTACATTCCTATAACGATTCATTTACAAACAGCTTTTTACCCCCAAGTTCATGGTAGGCTTAATCGTAGCATATTGTGTAGAAAAATGACTGGTCAAAACGGCTGGTTGTCGAAAAATAGGAAATTAGGTGAAATGAAATGTTATCAAACTTTGAGATTGGAATTGATTTAGGAACTGCTAATATATTGGTTTATAGTAAAAATAAAGGAATCGCTGTAAATGAACCTTCGGTCGTTGCGATTGATACAGAAACGAAAAAGGTCGTTGCTTTTGGTACAGAAGCAAAAGAAATGATTGGAAAAACACCAGAGAAAATTATTGCCATCCGCCCATTAAAAGAAGGCGTCATTGCCGATTATGACCTTACCACAGAGCTTCTGAAGCATATCATGCGCAAAGCTTCTAAATCAGTCGGCTTTGCCGTTCGTAAGCCGAATGTGGTGATCTGTACCCCTTCCGGATCAACAAGTGTAGAGAGACGAGCGATTCATGATGCGGTGAGAAATGCCGGTGCTAAAAAAATCCAGTTGATTGAAGAACCAGTCGCGGCTGCGATTGGTGCAGGGATGCCTGTCGATCAGCCGGTAGCCAATGTGGTTGTCGACATTGGCGGCGGGAATACAGAGGTAGCGATCATATCATTCGGCGGCGTTGTTTCCTGCCATTCTATTAAAATTGGCGGAGACCGTCTTGATGAAGAAATCATTCAACATGTCCGAAAAGAATATAACGTGTTGATTGGTGAGCGAACAGCAGAGAATGTCAAAATGGAAATCGGCTATGCATTGGTTGATCACGAAGAGCTTACCATGGAAGTACGCGGTCGTGATCTTGTGACAGGTTTGCCAAAAACCGTGACACTATCATCATATGAAATCAGAGATGCTTTAAAAGAATCATTGTCTCATATATTAGAAGCGATTCGTGCAACACTCGAGGACTGCCCTGCAGAACTAAGCGGAGACATTGTGGACCGCGGCGTGATCCTAACTGGTGGCTGTGCCTTAATGAAGGGAATGGAAGAATGGCTAAGCAAGGAAATAGTAGTGCCTGTACAATTAGCAGAAAATCCTCTTGAATCCGTCGCAATCGGAACCGGACAAGCCCTTAAATACATGCATAAGATTCCAGCTTTAGTGAAGTAGGAAATAACTAGCAATGACAAGGTAACGAGTTCCTATGTATAAATAAACTGGCTCAGTTCACTTCAGAGCCAGTTTTTTAATTAACTTATTAAATGATTTTTTTGTTTTAATATAGCTACAAAATCTTCAGGTGTATTATAATAATTGGTTATTAACTGTTAACTTTACATCACCTATTGTTTGGATATGAACTTTTTCTTCCTTGAGAGTTTCAATAACCTGTTTTATTTCTTCATATTGGTTCTTATATATTTCTACATCCTCAAGGAGAGTTGGATGTAAAGTAACCTCAATACGATCTTCCCTTAAAGGAATACGAATCGTTTCAATACTTTTATCCGTTTCTCCTTCTGAATTTAACATTTTTTTCTCAATGATTAACTCCTCACGGCGGACAGGAACCAAAATCTGCTTTTCTTCAGTATAACTCTTCTGATAAACCGTAACGTTAGCTGTCTCTATCCACTTTTTACTTACCTGCAACTCTTCCTTATGTAATTTGAGTGTTACTTCATCATTTGCTGTTTTTGGCTGCTCAGACACTTTAATCCTCCTCCAAGGAAAAGAGTGAAAACACCTTTTCATTATGGTGGATGAAAAGGTGTTTTTGCTTTTATCTGTTATTTATATCTTCAAACCCTGATGTATCGGAAACAAAGTCAACACTACCAGTAGTATTAACATTAGCCGTTTCACTTCTAAGAGTTTCCTGAACTTGCTGTGTTTCCTCAACTTGGCGTTTAGAAGCAGAGACTTCCTCAGTGGTTACTGTATATTTGTTAACTTGAACTTCCTCCTGGCTGACAGGAATATGGATAGTCTCCTCGGCACTTATCGATGCATTACTACGTTCGTTTACTGGCGTTCTCTTTATTACAACTTCCTCGTGCATAACAGGAACTTCTACCGTTTTTTGTTCTTCTACAACCTCTTTTGAAAGGACAACTTCACCAGCATCGACTTTATTTTTCGTAATGTCTAGCTCTTCCTTATGAAGCTCAAGGGAGCCGTTAGTTTGATTATTTTGGGTACTTGAGCTAGCGTTGTTTCCTTGCATACTTGAGCTAGTGTTGTCCCCTTGGGTGCTTGAGCTAGTGGTGTTTCCCTGGGTTCCTGCATTATTTTGGCTGTCTTGATTATTTGTATTTTGTGAATTGTCATCACCAAACAAATCAAAAATGTTACCCATAAGAATTCCTCCTCACGAATTGATTAATGTAATGCCTTTATATAATCTACCCAAAGGATATTTTTATTCTCTATGAAAAAACTTACTTTGTGGGAATAATTTAAAAATAACATCAAAAAAAGGCTCACTGCTGTAGCTCTTTTTTATTATGAATGGATATTCCAGATCATTACAGGTAAAAATACAAATTAGATAATAAAGCATTAGTATTGTATAGCAGATATGGCCCAAATCAGGGGGGTTTTACAATTAAGAAAAAATGGAAAATGTATTTGTTGCTAATTCTGCCTTGGTTTTCTGTAATAAAACTTGGTAAATTTTCTTTCCTTCGGTACCTGCCTACTATCATTTTTAGTGACTTGGTTATTGCCTTAATAAGTGAGTTATCTCGAGCGTTCAAATGGTGGAAGGTAAAAAACCCCATTTTTCCGAAATTAGCAACAGATGTATCATTCGTTTTTGGTCCTTTTACTATCATAAATTTTTGGATCTTTAAATTAACATACAAAAAATTCTGGGTATATCTTTTGACTAATATTTTTGCTGACTACTTATTTGCTTATCCCTTAACAACCTTAGCAGAAAAACTAGGTGTATATAAAATGAAAAGAATGAGCCGAAAGCAGCTTTTTCTTTTAAGTGTTGCAGTAGCAATTTTTAATTACTTGTATCATTTCTTAATTGTTGAAACACAAAGAAAAGATAAATCATATTGATTCTATTATTTCAAATATCAATAAAAAATGACTATCAAACAAACCATGTGATAGTCATTTTTCCTATACTTTTATTTGGGATTGATTATGAAACTTTTATACTAAAAAACTAGATGTCACTCTGGCGTTTTCTCATATTATTGAAATATAAGAAAATCGGCAGCGGAATGACGATAAAGCCTAAGCTTTTAATAAGTTGGTTTTTTGCATTCTCTCTAGCACGGTTCTTTTCATCTTTTAACATTTGATCATATCTCTCTCTAATTTCATCATCCGATAACTTTTGACTTTCCTCTGTTGGTACTTTCCCGTCATGGTAAACCTGCTTGAAATCTTCAAAGTTTTGATAATAACCTGGCGGGCTTACTAGATCGGCCGCGGCCATAAAAATTGAAATTCCTCCGCCAATCACCATCATAAGCGTCGCAAACAAGACTAAATACGTATAAAGATGACGTATCACTGCCTCTCCCCCCATTTCTTTGTTTTTCACAGCATAAACGATTACAAAAATAATGATAACAATAGGTAAAAAAGTACTTAAGATGCCAAAAACAAACATTCGGCCACCTCCTTTTAACTCCCTTATAGTGTAATTTTACACTATTTACAAAACAAATATAAGTCCTATTCTGAATATTTTATAAAAAAAGAGTGCTTTCTTATTAAAAAAGAAAACACTCTTGCTATGATTACATTACACGTTTAAACATTTTCTCCATCTCGTATGAAGAATAATGAACAATAATAGGTCTTCCATGCGGACAAGTAAACGGATCCGAAGCTTTCCTTAAATCATCGAGTAACGCCTGTATCTCATCATTGCGCAAATGACGATTCGCTTTAATGGAAGCTTTACAGCTCATCATAATCGCAGCTTCCTCACGAAGCTTTTTGATATCGACCTTTTTCATCGAAAGAAGCTGTTCAATCATATCTTCAATGATTTGCTTTTCTTCTCCCTTTGGAAACCATTGTGGATGGGAGCGAACAATGTAACTATTCAATCCGAATTCCTCAAGAAACACTCCGACATTTTCTAATTCCACGCGGTTTTCATTTATTTTTAGATATTCATCTGTTGAATAATCCAGCGTAATTGGAACAAGTAATTCCTGAAGCTCAGCATGGACCTGCCCCACCTTCTCACGGAAATACTCATATTTCAGCCGTTCCTGTGCAGCATGCTGGTCAATAATATATAAACCATTTTCATTTTGAGCAAAGATATAGGTACCATGCATTTGTCCAATTGGATATAACCGTGGTATTCTGCTTTCTATTTTTTCATCCTCGTACGAAACCGTCGTATCCTGCTCTGTCTCGATTGGTTCTTGTTCTGGTTCTGGATCAAATTCTTCAAATTCCCACTTTTGATGTTCGTCTTCCACTACTACTTTTGGCGGCACCGGTTCATAATTGAACTTGGTTGTTTCCGTTTCTTCTTGAATTGTCGGACCAGAAAAGACTGGGCGTTCCCATGTCATCTCTCTTCTAACCGGTATGTCAATGGTTCGTTCATCAAGAACCAGCGTAGTCTGTTCTGACTTTGGTATCTCTTTTTTCTCTTGCGTATATGCTGACGGAATCAATATCTTCGATTTAAACGCATTTTTGATGATACCTGTGACCAATTCATTTAGCTCTGCTTCTTTACTGATACGAACCTCCATTTTAGAAGGATGCACATTGACATCGACTAACAATGGATCCATCTCAATATTGAGGAGAACAATTGGAAATCTGCCGATAGGAAGTAACGTATGGTACCCTTCCTGAATCGCTTTTGCTAAGGCATAATTTTTAATAAAACGGCCATTAATCATCGTAGAAATATAGTTTCTTGATGCTCTGGTTACCTCAGGCATCGAAGCATACCCACTAATCTTGTAATCAAGTGATTCCCCTGATATCGGTACCAGCAGTTTGGCAATCGCCATACCATAAATGGACGCAAGCACCTGGCGGACATCACCATTTCCGTTCGTTTGCAGCAGCTTACGTTCGTTATGAATTAAGCGGAAAGCGACTTCCGGATGGGACAGTGCAAGTCGATTCACCACATCGGTAATATTCCCAAGCTCCGTATGAATGGTTTTCATATATTTTAAACGTGCAGGTGTGTTAAAAAATAAATCGGTAATCGTAATATCTGTTCCGCGTCTGCTCGAAGCTTTCTCGTAGACTTCAACATTGCCGCCTTCAATGAGCACGCGATTTCCTGCACCATCACCGGTTGAGGTTTTCATCTCAAGACGTGAAACAGAAGCGATACTTGGCAGAGCTTCCCCACGAAACCCAAGGGTGCGAATACGGAATAAGTCATTTTCATTCTTGATCTTACTCGTCGCATGACGTTGAAAGGCGAGTAAGACATCTTCCTCTTCAATTCCATACCCATTATCGGTTATGCGAATTTTCGCCAGCCCCGCCTCTTCTACCTCAATTTCAATGACCGTACTGCCAGCGTCAATTGCATTCTCTACTAATTCTTTCACAACAGATGCAGGTCGCTCGACTACTTCTCCTGCTGCAATTTTATTGGATAGTGCGTCATCTAGCTGGATAATCTTACCCATACGTGTCACCCCCTAGCTTTTAAGCTTTTTCTGAAGCTCGTACAACAAATTAATCGCTTGAAGCGGTGTAATATCTAGTAAATCAATTTCTTTCATTTTATCTAAAACTTTCTTTTCTTTTGAAGAAAGCTCTTGTTTTTTCGGCTCTTTCGGTTCATCAAAGAATGACAGCTGAGCTGGCTGCTCCTCGATTTCCTTTACTGTGCTTTTTACAGTGACAGGTTGTACATCAGTTTTTTCGAGTGCTGATAAAAGTTCATTGGCACGATTGATTAATTCCTTCGGAAGCTCAGCTAACTGCGCTACATGAATTCCATAACTCTTATCTGTCGGTCCTTCTTTTATTTTATGAAGGAAAACGAGCTTTCCATTATGTTCAATTGCACTAACATGAATATTCTTTAATTTCTCTAACTCGCTATCCAGAATGGTTAGTTCATGGTAATGAGTTGAGAATAGCGTTTTCGCGCCAATATGTTTATGGATGTATTCAATGATAGCCTGTGCTAGTGCCATCCCATCGTAGGTAGAAGTTCCACGGCCAATTTCATCAAATAAAATTAAGCTGTTTTGCGTAGCATTGGCCAAAGCATTTCTGGCCTCAAGCATTTCGACCATGAACGTACTTTGTCCAGAGATCAAATCATCTGCGGCTCCAATTCTCGTAAATACTTGGTCGAAAATTGGCAGCACCGCTTCATCTGCCGGTACATAACAGCCAATTTGCGCTAAGATGGCGGTTAACGCAACTTGACGCATATACGTACTTTTACCACTCATGTTAGGACCCGTGATGAGAAGTATCTCACGGTCTGTGTCCATAAAGCAGTCGTTAGCTACATATTCCTGTGCATTCAACACTTTTTCGACCACAGGATGTCTGCCTTCCTTTAGAACCACTTTACCCTCTGTTGAAAACGTCGGTTTTACATAGCGACGCTCTTCACTTACCTGGGCAAAGCATTGGAGCACATCTAGTTCACTAACTGCTTTTGCAGCAGCCTGCAGACGTGGAATATGTTCTTTTACAATCTCTCGGATTTCCGTAAATAGTTCATATTCCAGCTCACCGCATTTTTCTTCCGCTTCCAGTATCAATGCTTCTTTTTCTTTCAAATCTGGTGTGATAAAGCGCTCTGCATTTGTTAAGGTTTGTTTGCGCTCATATTGACCTTCTGTTAACAGATGAAGGTTTGCACGCGTCACTTCAATATAGTAACCAAATACCCTGTTAAAGCCTACTTTAAGGGATTTGATCCCCGTCTTTTCTCGCTCTTCACGTTCAAGCTGGGCAATCCAGGTTTTCCCGTTTCGACTGGCATAACGGTATTGATCCAATTGGTCATTGTATCCGTCGCGAATGATATTTCCTTCTTTAAGTGATAGAGGAGGATTATCCACAATCGCCTGCTCTAATAAATCTGTCACTTCTTCACAAGGGTCAAGTGAATCGGCAATTTGTTTTACCACTTCATGTTCCATGCCGTGAAGAATTTGTTTTAGGTAAGGAATCTGCATTAATGAGCGCTTCAATTGAACGAGATCGCGGGCATTCACATTCCCAAAAGCGACACGTCCTGCAAGTCGCTCCAAATCGTATACTTCCGTTAATTTTTCACGTAGCTCTTGACGTTCAAAGTACTTGTTCATTAATACTTCTACAATCGTTTGACGGTGCTCGATTTCCTCCTGAGACAGTAACGGACGATCAATCCACGTTTTCAGCATCCTTCCGCCCATCGCTGTCATGGTTTCATCTAACAGCCACAGTAAGGAGCCTTTCTTCCCTTTGGAGCGAATCGTCTCGGTCAACTCAAGATTTCGTTTTGAATAATAATCAATTTTCATAAATTGATGAATTTGATAAGTAGTCACAGGCTGCAAGTGGTCAAGACTTCGCTTTTGAGAGCGGTACAAATAGTGAAACAGTCTTGCTGCCGTTTGTTTTAGTTTATCTTGATTAAGATTATCCAACAGATTGGAAAACTGCATTTCTATTGAACTATTATCTTCAAAGGAAATCGCGAGGACATCACGTTCCCGCATTTTCTTTTGTAATTCAGCGTCAAAGCTGCTAGCTACCACGACTTCTTTTGTGCTTAAAACAGCTAACTCATTTAAAACTTCATCAAAATTAGCTGATAGCTGTGTTACTTTGCTCTCACCTGTTGAAAGATCAGTATAGGCAAAACCATAGGTTTGATCATCAAAGTAAGAAATAGACGCAATGTAGTTATTTTCTTTATCAGTTAATGACTTGCCCTCCATTACCGTTCCTGGTGTGATGAGCTGGACAACTTCCCGTCTTACCATGCCTTTGGTTTGTTTGGCGTCTTCCATTTGCTCGCAAATCGCCACTTTATAGCCTTTTGAAATTAGCTGTTCAATATAATTAGGAGCAGAATGATACGGTACTCCGCACATTGGGATTCGATCCTCACTGCCGCCTTCACGGCTCGTTAAGGTAATTTCTAATTCTTGTGATGCTTTAATCGCATCGTCAAAAAACATTTCGTAAAAATCGCCTAAGCGAAAAAATAAAAAGGCATCTTGATAATCTGCCTTCACGGTTAAGTATTGCTGTATCATCGGCGTATAACCAGCCATAATGACCTCCACTTGTTTAATCATTTCGAGTATCTTCGACAAACTATTATAACATATATCAGGTAAACATAGATTAGGTAGAAATTTCTTTTAACCATTATTGGTCGGGGATATAAAATACCTGCATATATTCATTATACAAAACCGAAAAGGGTGATCCTGGATGGGATGGTTTGGAGGCAATTATAAGGAATTTGATTTTGAAATGTTTTCTGTCAGCCATTTTGTGATCATAGCCCTTCTTTTTCTTGGTTCAGTTTTGATTTATATTAATAGGAATACACTTAAGGTTGAAAAGTGGAGAAAAGCAGAGGTAGTTGTAGGAATATCTTTATTAGTCATCGAGCTTACTTATCATTTTTGGATGGCTGTGAATGACATGTGGGATGTCAGTCATGCTATTCCATTAGAATTGTGCAGTATCAGCCTGGTATTATCGGTACTGTTATTGTTAACGAGAAAAAAGATCATTTATGAAATATTGTTATTTACAGCCTTATTGGGAGCATCTCAGGCTATCTTTACACCATTATTAAATTTCGACTTCCCGCATTTTCGCTTTTTTCATTTTTTCTATACCCATTTAATGGACATTTGGGTTGTCTTTTATTTCACATGGGTTGTTGGCTATCGTCCAACCATTTGGTCGGTTGTAAAATTGTTCGTCTTTTTGAATTTATTAATGCCAATCATTATGCTAATCAATAAAGCAGTTGAAGGAAATTATATGTTTTTGAGCCATAAACCAAAAAGTCCGAGCCTTTTGGATCTTTTAGGTCCATATCCTTGGTACATTTTATCAATGGAGTTTTTATTAATTACCCTTAGCCTGATTGTTTGGTTAATTTTCCGTAAAAAAAGAATTGGTTAGTTCTGGGTATTTACTTATTGACCTTTTTAGATTAACTATTTATAATAAGTAACGTTCCCAATAAAAGTGTCCCGATAGCTCAGCAGGATAGAGCAACAGTTTCCTAAACTGTAGGTCGGAGGTTCGAATCCTCTTCGGGACGTCAAAAAGCGAAAACGCTATGTTATCGTATTGTTTACCGTTCTATCATACGGGACAATAACGTAACATAGCGTTTTTTTGCATAGCTGTAGGACGTGGTTTTTATGACTGTAGGACAACTTTCGGTAACTGTAGGACACTGCGGCAATTTCTATAGGAGGGGTAAAAAACCATATGAAACGTAAATTTTTCGGCGAAAGAGGTCCTAAAGTCTCTTCACAGGACCGACAGACTAGTAATGTCCTATATACAATTGACGAAGCACTAGAAGTATTTATTCGAGCAAAAACTGCTGAAGGAGTTAGTGCATATTTATCTCCGATTGTACCTGCCGCAGATTCCAAAAAAAAACCTTTCCAAGGTTCATTCATTTTCGCCGTTTCAAACCAGGCTGGTTCACTTGTTACCCCATTACCTGCGTCGTCCCAGACAGTTACCCGCCAATACTGACGAGTTCTCGGGTTTAGTATAATATCATAGTGATAGGCTAAACTATCAATTTCCTTACTCTTACCACTCTCAAAATGAATGGTTATAAAGCCAGAATCTGCTGCAATTTCCACTCTATCCGCTGACTGATAAATCAATGGATTTTCTCCTGCTTCGGCACCCACTGAATGACTTAATCAATTAAATTCAAATCCAGCGGCTTTACCACATGGTTTGTTCTTGGATTACTAATGATCATCTTACCCCTCCATTGTTAAACTCTACATATGATTTACGATTTTGGTCCGTTATTTGTTTTGACTGCAACGCCAGCCATTGTAGGAGAGTGACATCTTTTCCGTTTACTTTTACTGGAGAACCATCATAGTCCAGCTCGCATTCGTCTTTGAGCATGTAGATCCAGGTACCATGACTAAAAAATTCAAAGGGGTTGCCTTCTTTATCATTAAAAATTCCTGAGGTATCTACTACCTTATCAAAATATGAAAAATGAACATTAGGAGCACCGGCTTTAAGGAGCCGCTCATATGTTGGAATCACTGTAATCTCAGGTTTCACTATTTCATCATTTTTTGCATGAGTGAACCAGATAGGGGTATTTTTAATATCTTCAATATTTTGATCCGTAATTACATTGTCATAGAGTGCTTCACATACAGGATATGCTGCTGCGAAGAAACCGGGGTAATCGATAATCATGCGCATCGTCATGAAGCCTCCATTGGAACAGCCACCGATGTAGATTCGATTTGTATCTATATCCGGATGTAAATGAATAAACTCATCAATGAGCGCTTTAAGTGCTAACACGTACATTGAATTACCGCTTTTAGTATACTCACCGCTGCCATCGTCCATCCACATTGTAGGTACTTGGGGAGCAAGGACATAAGCGCCCCCAAATATTTCTTGTACTTTTTCACTTGACAGGTTTACAACATTATTTCCTGTATAAGCGATCGACGTGTCATATCCGCCTTCGCCTGCTCCATGCAGCCAAATGATCAAAGGGCGTTTTTCTTTATTCATATTTGGTGAATAATAGCCGAAACAGAGAGGCATCTCAGCATAGGATGACTCGCTGTTTACCCAGCCTTTAATTTGCTCCATTTTTCCGCCTCCGAAATGATCAAAGACAAGTCCTGAAATGGTATCATTATAGGTTTGTATTTCTTTTACCTGCGTTATACGAAAATCGCAGAAAACATAAACATTATGTTCCTGCTCAAAAGCAGTTTCCGAGTTCAAACGGTGGATTGCCTCACATTCAAGTTCCAGCGTTGCATGACTGCCTTTTTCATTTTTGTTCCCTTCACTGTCAGATATATACGCATTTGTAACACAACAATAGCCCTTTGACGGATATAGTTCTACCGAATTCCAATCTTTTCTGAGTTGCAACACTTCGCCCGTTTTTTTGCTTCGTCTCTCGACATAAACGTTGAAGGTATCTTCTGATAATGCATCTGATTTGATAGATTTGGATAACGGAAGAATGATTTTTGTTATATAAGGCCCAAAGTCAGTAACCTCAGTAATAGTCCTGTAAGAACGTTTCATTTTTACCTCTCCTTTTGTTATATTAAATTTTAGTCATCCTAACTGCCATAAATTGTTTACCAGGGAGTTCTATTCTAAAATTTCCTTCATACACATCTTCGAGTTTATTAATTGTCATTTCCCAAGTATCGATGACTTCTACTTTATATTGAGTGCCAGGTTTCATCCGGTACTCTCTGAAACTAGGTCGATTAAACCCGTAATAATATAAATAAAATTGGTCAGGAATCCCAGCGGAAGGCGCATCCCAGGCGGTTTCTAAAGGATTCAATCCTTCTTGCGGCCCCTCTTCCATGATCCGCTTCAAGAAACCGATTCGCTTTGGACTGTCCCCATACAACTGTCCACCTTTGGACCACCATAAAATATCTTTTGGATGAAGATAGGTTTCACCATGTCCAACATAACCGCCTCTGACTGCACCTTCCCAAAACCGGCGTACCATTTCTTCCCCGGTGATATTTCCCCATCCTTGGTCAATATCTCCCTCATACGCACATTCATCTATAACGATAGGTTTGTTCCATTGTTTCCGCCACTCAACTGTACTTTCTGCCGTCTTATATACATCAATGCGTTGCACACTACAATGTGTAACCCAAGGCCGTGAATAATCATAGAATCCAAAACAGTTATGAATGGAAGTGAGGTGTTGGTGAGGGTCATTTTCCGTGATAATCTGAGCAAAGCGCTCCCAATCCTCTATTTCCTTACACCACATTAAGTCATATTCATTGGCTAACGACCACCATAAATTTCGATAGGCTGAAAGACGGGCGGTAAGGTATCTTAAATATCGATCATCCTCCGCCTTTTTCATTTCTGCAAATCCCCATCTGTCATAGGCGTGGTAAAGGATTAAATCGGCTTCAATTCCTAGATTGCCAAGATCTGCGATCCTTTGCTCTAAGTGCTGAAAAAACTTTGGATTAAAGCGTGTAAAGTCCATACCTTCATCAAGAGAACCTTCAAATGGATAGTATAAAGGCTCATTCGAGTTGAATTGATACGATTTAGGAAACACGCACATTCGTATCTTATTGAATGGAGATGCCTGCAAAGTTTCCAAGGTTTGTTTGATTAATTCTTCCTCTTGATGAATCCATGCATAGCATGTAGTTCCTACTGGAAAATATGGGGTTCCATCCTCATACGAAAAATGATATGTATTTTTAACTCGGACAGGACCATGGTTATTTTTAGAAGGGCTGACACATGTAAACCTACCTTCTATACCCTCCAAAGATCTAGCGTTGCTCGTTGTTTGAAATGTCCAGATTCCCTCGGCATCTGGCATAAATCTAATTCGATAGATACCATCTCCGTCATAGAATCCAAGAGTTTTTTGACGTTTCTCTCCATTAAAAATAAATTCCGCTTCCAAAGTGACGTCTGTAAAAGGGTTGCCGTGTGCTGGGCCATGAAGTTCCACCTCAAATACGGACCATTTCTCCACTTCTCTAAGAGTGGAAACTTTCGCCGATCCCAAAAAGACTGATTCAGGTTCATAATTAGAAGCCGGTGCAATATAACCAGTTTCTTCTTCCAACTCTTCTACAGCAGCCAGCTCAGAATACAGTTTTTCTACAGTCTCCTTTGTACGTAAGGACTCAGGCAGGCGTGAAATTAGTTGTTCCAACGTACTTAATTTAACAAACATTATCGGAAATTCAGTAGGTTCCAATAATAGCGGCATATGTTTTTGCAATACTGCTTTTGCATTTTTATTTGCCAGAATCTTACCCATTTTCATTTTTGGTGAATAACTCATATAACTGTTATCCCCTTTCACTAAAGAGTTTTTTGGTTCTATTAGACTAGAGTTATACCATTAATTAAAAAGAGAACAATCCTTACAGTTCTCTTTTTTTTAATTACCTTTGACAAATTCTTTTTTATAAGTAAATCAAAAAGTTTTAAATACTGGATATCCGGCTGTTTCAATACCCATTTACGTATCACCGTGAACTTGGCAATCGTCGCCGGAAAAAAACCAAAAACAATTAAACAATCAAGGTAAATGAGATCCAAAGAATATTCACATATGCAATGATTAGACAAAACGTTGGCAAATAGTTATTAATCAATAAACAACTAATCCGGCAGCATCATGATCAATAATGGCAGAGACATTTTAAATTTTATCAACTTGCTTTTTACTTTCCTCGCAGGAACTGCTTGTACCCCTGCCTCTACTTTCTTTACTGTCACTCCTGACATCCCTTTTACCCCTTATAACAATATTTTGTTTCCGCTTACATTTTTTACTTTCAACTTATATCATTATTTTATAAAACTAGTAATAATGTAACTATCCAAAATACGACTTCTTATTTTTGTTTATCCGACTTTTCTATTTTCAATAAACTTAACACCAGAGCAAATTAATCTAGTAGCAAGTGTACAACCCAATATCGTTGTTCTAGATACTTGTTTTGAAACGTTAGAAGACCAATTACTTCTCACTATCCCCGACAGTGATTTCACCCTAGGATGCTTTTAAAAAGAAGATCAAAAAACCGATTGAATCAATTGCCTTCAGCCTTATTCTGTGAAGCAGATTATATGCCTTAATGTTATCAGTATCATTATTTCAATCTGTTTAATTAGTTTTCAACTGCAAGCAGGGCAGTCCTATCTTTTTTTAACATTGACTGTCGTTAATTCAGAAGTTATTACTTGTGATTCAAAGATGTTATCAAATCCAATAACTGAAATGTCATCCGGCACTCTACACTGTTTGTCGATACAGAACTTATTGAAAGGAAATCATGTGTAGTTTCCTCACAAACGAAAAGAAAAATAAAAGCCTAAAAAATGGTAAAGCCAGGCAGCTGCCGCCTGGCTCTCATTATTGTTCTTCTATTTTTCCTTTTTATATTTTTTGGTTCTTTCATCCTGAATTATCCCAGCCCAATTTAAGCCAAAAGCAAAGTCATAAACACTTCCTTCAGAATCTCTATGACATTCCATGTCGTGCGCAACATCTTCGAATTGCTCTTCAACTGTTTTCATGCTCGCAGGCATTTGCATTGGCAGAAGACCTGCAGGTTCAACTTTCCCTGTCAGGATGTCAAATACAGCTTGATCCTGTACGCCAAAATTCGCAATAATGGCATCGACACTCTCTTCGAATTCTTCCACAACCGTTGGGTTTGATAGCAGAAGTGAAACAATAACTGGTTTCCCTTTCAATATGTCAACAGTCTCTAATACAGAATCTAGATCCGTTGTATTATTCGGGGTAACCGTTTTTCCTTTATAGGTACGATTTAACACATCTCCCGGGCGTGCGTCACCGGCAAGACTTTCATCACGTGCGTCAATCGCGGTATATGTTTTATACTGGAGGCTGATTGGTACATATCCATTTCCTCCATCCTTTATATCATCATGACTATAACCTGTCCCTGAATTCGGAGATGAAATAAAGACCAGACCAAAATCCGCGTCTTCAGGATTTTCGGTTATCTGAAAATATTTCTTAGCTATATCGATATTGACTGGATATTCAAATTTCTCAGGTGTTGGAAATCCAAACCAATCTTTACCTGCCGGCGTATATCTTTTAGGGATGTATACGACGCTTTCCTTTCTTAGCGGCAGGACGTCATTCTTGTTTTTCAACATGACGATCGACTTCAACTGCGCTTCATAGCCTGCCTGCATATACTCTGGCTTGCCAACTTCTTGAACACTTTCCGTTGCATTTAGATAAGGATTTTCAAAAAGGCCGAGGCGAAAGATATTTTTTAATAATCGAACCGCAGATTCTTCAAAGCGCTTCCTCATGAATGCTTCACCGTGCTCAGCAACACCCATTTGGTATGCTTCAAGGATTGGTCCGGCTTCATTATTTCCGCCGAATTGGTCAACCCCAGCCATAATTAGTTTATAATGCCGTTCTGGAACAGTCAGTTTTTCTACACCCCAAGGCTTTCCTCCGACAAATGTATCAATATTTACCGGTTCATCGGCCGTTATACCCCAATCTGTACATACAACACCGTCATAACCATATTTATTCCGAAGCAAATCATGAATAATATATTTATTGTAAGAATTTCCGACATTTTCTCCATTTACCTGATCTTGATCAACCGATATCGTATAATAGGGCATCACTGCAGAAGCCATTTCCGTTTTACCAGATAAGTTAAAGGCGCCTTTTGTAAAGGGTAGTAAATGCTCTTCAAAGTTTCCGCCTGGATAAACGGCAAATTTTCCATATCCATAATGCGCATCCCTTCCAGCTTACCGGAGCCGCCTCCCGGCCAATGTTTTACCATTGCATTTACGCTATCATAGCCCCAGCCCCCTGCAATTTCTTTTTCATCTGCAGAATTCTGAAAACCTTCGACATAAGCTTGGGCCATATCAGCAGACAGCTGTGAATCCTCACCGAAAGATCCATTGAATCGGAACCAGCGTGGATCTGTTGCTATATCGATTTGCGGCGAAAGTGCAGTAGTTATCCCTAATGCCCGGTATTCCTTTGAGGCAATTTCCGCAAATTCAGCTGTAATATTCGGATCAAATGTAGCCGCAAGTCCAAGCGGTTCAGGCCACATGGAAATTGTACCGCCAGCTCCAGCATTAAACTCTGTACTTGAATCCGAACCATGACGCGGATCCGAGCTGTTGTTTGCAGGGATCCCAAGCCCCATACCTTCTGCACAAGCTTGAATATTGTTATTCCAGCGTGCCGCCGTTTCTGGACTTTCAACAGTCGTAATGAGAATATGCCTTAAATCATCGTTTGAAAGAAAATCAATTTGTTCATCCGTTAAATCCCAGGGATTTGCACCGCTCTCTTCGTAGGACTTACCATTATATTTACCGGGAAACCAGCCTTTACTTCCTGCAGGAACTGCTTGATGTCTGCTGTATAACATGAGTCCTGCTATTTGCTCGATTGTCATTTTCGAAGCCAGGTCTTTTGCTCTTTCCTCCGGAGAGAACCTCCAGTCTTCATACTTATCTATTTTTCCATCTTTGTTAAGATCTTTAAAGTAGAAGCCATCTTTTTCGATAATGGTCACACCTGATGTTTCAGAATATCCTAACACAGGCCCCCCGTTGTTAGTTACATATTTAATCTGCCCTTCAGTTGTGATGGTTGTTTTACTATCTTCCATTATTAAACCTCCCTTTACTTTTACACTTAACCAATGAATTCGAAAGCCGCCTCCTTCACTTCTTTCGAATTAGTACCTATATATACTTTAAACTCCCCTTCTTCAGCTTTATAGCTCGTCCCTGTGGTGTAATACATCAAATCCTCTTCGGTAATGGAAAACGTAATTTTCTCTGATTCGCCAGGTTTCAAATATATCTTTTTAAAGCCTTTTAATTCTTTAACCGGTCGTACAACACTTCCATAAAGGTCCTGTAAATAAAGCTGTACAACTTCCTCACCAGACATACTTCCAATATTAGTTACAGTAACACTTGCTTGAATGGCATCATCTTTTCTCATGGTGCTCTGATTCAATTCAATTTCAGAATAAGTAAAAGTGGTATAGCTTAAACCATACCCAAATGGATAAAGAGGATGGTTTGGTCCGTCTAAATATTTGGAGATGAATTTTTCCTGTTGATTTTTTACTGTTAATGGCCTGCCGGTATTGAAATGATTATAGTAAACTGGAACTTGACCTGTTTTGTATGGGAAGCTCATGGTCAATTTTCCTGCCGGATTATACTCCCCAAACAATACATCGGCGATGGCATGTCCTGCCTCAGAGCCTAAAAACCATGTTTCAACGATGGCATTCATATGACTCTCAAACCATTCCAGAACCAGCGGACGTCCATTAGTCAGTACAAGCACAGTAGGCTTACCCAATTTACTAACTTCTTCAGCCAGTCTTTTTTGGACTTCAGGAAGTTCAATTTCCATTCTTGAAGCAGCCTCCCCGGACATACTGCTAGATTCTCCAAGAGCAAGAATAATTGTATCTGCTGCTTTGGCTTGACGAAGGGCTTCCTCGAGTCCACCCTCGATCTCACAATCTGCCATACAGCCCTCAGTAAATAATAGATTCTCTTTCTTTAAGGATTTTTCCGATAAACCCTCCATTAAAGTTACCGTTTTATCGCCATATTTTGAAAATTGCCATGGGCCCAAAAGATCCTTGCTGTTGGCGAACGGACCGATAACAGCAATTTTCCCATGGTCCTTTTGCAAAGGGAGGACACCATTATTTTTAAGTAGGACAATTGACTTTTTTGCCAGTTCCCTGCTTTCCTGTAAATGCTCAGCAGAGAAATGATACTCACTCTCCAACTCTGGTCTCACATAGCGAAAAGGATCATCCATAATGCCAATCTTAAACTTATAGGTGAGAATCCTTCTTACAGCCTCATCCAATTGATCTTCCTTTACGGTTCCTTCTTCAACCAAGCCAGGTAAATGTTTTAAATAAGCAGTGGTAACCATTTCAATATCCATTGTGGCATCAACGGCCATTTTTGCTGCTTCTTTATTGTCCCGTGCTGCTCCATGAATCACAATTTCCTCGATGGAACCATAATCGGAAATGATCATGCCATCAAAGCCAAGTTCTTCACGCAACAAATCTTTTAATAATGTTCTATTTCCCGCTAACGGAACTCCTTGATAAATGTTGAATGCATTCATAACAGAACCGGCACCAGCCTCAAGTCCCGCTTTAAAAGGCGGCAGATAAACATTTCTTAATGTCCCCTCAGAAATATCAACGGTATTATAGTCCCGCCCGCCTTCTGCTGCACCATAGGCAATGAAGTGCTTTAAACAGGCGATGATTGTTTCCTCGTGAAAAAGGCTGTCGCCTTGAAACCCTTCCACCTGTGCCCTTGCAATTAAGGATCCTAAGTACGGATCTTCGCCCGCACCTTCCACTGCCCTGCCCCATCGTGCATCTCGTGTAATATCCACCATTGGACCATGATTGTATGTAATACCTGATACAGCTGCCTCTTTCGCAGAAACAGCACAAGCACGTTTAATGGCCTCTATATCCCAGCTCGAAGACCAGGCCAGTGGCACAGGGAAAATCGTTTGATGTCCATGGATAATATCTGCGTTGAATAAAAGCGGAATTTCCAGTGGTGATTGTTCAACGGCAACTTTTTGCAATTCAAAAACTCTATTAATATCAAAAGCACCTAATATAGAACCTGCCTTTCCCTCGGCAACTAATTTCTCAGGCAGATCTGATTCAACATCCCCGCCAAACGAAAAATTCGAAGCCTGACATTGGCTCATCTGCCCAACTTTATCCTGGATGGTCATTTTTCCAAGAAGCCTTTCTACTTCGTCCCGGATTTCTTCCTCTGTTCTTTCTTTAATCGGATCCTGTTTTCGGTATTTTTCTACTTCTTTTAACAGTGCATCGGATAAAGAAACACCCTCGCCTCTTTGCCCCTCAATTTTAAGCTCGCCAAAAGGATGAAGAGTTAAAGAACCTGTAAACCTTTCTTCCGCAAACATAAGGTTAATCTCTGCTTTATTTTCTGATAATAAGGTAAATCGCCCTGATGCCTGCAGCCGATTTCCTTCTACTGTTACTGCATCGAAAATAATATTCATAGGAATAGGTTCAGTTTTAACTAGTAAACTATATGTCTCATTTTTTTCAATGTTAAAAACAACCTTCATTTTAGCTAGTGGAGTTTCTACTATCGTGTTCCAAATTCCAAGCATGCTCCGTTTCTCCCTTCAGGTTCTTGTAATTTCCGTTCTCGATTAAACCCTTGTCATCCTGACTGCCATGTATTGTCTGCACGGAAGCTCAATGCGGAAGGTGCCTTCATAGATTCCATCAAATTTTTCTATGGTCATATTCCAGATGGAGATTATCTCCATTTCAAACTTTTTCCCCTGTTTCATCCGGTATTCCTGCTGCAGGTGCATCCCATGGCATATATAAAGGGTTCACAGTTTCTCTTCTATAATGTCTTCATTGCATTGGCGATTTCGATACATAGATCTTCGGCTTGGGCAACATGTCCTAATTTATCGATAAATGCATGGGTCATACCCTTATAACGAAAACAAGTTGTTTCTACTCCAGCTTCCATTAGCTGCTTTGCATAACATTCTGTCTGAACACGTAACCCATCATACTCAGCCCCTGCTAAAACAGTCTTAGGAAGCCCACCATGGGATAATGCCAGAGCAGGACTAACATACGGATGTAATTTATCCTCCTTTTTTGACACATAGGCGCCGGCAAACGGATTTTCTTCTTCATCTTTAGCTGGTCTTCCAAGTGTAAGGAAATTTTTAATGATATCATTTTGTTCCTCAGAAATTTCAAAGAAAATCTCACTCCACTCATATCCATCCAAGTGTGCATCAGACATGATGACACAAGGATAAATCAACACCTGCATTGCAATTTTGGGTGTTCCTTCATCTCTGGCTTTTAGACTGACTGCTGCGGCATAGTTTCCGCCGGCACTGTCTCCTCCAACACATATTTTTTCAGGATCAATACCATACGCTTCTGCATGATCGTAAACATGCTTTACGGCATAAAAGTTATCATTTAAGCCATTGGGATAAGGCTTTTCTGGTGCCAAGGAATAGTCGACATTGAAAACTACTGCGTCCGCAAGCTCAGCGATTAATTTACAGAAATTTTCTACTGTATAGACGCTGCCTCCAATCCAGCCGCCGCCATGAAAGAATACTAGAGCCGGCCGTTTCGTATTTTGTTGAGACTTTCTTGGATAGTAGCGCCACAGCCCAACCGTATTTCCACTGCTAGTAATCTCTTCATATTTTGTATGAATTTCTACTGTATTCAGATTATAATTTGGGAACCCCATAGCATCCCTTATGATTGGTAGTAATATTTCCAATGGCGGTGGAGCAGCCGGCTCCTCACCGCCCAAATTTCCAGCCCAATGATTTTCTTCCATAAGACTTAATTCCATCAGGTCTAAATATCCTGGTCTGTCTTCACCTGGACTTGGCTTTAGAATAATTTTGACTCCGTTGTTTTCAATAATCGATGTGTCCTTTTGCAACTTGTCAATTGCACTAGAATCGTACTTTCGCATAGTAAATACCTCCTTTAAGCTCCTTAGAATTTGAAAGCGCTATCAAATTCTATTTATTTAGACTTCTATTTTTTAAGTATAATAGGCAGATAAAAATGGGACTTACTAAAAAAACGACTTTTTATTTTAACTATTCCGTCTTTTAAAAAAATGCAAAAGTGTTAACCAAAAAAAATCTGACTCAAAAGAGTCGTTATTCACCCTTTTGAGTCAGCACCTTGTTATACTGCTTGACAATTATATTCATTTAATATTTGAATCATATCTGTCAGCATTTCTTCTGTAAAGGCACCCATGCTGAAATTCAGCATAGCCCGAAGCGGCATATATCGCATCATCGCCTCCATCATTTCAGCTGCATCCCCTTCGTTAGCACCTAAATCCGGGAATGGATTGTGTTTAGCCAAGAGTTCCTTCGCCAAAGGAGCTAAAACGGGGTCAGCAAGCAAATCACCCAAAAGTGTATTTCGGTGAACAGGCTTTTTAATGTAAACCATTGATTGCACCATAATGCTGTCTTTAAGGGCAATCTCTTGAGATGATTTTCCTACCAGAATTTCAAACTCACCTGTTTCCACATGCCAGTCTTTCAAATCAACATTGTAATAAGCAAATGCACGCTTATTTAAAGTAAATGTAACTGTTTTTTCCTCACCTGGCTGCAAGTCCATTTTTTCAAAGCCTTTCAGCTCTTTTTCAGGTCTGTTCACTGTGCTCTCCACATCTTTTACATAAAGCTGAACGATTTCTTTTCCAGCTCGATCACCTGTGTTTTTAACATTTACACTGACTTTCACCGTATCAGTATCTTGAATCTCTTTTTGGCTGATGGAAAGATTGCTATATTCAAAGGTTGTATAGCTTAGCCCATATCCGAATGGGAACAGCGGTTCAACTTTTTTTGTATCGTAGTAACGATAACCGACAAAAATACCTTCCTTATATTCCACTTTGTCTCCTTCTCCAGGGAAGTTTAGGAATGAAGGGTTATCGCTTAATTGTCTAGGGAATGTTTCCGCCAATTTTCCACTTGGATTTGCATCACCAAATAATAAATCAGCGATAGCACCGCCAAGTGCCTGCCCGCCTAAATAAGCTTCAAGCACCCCTTTTACATTACCCAGCCATGGCATTTCAATTGGAGAGCCGTTGCTTAACACGACAACGATGTTGCGGTTCACTTCCGCTGCTGCCTCCACTAACTGACGGTGGTTTGCCGGCATACGCAAATGTTCACGGTCGTAGCCTTCGGATTCGTAACGGTCTGGAAGTCCGACAAAAAGAACAACCGTATCAGCTTGCGCCGCCACTTCTTTTGCTTCTGCAATAAGCGTACCATCAATCTCGTCTGAATCAAGTCTGTAACCTTGAGCATATA
Organism: Neobacillus niacini; assembly: GCF_030817595.1. Taxonomy (GTDB): domain Bacteria; phylum Bacillota; class Bacilli; order Bacillales; family Cytobacillaceae; genus Neobacillus; species Neobacillus niacini_G. The sequence continues at coordinate 2,379,192 of NZ_JAUSZN010000001.1, forward strand.
AAACATTCGATTGCTTGCCTGCTGATTTTTCAATTTCTTCGACAATGTTTTCCAACTTAGTCGGTTTGACATGAGAACTTCCGCCGCCTTGATATCTTGGTTTCTTTGCAAATTCACCAATTACTGCGATCGTACCTTGCTTTTTCAACGGAAGAACATTGTCTTCATTTTTTAATAACACCATACTTTCTCTAGCCATCTCTCTGGCCAGCTGGTGATGTTCATCTTTGTTATAAACAGCATTTTCTGTTTTATGATCAACGCTCATAAAAATAACTCGTAACAATCTTTCTAAAGCTTTATCCAATTTTTCTTCAGATAGTTTACCGTTTCTTACAGCGTTGACAATTTTTTGGTCGCCGCTGCCGTTACTTGATGGCATTTCAAGTTCCAACCCGGCTGAGAGTCCGTCTGCACGTTCATTCACTGCACCCCAATCGGAAACAACAAATCCTTCAAATCCCCACTCATCTTTTAAAATATCATTTAACAAATATTCATTTTCAGAAGCGTATTCCCCATTCACTTTGTTGTAGGCGCACATAACCGTCCATGGCTGGGATTGTTTGACTACACCTTCAAAGCTCGCCAAATAAATTTCGCGCAATGTTCTTTCATCCACCACAGCATCTGTTGACATTCTGCGGTGCTCCTGGTTATTGGCAGCAAAATGTTTTAGAGACGTACCGACTCCCTGACTTTGAACACCTTTGACATGGTTGGCTGCCATTTCAGATGCCAAATAAGGATCTTCGGAAAAATACTCAAAGTTTCTTCCACAAAGAGGCGATCGTTTAATATTCACCCCAGGTCCAAGCAACACCGCTACATCTTCTGCCTGGCATTCTTCCCCAAGTGCAACCCCCACTTTTTGAATCAGATCGCGATTCCAGGAGCTAGCCATTCCAGCAGCGGATGGAAAGCAAGTGGACGGTACACTGTTATAAATCCCCAAATGGTCTGCCCCCTGCGCCTGTTTACGAAGACCATGTGGACCGTCTGTGACCATAATGGATGGAATCCCCAATCGTTCAATCCCTTTTAAATGCCAGAAATCCAATCCAGAACATAGGCTTGCTTTTTCCTCTAATGTCATTTGGGAAATAATTTGTTTGATATCTCGTTTCATTATGAACCCTCCAACTATAAAAATGTTTAGTTTTTTAACACAATCGTATTAAACGATTCAGGTTTCAAATCAAATTGATAGGCTTTCCCTTGAAATTCAAATACTAATTCCCGTTGTCTTTTTAATGGATTATTTACAATTATTACAGTGGATGCATCAGGATTTTGGAAAGCAAGTACATGTGCAGTTAAATGTCCTTTTGTTTCTAGTCGAACTGCTCCATTCTTAACAAAATGAGAATGGTGTTTTACCACATAGAATTCAGGATTGTATGTAAAGCTTTTTGTTTCAGGATCCACCGTTATCATCGAATTCTGTTCCCAGCCCCAAGTACTTCGTCCTTTGGGCTCTAATACAGCATTCCAATAAACATACCCATTGGCTCCATTGACAAAATAATGTCTGAACAGGTTGTTGACGTATTGAGCATATTCCCAAGTGTTCTTGCCATTTCCACATTCATTTTCAGTTTGCAAATAGCGTAACTCGGGGTAGCTCTCAGCTGTTCGCTGGATGGCATGTTTTCCTGCCCATTGATAACCAACACCACTGATATACTTATAGGCTTCAGGGTCACTGAGTACAAGGCCGGCATACACATCATAATCAGATGTGGTGTCTGTCATCAGCTCCTGCCATGGTTCTGGAGCATTAATTGTGCCCAGCCAGATTTCTGTTTCTACATTGTGTTTTTCAAAGGCTGGTCCAAGATAGTCCCGGATAAATTCTTGTAATTGTTCCCCAGTCCACTTACAAGAAGGAAATTTTTGGTCTGCATTCACTTCGTTTTGAACATGGATTTGGTTAATTTTGATTCCTTCTTTTTCATAATCCTGTATAAACTTAACAAGATAAAGCGCATAAGCCGCAAGGACCTTCTTCTCCCATCGAAGAGTTCCATAATTATATGCCTTCGGAAACTTCAGCCAGGCAGGCGGACTCCAAGGTGAAGCGAAAAACTTCATATCAGGATTTCTTTTAAGAGCCTCCCTAATGTAGGGGATCAGGTATTTATGGTCCCTTTCAATAGAAAAGTGTTCCATTTCATAGTCTTCATCGGTTTCATTATGACTGTACCATTGAAGGGCATAATCACTAGCTCCTATTGGCAAACGGCAGAGAGTAAATTGGCAGTCACCATCTGTTGCAAATAAAGAATCCAGCACCGTTTTACGATCTTCTTCAGATAAATGATCAATCGCAAACATACCGAGTTCATTAAAACAGCTGCCGAAACCTTCAACTAATCGGCCTTTATTATTTTTTATAATCAAATTGCTTTGTTTGTCTGTACTTTTAACCGGTCCATTTGTCTGCCAATAGTTATCTCGTGTTGATTGGATCCATAACACATCTTTCTCGGCCATAAGTTCCATTCCTTTCATTGCTCGTTTCTCACGTCATTTATCAATTGATAAATGACAAGGTTTAAAACTCAATTGTTTTCCCTGTTTTTGCTGATTCATATATGGCTTCTAATATTTGTGTAACGACTAACGCTTGCTCTGGTTTTACAAGTGGTTCTGTGTCATTGATAATGCATTCCAGCCATTGTCTTGCTTCTTTTACACCAGGTTCTTCTGCACCTGCATCAAAGTAAGCAATTCCACCCCCAGTTGCAGGTTTCGTTTCAACCAACTTTCCGTATTTTGTACTGTTGAAAACTAACTCACTTGTAGGTGAACCAGGCATTGCCTTCATTTCTGCACCGCCTTCTGTACCACACAAAGTTGTCATTGCTTCACGGACATCCGTTGTATTTAAGGCCCAAGAACATTCAAGAATGATCGTGGCCCCATTTTGCATTTTAATAAATCCAAAAGCAGAATCTTCTACTTCAAACGTTTCTGGGTTCCATGGACCGAACATGTTCCCTTCATATTTATCTGCAAGCTTATAAAAGACAGAACCGGTTACCGATTGTGGTTTGTAATTATCCATACACCATAGCGTTAAATCTAATGCATGTGTGCCAATGTCAATTAAAGGACCGCCACCCTGTTGTTCAACATCAAGGAATACCCCCCATGTTGGAACAGCACGTCTTCGAATAGCATGCGCCTTTGCAAGATAAACATCACCGAATTCCCCCGCTCTTGAAGCTTTATACAATACTTCAGAATCATCACGGAAACGGTTTTGATAGCCTATTGTCAACTTCTTGCCTGTGCGTTTTGCTGCATCAATCATCTCCTGTGCTTCCTTGGAATTAATCGCCATTGGCTTTTCACACATTACATGTTTGCCTGCTTCTAATGCATCCACTGTTATAAAGGAATGCTGCAGATTAGGAGTTAGAACATGAACAACGTCAATGGACTCATCCTGTAATAATTCCTTATAATCGATATACACTTTTGCCTCATTTGTGCCAAATTGGTCCGCAGCCATAATAGCTCTTTCCTCCACTACATCACAAAATGCAACCATTTCTGCCAAATGACTAAGCTTTGCCAATGATGGTATATGCTTTTGATTGGCAATTCCTCCACAACCAATAATTCCAACTTTTAACTTTGCTGCCATACGAAATACCACTCCTAATTTTTTATAAGTCCTTGTAAATATTTCTCCATTACTTTCAGGTCACCGGCAATACTAGTAAATTTATTTCCCTGCTGCCCTTCGTTTTCTACAATTGCATAACGGACGATTCCCATCTCGTTTAGCTTTTGATAGGTTTCTTCAAAGTTCATAATCCCTGTACCGAGATTGACAAAATCAGTTGGTTTTACAAATTCTCTATATAGTTTCATAGTGTCTTCATTATTCTCTTCACTTAATGCTGTGAAAATATTAATTGGGTCAACGTGTGTCCCTAAATCCTTTTGATGGATCATGTCACAGCGATTTCCAAGTTTTTCTAGCAAAGAAATAGGATTGTATCCGCCTCTCATCACCCATACAAGGTCCAGCTCAAATTTCACAAACTCCGGATCTGTATGTTCTACTAACAGATCAAAAAATGAAGTTTCTCCTACTCTCTTAAACTCATGTGCATGGTTATGATAATAAAAATCAAGACCCGCTTGTTTACACTTTTTACCGATTACATTAAGATGTTCCGCTGTTTGTAAGGTATCCTCACGGCCTGTGATAAAGGCCATTGGAAAAACAATGGATTTACACCCAAGTGCAGCATTTTCTTCAATAATTTGATCCCAGCTGCCATCGATAATCGCTTTACCTGGTGCAACCCCTTCATGTGCAGCAAACGCCTTCAAACCTAGCTCATCTAAATTCCTCTTGATAACTGGTAGAGAGAATGTGTCTGTAAAACGTTCTCCTGTTGAAAAATTGCTTGAAATCAACTCAATATTTTGATAACCCATTTCAGCGACCTTTTCGAGAGTACCAAAATAATCCTCGTTTAATTCCCGGAATACTGAGAACAAATTTAGTCCAATGGACATTGTCATGTTTACTTCCCCTTTTTTATTAAATTTCTGTCCGAAGATTTATTCTTAATAATTCTAAATAAACCTTCGTACAGAGATGGCTGACTATTGACGGACAAGTTCAAGTCTTTTATCTAATTCGTCTAATTTTTCAGAAGGAGCAAATTTCGAAAATAATGGTATTTTTACAATTTCTCTCAGTGTTTTTTCGGCAAATGGACCTTGTACAATGGGATTGCGGGCAACTTCTGGGAGCTCTTCTTCAAAAATCTTTTTTGTTTCCTCGTTGGTTAATAGTTCACTTAGACTATTATTTGTACTGTAGGTAAGGATATAACTCGCGGTCGGCATGTAATCAAACACATATTTGCCTGCCATTAGGCCGCACTTTACATAACTCCCTTCCTGTTTGGCTGCAAATCTACTATTAACAAGTTTACGGCCATTTACTTTAATCGTTTCTAATACTGCGTCTGGAAGAATCACCTCTGCTGTCGTATGAAATGGAACCACAAAGGTAAAGGTTAAAGATCCATCCTCTTTTATCTCCCAGCCGCTTTCAATAGATCCTGAAGCTGATTGTAGTGTTGCCTTTACAAATTGAAGTTTTCCATAAGGCTTCGGACTTAAGTTAATTTTTCTAAAACCGGGTACATCTTCTAATGGGTTAATACCGCACATATGCTGGTACATCCATTCAGCGATTGATCCATAAGCATAATGGTTAAGAGAATTCATTCCCGTTCCGCTAATCGTTCCATCAGGAAGTACAGAATTCCATCTCTCCCAAATGGTTGTTGCTCCTAATTTCACTGCGTATAACCAGCTCGGAAAGTCGTCATTCAATAATAAGGTATAGGCAGCCTCATTGGCACCGTTTTCAGAGAGCACTTTACAGAAATAAGGTGTACCGACAAAACCAGTTTTCAGATGCATGTTATCGGCACGAAGCTTTACTTTAAGATCTTCTACCACTCGCGACCTGAAGCTTTCCGGTATCAGATCCATATAAAGAGCTACTATCATCGCCGTTTGAGTGTGAATTGCGCTTCTTCCATTCGGGGTAAAATATTCATTTTTAATGGCTTGTTTAATTTCATCAGCGAGTTTAGAGTATTCTTCAGCTATATCGTTTTTACCTAAAACCGCTGCTGCCTTTGCAACAAGCTGAGCTGAGTAACAATAATAAGCAGAAGCGATATAATAGGAATCCGTCCCACCCATTGGACTTTGAGGGTCTGGTCCATCTTGTGCAAGCCAGTCGCCAAAATGGAACCCTTCTTGCCATAATCTCTTCCCACCTGACTCTTCATCGACTCTCTTAATGTAATCCACCCAATCTTTCATCGTATCGAACTGCTGACGCAGCAATTCTTTGTCACCGTAATGAAGATATAATGTCCAAGGAATGACCGTAGCAGCGTCACCCCATGCGGCTGAACCGTGCCCTCCTATGAATCCGTTATCATCTTTTGGTTTAACTGTCGGTACGGTAAAAGGAACGGACCCGTCAATTCTTTTTTGTTCTTCACGCAAATCAAACATATATTTTTGATAAAAAGCGGACGAATACATGTTATAGCAGGCGGTAGCTGCAAACACTTGAGCATCACCTGTCCAGCCCATCCGTTCATCACGCTGCGGACAATCCGTTGGAACATCCAGGAAGTTACCTTTTTGCCCCCAAAGTGCATTGCGGAATAATTGATTGACTAACGGGTCGGATGTTTCAATTGTCCCTGTTTCATCAATATCGCTATATATGACACAGCCGGTAAAATCATGGATATTGATTTCTCCTTCAAATCCAGTCAGGTTTACATAGCGGAAGCCATAAAAGGTGAAGTGCGGCTGTACTTCTCTCTCACTTCCATCAGATATGTAAGTATATTCCGCTTTTGCTGTACGCAAATTGTCTCGATAAAAGCAATCGTTCTGCAGGATTTCACCATACTGCAGCTGAAGTTTTGTTCCTTTTGCTGCATTCGTTTTGAAACGTACCCAGCCTGTCATAACTTGACCCATATCCAAAACCGTTTCTCCGGCAGGAGTATAGATGATTTCAATCGGTTTTCTTTCTTCCATTATTTTCACAGGCAGACTTCTTCTCGCTTGGAAAGATTCCGTTTTAACCTTTGTCAGGCTGACACTTCCCCAAGCGATGTCGTCGAATTTCGGCATTGTCCAGCCCTTGCTCTCTTGATTGGCATCATAAACTTCGCCATCATAAATTCCGCTAAATGTAATGGGCGAAAGAGCACACTTCCAATCTTGATCAGTTGAGATTGTAACTTCTGAACCATCCTTGAGTGTGACAATGATTTCAGCAATAACGGCAAATTCATTGCCATACAATTCATGATACCCGCCGTCAAAACCGAAACGACCTTTGTACCAGCCGTTGCCTAGCATAAACCCAATCGCGTTATCCCCTGCTGCCAAATTGCTGGTTATATCATAGGTTTGATACTGCAGCCAGAAATCATAGGCATTGTACCCAGGAGCAAAATATTCGTCTCCTACTCGTTTCCCGTTAATTTCCACATCATATAACCCTACTCCGCAAATATACGCTCGAGCTGAAACGATATTATCTGGAAGAGTGAACGTTTTTCTAATCAATGGATGAGTTTCTTTATCAAGGTCAGGTGTAATCCATTTCCCTTCCCACGGCTCATCCATTTTAGCTGTTTCAAACCATGTTGTTTCACTCGTTGCCTCATCACCGGCATCTCCCCAAACCGTTACCCGCCAATAATAACGAGTTCTTGCCTTCATTTTAATTTCAGGGTTATATCCTAAACTATCAATCTCTTGAAGCTTTCCGCTGTCAAAGAGTATATCGTTAAATTTCTCATCTATTGCAATGACTACTTGTGCAGCTGCTTGTGAGACGGATTGGCTGTTGCCTGACTCTGTTATCCACGAAAGCGTTAAACGATCCAGCTCGAATCCTAGAGGGTTTGTCATGTGATTGGTTCTTAAATGAGTAATTTTCATTGCCTTCCTCCATTCTTTAAAAACTAGTACTTGTTTTGTCCAAGTTCTAATTGAACTGTTGATTTGCGTTGCATTTTTTGATTCCATACTAGACACAAGGCTAAGCTGAACAGCAAAATAGAAGCTCCAAAAAAATAAGGTAAATGAAAATGGTAATCAAAGAGAATTCCTGCCAAGGATGGACCAAGAATATTTCCAATGCTGGAATAGGCATTGTTCATTCCAGCGGCGTATCCTTGTTCATTTCCTGCCATTTTCGATAATAACGTGCTGATAGCAGGACGAAGGATCGATGTTAACACGATAAATAAGATGTTCATCGCTAATATGTACCAAAAATTACCTGATAACAAAATCAGTACCATCGATAGAGCGGCAAATAAGAAACAAATATTAATTAGCTTTACCTCACCAAAAAATCGAATCAGTTTTTCAATAAGAAGAGCTTGTATAATGACTCCCACCAATGCCCCAATAGTCATTAAGGTTGCGATGTCTTTAGGCGTATAGCCATATTTTTGGTCAACATATAAACCAAAAATAGATTCAAAATTTGCTAGACCAAAGGTCATAGTAAAAACTAGAATTAATAGAACGAGATAAGAAGACTTAATGGATTTTTTAAACGACTGAATCATTCCCAGGTTCTTTTTCGTTGTATTTCTCGCTGCTATCTGCTGGTCCTTTGACAACGTCTCGGGTAAAAATATCAAGGAAACAATCATAGCTATCGCGGCTACAACCGATGAAACATAAAACGGGACACGCAGTCCAAATTCAGCTAAATATCCGCCAATACCAGGGGATACAACAAACCCTAGTGTAAAGGCTGCTCCCATTAGTCCCATTCCTCTGCCCCGTTTATCCATACTGGTCACATCTGCGACATATGCCATGTTAGATGGAATTAAAAACCCAATTCCGATTCCTCCTATAAAACGGGATACATAAAGCAACCATAGCTCGGTGCCAAAAGTAAAAATTAGCTGTGACAACATTAAAACAGTTAATCCTATTACGGTAATAATTTTTCGACCATATTTATCAGACAATCCCCCACCAATTGGCGAAAAGAGAAACTGAGTTAAGCCCATCGCTGCAACTAGATACCCCATGTCCTTGCCGCTTGCTCCAAATTCTAATAGAAACTTTGGAAGAATCGGGATGACTAAACCAACCCCAAGCATGGCAATAAACATATTTACCATTAATATAAGTAACGGGACATTTACTTTAATATTCTTTTGATTGGAAATAAAGGCTCCCCCTTTCGAATAATTCAAGCACGACTAGTGGTTAGCGCTTTCATGATTCTTCATCTAACTTCCCTTACGATCAAATGGGTGTTTCCGATCCTCTTAACCCTTTTCCTTGCTGTTCATGGAGGATTTTTGTGAACACATGGCTGCAAAAAAACATAAGCAGGAAAGCAGGAACACTGCCGCTAAAAAAAGGAAGCAGGCCTGGAAATTGATACAAAATAAAGTAAAAAAAACTGGTAAGTACAGCCATTGTAAAGGTTGCAATAGGATTAACAGTCATTAAGATAATTGCATTTTTCACTATACCTTTTAACCCGACATCAAAATGGACAAGAACAGGAAAGATGTATAACAATGTAAGGGAATAAATAAGGATCAATATAACATTGGGAATATAGACTAATTTCAGGAGTGGTATAGTTGTTGCTTCCACGATTTTTATGTTCGAATACATAAAAAACCCAAAAACGATGATGATGAGTCCTAGGAGATTACTTTTTAAAAATTCACTTTTATACGTTGTCCAAAAAGTTTTAAATACAGGAAGCTCCTCCTTCATAACCCATTTACGGACAATCGCAAACATCGCCGTTGTGGCAGGAAAAAAACCAAGAACAACCAAACCAAGCAGAGTAAAGACAATCCAAAGAATGTTTACATACATCAATCTCATAAGCCACTCTGAAACACTGAATATACCTTTCATAAAACCTTCCATCAGACTGCCTCCTTCCAGTAAAAATACACTTGGGACCAGAAATTAATTAGCATAAAGGACCATTGCCAAGCACTTGGTCCTCTATGCTACGCTATCCAATCAACCTTTAACTGATCCTAATGCGATCCCTTTTACGAGATATTTTTGGAAGAATGGGTAAGCAATAAGAATTGGCAGTACCCCGATAACCGCAATCGCCATTCGTACTCCCGTTGTAGGAATTTCAGCAGCTGCTGTACTTGTATTGGAGCCAAAGTTAGTCGTTGCTAAAAACTGAATGTCGGATAGCATCCTATTTAACATATTCTGAATACTAAATAACGATGGTTCTGTAATATAAATGAGGCCGTTAAACCAATCATTCCAGTAAATAATCGTTTGAAGCAGTCCAATTGTCGCTAAAATCGGCAGTGAAAGCGGCAGGATAATGGAGAAGAAAGTTCTGAATTCACCTGCGCCGTCCATTCTTGCTGATTCAATAATAGGTTCTGGAATGGACGTAATAAAAAATGTTCTCATCAATAATACGTTAAAGCCATTCATTAGCAGGCCTGGTACTATTAAAGCCCAAATGGTGTTTTTCACATCAAAGATTTGTGTATACACTAGATAAGTTGGAACAAGTCCTCCATTGAATAACAATGTAAAGAAAACAAAGAAAGCAAAAACGTTTCTATAGGGTAAATCCCGGCGAGAAAGTGCATAGGCCAAAAATGAAGTCATCGCTAAGCTGACAAAAGTACCAAACACCGTAACAAAAATGGTAATCCCGTAAGCCCTAAAAATACTTGATGAGTTATTCAATAAATACTCGTATGCCGCAAAGCTAAACTCCTTTGGAAAGAAGGAATATCCATCTTTTAAGATCGATGCCTCATCCGAAAGCGAAGAAGATAAAAGGATGATAAATGGAATAATGCTTCCTATAGCGAGTATAAGTAAGAATATATGTGAAACTCCTTGTGTGATTCTATCTGCTCTGTACATTTACTGCCACCTCCAGCTTAAAATAATGCATTGTCTTTGCTTTTTCTGCGAACGAGATAATTCGATAATAACACGAGGACAAAACCTACGATGGATTGATATAATCCAGCCGCGGCAGACATCCCAATATCACCTAACTGCATTAAACCGCGATATACATACGTATCGATAACATTTGTTGTATCATATAACGCCCCAGAATTCATCGGAACTTGGTAGAACAACCCGAAATCGGAGTAGAAAATTCGGCCAATACCTAGCAGAGTCATCATAATAATGACAGGCATAATGGATGGAAGAGTAATTTTGATAATTTGCTGCCATTTATTTGCACCATCTAAAGTAGCTGCTTCATAATACTCTTGGTCAATTCCGATAATCGCTGCCAAGTAAATGACACATAAGAAACCAACACCCTTCCACATATTGATGAAGGTTAAAATATAAGGCCAGTATTTAGCTTCGTTATACCAAGAAATACCTTCTAGACCGAGTAACGGTAAAATCGTATTATTTAGATATCCTACATCTTCGCTCAAAAAGGCAAATCCCAAATAACTGACAATAACCATCGAGATCAAGAAAGGCAGTAAAATCACACTCTGATAAAAGCTCTTTGCCAGTTTATTTTTAATTTCGTTTAACATAATTGCAACAGCGATTGCCAAAACGGTATTTAAAATAATAAATCCACCGTTATATAGAATCGTATTTCGCGTAATGACAAAGGCATCTCTTGTAGTAAACAAATATTCAAAGTTCTTAAACCCAATCCAATCACTTGCGAATATTCCTTTTGCATAGTTAATATCCTTAAAAGCAATTATAAGTCCAAACATCGGCAAGTAATTATTGACCAATAAATAAACGAGTCCAGGTACCATCATGATAATAAGAGGTAAAAACCTTTTAAATTTGATCATCTTGGTGTTTACCTTCTTTGCTGGTACCGAATGGACGCCTGCTTCCAAATTCTTCACTGAAACTTGTGACATCCTATATCCCCCTTCTCCCATTAAAATGATTTCGCTTACATTAATATTTTCTTTATCTTATATATTTAGTTTAATAGACTACATGATAAGCTTCTATCTTAAATACGACTTCTGATTTTTGTTTATCCGACTTTTCTGAAAATATAACCGCATATAGTCGAGATCTTTTAAAAGTAGTGATAAAAAAAGAGAACTAGGAACATACTAGCTCTCTTCTCTTGTTCGATTATTACTTCTTTTTCCATTCGTCATATTGCTTTTGTTTTTCTGCAATAATTTTTTCAAGACCTGCATCTTTCAGTTTCTTATTAAATTCCGGCAGACTCTTATCAGGATCTAATGTACCTGTCTCAATCCCTACTCTGTACTGATTTAGCACATTCATAGCAGCCGCAACTTCTGTTTTGACTGGGTCTGGATTAAATGTAAAGCCAAATGCAGGAGAGAAAATAGCAGAATCGTTATGCTGCTTCATTTGTTCCCAATAATCCGGATCATTGCCTTCCCAAGGGTATGTCAAGAAGTTATTTCCAATTTGCCACTGACCAAATACATAATTGGATTCTGCAACACCCTCTGGTAAAGAAATAACACCTTCTGGTTTTACCTCGTAATGCTTTCCTTCAATTCCATTTGCCAATAAATTCATAACGTCTTTATCCGTATAAAGTAAATTAATCACTTCCATTGCTTTTTCAGGATTTTGACTGTTTCTAGCAATTGACAAATTAAATCCTGTTGCCGCATCTGTATAAGAATATACGTCAGACAATTTAACTGAAACCATTTCATGGCCAGTAATACCCTTTTCTTGTACTTCAAATCCAGGCTTCATGTGAGAAAAATATCCAAATCCTTTACCGGCTTTTACAATATTGGCTGATGCTTCCTGAGAAGTAGCCGAATCCTTTAAGACATATCCAGCCTGGAACCATTTTCTAGCCAATTCAACCGCCTCAACATATTCAGGTTCTTCAAACATATTTACCATTTTTTCAGTTTTAAAGGACACTGCACCAAGGCTATCCCCTAACACATCAAATTTCCCGCCTGCAAGAACAGTAGTAACCGTGCTCCCTTGTCCCGTGTTCACAATTGGAGTTAATGCAGGTTCATTTTCTTTCACAATTTTAAAAACGGCATCTAAATCAGTGAATGTTTTAACTTGGGAAAGATCGATATTATACTTCTCTACTATATCCTTTCGCATGATATACCCATAATAGGAGCCCCAGTCTCTCATACTCGGAATACCAAAAATTTCGCCGTTTACTTTATTTCCTTCCAAGAGATGTTCCGGCAGTACTTCCAAAATGTCTTTACCGTTTGATTTTAGCAGATCGTCTAAAGCAACCAATTGACCTTTTGCTGCTTGTGTATTGTAGCCAAAAAAGGATGAAGTAACAAGCAGATCCAGTTTTTCATTTCCTGTCAGCATTAAGTTGGTTTGTTGCTGATAGTTTGCTCCATTAATTGGGACTAATTTAATCGTGGCATTAATTTTCTCTTTCGCAATTTTATTGATTTCTTCCTGAACCAATGGAAGGTCATCTATTTTGGTAAAGGTTATATATGCCATCGAAACTTCATAAGGTTCACCCTTGCCGGAATCCTCCTGTTTGCCTGAGCTGCTTTCCTTAGAGCACCCAACCAATACCAAAACAGCTGACAACATGAACAGTAAAAACTTTGTTAATACCCTAAATCTCTTCATCTAATTTCCCCCTTTTTCTTTGTTGGATTATGACACCGCTCAATGAAAGCGTTGCCATAGAATCTATCTTTAGTATAGAGGATGTGTAAAAAGACACTTACTAGAAATACGACCTTTTATTTTCGTTTTTACGACTTTTCTGAAAATAATGACATTTTTCGAAACTCCATCGGATTGAGTTCTGTTGACTTTTTGAAAATCGTAGAAAAATAGGAAAAATTTGAATATCCAGCAGCTAATGCCACCTCACTAACAGGTGAATTTGTTTCAACTAATAGTTTTTTAGCGTATTCAATGCGCTGCTGCTGCAGGTAGTCCGATATCGATAACCCTGTTTGTTTTTTAAAGACTCTAGTCAAATAATCAGGGTTTAAGTACACATACTTAGCAATTTCTTCTCTGGTTAATCGCTGTTCACCTAGATGGTCCCGGATAAATTTTTTCACAATGTCTACAACCGATCCTTTTTCTTGCGGAACATGAAGCTGGTTCATAGCGACATCTGCTATATAAATGACCCACTCCTGAAGTGAATTCAAAGATCTTAACACTTTTTGGGGCTTTTGCGTCAACAGATTTTGAGAATAAACCTGATTTGCCTGAATCCCTTTCACCTGAAGGACATAAAAAACCAGCTGTAAAAAGTCCTGGTAAAATAAATGCAGTGATTGGGCAGATATATAATCAACTTTTTTCCACTCTTCAAAATACTTGCTGATTACTTCCAAAAACTTTTCTTTTGGACCACTCTTCATTAAACTTGTCCATTCTGAAAAAGGGAGGTTAGGAGAAGAGCATAAACCTTTTTTTTCATTTTTAAAGATTAGCTTGTTCGTTTCTGTTACATTATTTCGGTCAAGTTCTTGCAAGTTTTGCACCATACTCATTACTTCTTGTATACGGACTTGCTTTCCAATATACCCGCAAATATCGCAGGAAAAATATTGCGAGAATTGAGAAATGAATAGATTAATATTGTTTGATAGTTCCTCCATATATACCGTATTAGATTTAGGTAAAATAACTAGAACATAGCCAGTTTCAATATTCACCACATGTGCATCCATTTCGTGTTCGGTGATTACTTCTAAAACCGCTTTCTGAAGGGTGTTTTCCCTTACCTTCTCTTCATGGACCGATAACACCTTTCTCCAGCGCTGTACATGGAATAAAACGGGTAAAAAGGTTGTCGATTCTGGATAGGATACGTGATGATGTTTCATATGTTCTTCAATCTTATCAGCTGTTGATGGAACTACTTGTTGAATTAAGTCTAACCAAAACCGCTCTTTCAGCACTGAAAAGTGAGATTCTTTTAATTGCTGATAAGATTCCTCTACCATTTTTGCTTCATGTTCCTTTTTTATTTTTTCTAGTGCCTCTTGGATGACCTCTTCAAGCTCTTGGTAATCAACTGGCTTAAGTAAATAGTTAAGGCTTCTCAGCTGCAATGCTTGCTTTGCATATGTAAAATCGGAATGGCAGGTTAGAAAAACAGCTTCCGTACTGGGGTAGTGCTCCCTCACCCATTTTAATAAATCAAGTCCTGATCCCCTAGGCATTTCAATGTCACATAATAATATGTCGACCTGATTCTTTAAAAACACTTCCTGTGCTTGTTTTAAATTGTGGGCCGTATGCACCGTTGAGATATTGTACTTTTCCCAGTTTACTCCAGCCTGAACTCCCCTAATGGAATGAATTTCATCATCAACAATCAGAACATGAAAATGCCTCATCTACATAACCTCCCTGTGTATGTTAAATCAAGTCTTTAGGTATCCAGATTTGAACGGTTGCACCTTTTCCCTGCTCGTTTGAAAAGCGTATTTTGGAACTTTCTCCATATAACAATGTTAATCTTTTTTTCACATTCCAAATTCCGATTCTCTCCCCTTCACTATTCGTAAGAGATTCATTCTTTTTTAAACTATACAACACATCCTCTGGGAACCCATCACCTGTATCCTTTATCTTGATATGTATTAAGCCTGAATCCTCATCTTGCTTTATTTTGATATGAATCTCTAGCTGCTCATCAAAATTAAATGCATGTTTAATGGAATTCTCTGCAATGGTTTGAATAATAAGCGGCGGAATATTACATTTCTTTAGTTCATCTGGTACCTCAACGAAATAAAGAAAGGTTTCTGGGAATCGAAGTTGTTGAATCCTTAAATAATTCTCTGTATGTTTGATTTCATCTTCTAAACTAACAAAATACGAATTACTGCGAAACATAAACCGAAAATAATTGGCTAAACACTTAGACATCTCTTGGATAAGACTAAACTCCTTAACAGTAGCTAAATTATAAATAATATTTAAGGAATTAAGGAAAAAATGCGGATTAATTTGCAGCTGAAGGTGCTTTAGTTCCGCTCTTTGAAGATTTAATTTTTCTTCATATACATTGATTTTTAAATCTTTAATCTCGGAAATCATATGATTAAAGGTTGCGTTCATGACCTCAAATTCAGTAGAATTTCGATAAGTGGGAAGACGTTCATCCAAATCACCTTTCCTTAGTTTTTTCATGGCCGATACAATACGATTAATCGGTTCTAGAAAGATCTTTCTCATTATGAAAATAAAAAATAAGAAGAACAAAATTGCCGCTAGTGTAATAATAGACGATATTCGCTGTAAATATGGAAGCCTTTCAAGGATTTCACTTTCTGGTATTAAAGCAGCAAGATAAAAATCCCCCGATTCCGACTTTTCTCTCATCAAAACAAAGCGGTCATTATTTCCTGAAATTGCATAGTTCTCTTTAGTTTTTGGAGTCAAATTTATTTGTTTCTCTTCAATAAATTTTTTATTGGTAATTGGAATTAACTCTGTAGTAGTCAATAATGCTTGTCCAGTTTCCCCAAAATCAATATATTTAAAGGGCTTTATAAGCCTTTCCATATTTACCCATGCACCAATATAAACACCGTTAACGTTAAAGTATTGAAGTAAGTAATAATTCTTAGCTCCTTTCCAGATATTCCAACTTCCTTCCATTAATTGCTCCGGTGGATCCGCAATTAGCTGCCGAATTTCCTCCCGTGCAGAATTGCGTTCCAAAAAAGTATCTGCGAATTTCTGAGTATTAATGAAATCTTTGTAGGCAGAGGAATAAATAAAGATGGAATCGATTGCTGTATAAAAGTCAGATTGATTCGCGATAGAATGAAATAAACGTATTTTTGCTTCTTCATAATCATTCAATTCAAAGTTTTCGTTGTATTGCATATAGTATAAGTCAGTATTGTTTTGAGAAAGATTAAATATATAGTTTGAAACACCTTCAAGACTCTGGTCAATTTGGTTCATATATATATTAAGCATATTTTGGTTTGATTGAGCTACCTGGTTTCGAACGACTTCAACTGCATAATGGGTATATATAATATGAACTACCATTAACGGACCGATGATCAATGTAATACATAAAAACAGCTTAAACACAAGTGAATTTAAAATAGGCTTGATTGTTCGCATTGATGATCCTCCTGTTTATCCCTCAAGCAAATAATATTTTTATTATACAATATCGTTATATAATATTATTGAAATTTTCAAATATTTTTTACAAATAAAAAAGAACTAGAAACCTCTAATTCTTAAGATTGTCGAGAAAGGGTATTTTTTCCAAACAGTCTATATTGACTCACAACATACAAAAAAGATACAACAAAAATGATATAGTTTAACCCAATTTTTAAAACAACAATTACTATCGTTATTCCAAACTTCTTCTGAAAAAATATGCACTGTTATTTCCCCTTGATTCATACTTCATGTTGATACTTCAGTTTGTAAGACATCATCACGTTAAACATCGACACAAATAAAAGTTCACTAGGAATACAAATTTGAATTAATTAATAGCAAACTTGATTCGCTTTCTGAAAAAATCAATGCTCAGCATATCGAAAATATTAATGCTGATAATCGGCTGTATACGATATTCACACCCAAAGAAGGCTTGTTTTTTATTAATCGAAAAATAGCTGATGCTGAACTTGAAATCAATTAATTAAACATAAGGAGCAATAGCCTCATGATAATCGAACATGCTCACACTGGATGGCGTATTTTTATTTACTTTTAAATTAGGATTTTTGCCCTAATATACAAAATTGTAATAACAAAAAGAGTTTTTTTGTCATCTCCAATAAATACTCTGAAGTTGGAAGACTATCAAAAGCATCAAAAAAGAAGCCTGTTTCCTAAATTAAGTCGGAGGTTCGAATCTCTTCGGGACGTCAAAAAGCCTTTTTCAAGGCTTTTATTTTTTAAAATATGCAAATGTCAATTGCCAAAAATGAACAAAAACCACAACCCAAGAGGGATTAGTTCAACAAAAGATGACCTTCAAATAAGCAAAGATACAAACGACTTTCCTTTTAACTTTAGTCACCACATAAATGTTTTCTTGATTTCAGGAGGTACAGGGAGTTCTCCATAAATTTTTGCTTCGCCAGGAATTTTGGATTGATTATTTCTGTTTTCTATCACACATACCCAATCCTGCTCATTTCCACGAGTTGGTGTTATTAATTTTAATACACCTATCTCTCCATCTGGTATTATTGCTTCTAAACTAATTGCTTTATCTGTAATAACATTCTCTTGTGTATAACATTGTCCATCTCTTGGATTAAACCACCAAACTTGCAAATGATCTATTTTCAATCTACTTAAATCGACAGTTTCTTCTCCGCCTGATGGGAAGTATAAGCAAGCGAATTTTCCTTCCTTTTCTATACATGCCTGAATGTGTTCATCTGTGACATCTTGTAACTTATGATTCTGTTCAATTAGTAAATCCTGACCCGGAAGACACTGACTTAAATCTCTAGATTCCAAAAAATCACGCAAGATTTTCATCTGCCATGCCCCCGGTTGGTCTAAAGCTTCAAACCAAGAATATCTTCTGAAGTTGTCTCTTTCCTTTTCTGAAATCATCCAACACACGGATGGATGCCCATATGTATGACCAAAAGACCCTGCAAACAAGCTCCAATAGGCACGTTTTCTTACCATCCATCCCCCATGGAAATCAGATCCAATTGGCCAAGTTGTAGGCATTTGTTCATACGCAGGTTCTCCATCGAAAACTGGCATTGGATTATTTCTATTATAATCATTTTTTACTAGTTCATAATTTTTCGGTGTTAACCCATGTCCGGATTGAATCATGATAAACGATATCCAAGCGTCATCATCAGTCCAATAAGACATCGTTGAACATTCCCCGGTCTCCGCTTCATGACATGCATGATAAGTCATTAAAAGTTTTTGCCAATTAGGATCTTTTTCGTTATGTTTAATATCCTTTTGCAGAACCCCTTTTGCAATTCCTTCAGCTATATTTCGCCATACATCCTTGTAATCTACCCCTAGATGAATAGGCTGCCTGTCCCCACCTAGACACCAAATGATATTTGTTCTGTCTTTATAGCGATTACCAATCCATTTTCCATATTGAAAGGCATTTTCTTTCGTAACAATTTTCTCTGAAAACTCCCCCATCCAATTATGGCCAACAACAAGTTCTCCCCATACTGGCAGTAAAAGTACGTAAAATCCATATTCTGCTGCTTTGTCGATTATCCAATCTAAATATTGAAAATATTTTTCATTAGGAGTGTTCAGATTATCATTTATTAAAGCCTTTTCTCCAGCTGGATTTCTCATTTCCCTATCTTGCTCGGGATCCAGTGCAACAATTTGAAGTACTGTAAATCCTTGTGATTTTCTTTTTTGCATCAAGTATTCTGCATCGTCCCATTTTAATCTCTGTGCGATAGTCCAATCAGTATCTGCCAACCAGATAAATGGCGTGCCATCCTGTTGTGTAAAATATCTTCTATTCTCTGAGATTTTTAACCTTTCCATCTTTCATCCTCCTTAGAAAAAATTTAGTTAGTTCAGATATTACTTAAGTGATTAGTTGGTTAACCTACACAAAAAACAGCTCTCTGTTTAACATACCAAAACACTATTTACTGATTGCCTCCATCCTTGATAATACTTGTCTCTTATATCATTTGTTATCAAAGGCTGGTACAATTCATTTTCTTGATTAAGATCATTTATTTCATCTGTCGTTTTCCATATTCCGACACCAAGACCAGCTAAATAAATAGATCCCATTGATGATAATTCTACTATTTTGGAAGCGATAACATCTATATCCAACATGTCTGCTTGATATTGCATTAGGAAGCGGTTACTTGTTGCCCCTCCATCCACTCTAACAATCTTGATGCGAATATTTGATTCTGATTGCATGAGTTGGATTACATCTTTAACCTGGTAAGCAATACTTTCCAGTGCAGCTCGGACAATGTGCCGTTTTCCTGTACTTCGGCTCATTCCCATTATTGCAGCACGTGAATAGGGTTTCCAATAAGGAGCTCCCAATCCAACAAAAGCAGGAACGAGGTAGACCCCCTCATTATCCGAAAGGGAACTAGCCAAAAGCTCAGCCTGGCCAATGTCATCAATTAATTCCAGTTGGTCCTTCAACCATTTAATTGTATCACCGGTACTATTAATAATTCCTTCCAAAGCATAGCTTACCTTCCCACTTAATCCCCATGCAATAGAAGTGACCAATCCATTGGTGCCCTCTACCATTTTCCCTGTTTGCATTAGCACAGAAGTACCAGTTCCATATGTTGCTTTTGCCATCCCTGGTTCAAAACATTTCTGCCCAAATAATGCACCTTGTGAATCCCCAATTACACCAGAGATAGGAAGTTTGTTAAAGGGAAGGGTTTGGTCTTCTGTCAAACCATAGATGGCATTTGAATCTCTCACTCTAGGAAGCATTTCTTTAGGAATATCAAATAACTCTATTAACTCATCATCCCATTGAAGGGTATGGATATTAAATAGGAGTGTCCTGCTTGCATTGGAATAGTCTGTTGCATGGACCTTTCCGCCTGTTAATTTCCAAATCAGCCAGCTATCAATCGTACCTAATAAGAGCTTTCCTTGTTTTGCTCTATCTTTGACGCCATTGACATGATCCATCATCCATTTTACCTTGGATGCAGAAAAATATGGATCTGCCTTTAACCCGGTTTTGGATTGAATCATCGTTTCATAGCCTTGTTTTTTCAGCTCCTCACAACTATCAGACGTTCTCCGACATTGCCAAACGATGGCATTATAAACTGGATTTCCTGTTTCTTTATCCCAAACCACTACCGTTTCTCTTTGATTCGTAATCGCTAAAACAGCCAACTCATTTTCTGGAACGGCAGTTGTTTGAACCATCTCCTTCAAAAGGGTTTTAACATTTTCATAGATTTCAACAGGGTCATGTTCCACCCATCCTGTTTTCGGATAGTATTGCGTATGACTCATCGAACATTTATGAACGATTTGCCCTTTCGAAGTAACAAGCAATACTTTTGTTCCAGACGTGCTTTGATCGATTGAGAGGATATATTTCTCTTTTTTCATAGGCTACCTCATAGACCTCTGACCATTTGAATGGCAATCTTCTTGACATTGTCTACACTCAATCCGTAATATTCAAATACTTCGGCGGTTTTTCCTGCAATAGCTGGTTCGTCCGGTAAACCAAGAATCCTGACTGGCACCGGGTTGCTTTGGGATACCACTTCAGCTACCGCTGAACCTAAGCCGCCATAAATGCTGTGCTCTTCTATTGTGATAATGCTTCCTGTTTCCTCCGCTGCTTTTAAGATAGCTTCTTTATCCAACGGTTTAATCGTATGCATATTGATGACTCTGCAATCTATGCCTTCCTGTTGAAGGGCTTCTGCGGAATCCAAGGCAATTCTAACTGTCTCACCTGTTGCTATAACGGTAATATCCGTACCCTCTTTCATCGTGATTGCTTTACCAATTTGAAAATCATAGTTATCAGATGCATAGGAATCTTCTACTGGATTGCGGCCAATCCGGACGTAAACTGGTCGATCGTATTCAACTAATGCTTCAATCATTTTTTTCGCCTCATGACGATCTGCCGGCATCATGACATCCAAACCAGGAATCGCACGGGTCACCGCAAGATCCTGCAATGAATGGTGCGACATACCTAATGCACCGTAACTAACGCCGCCGCTTATTCCGATTAACTTAACATTGGTATTAGAATATGCTACATCCACTTTGATTTGTTCAATACTTCTCATGCTTAAAAAACAAGCTGGTGATGCCACAAATGGTTTTTTACCAGATGCCGCCAAGCCTGAAGCAACTCCGACTAGATTTTGTTCAGCAATCCCGACTTCAACTATTTGGTCCGGTAATTGTTTACCAAAATCCACAAGCGAGGCTGAACCTCTTGAATCACTGGTAACTACTAAAATATTTTTATTTTCTTTAGCCAAATTTAATAAAGTCTCACTGATCGCTTGACGATTGGCAATCTTATTTCCTTTATCACCTTTTAGAGCAACATTACTCATTGTTGCACCTCCAGTTGCTTTGAGAGTTCTTCTATTGCTAATTGATATTCTTCTTTACTTGGTACATGATGATGCCATTTTGCTACATTTTCTGCAAATGAAATCCCCTTACCTTTGACGGTATTTGCCACAATGAGAGTTGGTTTTCCAGCAACATTTGGCGTGTTCTCTAGGACAGTAACCAATTGTTCGATATCATTTCCATCTACCTCAACCACTTCCCAGCCAAATGCACTCCATTTAGCGCCAAATGGTTCAAGGGACATAACATCTTCCGTGCTTCCTGTGATTTGCAATCCATTCCTGTCAATGATCGCAACTAAATTGTCGAGCTTGTAATGTGAAGCGGCCATAGCCCCTTCCCAAACCGAGCCTTCCGCCTGCTCACCGTCTCCCATTAATGTATAAACCCGGTACGATTTCCTATCCATTTTTGCAGCCAAGGCCATACCTACCGAGATTGGCAGTCCATGTCCCAACGCACCTGTATTCATTTCAACACCAGGTACCTTATTGTTCGGGTGACCGATTAATCTGGTATTAAATTGAGAGAACGTTTTTAATTCTTCTTTAGGGAAGAAACCCTTATCTGCTAAAATCGCCCAGTACGACTCCACCGCATGTCCTTTACTCTGTACATAACGGTCACGGTCTTCCCATTTTGGATTGTTTGGATCGACATTCATAATGTGATAGTAAAGAACTGTTAAGATATCTGTATTAGAAAGGGAACCGCCTGTATGACCCGTTCCCGCTTCATAAATCATGGTTAGAAGTTCCTTACGGATTTCGGTTGCTTTTCGTTTTAGAAACTCAATCTTGTTCATCCTATTTAACCCCCTCCTTTATTTATTAAGGTCGCTGCCGCGAAGCCATGCTCTAATTTCACCTTCAGTAGGATCTACTGGATCAGGATTTAAACCAGGAATATATTCGCACGCTTCAAATATGGCCGGGATAACATCAGCATGGACACCTACTGAATGGTGAATGTATGGACCTTTTACCAATTTTTCTTCCCATAATGGCCAATCATTCACTTCAACCCAAACATATGAACCTCTAGTGAACGGTCCTTGAATTCCTTTTGCTTTTCCAAGGAATATTGAATATTCACCATGATCTCCGTCAAAGCGTGCAAGTGTCATTTCTCCGCCCTTTATTTCCCCTTCATGAGTACCAGGAGAATGATCTTCAAATAGGAAGTGTTTGTTTAGCTTTGGCTTTTCTTCCACACTTAACGATACAGGGAAGTTACCGCAGTGGAATAATAACTCGCCATTTGGATTTTCAGGGTGACGAACGGTAATATCGGCAAAGAATGTTGGTTTCGTATTTAACGTGGCCGCTTGAATCATGATAGCAGTAATCGCACCATGGATGTCGGTTTCACACGTTACTGGAATTTGCTCATCTGTCAAAATCGCATTGGCTAAACATGGCATGATGCCGATAATGTCTTGTAAGGTCGACCAGCATTGAATGGCAATCGCTGTGCTTCTTGTATCGGCTGCCAGTTGTTTCATGGCTACTTTTAAGGAAGCAATTCGTCGAACATCCTGTTCAGTAACCCCACTCCAATCGAGTTTTTCCTTAATATAGCCAATTGCCTCATCTAATTCAGGGGTATCTGTTTTTTCTACTTTTAATGTTACCTTTTTCAATTCATCAAGCGTGATTGGATGAATTTGAATTCCAAAGGTCTCTAATAATTCTCCTTCATTGCAGATAACTGACCAAAAATCTGCTGGTCTTGTTGAGATTTGCAAGATTCGTAGATTTGTAAAATGCTTAACCACATTGGCTGCCGCAATAAAGTTCTTGAATCCTCTTTCAAAAACAGGGTTATCCACGCTGCAGTTCGTGATGTATGTAAACTTAACATTAAACCTTCTTAAGACTTTGCCTGTTGCAAAAAGGCCGCATTGTGTATCACGAAGACGCATTCCATCTTCTAATGGTGCTTCATCCCTAGGACCCCACAGTAAAACAGGTTTACCAATTGCTTTAGCCACACGTGCGACAATGTCTTCTGTCCCAAAGTTACAATGAGGGAAAAATAAAGCATCTACTTCGGCATCTCTAAATCTTTTAATAATTGTTCCTTCTTCAGAGCGATCATAGAGTAACCCTTCTTCATTAATTCCCTCTAGATCAACAATTTCCATCTCAAGTCCAAAACTTTCCATTTTCTCTCTAATTAAATTTTTAAATTTCAGAGCATCTTCTTTACTAAATACAAATCTCCGAGTTGGGGCAAATCCAAGTTTAATTTTTTCCATTACTATTCCTCCAAAATACACACATTTTTAGTAAAAGACTAAATTTTTAGCTACATTGACTTAAAATAGCTTTAAAGTAACTAAATTATTTTAGTAGTTGATGAAATATTATCAATTAATATATTTACAGTCAATGAGTTTTATAAATAATTTTAGTTAATTTAAACTAAACTAACAAATTTTCACCAAAAATCTATTATTTATCGAAATGGAATATCATTAGTTACTAAACAAAAACTAAAATAAAAACTAAACACGAAGAGAATGTGGTATAATTTGTTTATATATAATGTGTAGTATTAGGAAGGTGTAAGATTTTATGAAGATAGATGAAATTGCTAAATTGGCTAATGTTTCAAAATCAGCGGTCTCTTTAGCACTAAACGGGAAAAACGGAGTTAGTCAGAAGACTCGTGAAAAAATATTAAAAATTGCAGAGGAACACGGTTACATTCCTCGGCCTATTATTAAAGCAGACCAATATTTTCAAACCAATACGAATACAAAGATATTGAGATTTGTCGCAGTAACAAATGCAGGTATTGTATCAGAAGAATTTGAATCTCTACCTTTTTTTATGGAATTAATAAAATATATTGATACTCAATCTGGATCTAGTGGTTATTCCTTAATGGTTTCATCTATAAGTATAGAGTGCCTGCAAGAGGAAATATCAAGACTCGAAAATGAACAAAAATCTGCAGGAATTTTGTTATTGGGTACCAATTTAACACCAGAGCAAATTAAAATGATAGCAGACATACAACCGAATTTAGTTGTATTGGATACTTGTTATGAAACTTTAGATGCAAACTTTGTGGTAATGAACAATGTCTTTGGAGCTTATCAAGCTGGTCAATATTTATTTGAGTTAGGACATAGAAAAATTGGTTATGTTGAATCAAATATAAGAATGTATAACTTTGAAATGAGGAAAAAAGGCTTTATCCAGGCCCTATCAGAAGGGAGATTGGAAATAGATGAATACCATTATTTTTCCATTTCACCAACTACCATTGCACCCCAAGAGGCTTTTACAGAAAAAATAAAAAATAGTTTGGACAATATGCCAACAGCTTTATTTTGTGAAACGGATTATATGGCTATTAGCGTAATTAAATCCTTAACTGAATTAGGGATTAAAGTTCCAGAAGAGATTTCAATAATTGGATTTGATAATATCTTCGAATCAAGGGTAATTACTCCTGAATTGACAACCATCCATGTGAAAAAGGATAAGATTGCATTCCTAGCGGTCGAAAAGCTAATCAGACTGATTGAAGACAACGATGAAGATAAAATAAAATTACATGTTGATACTGAACTCATTATTAGAAATTCTTGTTTAGCAATTAATAAAAAATGATGAATGATACATTATTTAAAATAGAGGATTTAAAAAGACTTCTGGAGTGTTTTCAGAGTAGCGTTAACCTATTGCCGAAAATTTGCCGAAAAACTCAGTTTAACTATATTATTTTAATTATTTTGGATTGATTTTAATTTGCTTAAAGGCTCGTTAAATAAGCATTTTAACAAAATTAATGTTTTGAGATTAACCAGTTTCATACTTTTCCTAAACTGTAGGTCGGAGGTTCGAATCCTCTTCGGGACGTTTCAAAGCCTTGTTCTTACAAGGCTTTTTATATTGCTCTATATTAAGTGTTTTTTGTTTGCCGAAAATGAAAAGAAGCCCTCCGAAATGATCTATAACCCGATTAATGTACACTAAATAAAAAGTGCCCGTATCTGTGTTGCCAGTACATTTTTACCAAACTGATCATAGCCAATTCCCTCAATAATCGTTTTAAAATCAAGATTCGACAATGTTCATCACACCTCCAGAAAATATTATAATTTTTTCCATATATAAAAGTAAATTGAATTTCTTTGTTTCTAAGTCGGTTAGACTCCTTTCATTCTTGCATTCTATATCCCGGTATCAGTAGAACCTTGACGAATTTTTATTTTATTAGTAAAATATTTAAATTTCTTTAAAATAGACTGTATTTTACTTTCAAATACAATGGAAAAAATCTAGATGCTCTATAAAATGTCTTTTTATAAAAAAATTAACAAGTTGTAACGGAATATACATTTTTTGTTCAAACATATTTCATTATTTAATAAGTCTTATTAGCACTCCTGTTAATGCAGTATGTATTTAAATATAAATAAACCGAAAACCTGCAAATAATGAATAATAACTTGCATGTTTTCGGTTTATTGTGAATGTGGGATATAGAACAAAAGAACGCATAACTTGAACTAGAAATATAATTTTTATAATGTATCAGGTAGATGGTATTTATACATTTCTAATGTATTTGTATTTTCTACTAATGTTGCAATCGTTTTTGGATTAGGTTGACAATAAATAATTGGATAGTCCTTTTCATCGAAATTTTCTTGAATGGAAAATGCTAAGATTTCTTCATTTATTGAAAATTCTGCTTGGACTCCTGGTTTGTTTCCACGAGCATCTAGGCGAATCCATCGGTTAAATGAACGAAGGAATACTCCATTTAAAGTATGAAGTGAATACCCCTTATCGGGTGTATCGAATATCATAAGTCGTTGATAGCAAAAACCTGTTGGGATACCTTGTGATCTTAGTAAGGCAGCCAATAAATTTGATTTTGCGTAGCATATGCCTTCTTTGTATTTCATGACATCTGATGCTTTACAGGTAACATTGGTACTTTGTATGTCCCAAGAATGAGATATTTTGTCTCTTACAAATTCAAAAGCAGCCTTAGTCTTTTCAATTTCTTTCTGTTCATCATTAAACAATTCATTAACTATTTCCTTAATTAAAGGATGAGAAAAATTAACCACCTCTAATTCTTTCAAATAGTCATTTAAATCTGTTGACTCAGCAATTAATTCCAATAAACTCCAACTCCCCATTCATTTTTTACATAATTATACATACTTATTTATTAATATACAACATTAGTAATCTAATTCCATTGATCCAATCTTCTTTTACTCTAATAAGAAAGGTGATTACCATTCATTTCAGTAATCACCTTGTCATACTTATTCAGTAAATTTTATTTTCCTGACACCGTTCAATGATAACATGCCAGTTGATTTTTTCTCCAATCAACAATTTCCTTTGACACTGCCTATTTTATAAAACCACAAAGATACTGATAGAGTTCTTCCAACTCTTGTTCTTTTGCAACAATACAATTAGGATACTGTTTAATTTCCGCAATACTCGTTATTTTAAAATCATTTGGCGTAGGCAGCCCAGAGGCACAGATGACCATATAATCTGCAAAGAAAATTAATCCTGTCAGAGCTGACATTTTGATTGTCATATGTCCCATTGCTCTACCAGCGAACAAACCTTTCATCGCACTTTTTCCACCTGATCTTTCGATAACGATCTGATGCTCGTCCACCATTACTTTTGTACCCGATTTAAAGTCGAATGTTTTCATAGTTAGTATATCTCCTCCCACTTTACTATAATGGTTGGAATTTCCAATATCTATGATAATTATCATAGTAAAAATAGTATCCGTCATGTAAAAAGGTGCCTATGTCACTTGTCGAATTTAATTCCTCCGACAAGTGACTGTGGTTGACCCCCTTATAATAGACATATAGAGTATGATGAAGATACGACATATCTGAGTTTCTTTGGGGGACAATTAACATGAGAAAAAAACAATCATCACATAATAGTGTCGAAACTAAGTTGGAAGCAGTGCGTCAAGTGCTGGAAAATAAAAGGCCAGTGGCTGAGGTTGCAAGTGAACTAGATTTACACCGGGATACAGTGAATCGTTGGGTAATCTCTTTTAAGGATAATGGTGAGCAGGGTCTTGTGAATCCACGCTCTATTTCGAAGCCTTCTCAGTCAAAGGATATAAAGAAGACCCGGGAGTTGGAGAAGAAAATAAAAGAAAAAGACATGGAGATAGAAATCCTAAAAAAGTTCCAGGCCTTTCTCAAAGGGAACGAATAAGCAAGAAATTCGAAGCTATTTCTTATTTGAGAAAGGATTATCCAGTCAATCTTTTATGCCGCATACTTGGGGTTTCCTCAAGTGGTTATTTTGCATTTCTTAAACGTCCTAAGCGCAAACCATCTGGAGAAGAACGCCAAGATTTAAAACAAGTAAAAAGGATTTATTTCCTTCACAAGGGTACGTATGGAGCCAAAAGAATATCCCGAGCATTAAAAGCCGAGGGCATAATAATAAATCACAAAAAAGTAGCGCGACTCTTGAATGAGGCCAATTTGAAAGCAAAGGTGAGGCAACCAAAAACTACTCATGAATCTAAGGAACAATCTGCAGGCTATGTCTATAAAAATCTATTAAATAGGGATTTTGACGCTGTTCATCCCAACCAAAAATGGGTAACAGATATGTCAGAGGTTTTGGTGGGTCAGGAAAAGTTGTATATCTCTGCGGTAATGGATTTATTTAATCGCGAAGTAATTGCCTTTGAAATGAGTTCAAGTCCTAATAAGGACTTGATAAAAGCGACTATTATGGCTGCACAGAAAAAGCGAAAATTGGATACATTGGACGGGGTCCTAATCCATAGCGACCAAGGAAGTGTGTACAGATCTCACATGTATCGCAATCTTAGTAAGGAGCTCCACTTCATACCAAGTATGTCAAGGAAGGCAAACTGTTGGGATAACGCTGTCATTGAGAGCTTTTTTTCGCAGTTAAAGACGGAATTCCCTTGTTTTTATCCAAACAGCCCAATTGATTCCTTTCAACATGATTTAAAGAAATATATTCGTTATTACAATGAAAAACGAATCCAAAAAAGAATGGGATTCGTTTCTCCTAAAATGTATTATTTTAATTACCAAAATGCATCATAAACGTCGAATTTTCCAATGTCTATTTTTCGGGGGCTTGACCACTGGCACCTCTATTTATTGTAGTAATGTGTTTTTTCGCATGATAGACTTACTTAAAGCACATTCAATTTAACCGGCTGCATATCTGTTTTATTTGTTAGTCTTTGGATAGTGTATCATTCAACAAGCTTATCCTCAATAAAGTGCATCCTCTTCAGGACCTTTCCTTCTTTACTTTTATCATAAACATTGTACTCTTTTTGTGGTTCAGTATCTGACCAAATGATTGATGCAATGAGATCATGTTTATGATGTTCCATCCGATCCGTATTCATGTAACCTTCATCAGGCTGCCAGTCTCTTGGCAAATCGTCACTTTCCCTATAGAAGGACAAGTAAAAATTCCTATTTTTTCCTTCTATTCCTTTCATTTCACCTTCAACTGGATGATCCTTCAAGTATTTTTCCACTAATTCTTTCATATCTTTTAAATCTTTTGGTGGATTCAGAATCATGTAATGCTTTCTAAGAGTCACCACTTCTTCATCCTTTTTACCAACGACCTGTTCTGTATTGGCAATTTCAAAAATCTTTGTTTCCCCGCTTGATCCCTCATTCTTTGTACATCCCATTATGTAGAATGAAATGAAGAATGTACCAATAATCAAAACTAGAATTTTCAAATTCACTTTAATTGTTCAATTCCCCCTCGAATGGTATATCCATTTCCATTATACTAACAAAGGGTTTATATTCTCCATCATAATCTTCATAATGCTGTAAGACAAACCAAGAACGAAATCCTGCTAAGTTAACATACATTTTCTCTACATCTGGCTGATCTAACCCAAAATGATCATATAAACGAACATGCATGACACCTTTAAAGTGATTGTTCTCTACTGAAAAATCTTTTACGGATATCGTATTCCCCCATGTATCATTTACCGTAATGGTAAGTCCGCCTATTCTATCACCCCAGCTGCTAAACGTCGGGTAAGAAGCATTATCCTGTATATTTTGATAAAATGAGTTAGTGGCTTTTGTACTTTTGTCAAACCGAAGTGCTCCCAAATTTCCTCCATTTTTCTTTAGCTCATCAACTAAAGCATTTTTGACATAGTCAACATAGGCTTTTGTTGTCTCATGCTCACTAGCTTTTTTCGTTAAAGTCTGATTACTATACTCTGTACCAGTTCCCTCCTCAAAATGATCAATCATATCTAAAACAACATCTTCCATTTCTCCCGTAGAAAATAAGTCTGTTGACATCATCTCAAACTCATCAAATAGTATACCTGGGAAATATGATTCAAGTAATTGAAAATTAAACATCCAGCTAATGTCCGTCATCTCATCTCCTGTATAATCATTTGTTGTCATATCATTCGCTACATTTCCATTTTCATCATAGCCTTCTGGTCGATCTGATTGAAAAATGACTAAATTGGATAAATCAGAGTTCAACGGTCTTGAATCCTCATTATCAAATATTCCATCCCCATCACTATCTTTTTGGTCAGGAAAACTGGTTGGAAAGAAACCTTCATAATGAATCGTAATTCCAAAAATCTCAAAAGTGAATGTTCTAAATGGACCCATTTCTTGCCCATCGGTTAATCCATCTCCGTCACTATCTTTCTTGTCAGGATTCGTGTAGATGATACCGTATGGTGTTTTCATTCCTTCCGTTTCATAGGTATCGTATAAGCCATCCCCATCTGAATCTATCTCTTGAGCACTTGGACCATCACTATTTACACCAAGCTTCTTTGAGTTGTCAGCTTCCTTACTCCAAAGCTCCATCCATTTTTTCTTATCAACAATCATATATTCACGAAGCTGAGTCGTTTCGAAACTTATTGTATTCTTACTTGTATCTAACACAGTGTCAAGGCTTTCAAACATTTCCTCCTCTTCGTTATACCAAATGATCCCTAAGTCCTGTTCCGATGTGTCTCCAAGCTGTGCTTCATCATAAGTAAATTGAATGCTTGCTTTATCAAATTCTGATTGAGTATTGATCCTTACAGGAGAACCAATAAGACCGTATAGATTAGCTGTTTTCATATTTCCTTTGTTTGTTGTAATTCTAGTGGTTTTATTAATATTATCCGTTGTACTTAAACTAACTTCTACACTAGTAATTTCTGATTTATCAGGCTGATTAAATGTTGTACGAATAGATTGTTTATGGAGTTCTTGTGAATCCGGGGTCTCGTCATTATCACTGTCTGCAGCATTCGGATTTGTCTTTAAAGCAAATTCATCTCCATCACTTAATCCATCGCTATCTGTATCATCCTTATTAGGTAATGATTTAAACTGTTGTACTTCATATCCGTCCGTTAAACTATCTTGGTCAGAATCTTTCTTCGTTAAATTTGTTTGATAAACCTGCTCATCTTTATTATTCAGGCCGTCTCCATCGCTATCTTCATCTGCGTCACTTATACCATTTTGATCTGTATCATATTTTGTTGGGGAAATAGATGATTTAATCTCATATTCAATATTATCCTTTAATCCATCCCCATCTGTATCCATTTTAAATGGATTCATTCCCTCTTGGAATTCTACTCCATCTGTTATCGTGTCACCGTCCGTGTCAGAGGTAGATTCAAAGAATTCTGTATTAAATGTATAGCCTGCTTTTTCAAGCCCGAATAACATTTGTTTATATGCATTTTGATAGGACTTTGCTGCAGGGATTCCTAGATCTTTTTCTAAAAACTCATTTGCTTTATCAGACATTTTCACAGCGTTATCCAAATGGGCTTTTATTTTATTTCCATTTTGATCCGATTGATCAGTGATATCTTTTAAGATGCCAATAGCATTTTTATTGACAATTTTATCCGATAGATAAAAATTAAAGAGTATATCTGCAAGTAATACTTCAGTTGGTTTATTAAAATCGTTATTTGCTGCATAGCCCCATAGATATATTGTTAACTTATGTTTGATATTCAAGAGCAGATCACTTTTTAGAACAACCTCTTTTATATACTCGTCTTGAACTGCTTGTTCATATTGGTTAATCAATTGTTCAAACATTTCAAGTTCATTCATATTTGTTTGCTTAAAGTCTCCGGACTTCTCAAATTCCACAACCAGAGTATCTAGTGTTTTAGCATCTAACTTAGCATTCTTATCTTTTAAGACTTTTACGAAACGCTTTAATTCATTTATTGCTACCTTCTCATAGATTAATCCATCTCTAGTATCCTCATAATATTCATATTCACTTAACCACTGTTTTACATTTTCCTCACTAGGAATCTTAGCATCTATATTACCCTTGGCCACCACTGTTTGCCCAATTCCGCCGAAAACAATGGCAGAGCTCAAAAAAATATTCACCATACTTTTTACTTTATTTTTCAACATGAAAATCTCCTTTATTAAAATATTCATCTAAGCTATAAAAATATAACTATATTGAGTGAAGCTGCATGCATTTACTATGGTGGATACATATAAAACTTATTTGGTTTAATGATCGAAGCTTACGGTATAGTGGTTCCCATCCGAAGAAAAACTGTCAAAACCCTTGAGATTAAGGCATTAAATCACCTCCCTCTATAAATATTAATCTAACAATGGTTTTCCCCTTTGGGGTGGTGTCAGAATAATATTTTTCGACACCTGATCAACAGTATTTTATAAATATGTGAAACTATTACAGTAGCTATGTACGCTACGACAACGCCTTCGGATAAACTTGGTTTGTGGTGGTGGATTAGTATGTGATGCACAATAGATCTCTGCTAAGCTTAATAGTGACGTACCCTCCCATATCTCTTGGCATCAGAGTGCCTACATTCCTTAGTTCGGTCTAGTCGTAAAGCAAAGGATAGCGGTGCTCCTTTAGGAACTCTAGGTCGGATAGTGAAAATAGCGCAAGCTTCTCCGTTTCATCCTATTGCCTTAGTGCTTATTAAAAGGGTGATGGCGTAGCTAAATCGTCCATCTTTTTTAAAGACGAGCTATTCGGTCATGTTTATTCGGTAGATTATGGACTAGCTCCTTTGATCTTTTGACGTTCATAGGATTAACAATAGCCAATAATTAACTTATTTTAATTTTAATTTGTTTATTTTAGGATTATAAGGTAAAGATTTCCTATATTGTATATTTTTATATAGAGCTTCAAATTACCCTTTTCTATGAAAATTATCATAGTAAAAAAAGTACCGCCATTTAAAAAGGCACCTGTGTCACTAGTCGAATTTAGCCACCTCCGACAAGTACCAGTGGTTGACCCCCTTATAATAGACATATAGAGTATGATGAAGATACGACATATCTGAGTTTCTTTGGGGGACAATTAACATGAGAAAAAAACAATCATCACATAATAGTGTCGAAACTAAGTTGGAAGCAGTGCGTCAAGTGCTGGAAAATAAAAGGCCAGTGGCTGAGGTTGCAAGTGAACTAGATTTACACCGGGATACAGTGAATCGTTGGGTAATCTCTTTTAAGGATAATGGTGAGCAGGGTCTTGTGAATCCACGCTCTATTTCGAAGCCTTCTCAGTCAAAGGATATAAAGAAGACCCGGGAGTTGGAGAAGAAAATAAAAGAAAAAGACATGGAGATAGAAATCCTAAAAAAGTTCCAGGCCTTTCTCAAAGGGAACGAATAAGCAAGAAATTCGAAGCTATTTCTTATTTGAGAAAGGATTATCCAGTCAATCTTTTATGCCGCATACTTGGGGTTTCCTCAAGTGGTTATTTTGCATTTCTTAAACGTCCTAAGCGCAAACCATCTGGAGAAGAACGCCAAGATTTAAAACAAGTAAAAAGGATTTATTTCCTTCACAAGGGTACGTATGGAGCCAAAAGAATATCCCGAGCATTAAAAGCCGAGGGCATAATAATAAATCACAAAAAAGTAGCGCGACTCTTGAATGAGGCCAATTTGAAAGCAAAGGTGAGGCAACCAAAAACTACTCATGAATCTAAGGAACAATCTGCAGGCTATGTCTATAAAAATCTATTAAATAGGGATTTTGACGCCGTTCATCCCAACCAAAAATGGGTAACAGATATGTCAGAGGTTTTGGTGGGTCAGGAAAAGTTGTATATCTCTGCGGTAATGGATTTATTTAATCGCGAAGTAATTGCCTTTGAAATGAGTTCAAGTCCTAATAAGGACTTGATAAAAGCGACTATTATGGCTGCACAGAAAAAGCGAAAATTGGATACATTGGACGGGGTCCTAATCCATAGCGACCAAGGAAGTGTGTACAGATCTCACATGTATCGCAATCTTAGTAAGGAGCTCCACTTCATACCAAGTATGTCAAGGAAGGCAAACTGTTGGGATAACGCTGTCATTGAGAGCTTTTTTTCGCAGTTAAAGACGGAATTCCCTTGTTTTTATCCAAACAGCCCAATTGATTCCTTTCAACATGATTTAAAGAAATATATTCGTTATTACAATGAAAAACGAATCCAAAAAAGAATGGGATTCGTTTCTCCTAAAATGTATTATTTTAATTACCAAAATGCATCATAAACGTCGAATTTTCCAATGTCTATTTTTCGGGGGCTTGACCACAGGTACCTCTATTTATCGTAATAATATGTTTTATCGCATGATAGACTTACTTCAAACACATTAGAATTCATAGCAAAGGAATGCAGTCCTATGAAACAAGAAAATACATATATTGATGAAATACTCTCCCACTATATTCCTACTGGCAGCTGGATCACTTGGGTTGGGCAAAGGTGCAAATAATACGACCCGATTTGTTCGTGTTCATGATGAACAATTCGTGCTTCGAATTTACAAAACCCATCAGGATGAAAATAAGGTAAAGTATGAACATACTATCCTACTATTTGCCGAAAAACTCAGTAAAACGATATTTTTTTATTTGTACTTAATTGATTTTCATTAACTAAAAGGCTTGATAAATAAGCATTTTGAAAAGAATACTTTACAATGTACCCTTTTTCATATTTTTCCTAAACTGTAGGTCGGAGGTTCGAATCCTCTTCGGGACGTCAAAAAGCCTTGATTTTTCAAGGCTTTTTATTTTTATTAAAAATATGCAAAGTGTATTTCTGCCATTAGTTTTATATCCTCTCAGGGTAATCATTACAATGGGTGTTTTTGACGGGATGACAACATCATATGCAAGATGTCCTCAAAATCTTACACAATAGAATAATAGTTATAACGTTGCTAGGTTCGTTAAATAACCGCATATATTTACGAGCATAAGAAAAGAGACCTCGAATCAAACGGGTCCCTCCCCTTAAAACTACATTATTCGACATCAACTTCGTAACCCTATTCTTTATTTCAATCTTATTGCCACTTCTTAATCAAAGAATCAGTATTAGTTTTAAGGTCGTTATACGCAACCTCGGATATCAAGCCATCTTTTTTATGATTTTCTAGCAACTGTTTAAAGCTTTGCATGTGCTTGACAACCCTTTCGGCTGCTTCCTGTTTTTCAAAACGGACCACTGTATCTAAATGGGCCTGTAAGGAGCTGGCAGCACCATGGTTGGCAAATTCCCCTTCTTCTTCTAATTGCTCAACAAGTGTCTTTATATAGGATGCATTTGTAAGCGTTGGATGACGGAAAACTTCCTTCCCCTCAAACATAGTCAACAAGACCTTCGCTTCACCAATTGTCGTTATTGGAATCTCAAAGAGATTTTTGTCCAAAACGACCAAGTCCGCTTTTTTACCCACCTCTATTGAGCCTCTTTCATCTTCTTGGAAAATCAAATTAGCTCCGTTGAATGTATAGCTAGTGATCATCTCTTCGAGAGTAGCTTTTTCCTTAGGCCATACTACTTTATCTAGATCAGTTTCAGCGGTTGCGTCCGGATCCAATCTTGTTATCCCTACTTCTATTCCTGTTAGTGGATACATGTCTCTTTTAAAGGTATCTGTTGATGGAAAATCACTTGATGAAGCAACCGGTATTCCTGCTTCAAAGTAGCTATTCAATCGATTGAGATTCTTCAACTGCTCGCCACTCACATCACTATACCAGTCTTTCCCAAACCAGGCAGGCTGAGGAGCAGGTATGACTCCCAAGTCCTTAAACCGGGCAACATCTTCTTCCTTGACCCAGTCTATATGGGTAATCACATGCCGGGAATCTCTTTTACCATTTACTTCAGCCGCATATTCAAAAGCATCTAAAGCGTTATGAGATGGATAAAATCCCTGATCGCCAATCGCATGGATATAGACGCGGAAACCTTCTTTATCCAAAGCAGCCACAGTCTTCTCTAAAACATCTTGATCCCAAACCAGTTTATGTTCACCGACACCGTCAGCAAATATTTTAATGGTATCTACCTTGTACGACTTTCCTTGATAGTTGTCTCGTAATTCTTTTAATCTCCCAATCTGCTCTGTACCCTTGTTTTCATCAGCCCATAAACCTAAATCGTATCTTGCAGTCAATTTACCTGTATTGTCCAGCTCTTCAAATGCTTTAAGCAGATTTTCGGTTGGGTAGTGAACGGGCACGAATGTCGAAGTAATTCCATCTTCAGCAGCTATTTTTTGCCAAGTTATAATCGTCTCTTTGTATTGCTCAACCGTAAAGTCTGGTTGAGGAAGAGCGTTAATCACAAGGTTTTGGGCGGAAAATTCGTGTAAAATTCCTGTCGGCTACCCTGTTACAGGATCGCGTTCAATAGTACCTCCTTGTGGATCAGGGGTGTTTTTGTCTATCCCCGCAACCTCTAGAGCCTTTGAGTTGACCAATATACTGTGATGACTGTTTGCGATAAAGACAGCAGGTATATCTGAGACTACTTGATCGAGCAATTCTCTAGGAGCAAGCCCTCTGTCTTTACCATCACGGATTACTTCATCCCAGCCTACGCCGCGCAATTGCTTGATACCGGGATTCTCCTTCAAATAATCCTTGATTGCCTGTTGCCGTTCTTCCACAGTGGAATAAGGATTAAGGCTCAGCCAGAAAAGACTTTCCGCCATAAGGTACGCATGGTTATGGCTGTCGACAAATCCAGGCATAAGCATTTTTCCCTTCAGATCAATCACTCTGGTGGCGATCCCTTTGAAAGCCGCAACTCCCTTGTTATTACCAATGTAGAGAATCTTGCCATCCTTAACCGCAACCGCTTCCGCCCAAGTTTGATCTTTATCAACTGTGTAAACGTCTCCATTTTTAAAGATAAAATCAGCCGCTGGATTCGAATTTTTCTTAGCCAAGGTACTCCCCGTAAATACCGAATTAAAAAGCAAAACTATTAATAAAGGGAATAAATATTTTTTTATCGTAATCAAACCCTTTCAATTGGATTATTTTCAACTTGAACTATTTGGTGACTAGTGTTTTTGAAGACAAGGAAGTCTCTACAGGAGAATTCTCGTGAGTTTTACGTAAGAATAAAACCGAAATAAACGATGCTATACAAAGAATACAGATAAAAATGGCAAGCGGAGTCCAGGAACCATTGTAGTTCTTTAACAGAACTGTTGCGATCATCGGAGCCGTTCCACCAAATAATGCTGAACCTGTTTGGTAGCCAAGGGTAATTCCTGTGTAGCCAACATTGGTACTGAACATCTCAGTGAACATGGTTCCAATAATACTTGCGATGGAGGGCCAGAGAATTCCTAAAGCAATAATAGAAATCGCATAGACCCAGAAAGTAGACTTTAGTGAAAGTAAATAGAAGTATGGAAAAGCAAATAGTGCTAATCCAGCTGCACCAAGAAGGAAAACACGTTTCCGGCCAATTTTATCCGATAACATGCCCATTAATGGAATACAGAGTGTGGTAACAAGAGTCGAAATAGTAATAACATTTAATGCCGTTGTTCTAGAAAAGCCAATGGTACCTGTGGAATAAGCAATAAAGAAGGTTGTGAAGATATAGAACGGGCCGACTTCTACGCATTTCGCGCCTAGTGAAATTAAAACGGCTTTCCAATGATAGCGAAGGGTCTCAAGGAGTGGAACTTTGACCACATTTCCTTTTTCCTTTTCCTCTTGAAAGGCAGATGTTTCTTCAATACCTCGGCGAATCCAAATGCCGATTCCTACCAACAGAGCACTTAGTAAAAACGGAACTCGCCAGCCCCAAGTCAGGAATTGTCCATTGGGAAGCAAACTCATCAACGATACGGAGGCGGTACCCAATAACATTCCAAGCGGAATTCCCATTGCTGGGAAGCTTCCATAGAAACCGCGTTTTTGTTTCGGTGCAGATTCGACTGCCAGCAAAACGGCTCCTCCCCATTCGCCGCCAAGGGCAATCCCTTGAAGGAGGCGCAAAAGAACAAGTAAAATCGGTGCCAAGACCCCAACTGAATTATAGGTCGGCAATAATCCAATCAGCACAGTTGAAATCCCCATTAGCAGAAGAGAAATTACAAGCGTATTTTTTCTTCCAAATTTGTCTCCCATATGGCTAAATACGAGGCCGCCAAGAGGACGAATGAAAAACGTCACACCGAAAGTTGCATAGGCAAGCAATAAGCTTACAAAGGGATCATCATTTGGGAAGAACAACTTGTTAAACACGAGTGAAGCTACAGTCCCATATAGAAAGAAATCATAAAACTCAATAGTGCTGCCAATTAAACTAGCAAATAGAATTTTTTTGGAGCTTGTCGTTTTATTATTTTGTTTCCCTTTCATATTTTTCCCCCTAATAAATTATTTTTTATACTGTCGCTGTCCTCATCAAACCTGATTGATATAAGAATTTAACCGTAATTTCCCCTGGCGAGACCCAATCGAAGCCGCTTAGCTGGCAGCTCTCTACTCCTCATCTGAGAAGTCCCATGGTCCTTTTCGTCCCTGAAAGGATCTCCACTTGATAAAGGCCGGGTTTCGGCATGATATATTTACGATCAGTGTAAAGCGCTTTCATTAACATTCCTTCTAAACATCCACGAATCTCATAAGGTTTTCCTAAATAATGCGGGATTAGATGAACATCACCGTCACGAATCAATTTTCGAATCAGTGTGGAACTGATCTTTTGATGATTTCTTGTTTTTTTAGAAATAACGGTTACTTTAAATAAACCACCATTACTATATTGAGGTAAGGAATCGACATCCCCCTGGGCTTTATAGCCAAAGGAGAAGTCGAAGCCTACGACAACATGTTTCGCATGAAGTCCAACAATATATTTCTTGATAAAATCATCAGCTGGAAGGGTGGCAAATGGAAGATTGAAATTCATGACAAAAATTTTGTCTGCACCAAAAGCAGAGATTCTCTCCAGCTTCGAATCCAGTGGAGTAATATATCTCCGATCGGTCTCACGTTTAATGATCTCATCTGGATGCGGATCAAAGGTCATCACAGTGAACTTCAACCCCATCTCTTTAGCGATTGACTTCGCCTGCTGCAGTAAGGATTGATGACCGAGATGAACACCATCAAAAAAGCCTAATGCCATGACATGCGGTTCATTCATCTTAAACACAGCATCCAGTGAGTGAGTCATGTATTCAATATCCAAGTTGCTTCACCTTCCCCATTTCGTTAATTTTCCAGCTCTCATCTTCTTTGAATACTGTACTGTGTATTGTGTATACACAAAAATTTAAAAAAATTCTTTTAAAAGCTATACCCTATTTCTAGCTTGATAAAGATATAGCTCCTTTTCACCCTTATTGGCCTTTGGCATAATAGCGCACTTCAAATATTTTACAACCATTCGGAGATATCCATGGACCATGTTTCATCCCTGGAGGACGACAAGCAACAGCACCGGCTTTGAACTCTTCATCCAATTCCAGATCAATAATCGATCCTTCAATAATATACAGCTCTTCCCAAAAATCATGAAGTTGCACACCATTTGGAGAAGTATCGGTGCCAGGTTCAAACTGAAGAATACGAGTCGCTACCGGACTGCCTGGAATTTGTGCAATCACCCTTTGCGATAGACCTTTTACCGGAAAATGTTCCACTTCAAAATTGGTATAATCTGTGAATTCTAACTCTCTTTTACCCATCTTAAACCACCTCAGAATCGATTAAAATTTTTGTTTGATACGATAATTCTAGTTTTCTATCATTTCGAGCATCGTATAATTCTGCTCGAAATTCCTCTCCGAATAGAAATTCATTTGATAGAATCGGAAGAGTACCACAAAATAAGGCTGTTTCAGAAGTGCTATAACCGCGGGCTTCCACAATTTCTAAAAGCTCCTTCGGCGATAAAAAAGCCGCCAGCTTTCCAGATTGATATAAATGCTCTTCCCCATTAACGGAATACCAGCTCTTCAATTCAATCTCATCCCAATGATCTTCAATACTGCTTAAAGGCCATAACTCTTTTGAAATCGGCTTGGCACAGACTTGTTTTGATTTTTGTACCGATGTTGCTTCCAACACGCGATCCGTATGGTCACTTCCAATCCCCACATACCATTCTCCTTGGATATGAAGTAATACCACCTCTGCCTCACCACTGCCATCGTTCTGAACAGTAGAGACAACTTTTTCTGTACTGAGCAATTCCGGGGATAGCTGATAGATCATTGGCACAGCTTTAGGAGCAGCCACACCTATTTTTTCTAACTCTTCAATATGGGCTTTTAGTGCAGCCTGATCTTTTGCCGTGTAACCGGCAATGATAAAGTTTTGTGGTTCCCAAGTAATTTCTTTCCCATTTACATAAAAATTCATTGGTGTTAGCACTCCTTTCCGGTATTATAAAACGCGATGCTTTAATTGCGGGAAATCTTCTCTAATGACACTAATCTCTTCCAAGTCTATCTCCGTTGTTAAGATGGTCTCCTTTTCACCAGCTTGTGCAATCACGACACCCCATGGATCGACCACTTGGCTATGCCCTCCCAATAAAACGCCCTGACTTTTCCCGACACAGTTACTGGAGATGAGAAAACATTGATTTTCTAAGGCTCTGGCTACATTAAACAGCTTCCAGTGTTCAAGTCGCTGATGTGGCCAAGCGGAAGTGACTAATAAAATCTCTGCACCAAGGTCAACTTGCTTACGATAAAGCTCCGGGAATCGCAGGTCATAGCACGTCGATAATCCTACTTTTCCAAAAGGTGTCTCAACCACCGTAATCTCTGATCCGCGGGTAAGCAATTTCCCTTCCTGTGAACCATATTGGAACAGATGAATCTTCCGATAACTTCCGATGACCTCTCCTTCTGGATTAATCAAGATACTGGTATTAAAGTAGTCCTCTCCCGCCTTTTCCACAAAGCTTCCGGCAAAAAGGTGAACTTGTAAAGATTTGGCCATTTGCGAAAATTCCTGAACAAATGGACCATCGATTTCTTCTGCTTCCTCCACGTAACGGTCAAAAGCAAAATATCCCGTTGCCCAAATTTCCGGCATTATGATTAAGTCGTAACCTTTCATCTCGACTAACATGTTTTTTACTTTTTGAATACGTTCTTGTTTAGATTCATGGTCTTTAATTTCTAGTTGAATCGAACCAATTTTCACCCAAATACCCTCCTGTTTAAAAATTCGGAAAACTACATTTATACTAAACTCTCTTTTGGAATGCTATATCCATCTAAACACTTCGCAGCTAATGCTTCTGCTTCTTGATATCCGTAATTTCGATAAGAATAACCTTTTGCCACAAATGGAGCACCCGCATAAAACATTTCATACTGCTGATGACGTCCGCCAAACTCACTGCCAATTACATCCCAGGCAAGCTTGAATAATTGAACCTTCTCCTCATAGTTCACTGTTGCGGAACGAATATACTTTTGCATATCCTCCTTCGTTTCTGGGTTAACCAGCTCTTCAAACGAAGATGGTACCTGCAGAACCCCGCCGCCAACAAGCTCTCTAAAAATCGCAATTACTTTTGGATACAATTCACTTTGCAATCCCATTGCTCCATATAAGAACCGTGGGTTAGGAACGGCTGTACCGTTTTTATCAATCGTGCATTCATACTCAGACGCAAGGAGCAGCCCTTCGGCAGTCACCGCAAGCGAGGCCAGTTCTCCGAGTTTTTCCTGAACAGCTGGAATTTTATCAATTCCATTGGCAGCAGCAATTTTCTTTGCCAAACCGATGACAAATTTCAGCTTGCTGGTAAATCGGGTTTGAGCTTGGCTATTTCCTAATTTGTGAGCTGGTGTATCTTGAAATTGTGCACGAACAAGATCAATATCTTTATAGATGAACACATGCTCCCATGGAATAAACACATCATCAAAGACAACTAATGCATCACTCTCGTCATATCTGGTGGAGAGCGGATAATCAAAGGTGCTAGGTTTGTCAACGGCATAGCTTGGGCGTGGATAAAGCTTTAATCCTGCTGCATTCATTGGCACTACAAAAGATACAGCGTAGGTCTCATCCCCCGGGCGAAGCGGTGTAATACAGCTGACAAATAAATAATTCGATACGGCGGCACCTGTTCCGAGCATTTGCGAGCCTCTGATGACAATTCCATCTTCTCTTTCTTCATAAACTCCAGTAGCCAGGAATTTTTCCTCTTGTTCATGGGATGCTTTGCTGCGATCAATTTGTGGAGGGATAATGACATAAGATAGATATAAATCATTATCTCTAGCAAACTTATAAAAATTTACTGCATTATCTTTCAATTTTGGAAGTCCCCGTTCAAATACTTCAGGAGAGCTTGCGAACCCTGCAAAAAAGGAGGCAACATGGTCCGGAGACCGTCCCACAAATCCATATGTAGAATCAGACCACGTTTTAATCGCTTCACGGCGGTCCCTTAAATCATTCCTGCTTTTTGGAATCATGTAAATCTTATTTGCTAGCGTTCCGTCTTCTGTTTTATAAATCATTTTATTCTTTTCATCTGAAGCAATATCATAAAGGTTAGCAATGGTTTGGGTGATACCCTTGAAAGCCGGATGTGTCGTTACATCGTCTACTCTTTTTCCTCCAATATAGATACTTCTATTATCCCTAATCGACTCTAAATATTCTTTACCTGTTCTAACCACTATGAATCTTCCTCTCTATTAAAAAATGATAGATTTAAAGATTAAAAACAGCCTCTTTAACTTCGTTATCCAGCTTCTTGATCAGTGATTCTTTGTAGGTTTTGATAAATTGCGGCTTTTGGGTAATTTGTGCTCCATAAAAGGTAATATCCCGAAGATCCTGTACTTCAATTTCAATAATAGCCATCTTTAAGGTCATATCTTGGGTTTTCTCCACTCTGACTCTCGCAGGACCTGATATTGAGTAAACGCTTTCATGCTCGATAAAACTTAATGTGATTTCACTATCATCATTCACGGCTTCCACAATTTTCGATTTACAGTCTACCGCAAATCGTACGGTCTTACTATCGATGGCAAACACCCAAGATAAGGCGGTGGATATGACTTTGCCCAAGCTTTTGCTGTATGTATGGCAAAAGACCAAGGTTTGCCCTTGAAGCAATTCTTCCATTTCTTGGCTCAAGGCCGATTCTACCGTTTTCATGTTTTTCGCCCTTTCTTTGTTTTATTAAAAACCCTATTTCTAGGAAAAGCCCTAGAAATTAGGAGTTCTCTAAATAAGTTAAAGTTTCTTTTGTATTATTTAAATGATTTAAAACTTCGGCTGAAGCAAGCTCTGCATTTCCCATTTCTATAGCCTGGATAATCTCGCTGTGTTCTTTAATTACGTTTTTCATTCTTCCTTTTTTGCTGACCGCTTTAAGTCCCATGAGCTGAGTTAGATTATGGAGATTTTGTAATACTTCTTCTATGATGCCAAAGTTTGCCAATCTTGTTAGAGAAAGATGAAATTCATGGTCCAGTTCAATAAACCTGATAGCATCATCATTGTGTAATGCTTCCTCCTGCTGCTCAACAATTAGTCTTAAGACCTTTAGCTGATCAGGAGAGGTAATTACCTCTGTTAGTTTTTTCACCACTTGTGTTTCAATCGAACTACGAAGTAAAAAAATTTCATTTTGTTCTTCAGGTGTAATTTCTCTTACTGTTACTCCTTTTCGTGGAATTAAAACGAGTAACCCTTCTTTTACTAAATCTTGCAGAGCAGCTCTTACTGGCGTTCTTGAAGTATTTAACGTTTCTGCCAATTGAACCTCTGTAAATATTTGGTCTGAGGACATACCGCCAAAAAGAATCGCCTTTTTAATTTGCTTATAAACCTTATCTTGTGTTGTTATCTCTTTCTTAATTGGTTTTAAACTTACTCCTTTCATAACTTCTCCACCTTCTTTCATGATACTTGTGAAAATTCTGAATTTTGTATTATGTATACATAATACATTACACACAATTCAAAGGTCAACTAGTTTTTAAAAAATATTTATATTAATTTGAATATTCATCCTAAATTTCATCAAGGGGGCGAAGGACAAAAACGGTTAGAAAACTCTAGAAATGTCTTTAATCAAGCTTTAGAAACCATATTCCTCGACTAACCTCTACATACAACCAATAACTTTAACATGGAATAAGAAAAACCAGGCAAAATCGCCCGGTCCTTTCGGTTTGAGAATATCCGATAATTTGTACTCTACACCTATTTGTTAGCCAATAAAGCTTTTTTTATTCCCTTTTTAACAGTAGAAGGTTTCGGAAGCATTTCCGTTTGTAATAGAGGACCATATGTGTCGACACGACGGTCCCTAAAGAATTGTAGGATTTTCCTCGTATTTTCAATTTCTTTTAAATCAATGTCTTGAACGATAATTCCTTCTTCATCATTTATTTTTACTTCTTCTCCCTTTCTAATTGCTAATAACATAACACCCATAATACTTTTACCAGCACCAATCTTCCTTCTTTAAGACATCGTCATAGTTTTCAAGTATGATATTAAAACTCTCCATCCTGCTTACTCCACGTAAACG
Organism: Neobacillus niacini; assembly: GCF_030817595.1. Classification (GTDB taxonomy): domain Bacteria; phylum Bacillota; class Bacilli; order Bacillales; family Cytobacillaceae; genus Neobacillus; species Neobacillus niacini_G. The sequence continues at coordinate 2,423,789 of NZ_JAUSZN010000001.1, forward strand.
GTTGTTTATATTTTCATCAAATTGAATATTTAATTTGTTTGCTATAGCTTTCCATGCTTCATATATTGATCTGGATGACAAATGACTCCGTCTAAATCAAATATAATTGCACTATATTTCATTTTATTTTCCTCCGAAATTAAAACAAATGGGTGAAAAGCATTAGAATCACCCATTCAAATATAATTTGATTTTAATATCTTGTATCTTCCCTCCCACAGAAGGCATCAACCGGACTCTTTCCTTTAAACTCTGAACGTCCCATTAATTTGTCTATCAAACTCTCAAGTACAAATTCATTGTTTGTGTAGGCATTGACATAGGCCTGTAACAAAACTACTTATGGAACCCTAGAACAATTAAATCATGGAATTTATTATCCTATGGCTCCTATTGAATGAGGATCTTTCTTTGCCCTTACTCGATTAATGATAAAAAGTCCAAACATTAATATAAATGCCGCACAAACCAACACGCTGGGAATAATGAAGATTCGAGGATGGTAACCAGGAATTAAAAATGGTAGAAAATAACCGATCAAAGCCGCTGTCTGAGATAAGAAAACATATAAGCTTGAACCAAATCCAATACGGGTATTAAACATGCGCTGTACATACCCCATCGCTACCCCGTACAAAACAGAGACGAAGAAGGAATAAAGGGGCTGAACGAGAAAGAACACCCAAATCGGCGGATTCACAGAGTACAATATATATGTTGTTAGAGCACATAAGCTGCCGATAATTATCACCGGTTTACTACCGAATTTATTTGCCCAATATCCAGCAACCGTCATAAAGAGTAATTCAAAAACTGCCTGAATACTCCACAAGTAAGACATTAGCTGCGGTTCTTTAAACAATTGAAAGACCACTAGCGGCAAATAGAGTCCTCGTAATGAGTCAGCACATGCGAGCAAAAGAAGAGCAAAAAGCATCACAAGGGAGAATGCTTCACCTTTTACAGATGAAATTGATGCTGGTTCTACATACTCTTTGTAAAATATAAGAACGACAAACAATGTTAAATATCCCAAAAAGTTCCCCCACAGGACACTTTTAAAATTGCCAATGATATATAAATTCGCTCCTACTAGCAATCCAGTAAAAAAACCTACACTTAACATGGCGCGAAGCCAGATTTGCGCCATTTCATAAATGTCAGGGGCAATCGTCATAAAATGATTTCGGGCCATTGCAAAAAACTGGCCCATTATGAGTCCAGATGGTGCAACAGCAAAAATCATACCAATCAATGTTTCCACATAGGTTATCGCATTCATATAAATGAGTAACCCGGTCATACAAAGGATACAGGCAAAGATAGGTAGGGGCTTCTTGCGCTTAATCATGTCGCTGATTATACCAATCAGAATGGTCGTAACCATGTTTAGCAATAACGAAATCGAAAAAATCGAGACGATTTCAATTTGGGATAAACCGATTTCATCACGCATATAGACGGCGTTCATTGGAGCCAATATACCTGTTCCAATGCCATACAAAAAAATACCAATAAGAAGTATCCACGCTCCTTTGATTTTCAAAAATAATTTAAATTCAGTCATTATTGTCACTTTTTTCATCACCTACCCAGGTAATAGTTTTTTATAGTCTACCTTTTTATATTGAATTCATGACCAGCTAGGCTATAACCCTTTTTGCAATATGGTCTTCCAGAAGGAGTAAAACAACGACTTAAAACATTTCCTGCCTTCTAAAAAGAGACCATGATAAAAACTTGTCATGGTCTCTTCTTCCACTATATTCCACTTTAGTCAAACGAAATTTCAATCCCTTTTTCACTGGACTCATAAATTCCACATAAAATCTTCATCATCTCTAAGCCATCTTCCACTGGACTTAAGGTCTCTGTTTCACCTAGACAGGTTAATACAAAGTGATCAATTTCATTTTGGAAGCCTTGAACGAAGTCAAAGGTTAACGAATCTACCTGAGGAGTAGCGTTCAAAATTGTATTATGCTTTTCCGTGATAATGGATAATTCTGGTTCAACTTCTACCCCTCCCTTTTCTCCATATAGTTTGACGGTAATTTCATCTTTTTTTGCATGAAGGGTGAAACTCACGTCTACCATTAAAGAAGCGCCATTTTCAAAACGGATCAAGGCATTTGCCATGTCTTCAACCGTATTTTTTTCTGGATCATAGTCTGCTGCTTTGTAGAATGATAGATTTTTAACATTAGAGCGGTTCCCTAGTTTATAATATGTATTCCCAGTGATGCTCTTAACTTTTGGTTTCCCCATTAAATACCAGCATATATCTATCACGTGTACACCAATATCAATTAAAGGACCCCCTCCTGATCTTTCTTTATCTGAGAACCATCCACCTGGATTCCCTAATCTTCTTAAACATGATGCCTTCGCATAATAAATCTCACCAAGTTCATCCGCATCAATAAACTCTTTTAATAGCTTTGTATTTGATGCATATCTTCTAACAAAACCAACTTGAAGAACTTTTCCGGTTTGTTTAACCGTTTCTTGAATTTTCTTTGCCTCTTCTACAGTGGTACATAATGGCTTTTCTACTAGAACGTGTTTCCCTGCGTTTAATGCTGCAATGGCGATTTCCGCATGAGAGTTGTTCCATGTACATATACTCACGGCATCAATCTCTTTATCGGCTAGTAATGAAGGATAATCTCCATAAAAGGTTGCTGCACCATATTGTTTTGCTTTTTCTTCAGCTCTTTCTTCATTCATATCACAAACGGCATATAACTCGACTCTTTCATTTTTTACATAAGACTGCAAATGCATATCCGAGATTGAACCAGCACCGATTACTCCTATTTTTAGTTTACCCATTCCTTATTCTCCCCTTCTATTAAACTTGTTCCCAAATTCTGCGAACATTGTCTAAGCTAATTTTTGAACCTTTCTTACAATCTTCCATGCCTTCAAATTCGATTGAGATATAGCCATCATAACTTGAATGCTTAATTACTTTAATGATTTCATACATATCGATATCCCCGTGGCCAACGATTGAGCCTCGCAAATAATTTCCTGAAGCAGTTTGAAACCATCCTTCGCCTGGATCAAATTTTTCAGGTCGGTAATAAAAATCTTTAATATGAACCATTGAAGCATTATGAATATTTTTCTTCACTGCTTTAATAGGATTTTCATCTACACAAAGAAAATTACCGGTATCTAATGTAGTTTTGAAATTTGGCTTATTAACATGATGAATCAGGGTCTGGACACGATCACTAGCTTGAACGAAATAACCATGGTTTTCAACACTTGTTGTAATTCCATATTCTGCTGCATAATCCGCAATTCTTCTGCACGCAGCAGAGATCCTAGGTAAATCTTGTTCAAATTGAAGAATAGACGTCTCACCGATTGGTCTCCAAGCCACATCGTGACGCATAAGCTTAACACCTAACCGATTGGCTATATCAACTTGTTTAAAAACCCTTTCGATTTCTTGTTCATATTGCTCTTCATCAGACATGATAAAGTTTGCTCCGATTGCATAATTAGAAATCTCAATTCCGACTTTCTCTGCTTTTTGACGTACCGCGTCTGTTAAATCTGGATTATCGTCCAAAGAAAATCCCATCGGAACGATTTCAATATGTTCCCCGCCTTGTTCAGCGATCCATTCAATTGCTTCAAGAATATCTAATTCTTTTGACTTAAGGGCTGAATACAAACTATATGAACTTAAACCTAGTTTCATTTTTTACCTCCAAATTAAGTTATCTTCAGAAAAACCTTTGGCAGTACGGAAAAAGAATGACTAAACAACAGAGGAGTTTACATTACTCCCCTGTTGAGGAACTATCTTATTGATTAGAAGACCACTTCTCAGCACGTTTTTGTAAGTCATCCAAATAGGATTGAATATCAGGAGCTTTTCCGTTATGTGCTTTACTAATAAAGCCATTGATAGCAGGTACGATTTCACTTCCGAAAAATGGATTTGCTTCATCCAATAGAGTCGATTTAGACACCTGAGCGATTTCCATGGATGTTTTCATATATTTGTCTTCTTTGGCTACAAAACTAGCATCTGCAAGGGTTGGGGTAAATTTAAAATTATCATAGTTATGTTTTTGTGTGATAGGTCCAGTTAGGAATTTTAAAACCTCCCACGATGCTTCAACGTTTTTCGCGTCTTTTGCCATAACAAATGGGTCAACAGCAACCCATCCCTCACCATTAGGACCTAGATTTAATGTTGATTCAAAGCGATCAAGCAGTTTCGTATCCCCATTAGCCATAACTTCTCCCATCGTGCTTGCACCATTTGCATCAAGGTGAATGGCAATATTGTTTTTCTCCAAGCCAAAGTTTTCATTTCCTTGGGTGTTTAAAATACCAGGCGGTGCATATTTTGATGCCGCTTCTAACCATTCCAATATTTCTACCACTTCTGGTGAATTCAAATTCCATTTGATGTTTTTTAGGTCATTTAATGTCCCTTCTCCTCCAGTTGCTCCAAAAGCATGACTTAACGCAACAAAGGTTGATGCGTTTAATGCTTTTCCATCCCACCAAATTCCAAAGTTTTGTTCTCCAGTTTTAGGATTTTTTCCAGTCATTGCCTTCGCTTTTTCTAATACTTCTTCAGGAGTTGGATTTTCTGATAAGTAATCTACTCCCCATTCATCAAAAAGCTTTTTATCATAAATAATAATTCGTCTTCCTAGGACCGCAGGAATTCCAAAATGAACGCTTTTGTCAAAGGACTTTGTACTGTAGGAATTTTCCCATACACCTTCTAAGTAAATACTAGGGTCAAAAGTAGAATCATTTGCAATCAATTCATCTAATCCCTTTAATAATCCTTGTTGCTGCCACTGGGAAGCAAATGCTCCACCCGTATAAAGAACATCAACATCTCCTGATTTTAACATTGCTGTTTGTTTTGCTTGCGCATTTTCCCAAGGTACTTGATATAATTCTAATTTAATATTTGGATATCTTGGTTCGAATTCTTTTTTTATAAATTCTTCTAACCCCACGTTCTCGATGCCAGTGATAGGATCAATTCCACTCTCTAGTTGCCAACCTGCAAGAGAAACACGAACTGTGCCCTCAACTTCCGAAACAACCTCAACATCACTGGCTTTTTCCTCATTACTGCTAGTAGAAGAGCAAGCCGCTGTTGTTAACATAATTAAAGCGATTAAAACAAGATAAAACTTTTTGATCATCATAACTTCCCCCTAAAGAATAAATTGGTCATTGTATTTGTTCCATCCAAGATGATCATGATATATGCAGTTTTTCTTGAAACCCTCAAAATGCTAAAAAGACAATTATTGTTTAACGCCTGACAATGCAATACTTTCTACTATATAGCGCTGTAAGAATAGATAAAGGACAATAACTGGGGTAAGACTGACTGTTGTTGCAGCCATGATGACTGACGGCAAAGGTAAATCTTTGTTGTATGAAAACATTGCTAGTCCCAATTGAATTGTGTATTTATCAGGTGTTTTCAAAGCTAATAACGGCCAGAGTAAATCATTCCAAACAGCCAAAAACTGTAAAATTATCATAGTAGCCAAAATTGGAATACATAGAGGCAAATATACTTTTACAAAAACGGTGAATTCATTAGCACCATCAATGATTGCAGCTTCTCGTAAACTTCCTGGAAGCTGATCAATAAATGATTTGGCTAAAAAAGTTCCAAATGCATAATTCAAAGCAGGTAAAAAGAAAGACCAATACGTATCTAAAAGCTTGATCTTGGCAAACATCAAATATTGTGGAATCATCGTCATCTCAAAGGGAATCATCATGGTGCTTAAAGCGAGCAAAAGGACAATATTAGCTCCTTTAAATTTCAGCTTTGAAATTGCATACCCAGAAAATACCGCTGACAAAAGACTGACTACGATTACTCCTACTGAGACTATAATAGAATTAATCATATATTTTAGCATTGGGATATTTGTAAAAGCCATTTGATAGGTTTTAAACGAAAACTCTTCTGGCCAAAATCTTGGTGGAAATGGTATTTTAAGTCTTGCAGCCCAATCAAAACTTGTTAAAACCATCCAAATAAAAGGAATAATCATAACCAATGAACCTATAAGTAAAACACCTGTTAATATCCAATCTGCAACTTTTTTGGAACGTCTTGAATTTTTGTCAGTTACATTTCCATTCATTGTTGATGCTTTCATCATTTGCCCCCCTTAATCAAAATTACTTTTTCTATTCGTGAGCATAAGGACGATTGTTAGAACAAGAATAAAGAAAAATAAGATATAAGAAGCGGCAGTTGCTATACCCATTTGTGATGATAGAAATCCATTTCGATAGATATAGAGAACAGCTGTCATTAATGAGCCTGCAGGGTTACCAGCAGTGCCCCCAATTAACCAAACATCAGTAAATCGCTTCATGGCATTGATGGTTCCGATTATTACCATGAAAATAATGATTGGTTTTAAATACGGAATGGTGATATATAACCATTTTTTCAGCCAGTTGGCGCCATCTACTTCAGCAGCTTCATATAAATCCCTTGGTACACTTGTTAAAGCAGCAATAAATATAATAGTGTTATAACCTAGCATTCCCCACAGTGTCATGATAACGATACTAAATCTTGCGTATTTTGGATCCGTAAACCATCCAATTGGCTCAATTCCGACTAGACCAATAACATAGTTTAATAATCCTTCACTTCCAGGATTAAATAGAAATGAGAATAGGATACTTGTTGCAACTAGTGAAACGACATTAGGTAAAAAGTAAACTCCTTTAAAGAAATTTCTCCATTTTAACCAGCTGATATTGTGGATTAAGGTTGCTAAAATAAAAGATAAAGATACGCCTAAGACAACGGATAATATCCCCATATAAAATGTATTATAGATGGACTGCCAAAACAGAGAGTCTGTTAAAACATATTTATAGTTATTTAAACCTGCCCAATCTCCCTCAAAAGTTTGTGATGATTTCTTAAAGCTGAGGATTAATGCACCAATCATAGGGTAAATAGAAAATACGACAATGCCAATTAGTAAGGGTGCAGAAAATAAATAACCTGCCACATCTCGGCGTGTGAAAAACTTCTTTCGCCTTATCGTTGTCCCTTGTTTCGGAATCACTATTGAGGTTTTTAATTCGGATGACATTACCTCACTCCTTTTAATAGGTGTGGCTATATAACTTAGATATGACAGAAAAATCAGAAAAATAAAGTTAAATGAAGGTCAGCGTAGTAGATTAGCTTTCTATTATTAGTCCATCATGGTTAATAAATGCTCAAGACAAGTTTGTACTATGGAACAAATCGAAGTGTATGCCAACTAATAGTTGGACATCACACTTACGACAGATTTCAAGAACTTCATAACATGAATTAGATCGGATAATGCCCAATTTTTATAATGTGATTTTATCTTTCGCTAATGATGGTAGTTTAATTGGCAGACCCACTTCATTCGACTTGTTTGAAGCTAATGTGGCAGCAAGTGTTTTTGCTCCGTCTTCATAATCTGATAAAACAAGATCAGGCTCGCCCTTTATCACTGCCTCAATAAATCTTCTATCCTGTTCTTGATAAAAATCAACTTTCGATTTGTAGGTAATAGAAGAATCTTTATCAACAATCGTTAAAATAGTTCCATCAATCTCCACTCGGAAATCCTTACCTAATATCTCAATTCCTGAACGATGATCACACTGGGTAAATGAAGAATCAAGATGTCCGACAGCACCAGACGTAAATGTCAAATTCACTGATGTGACATCAGGAATATCAATATTAGGAATGTCAGATAAAACCTGCAAGCTCATATTCGCATACACATTATAAATTTCACCCGCTAAATATCGCATTAAATCGAGGGTATGAGTGGACTGCTCAACAAGTTGTCCGCCTGATTTACTCATTTCGCGGTACCAAGGAGTTGGAACAAATGAGGTTATGTAGTGTCCCCTTACCATCGCGATTTTCTTATCTTTTAAATAATCTTTTGCCTTCGCAACTGTATCTAAATAACGTAAACAGTAACCCACGCCACAAATAACGCCTGAATTTTTTATTACCTTTGCTTTCCTTTGTACCGTTTCTAAATCGAGGCCTAAAGGTTTTTCTACTAGCAGATGAATTCCTCGTTTCGCGATCTTTTCCTCAATTTCATCATGTGCAAATGGAGGAACACAAACGAAGACTGCATCTAATGTTTCCTTTTCCAGCATGGCATCTAGATCTGTATAAGCAGCTGCATTGTATTGTAATCCCTTTTGCTTCGCACTTTCTTCCACGATGTCACAGACAGCAACAATTACAGCATCACTGTTTTTTGAAACATTCTCCAAATGTACTCCGGCAATTCCACCAACACCTACAAATCCTACTTTTACCTTACTCATGAAATTCATCTCCTTTAGTTTTTCACTTTAGAACGACTTGCTAAAATGACATCCATATGACGCGCTGTATCATTTGGCAGCTGTCTAGGATTGATTGCATAAGGACTGAGCTCGGCTGTGATGGTATCTTTATACCCAATTTCTTCTAATGCCGCTACAACAGCTGGCCAATTCACGTCACCAGCTAATAGCGGTACGAATCCAGTAATATTTCCTACCTTTGTACTGAAATCTTTTACATGAACTTTACTGATTCGTTTCCCTAGGATTCGAATCCATTGTTCTGGATATCCAAACTGAAGGACATTCCCTACATCAAAATAGGCTTTTGCATAATCGGAATCTAGTTCGTCTATATATCTCGCCATTTCAAGTGGTGACATTAAGAATTTATTCCATACATTCTCTATTCCAATTGCCACTTGGCGTTTTTCCGCTTCAACTAATACTTTTTTTAGTTCATCTTGGCTTCTGTTGTAACAATCATCATAAGAGACATCCGGGGTTACAGAGCCAGGAACAACCAATACCGTATCAATTCCCATCGCACTAGCCAATTCTATTTGCTTTAAGATGACTTTTCTGCCCTGTTCTCTAACCTCTGCATTAGGAGAAGATAACGGACTTTGCCATAATAACCCGGTAGATATGCTTCTTAGTTGTGATCCAAAGGACGTGGCTAGGTCAACAATTGCTTCTGCTTCACGTGGTGTTGTATCCATTGTTAAACCGATTCCGTCAGAGTTATATAAATTCAATTCCACGGCATCGAAGCCTGCTTCCTTACTGAATGTAAAAACATCCTCCAAAGATGTTCCTTCTGGATAGCACCATTGATTAATTCCTTTTAACATAGCAAACAACCCCTTCATTTTATTCGAGCCAATTCCTTTGATTCTAAGAAACATGCACATATATAGAATGGTAGACTGCTGCCTCACCCCCTATAAAAAAAGATTACTGTTTTACCCATTTTCTTTACGTCTAGTACTGCTAATTTATAATTTAATAGGCTGCCTTTTTTCAGAAGATTCATATGCGGCTAATGCTACTTCTAAAGCCTTCAGACCATCAAATCCGGAAATGGATGGTTCTTTACCATTTGAAACACTAGTCAAAAAGTCATTAACTAATTCAAAATCCATGTTATCGCCCCAATAATTCCAATTAACTCCATTCGGCGCATAAACATCTAATTTTTGGGCAAATGCGTCCACCTTCAGATTCCCTTCACTTCCAATAATTTCTAACGTTACATCCCCCCAAGTTGGGTACGTTTCATTCCGCGACCAGCTGCAATCCAAAGTTGAGAATACATCGTTTTCAAATTGAATGTTGAGGATACCGCAGTCATCAATTGAGCCAGAAGAGATTGTATTATCAATTTCAGCATATACTTCCTTGACTTCTGCACCCATGAACCATCTCATGAGATCGACCACATGCACGGTATGGTCGATAACAGCTCCTCCTCCTGATTTGGCCCGATCAACAAACCAGCCTCCAGGATTCGTCCCGCGATTCGTTCCTTTAATAGCAAATATTTGCCCAAGCTCTCCATTTTCAATGATTTTTTTTGCCCGAACAACAGCCGAATTAAATCGAACCGGAAAAGCAGTTTGAAGAATGACTTGATTTTGTTTACATACCTCAATCATTTCTTTTGCGTCTTCAACCTTTGTTGCTAATGGTTTTTCACATAAAATATGCTTTCCAGCCATTGCGGCCGCCACTACATGTTCACGGTGTTTACAATTCTCAGAAGTAATAATGACAGCATCCAGATCTTGTTGCAGCAACTCTTCATGCCCTTTGAAGAATTTAGTATTATATTTTGCAGCTGCATTTTCTCCACGTCTTTGGTCATCATCAGCAATTCCTACTATTTGAACTCCATCTATCTTTCTTAATGAATCGGCATATCCATAAGCATGTGGATGAGCAAAACTAATAATACCTACCTTCATCGAATTTGCGCCTCCTCTTTTTGATTTTCACCAGTTACAATTTCTCTGCCGGTTTCAATTGATTTAAGAGCATTTAACGCAATTTCCATTGCTTTATATGCATCCTCTGCCGATACAATCGGATCTTTTCCGGTTTCGATGCAGTTTATAAAATGCTGTATTTCAGTAAAATAAGGATTATGCTTTAATGGACTTTCAGGAACTGCAACACCACCGCCAGCAGTATTTTTGTTTAATACCACTGGGACAGACCTAGAACTATCATGATCAATGATTCCTTTTTCACCCGCAAATTCAAATTTGGTGGTGAATCCTTGATGCGCCCATGTTCCTTCAACATGAGCAATGACGCCGCTTTTAAAGCGCAGAGTAACCAAAGAATAATCGATTCGTTTTTTGTTTCCATCTTTTATGCTTTTCGCATAAACCCGATCTACTTCACCAAAACACCATCTCAAGAAGTCAAAATCATGGATAATCATGTCTAAAACCAGACCGCCGCTTTTTTCATAATCCGCATACCAGTCATCGGAAGCTTTTGGAAAGCCGCCTCCTCTTGATGTTCGTACCACCGCGACATTTCCGATTTTTCCTTCTTCCACAATATTTTTAGCCTGAACATACTCAGGAAAAAAGCGAACAACATGGCCAACGAAAAGTTTTACGTTTTTTTCCTGACAATAGTTAATCATTTCTCTTGCATCCTCGAGATTTCTGGCTAGGGGCTTTTCACAAATGACATGAATCCCGCGATCGGCGGCCATTTTTGTATAAGGTTTATGGAAAGGGGTTGGTACACAAATAGAGACTACATCGACTTTTTCTAATACTTCTATTGCCTCTTCATATGTTTGAAATGCTTTTGTTTTTAATTTTTTTGCGAGCGCTTTGGCCTTTTCCAGATTTTTATCCACAATTCCAGTAAGAACGGCATTTTCCATTTTGGTATAAGCTTCACCGTGAACACTTCCCATGGTGCCTGCTCCAATCAATAGAACGTTTAACAATGTCATCTCTCCCTACTATTGAATTCTATAATTTTGGAATACTATATTGGCAATGCTGCATTTTTGTTGCTATTTTTAAAAAATAAACCGGTTGCACCGACTACACATGCATATTTTTCTAACTGAGAAATCTCGATATTAACCTTATCTACGATACTAGCGATTCCATGTTTTTGAACGGTCCTTTTGATAGCCGGCAGCAAAAAATCTGCTCCGTTCATTACACCGCCACCAAGAATTACTGCTTCAGTGTTAAAAAGATGGATTAAATTGATAATTCCAATGCCAAGATATTCTCCTACTTCATCAAGTAATTCGATTGAAAAGGGATCACCCATTTTTGCTGCATTACAAATATCCACTGAGGTAATCTTACTTTCTGGAGGAAAAAACTCACTTACAGAGCCATTTTCTATTCTTTCATGGGCAATTTTCGATATGGCTGTCCCCGAAGCATAGTTCTCTAAACATCCTTTATTTCCGCATGAACAAAGTGGACCATCGATATTAATGGAAATGTGTCCAAATTCCCCGGCACTATCCGTAATACCAGTGATAAGTCTGTCGTTGCTGATGATACCTGCGCCGATTCCTGTACTGACTGTAATGTAGATGAGGTTCTTTTTTCCTTTACCTCTCCCCCACATCCATTCGCCTACAGCTGCGGCATTACCGTCGTTATATAACTCGACAGGAAGATCGAGCTCATTCTCGAGTATTGGTCCGATAGGAAAATTGGCTATATCCAGGTTACTCGCAAAGATGATCTCCTTCTTTTTTGAATCTATCACCCCTGCGGTTGCAATGCCTATGCCTTTTATCCGAGTGATCTCTACGTTTGCTTCATGAATGAGTGCTTTTATCGTGTTAATAATTAGTTCACCTAAGTTTTCCTTTCCCCCCTTGGAGTCACACTGCAATTTTGAAAGGATTTCTCCATTCTTTGACACCAGTGCTGTCAGTATTTTGGTCCCTCCTATATCCAGACCAATGGCTAAATCATCTGTTTGTTCCATTGAAGTTCCTCCCTGCTACTTATTCGAAACAATCCCCCAATTACTTTCTGACACCGCTTAGTGAAATACCTGCAATCAGGTGTTTCTGTAAAAAGATAAACAAAATGATCATCGGAATGGTAGATAACAATGCACCAGCCATCAGTAATGGGTAATTTGTAGAATACTGCCCTTGAAAAGAGGCAATCCCAATTGAAAGAACTCTCATATTTTCAGAGTTTGTCATAATTAACGGCCATAGGAAATCGTTCCATGATGCTAGTGCTGTAAAAATCCCCAGGGCAATTAAGGCTGGGGTAGCATTCGGGAGCAGTACTCTCCAATAGATCCCCCACCACGAACATCCATCGATTATCGCTGCTTCATCCAGTTCTTTTGGAATTCCCATAAAAAACTGTCTTAACAAGAACACTCCAAATGCACTGAAGATTCCTGGCACAATTAATGCATAAAAGGTATCAATCCATCCTAACTTAGCTAAAATGGCATAATTAGGAATTAAAATGACTTGAGGAGGAACCATCAATACTGACAAAATGGCAATAAAAATGACATTTTTAAACGGAAATTTCATCCTTGCAAAAGCAAATGCCGCTAACGAACAAAGTAATAACTGGGATAGAGTCCGTCCAACCGTAACGATAATGGTGTTTAAATAGTACTTAAAAAAATCAACACTTTCGAAAACCTTTGAATAATTTTCAGGATGCCATTCTTTTGGAATGATGTCCGGTGGTACTTGCATGGAATCACCGTAGGATTTAAACGATGTCGAAATCATCCATAAAAAAGGTATAATCATGATGATTGCCCCAATGATTAGTAGAGCATGAATGAAAATTTTGTTTTCTTTCAATTAAATCCCCCCTGTCTATGAGTCATAATGAACCCATTTCTTTTGAAAGATAAATTGGACAATGGTTATAGCTAAGATTGCGATAAATAACAGAAAGGCTTGAGCAGAGGCAATTCCCATTTGTGAATATTTAAATCCAGATTCGTATACTCCAAATACTATGGTTCTTAATGGATCCAATAGAGCATTGTTGTCACCAATCATGACGAATATTAAATCAAACATCTGAAGAGAACTGATCATAGAAGTGATAAAAACAAAAAATAATGTCGGAGTAATTAAAGGCAATGTTATGTTAAAAAATTGTTTTAGTTTCGATGCACCATCTATCTGCGCTGCTTCGTAATAGGATTGGGAAACCCCTTGGAGTCCTGCAAGTAACAGGATGACATTATTACCTACCGTCATCCATACATAAACAAGAATGACTGAAAACAGTGCGATATTGGGATTGAACAACCACGATGGCTGAGGAAGATGGAATACACTTAAAATATAGTTGATTAATCCGTACTCTGTGTTATAAAGCCATTTCCACACCATTCCTACGGCAACTGGCATCGTCACAACAGGGAGAAAGTATAATGTACGATAAAATACCATTCCCTTGATCTTTTGGTTAAGCAACAGAGAAACAAGGGTGGCTATCACCACTGATAAAGGCACCGACACAATCGTAAAGACAATGGTATTGATAATGGAACGCTGAAAGGTTGGGTCCTGTAATAAAGTATTGATATTTTCTAGTCCTACAAATACTGGAGTTGTAATCCCATCCCAGCTTGTAAAGGATAAACCAAAGGACGCAATGGCAGGCAGCATATAGAAAACAAGGAGTCCTAAAAAAGTTGGTGCAATAAATAATAAGGCTATAATTGCTTCTTTATCGAGCTTTTTCTTTTTCCGCTCTACAACTACGATATTTTGTTTGTTTTTTCCAATAGTCGTTGAAAAGCCGCCCAAAATCATCTCTCCTTTCATGGTCAAACAGACTGTGACACAGCCTGTTTGACTATTCATTTAGGCATTGTTTTATTTCGAATTTTCCTTAGCAAGAATTTCATTCATCTTTTTAGCAACTGTATCCAATGCTTTATCAATCGACTGCTGTCCCAAAAAGGCTCCTTGAATTTCTTTTGTTTCAACATCCTGCCACTCAGAGGTGTTTTTGGAAATCGGATATGGTACTCCATATTCCTGTGCATCAAGAAATACTTGTAAATCTAATGAAGGAATAGATTTAAGCCAAATGTCACTTATGTCTTTATCAGCAGGAATAGAAAATCCAGTTTCAGCAATGACTTTATTACCTTCTTTACCTGATAAAGCTTTGATTAAATCCCATGACAATTTATCATTCTGCGTTTTGTCGTTCATCGCCCAGCCGATACCGTGAACAATCGAAGCAGCTTGTTTACCCTTTGGAAGCGGAGCAACACCCAAATTATCACCGAGTACTTCTTTAAATTCTCCTGCGCTTACAGATATTGCAGGCAACATCGCAACTTTCTCGGATAGGAACAACTGCTTACCTTCTGTCTCCATAACGGTTTGAGCTGAAGGAGAGATCCCCTTGTCGATGATCTTCTCGATAAATTTAAATGCTTCTTTCGTTTCTGGTGTATCAAATCCAGATTTTGTTTTATCTTCGCTAATAATAAAACCGCCTGCTTGATGTATCAGGTTATAATAAACCTGTTGACTTGCTTTAATATCCATGGAATACCCATAAACACCGTTTTCTTTATCGGTAAGCTGCCCGCCGACCTTTTCAATATCCTCCCATGTCCATGTCTCATCTGGATAAGGAATTCCGGCTTCATCAAAAAACTTTTTATTATAATAAAGCCCAACAGAGTCAATAAAATAAGGAGCAGCATGCAATTTTCCTTCATAACTATATAAATCTACAACTGCAGGGAAATAGTCTTCCTTCTTATATTCACCGTCTTCCTGAATATAAGGTTCTAAATCCTTAATAAAACCAGAGGAAGCATATTGATAGAAATTCGGCCCGTTCATCCAGAAAACATCTGGACCTTTTCCACCGCCAATGCTGGTTTTCAGCTTGGTCCAATAATCCTCCCAAGGTGTATATGTTACATTGACTTTGACATCAGGGTGCTTCTTATTAAATTCTTCAATCGATTTATCTACTGCAGCGCTGGCATTTTTATCCCATAAAGCTACTTCAAGTGTCTTTTTATCTTTGCCGCCGCTTGCTTCGTTACTGCAAGCAGACATAGCTACTACTGTAAAAATTAGAAGCAGGTAAACCCAAAACCTCATTTTTTTCATGTTTATCCCCCTCGATCATTTTGTTCTCATAAACCAATAAAAGATTATAAAAGCAAGGAAGTATAGACTCTGTATGTAGCTTTTTTTAACTTGTATGTATAGAGTTATCATCACCTCCTAAAATGGGCTGTTTGCCCATCAAATAGTAAACTGATATTTTTCCTGTAAAATTACAGCTGCTGCTCCGAGCATTTCAAATTCTGCTTCCAAGGAAGTAGGCTGAATATTTACTTCATCTTTTAAAATCGGTATAACTCGCTTAGAAACGGATTTGTTTAATAAATCTATAAATATACTATTTTCTTGAACAATCTCTCCGCTAAGAATGATCACTTCAGGGTTAAGAAGGTGAATGATATTAGTAATGCTTGTAGAAAGATGTGATACAATCTCTTCCATAATCTCATAGCACAATCTATCTCCTTCATTTAATGCTTTAACAAACACAGCTGGTGTAACCCTATTAATATCACCATCTATTAAATTCCTAATGATTGTTTCCTTTCCTCGTGTCATTAAGGCTGTTACCACTTTCGAAAAAATGGCCGGCCAATTAATATAGTTTTCTAGACACCCTTCATTCCCACATTCACATTTAAGCCCTCCCCTAACGATCGTAGTATGACCAAGCTCCCCTGAACTGCCTTTATATCCTCGGATAATTTGCCCATTGTACATAATTCCTGATCCAACACCATCACCAATCGTGATATATACCAGGTCTTTATATTTCTTGAATGAACCAAAGTAATTCTCTGCAAGTACGTAGGCATTTGTATCATTGTCTAGAAAGGTCGGCAGACCAAATTCATCTTCGACCATTTGCTTTAAAGGGATATCATATAGTTTTAGTTTTGAATTGTAGGAGATGATACCTTTTTTAGCATCTACAATCCCGGGAGTAATAATAGAGATTCCTTCACACCATTGGAGATTTTCTTTAGACTCCAGAAACTGTTTTATGATTTTGATAATTAAGTTGATCATATCCTGACCTTGACAAAAATTAGTGGAATGGATTTCCTTTCTATTGATGCAGCCTTCCAAATTCATTTCAGAAATCTTTATCGATGAATTGGAAATTGAAACACCAATGATAAACCTCGTATTAGGATTGAACCTTAGTAAAACAGGCTTTCTCCCTCCACTGGAAAAACCAACACCATCTTCACGAACATACCCTTCATGAATCAGATCATTGACTGCTGAAGTAACGGTTGTTGGACTTATGTTGATCAATTTCGCTATGTCGCTTCTGGAAATAGGTCCTTCTTTCCGAATCGTGTCCAAAATGATGGACCTATTTAGTTCTTGCATAAGTTTTAAATCACCTGTCCTGCGCATATTCCCAAACACCTCATAATCTATTAGACTTACTTTTTTTAGTGACCTTATTAAGTTTGTAAATTTTTTTGTAATAACAACTCTTTATTTGATGAAAACACCGAGATTGACGAATTACTTTTTCCAGTGTCTTTATTAAGTATAATAAAATGAATTTTCAGAAATGTAAACACTTTCATAGAAAAATATAAAAAATTTAGAAAAATAGGAATATTTTCCCGGATACCTTTTACCAACTTTACATTATTTTTAACAGTCCTGAAGTCGGATCAAAAAAAATAAAAGAGGGAATAGAAGAAGTATCTTTAGAAATTGGGCTCAATGTAATTTTCCAGTCAAGCAAGGACAAACATTTGTCCTTGCTTTTTACTAACCTATCTAAATTAACCCAACAGGAATTTGTCGGGTTAATTTAAATATTCTTATTTTTTAAGCAACAGGTAAACTTAACTCAGGGATTTCTAAAAATTTCTTAATAGCTAGTGCACAGGCACCCATGACACATGCATTTGTTCCAAGTTCTGATAATAATATCTCTTTATAACTACTTATTGAGGAGCTTAATCTCAATTTAATTTTACTTTCTGCTTCAGGAAAAAGTTTCAATAATTCACTATTTAATACCAAAGTTTCAGGATTTAGTAAATTAATGATATTATTTAAACCGACTACGAAATACTTAATAAACTCATCGATTTCATTTATAACTACTGGGTCTCCAGCTTTAATAAAATTTTCGATATCCCTATAGTTCAATTTTGATTTATCAAGTTTTTCGGATAATTGTTTAAAGAAGCTGCCTTCAGAAGCATACAGCTCCCAACAACCAGAATTCCCGCAATTACAAGGTTTGCCATCAGGATTGATAATCATGTGACCAATTTCTCCAGTGTAACCAAGATACCCTTTTACCAATTCCCCATTCATCAAGACTCCTAGACCTATTCCAGAATACATATTAATACTGATTAAAATCTCACTAGTATGGCAACTGAATACTTTTTCTGCAAATGCACATAAATTTGCATTATTTTCAATAGAAACTGCCAAATCCAAATGTTGCTCAAGATCTCCCTTTAGGTTCATGTTATGCCATTTATGCTGTGGAACAAAACCTATGGTTTCATCATTCTTTACGGTTCCATGGATTCCAATTACCACACCGACAATTCCATAACGACTTTGAGAAAATGTTTCCTTATATTTATTAATTTGGCTTATTAAGATTTCAAGAACCTCATCATAGTACGAGTTTCCTAACTCTACTTTATCGGAACTTACTGGTTTTCCTATTAAATCAGATACAGTAAATGTAATATCCCGATAGTCCAAATCAATACCTATTGCATAGCCAGCATGGTAATTGAGAGAAAGCATGATTGGCTTTCTCCCAACAGTGTAATACTCCTGATGTGTCTCAATGAGTAAACCTTCCTCAATTAATTGAAGATAAGGAATTAACGTACGAACAAAAGTTAGAAAGAGAAAACGAACTTCTTCGTTTAGAGGTAGAATATTTAAAAAAGTTGCGAGCTTTTCAGATGGATCCGAAGGGCTATCTCGAAAAGCACAAGCAGCATTATCATTCGAACTTAAAGAAACCTTCAAACCAAAAGATGTTTTACAAATAGTCGGCATTCCTGAATCCACCTACCATTATCATATAAAAATGATGAATAAGGAGAATCCAGACCAGGAGTTGGAGGAACTTATTCAATCCATTTTCGAAGAACATAACGGAAATTATGGTTATCGTCGTATTCAATTAGAATTAGAAAACCGTGGGTATGAAGTGAATCATAAGAAGGTGCAACGCATCATGAACGAGCTTGGGCTCAAGGGAGATAAATTCAAATTAAAATCACGCAAGTACAGTTCATACAAGGGTACAACTGGAACTGTTGCCAAGAACCTTATCAATCGCCGCTTTAAAACGAATGTGTGTCATCAAAAACTAACAACAGATATTACAGAATTTAAGTGTTCAGACGGTATTAAGCTATATTTAAATCCAATTATGGATATGTTCAATAGTGAAATTCTTTCTTTTGGTATAGGTATGCGTCCAACCTTAGATTTAGCTCTCACCCCCCTCGAGGAAGCACTAGAAATAGTAAAAGATTCAAAGTTTAGAACTACTGTACATTCTGATCAAGGATGGCATTATCAACATAATAAATGGGTGAAAACCCTTAAGAAAAACAAGGTGTTCCAGAGTATGTCTCGTAAAGGAAACTGTTTAGATAATTCGCCAATGGAGAACTTTTTCGGATTACTAAAACAAGAAATGTATTACGGGGAAGCACTATGCTCATATGAGGAATTAAAAAAGAGAATTGAAGAATAATCAGTTATTATAATAACAAGCGTATAAAGCAAAAATTGGCAGGTATGAGCCCGGTTCAATACCGGGTCCATACTAGCCAATTAGCTGCTTAATATAAAACTCTAACTTTTGGGGGTCACATCATTTTTTCCAGACTTTTTATTTTTATTAAAAATATTCAAATTGCAATTGCCGAAAGGGAAGTAAGACACTCATGGTTATTCTCCTGTTCATGTGCCATTATGACTCTTTTTTCTACCAATCTATTTAAATTTCTACAAGCTTAATCAATGATCAAATGATCAATTCCAACTACGTCCTTACTATTACGAAACGTCCCGGCGGATACACCAACCGTTTTGCGGAATACTTTGTTGAAATAGTTGGCATTTGCATACCCTACCTGGGCAGCAATGTCTGTAACAGAGGAGGTTGATGAACGAAGAAGCTCCGCCGCTTTTTGAATCCTGATTTTGGTCAGGTATTGCACAGGTGTCATATTTAGTTGGTGATGAAACTGCTTAATAAAATAATATCTCGAGAAACCGGATACGGCCGCTATTTCGTCGAGTGTAATCGGTTCATGATAATGTGTTTGGATAAAGGATAAAGCTTTTGTAATCTGAAGAGAGAAACCGTTCGTTGCTTTATCAATATTTCTGATGAAACGGTAACACTCCATAATGAACTCATAAGCTTTTGCAGAAGCGTAATAGGTATCGGTAATCTTTTGATCATATGTGTCTTGATAGATTTTCAGCAAAAGCTGGATCAGCTTTGAATCCGGAGGCACTTTCAAGACAGGACCGTTTTGTTCTTTCATTAACCTCCAGCAATCGGCAGCTTCTCTTCCCACTAATGTAATAAACATAAACTCCCATCCATCGCTATCCTTTGGAAAGTAATAACGATGATCGCTAGGAATCTCAACAATGAAGGCTTCTCCTGCCTTCACGGTATAACTTTTATCCGGTATTTCAAGCATTCCCGATCCTGACAGCGTGTATTGAAACACAAATGTGCCAACATCTTTCCGCTTTAACCCATCCCAATCGTAATCTGTACCGGGGATTTTCTCTTCTCGGCCAAGAGAGAAAATGTTTGCCACATCGTTAGGAACTACATCTTGAAACCGAAAACCGTACGTTCCATACTCCTTTACTTGTTTACCTCTATAAGCCAAAGGCAATATTTTACCCTCCAATCACACTAACTTACCATTGAGGTTCTTATATAAACAACTTACTATTATTATAACAACAAAAAAACAAAGATGAATATGGGACGGTAGGTTGTTCTCAAGACAATTTTTTATCCTAAGTAGTCCCACTTTCACCTTACAGGAGGTAAATTTATGTCAAAAATCACATTTATTGGTGCAGGAAGTACAGTTTTTGCAAAAAATGTTCTTGGTGACTGCCTACATGTTCCGGCATTAGCTGGTTTCGAGTTCGCATTATTTGATATCGATGTGCAACGCTTAAAAGACTCGGAAAATATGTTAAACAATTTAAAACAAAGCCTAAAAGCAAACATAGTTGTGAAAGCATATTCGGATCGTAAAGAAGCATTGCGAGGAGCAAAATACGTTATTAATGCGATTCAAGTTGGCGGCTACAAACCAAGCACTGTTATAGATTTTGAGATTCCTAAAAAATATGGTCTTCGTCAAACAATAGCTGATACAATCGGGATTGGCGGTATTTTCCGTTCGCTTCGCACCATTCCGGTTATGTGGGATTTCGCCAAGGATATCGAAGAGGTTTGTCCCGATGCCCTGTTTTTAAATTACACAAATCCAATGGCAACATTAGTAGGGGCAATGCTTCGTTATACAAATGTAAAAACCGTCGGATTATGCCATAGCGTACAAGTTTGCACAGAGCACCTTTTTAGATCCTTAGGTATGGATTATGAAGGAGTAGAAGAAAAAATCGCAGGTATCAACCATATGGCATGGCTTCTTGAGATCAAACGTGACGGCAAAGATTTATACCCGGAAATTAAACGCCGTGCAAGAGAAAAACAACAAACAAAACATGATGAAATGGTCCGCTTCGAATTAATGGACAAATTCGGATACTACGTAACGGAATCATCTGAGCATAATGCCGAGTACCATCCATACTTCATTAAACGCAATTATCCGCATTTGATAGAGAAATACAATATCCCTCTTGATGAGTATCCGCGTCGTTGTGTAGAGCAAATTGAACGCTGGGACAAAATGCGCAACGAAATCGTCAACAATGCACAGCTTACCCATACCCGTTCTCACGAATATGGTTCCCGTATTATTGAAGCAATTGAGACGAATGTTCCATTTAAATTTGGTGGCAACATTTTAAATACGGGACGCTTAATTAACAATTTACCGGAAAAAGCTGTTGTTGAAGTTTCATGCGTTGCTGACCGCAGCGGAATCACTCCTTGCTATGTAGGAGATCTTCCAGAACAGTTAGCCGCCCTTAACCGTACAAATATTAATACACAGCTTTTAACCATTGAAGCAGCGGTAACGAATAAGCGAGAACATATCTATCAGGCAGCCATGCTGGACCCTCATACAGCCGCTGAATTATCAATGGACGACATCATTGCAATGTGCGATGACTTAATTGAAGCTCACGGTGACTGGATTCCTAAATTCGACGATCGAAAAACAATATCGTTCATATAACAAAATCAAAATATTAGGGCTGCTCCAATTTTGGAGAGCCCTTGGTGTTAATTCATATAGCGATATTCTCTCAGACTATTCAAAATAGAGATTTCCTGTAATAATTGCTCTCCAACATTCGTTTCTCTAACCTTTTTTCTCTTTAACTCTTCATCTACCACTCTTTTAATTGATAAAACGTCTGTCCCGTTAAGTAAAACATCTTCTTTTGAATTAAAATGCTTATGGGCTACCAGTTGCATACCGAAGGAATTATATAGTAACGTATATCCGGCTATTCCTGTTGTTGATTGATAAGCTTTGGAGAAACCTCCATCAATCACGATCATCTTACCATTTGCTTTAATTGGATTTTCTCCCTCAATTTCTTTAACTGGTGTATGCCCGTTAATAATATGACCATTGTCAGGATTCAGATCAAAATCGGTTAGGATTTTACGGCAAATCTCTTCATTTTCACGTAAATAGTAGTATGGGTTCTTTCTCTCTTTATGAGTTGCCTTGTCCTTAATAAAGTACCTCTCAAAAGTGGTCATTTCTCTTTTTCCAAAAAGTGATGAATATTCACCTGTCCATAAATACCAGACCATATCTGTCGCAAGATCATCTGTCACTTCAGGATGTGCAAAAGCATGCCGTAAATACCGTTCAAACACATCAAGTAATTCACGACCTGAATAGGTGTTATTTTCAATAACCATTTTTTCCATATTCCCGTCTTCATCTAAAGGAATACAGCCATGTATTAATAGGTTCCCGTTATATTTTAAATAAAGACTCCCTTTTTTCATAAGAAAATTCATATGTCTGGCCAGCTTTTCTGAATGTTGAACCGAAAATAATAATCTTTCCATCACCTGCTTTTCTTCTTCTAGTAATTGATCAGGCTGCTCTGGATTTACCGTTGCGAAGCAAGTATTTTCTAGAGGGTAGGTTTTCCCATAGATTGTTATTTCGTTCTTGTCATAATCAATTTTCTCAAGCAAAAGCCTTTCTGACATATTAAAATACGGGCGTCGCTTTATTATAGGTATTTCGAGTTTGAATTGAATCATTGCAATGGCTTGATGAATTTTCGTAATTTGCAATTTTTCATGATCAGATTGATTCTTATCTGAATGTACCTTAGGTCTGAAAGCAGGATTATCCTGATAGTATTTCTCTGCAAGATTCAAGAGAGGTCTTAGATTGATTCCATATACATCTTCAATAATATCCAGATTGTCATATCTTGCACAGATACGAATGATATTAGCAAGACAAACCATTGAACCAGCAAAAGCACCTATCCAAAGTACATCATGGTTTCCCCATTGAATATCCACGGAATGATAATTAATTAGCGTATCCATGATTTTATCAGGTTCTGGTCCACGATCATAAATATCCCCCACTACATGGAGATGATCGACAACCAGTCTCTGAGTGCTATACGCAAGCCCTATTATGAGTTTATCAGCCTGACCTAAGGAGATAATCTGCTCGACAATTTCTTTATAATACTGCTCCTTATTTTCAGTTTGATTGGTTTTGTATAATAGCTCTTCTATAACAAACACAAACTGACTCGGCAATGCTTTTCGTAATTTCGAACGTGTATATTTGGAGGAAGCATGAGAAATAAGCCTTATCATCCGCTCAATGATTACGATATACCATTGGTGTAATTCTTGTTCGTTGCTAAAATGATTTTTCATTAATTTTAATTTTTCTTCAGGATAATACACCAATGTCGCAAAATCATTGATTTCTTTTTCAAATAAAACATCTTGAAACAAGTCTCTGATTCTCTTTTTTACGTTCCCTGAACCATTTCTTAGTACATGTTGAAATGCTTGATACTCGCCATGCAAATCACTGACAAAATGTTCTGTCCCCTTTGGCAGATTAAGAATGGCTTCCAGATTAATAATTTCAGTCACCACTTTTTCTTCACAATCATATTTTTGGACAAGTAAATCCAGGTATTTTGAATTCAAATTATGTATCCCCTTTCAAAAATTCAACATTAACTACTATTTTAATAGATTGGGATTAATTTATATATTATATTATCAAATAAAACTGAAAACTGAAAACATAGTCTATGTTATAATGAAGGTGCTTACATAGGGAGTTTGTCTAATTATCTATCTTTCTATCTATAATATTCAACATAATCGGTCTGGAGTTGGAAAAATGTATACTATATTTGGACGTTTAAATCCAGTTTTAGAGTGGACTTCTAAGCTGGCAGGTATAAATCTATTATGGGTTTTGTTTAACTTCCCCATTGCTTACCTTACATTATCTTTATTTACTGTTAAAGAGATGTGGCAGATAGGCTTTCTGATTATGACCATTGCTGTGCTGGTACCATTTATTTTTTTTCCGGCAACTACGGCTATGTTTGGTATTGTTAGAAAATGGGTTATGAAGGAAGAAGTGCCAATTTTTCGATTCTTTTGGAAATACTATAAGGAAAATTATAAGAGGAGTCTTGTGGGTGGATTGATTTTTTCAGTTCTTTGGGCCATTGTTGGTGTTGACTATTATTATTTCCATACCCGCATTCACTTAGTTAGTTATCTATTTTTATTCCTCATGGTTTGGTTGTTACTTATTACCCTTTTCTTTTTTGCCCACACAGTGCATACAGACACCAAATTCGGACAAGGATTAAAAAATGTATTCATTTTATCGATTGCTAACCCAATTTACTCGATTGGGCTTGCAATATCTAGTATTGTCATCTTATATGTTAGTTTCACGAAATTAACCTTTTTGCTGCCATTCTTCACCGGCGGTGCTATATCTTTCCTTGCATTCTTTGCTTACAATAAGGTATTTACTAATATTGTCCAGATTCAACAAAAAACTTCAGAGGAAAAATCCTCTTGATAGAGGATACGTCAACTTAAGGCTAGTAGTCTCTAGATTGTTGAAAACGAGCAGCTTATATAAAAAGTCCTCTCAACTGAGAGGACTTTTGTGTTCCATTTATTCATTTACATATGTAGATCCACTCTAGGTTTAACAATCTTAAAGCTATCCTCAGTTTCCTCTACTTCATAAATCTTTGCTCGAGATTCAGGTGTACTGAATGGCTGATGAAGAATAAGCATCCATTGACCTTCAAATGTTTTAAAAAGCATGCCGTGTCCACTATCTCCAGCAACTAATGGTTCCAGTTGTTCCCACGGCCCTGCTAGCTTACCAGACTTAGATCTAGCAATCGTTTGGACATAGCTTCCATTGCTATAGCTTGACCAGAGCATAACAAGGTGACCGCCTTTTGTTCGATACAATTGACACCCATCAGATACATAATTTAAAGACTTCACGCTAGGCTTTATTTCAGCATTAAGCCACGGTGCATCGGACGCCTTAAAAAGGTGTAGTGGCTCACCATCTGCTGCTGATAAATCATTCTTCAATGGAATTGCTTCAAACGTACCATCGATAACCTGAATCCACTCATGACAATAGACCATCCATGGCTTTCCATCCTCATCCTCATATAAGGTTCCATCTAATGTCATGAAGTCTCGAGGTGGCACTGGCCCATCTTTTTTTATTAATTCAAAAGGACCTTCTGGCGAGTCTGATACCGCGATACTTGTACCACGAAGATGAGTGGTCTTCCAAACCTCCGGCGGTTCTGCTATGATGCGATCTCGATTATGTAACGTAACGAACAGATAATATTTACCATGATAATGGTGAACCTCTGGAGCCCACGTCCCATGCTGTGGATGTGCCCATGTTCCATCAGGAATTTCGAAAACGACATAAGGACCTTCCCAATCATTTAAATCCTTACTCTTATACGCTAGAACTCCATTTTTCTCTAAATCTGTTAATTGTGGAATTCCTGTTGTATACATATAATACGTATTCGTTTCTCTATGCACCAAGACATAAGGGTCATGTGCAGGAATATCTTTAAGTCGATGCCCCTTTTGGGGATTTAAAGTATCAGAAGCACTATTATACGGCATACATACATCTCCCGCCTTATCATTTTTTAACGAAATAAGACCTCCGGGTATTAACTCAAATCGTCAGTACCCGGATTCCCAAAGGATTTTACTTAACATCGATACCTACAGCACAACCTTCCAAATCCTCAGATGAAGTTTTTACTATAATCGTCCCTACTTGATCAGTGGCTTTCACATAGATTAATAATTTTCCATGGAAGGCCTTTCGGTAGTTTGCTTTATAATCTTGATGGCTTACAGGGTTACTACATTCAATCCCTATAATTTCACCAGGTCCTTCGATGGTACAATGGATTTCATTTTCTGCACTATATACAAGATTATTGGCTTGATCAAGGATATTCACTTCTATATGTGCTACATCCTCTTTGTCTGCTTTAAGAGAAATTGTATCCGCGCGCAACTGTAACTTCGCAGGTTTATCAGCTGTCTTTAATTCATGTATACAAGAAATGTTTCCGTTTCTTATCCCTACCGCCTTTAACGTACCCTTAGAATATGGAATGTCCCAATATATGGTTCCAGCTGGGAAGTCTTCACGTTTTTTGACCCCAACAGATTCACCATTTAGAATTAAATCCGCTTCAGGACAATTTGTACAGCAAGCGACCCTTACTGTTTCTCCTTCATTCCCATCCCAGTGGCAAACAACCTGATGGTCCCAGTAAACTTGATCAGGATTCTCTTCTTTAAAGGAAGTCAATCCGATATGGACCATATCTTGATCGGACCATTCACTTTGCTTGAAATAGAACAAAGGTTTTTTGAATCCAGCAAGATCAAGCAATCCAGGAGTAGCATGACGAATTGGCCATCCACGAGCTTCTCCCAAATGGTCAATCCCTGTCCAAATAAATTGTCCTGATATAAAGTCATTATTTGCTACAGCCAGCCATGCATCGTGATGCCTTCCGTTTTCACTTCCATAAATCACTCTATTCGGGTATTTTTTATGGTCCTCAGAATAAAGGAACTCCTGATAGTTATAGCCAACCACGTCAAGAGCATCTGGAAATTCAGTTTCATTTGACATAATGACACTTGCCAAAGCTGCTGTAACAGGTCGGGTCGGATCATATTGCTTTACAACCTTTGCCAGCCTTTTCGAAATAGCACCCATTCCCTTTGCATCAGGTTTGTCAGCTTTGTAACGTTCTCCTAGCACTGGATGTGAATAGGGATCATTTGGATAATCAATTTCATTCCCAATACTCCAGAAAACAATTGACGGATGGTTCCGGTCCCTTAATACCATATCCCTCAAATCTATCTCTGCCCATTCAGTAAAATCGGAAGCATATCCATCTAGTGAAGGCTCGCCTTTATTCCAACCCTCTACCCATTTGTTCTTAGGATGTTCCCATTCATCGAATGCTTCATCTTGGACTAAAAACCCGTAAGAATCACACATATCTAGTAACTCTGGTGCAGGAGGATTATGGCTCATTCTAATTGCATTTACACCAGCTTCTTTTAATAGTTGCAAACGTCTGTGCCAGACCTTTTCAGGAACAGCCGCTCCAAGACAGCCTGCGTCATGATGGATACAGACACCCTTCATCTTAATATTTTTTCCATTAAGATAAAATCCAGAGTCCACATCGAAATGAAAAGATCGAACACCAAGTGTGGTAGTCTCACAATCTATTACTTCCCCATCTCTTATCACCTGCGTTTCAACCCTGTATAAATACGGATTTTCCGGTGACCAGAGATTTGGCTGATCTAGGAAAAGAGAATGAGAAAAGTCTTGTTCACCATTTGCTGGAATGATCTCCACAGATGAACAGTCGCTTATTTTCTTGCCTGAAGCATCTCTAATTTGATGTTCAATTTGGAATGTAGCTTCGTTATCATATTCATTTTTCAAACTTGATTGAATGTGGATTTCTGCTTCTGATGGTGTAATATTTGGAGTCGTGACAAAAATACCATAAGGCTTAATGTACAAGTGATCTGTCAAATTGATGAAAACATTTCGATAAATTCCAGACCCTGTATACCAACGAGAATCAGCAAAATCGGTATGATCTACTTTGACAGCAATCACATTTTCTTGTGTTTCGAAGTTTAAATATGGGGTTAAGTCATACTGAAATGAGCTGTATCCATAAGGTCTTTTACCAAGAAAATGTTCATTAATCCACACTTCACTATTTTTATAAATGCCATCGAATTGAATAAACACTTTCTTTCCCTTTATGCTATCAGGAACAATAAATTCCTTTCGATACCAACCAATTCCTCCTGGCAAATATCCTGTTGAACTTGCATATTCCTTCTTAAAGGGGCCTTCTATACTAAAATCATGCGGCAGGTCTACGATACGCCAATCTGAATCATCAAACTTAATTTTAAATGCATCGGAATTGTCACCTTTTAAGAATTTCCAATCAAAGTTAAACTTTCTGCTCTTAACGGACAATTCCCATTCTTGCGCTATTACATTTACCATATTCAACTTACACCCCTTATCATTGATAAACTAGTATCCTTAAATCGTAGAAATGGCAGACCGATAGATAAAGGGCTATCAAGAATATATGATAGCCCTCTTTTATTGTAATTTATCCCTGACTAGTTGCCTTCTACAAGCTTCTTATATTCATTCATTTGTTTTTGGATCTCTTTTTGAACCTTTTCATAACCTGCTGCTTCCAATCTCTTACGGAAATCTTTGACAGCTTTTTCCGGATCCCCAGCTTTACCGAATGCAATCGCTGGCACCAATTGTGCAGTCACTTGTGATAGAGCAGAAAGTTCAGCTTCTACCGGAGTACTATCAAATACAAATTGGCCATATGGGTACGGCTTTTTAATGGTATCGTACTGCGCATAAATCTCAGACATTCCTTCCCATTTGTCAGCACTAGGGATTTCGAATTTGTCTACACGACCACCCCAGAAGTTAGCAGAGAATGCATCTTTTGTTTCATCGTAGCCTTCAGGACGAACACGTTTGCCGTCTACAATCTCGTATTGTACTCCCTCAATACCATAGTTAAATAGTTTGTAAATTTCCTCATCGTTTCGAATTAGATCATATACCATAAGCGCACGTTCAGGGTTTTTGCTGTGAGCACCAACCGCTGTAGCACCGTGAGTAATCGACATTGAAACTAAGTTGTCACGTGTATCAGACCAAGCAAACATATCGATTTCTGAACCTGGTTGTTTAAGGTCCATTTGTGGACGTAAGCCTGAGAATGTTTCTGTGTGGTGTTGATCAGCACCTGTTTTTCCAGCTTGGAATAAAGCGCGGGTGTCACCTTTATAGTTCAAAACATCAGAACGCCAGTAGCCTTTATCTGCCCAATCCTTCATCATCTTTGCATAGTCTACAAACACATCTTCGAACACAGGACTCATAACGGTATACTTATCTTCATAGGATTCTGCCCAATAAATTGGGAATACACCTGTTGTAATTGGAAGTTCAATCGCATCGGAATAAGAAGTTGTATAACCCCATGCCGTTGTAACGTTTGTTCCTGGTGTATCCCAAGGAATTACACCCTTTTTATTATCTTTAATGCCCTGGAAGTATTTACCGAGTGTTTCAAAATCTTTAATTGGTTCAGTGATTCCAAATTCTTTTGCCCAATCTGTACGATAGAAAAAGCCGTGGTTAACCCATTGAGTATAAGAGTCCTCAGGAATCATAACAATTTTGCCATCATATTTTGTTTCTTCCCAACTTTCTTTGGAAACCTCTTCAAATGTCTTAGGAGCATATTTAGGCAGGAGGTCGGTAATATCCATGAATGCTCCTTTTTGTGCATTTCCCCAAGCATCTAACCAGTCAGTAGCAGTGATAATTAAATCGACCGGTTCTCCAGATGCTAGAGTTAGATTATACTTTGTCATATAATCAGCCCATTCAATCCATTTTAGCTGGAGTTTAGCGTTTACTTTTTCTTTTAATTTTGTATTTACTTGTTCCATTACTTTTTCTAATTGTCCGTTGGTCGGTTTATCTCCCAACACCATCATGGTAATGGTTACCTCTTTAGAAGTATCAACTTCACCATTTGCGTTTGTTTTTGTACCAGAGTCAGAGTTTTTTGAACCCGTTTGACTTGAGCCGCTACAGGCCACAAGGCTAAAAGTCAACAACATAACCAAAAATAATACCAAGATTCTTTTTATCCTCACCATTTTATTGCCTCCCTTTTAAATTTTACTAATTGTTACTCTCTATGAAACAAGGAAAATTCCTTAATCATATTCCATTACCCTTTTACTGCACCAACTGTAATACCTTGTATAAAGTACTTCTGTACAAACGGATAAAATAGAATAACAGGTCCAGTAGCGACAATGGCTGTTGCCATTTTCATACTTTCCAATGGTATGTCTTGCGGCGTTACATTGGCGGATGCAGCTGAATTTCTAATGAAATCAGCACTTGTGATTACGTTATAAAGAAACAACTGTAACGGTCTATATTCCATATTCGGTGAAAGGAAAAGCATGGAATTATACCATTCATTCCAATACCCGAGGGCAATGAAAAGTCCGATTGTCGCCAAAGCAGGGGTAGTCATCGGAAGAATAATTCTTAAGAAAATTGTGAAATCACCTGCACCATCCATCTTTGCAGATTCCGTAATCTCATGTGGAATCGACTTTACAAAAGCCTTCATCATAATGATGAGAAAAGGACTCAGCAATCCTGGCAAGAGTACTGCTAAGTAATTATCTTTAAGATGCAGATACTGCGTTATTAAGAGATAAAACGGGACGAGTCCACCTGAAAAAAGAGTGGTAAAGTAGATATAAAATGATATTTTATTACGATACAAGAAATCTTGGCGCTGCAAGGCATAACCTGTCATTGCTACAATAAATAGACCTACTGCAGTTCCGACAACCGTAATGATCATCGTTACCATATAGGATCCAATCACAAGTCTTGGATTCTTGAAAACAATTTCATAGGCAAAGGTAGAAAACTCTTTCGGCCATAAAGAGAAACCGCTTTCCATAATGGCCCTCTCAGATGTTAAGGAAGATGACAAGATTAAGACGAACGGTAAAAGACAACATAGAGCAAATAAACCAATAAAACCATATCCAATCAAACGAACCATTATCGTAGAAAAATCTATATTACGTCTTGCTGAGTTTTCCATACATACGTTCCTCCTTTAAAACAAAGAGTTTTCTGGTGAAACTTTTTTCACAATCCAGTTGGCTGTAAGGACAATAAAGAGACCCAAAATAGATTGATATAAACTTACCGCACTTCCCAATGAGAAGTTAAAATTCGTCATCAACGTTCGGAAAACGTAGGTTTCAATAATATCTGTTGTTGGATAGAGCATGGTATTATTCGCACCAACAAGGTTATAAAATAAACCGAAATTCCCTTTTAATACTCCACCTAAAGAGAACAATAGCAGAATGATAAAGGTTGGCTTAAGATAAGGAATAATGATATATCGAATACGCTGGAAAGCGTTAGCTCCATCGATTTCTGCTGCTTCTAAAATGGATTTGTCAAGGCCCATGATCGCTGCGAAATAGACGATCGATCCATAGCCTGTTGATTGCCATAGGAACGTAATGACAATAATATATGGCCAAATTGCCGGATTCGAATAAGTCTCCACTGGATCCATGCCAATCATTTTTAAAAATGAATTAAGTATCCCATAATCGTAACTAAGTATGTTATAAGCTAAAAGTCCAACTAAAACGGCAGAAATAAAATGCGGCAGAAACATAAGTGTTTGTGATATCTTTTTGAACCATTTATTTCTTAGTTCGTTAAGCATGATGGCTACAGCTATTTGGAGGATATTACCTAAAATGATAAAAGCAATATTATAAGCAATCGTATTAAAGGTTAACTTCCACAAATCACCAGTCATAACCAAAAAGCGAAAATTATCAAAGCCAACGAACGCGCTCTTAAAGATTCCAAGTGAATAATCAAAGTTTACAAAGGCAAGATATAGTCCCGGCATTGGCAGGTAAGCAAAAACAGCGAAGAAAATAATGGCAGGTAAACACATAATAAGAAGGGTCCGGTTATTCCACAATCTTTTAAATACAGTATCTTTGGTCTTCGTTTTAACAATAGGTGCTTGGTGTGATTGCACCGTAACGGTTTTCATATAAATCCCCCCTAAACAACACGATTTTGACACGAGCACTAACAAGTTTTCACAAAAGGAAATAAAACAAAGTGGTTTAATAAACTACTAATCTATCTATCTGTATAAAAAAGTCTTTCTAAAACTACGAAAGGATCTTATATATGAAAGATAAGTTCTTTACCAAATCGCGAAATCGTTTTCAAAGTCATTCTGCAAAATTTCAGACAACTTTTATCATTCATAATTTCTATATAGGTCAAATGAAATGGGTTTCATAATTATTAATAAAAAGTGCAGTTTGTTGTTTAAAGCACTAGTAATTTCCTAGAATACAACATTGAAAGCGGTTACTTAATTTTCATTATATTCATAATCCAATTAAAAGTAAATACCGTATACTGAATTTTCCCATTGTTCCGAAAACTATTTTATATTACACTTCCATTGTATTTCTCCTGCATTAAGAAATGGGTTTCAATATGTTCCCTTGGAAAGTAATGATCATCCAAGGGAACAAACCAACCTTTTTTCAGTAGTTCTTTTCTAACATCCAAAATAAAATTCAGTAAATTTGAGAAGGTACTATAAATTCCTTTATAGTATAATCCCCTTAATTTTAAAAGAATAAGAGTAGAATCGATTTGCAAAGAGTGTGAATTCAGGATGTGTTTTTTGTCCCCAGCTGTCATCTCCGCCTACGCCCATTTGTTTATAATTAATCCTTACTACCGTCTTATCGCTAGATGGTAATTTATATCCGTGATCATGTTCTTCAAGCTCAAATGGTGTGTATGGTAAAGCATTCACCTCGACCGTAGGGCTTCCAGAAATTTTTAATCCTTCCCCCTGCTGATTGGTTAACAATGCCCATCTTACACCTGTTTTATTACCGCATTCCTGTGGTCTTAGGTATGGTACATATTGATCCTTTACTTTACCACTATATATTCCAATTTTCGCGCCTTTCTCTTTATCCCAATAATTTTCATATGGGCCTTTTCCATACCAAGTGATGGTATCAAATCTGCCATCTAGTGTTGTCAGCATTCCAACCTCTGGTATCTCAGAAAGATCGTTCCCTGGTTCTAGCTGATAGTCTACTGTTATTTCTCCATCACCCATAATGGTGTAAACAATCTTGCATGATGACAGTGTTGCCGGCAATGTGAATTCGGTAGTAACTACAGTTGCCGAAGTACTCTTTGCATCAACTAAAAACGATGTAAGAACTTTATTCTTTCCAGCTTCTCTCCATACAGAGCTGCGTTCATTCAATTTATTTCCACGGTCATTATCTGTCATCGCACGCCAAAAATTTAGACCTATGCCATTCTCGAGTAAAGGGATGCCATTAAAACTATAGGACTCTAGGGTTCCGTTGCCTTTATTAAAAATAACATTAAAGCAGTCCCCACTAATTGTTACATAATTGTCTTCTTGAATTACTTTTGTTTGTGGGAAATTGACATGCATACTTTCTGATATTGCATTAACTGTAGGAACCACAAATTGTTCAAAAGCAACTTCATGGCCTTTATCTGCCCAAATTGTGCTATTTTTCAAATGCAGGCTAACAGTTAAAATGTATTCATCAGAATGTTTACATCCTTCAGGAATAGAGTAAGCTAATTTAATCGTTTTTGTGGAGCATGGTTCTACCCTTATTTCTAAGGTGCCTTTTTGAATTACCAAACCATTTTCTGCTAGCTGCCATACGAGTTCGTACTTTTGAAGGTCTGTAAACAGGTAGTTATTTACTACATCAACAAGTCCCTCTTGGAGATTAACTGCAGTAAAGCGGACATTCTGATAGCACTTTTTCACCTCGATAATCTTTGGTGATATCGTACCATCTGCAAAAATCAAACCATTCCCTGAAAAATTCCCATCATGAGGTGTCTCTCCAAAGTCACCGCCATAAGCTAAGTATGGTACACCATCCTTGGTCTTTGTTTCCAAAGCTTGATCCTTCCAGTCCCAAATAAATCCTCCCTGAATAATAGGGTATTGTTCAAATAAATCTGTATACTTGTAAAGGTTTCCACAAGAATTCCCCATTGCATGACTATATTCGCATAAGATGTATGGTTTCGGATTATCCGTGTACTTAGCATATTCAGCATATTTCTTTACACCTTCAGGACTTACATACATTGTACTTTCAATATCTGAAGCAGCTTCTGATTTTCGGTAATGGAAAATTCCTTCATAATGAACAATTCTAGTAGGATCATTCTCCTTTAAAAAATCATGCATTTTTATAAAATTATCCCCGCCAAACGATTCATTCCCAAGCGACCAAATAATTATCGAAGGATGGTTTTTATCTCGTTGAAACATTGAGTTACAACGATCAAGGACGTTTTCCCGCCATTCCACTTTGCTGCCCGGCACCGCATCGCCTTCATCTTTCTGCCCATACCTCCATGTCCCGTGGGTTTCAAGATTTGTTTCATCAATGACATACAATCCATATTGATCACATAATTCGTACCACAATGGATTATTCGGATAATGCGAAGTACGGACGGCATTAATATTATGCTGCTTCATTAATTTTATATCATTAACCATATCTTCATAACCAACAGCTCTCCCTTTATCGGATGCAAACTCGTGTCGATTTACACCTTTGAAGACAATTCTTTTGCCGTTGATTTTCATGAGACCATCTTTTATTTCAAATGTTCGGAATCCTACCTTACAGCTTTCCGTTTCTTTAATGATTCCGCTTTCATCTTTTAAAATCAAAACTAGAGTATAAAGGTATGGACTTTCTGCACTCCATTTAAAAGGATTACTTACATAAGTTGAAGCATTGATCG
The DNA here is from genome assembly GCF_030817595.1 of Neobacillus niacini. Classification (GTDB taxonomy): domain Bacteria; phylum Bacillota; class Bacilli; order Bacillales; family Cytobacillaceae; genus Neobacillus; species Neobacillus niacini_G. The sequence continues at coordinate 2,458,577 of NZ_JAUSZN010000001.1, forward strand.
AAAGGAGGGATTGATTTTCCATATCAACCATTATTTGAAGCGAGTCTTCTAATACAGGGCTTTCTTCATGGTCATAGAGCATCGCTTCAACCGTATAGCCATTCACTGTCTGCTCAAATGCATTTTTGATTTTTGCTTCAATTTTCAATTTAGCGTCCTTATATTCCTGATCCAATTCCGTGGTCACAAAGAAATCATTTATATGAATTTCTGGAGTAGAATACAAATAGACATCTCGAAAAATTCCACTCATTCTCCAAAAATCCTGGTCTTCTAACCAGCTCGCATCACACCAACGATAAACCTCTACCGCTAACTTGTTTTCGCCATCCATTAAGTATGGTGTTAAATCAAACTCGGCCGGTGTAAAGGTATCTTCACTATATCCGACAAATTCTCCATTCACCCACACATAAAAGGCTGATTCTACTCCTTGAAAGTTTATATAAACCGGTTTGCCCTTCCAATCCTCTGAAATCGTGAAACTACGAATATACTGTCCAACAGGATTATAGTTTGTCGGAGCAAAAGGCGGCTTTATATCTTCTTTTCCTTCCCAAGGATATCTAACATTCGTATATTGAGGATAATCATATCCTTGTAACTGCCAGTGTGACGGCACCTTGATTTCATCCCACTCACTAGCATCATAATCGCCCTTATAAAAGTCCTGATTTCTTTTTTTAGGATTCTCATAAAATGCGAACTTCCAATTTCCATTTAACGACTGATAAAATTCAGATGAAGTTCGGTCTCCTTTTAATGCCTCATCTACTGTCCTGTAAGGCATTAATGTTGCATGAGCATCCAATCGATTCAATTGAAAAATCTCGGGGTTGTTATTCCACTCAGGATATCCATTTTTAGGTGGAGAGTATTTATATTTATTCATCAGTTTAAACATAAAACTACCTCACTTCCATAAACTTAATTAAAATCATGAAATCGGTTTCAAATCTATCAAAAAACAAAGGAATATAATTATCTATTATAGTAAAGTTGATTACTATAACTTTATATTCCTCAAACGCGAAACCCATTTCATAATTATCGTACCTCAAGATTTGGAAACACGCAATATTTTATTTCATTTTTCTGAAAATATTTTACAAGAATCTCTTAGTACGAGTGATGTTGGAATAACCGTTTCTTTCTTTGCTTCTTTCTCATTAATTAAATCTACTAGTACCTTAATAGCGGTTTGACCCAATTGATCATAATTCTGACTTATAGTCGTAATACCTGGAGGGAAATGCTTTGCCAAATAAATGTCATCAAACCCAACAACTGAAACATCATCTGGAACCTTTAACCCAAATTTGGTAAGGACCTTTATTACGCCAATTGCTACTAAATCGTTCGCACAGATCACCGCAGTAGGCCTTTCTTTTAAAGAGAGGAATTTTGCAGCAACTTCTTCACCAGATTCAATACTAAACCCGGCATCCAAAACCCAACCTTTATTGACACCTAGTCCTTTATTTTCCATCACATTAACGAATGTATTCTTTTTTACATCCGTTGAACTGATCCCTTCTAATCCGCCAAGAAAGCCAATCTTTTTATGATTTAGGTTTACTAGTAGTTCAACAAGCATTTCAACCCCAGATTCTTCATCCGTTCTAACAATATGGGCATCTACCCCCGACATTTGACCATTAACAAAAACAACTGGAACTCTTTCCATTACTTTCTTCATTTCCTCAGCGTATTCCTGATCGGTGTCGGTGTCATTAATTCTACCGCCAAGATAAATAATCCCATCCACCTGTTTTTCTACTAAACTTTGCAAGTATTTAGATTCATTTTCTGAGTTGTTCATCGTATTACACAAAAATGTTGTATATCCTAATTCCAATGCAAAAGCTTCACTTTTTTGAACCAGTGTAGAAAAAAATGGGTGATTTATGTCCGGTAAGATAAATCCGATGGTTTTCGATTGCTTATGTAATAAGCTTCTTGCTAAACTATTTGGTCTAAAGTTATATTTTTCAATCACATCAACTATTTTCCGCATTGTCTGTGGACGGACTTTTGCATTTCCGGTTAAGACTCTTGAAACTGTAGCTGGAGATACATTAGCTTCTTTAGCAATGTCATATATTGTTATATTTTCCTTTTTCATACCCTTCCACCACCGCTAATGATTTCATTGCAATCAAGAAGATTCAGTGAAACCGATTTCATTTAATTGTACTGCCATAATAATCTTTAGTCAACACATATTGTTTTAGTTGTATTTACCGAAAATTTGCCGAAAAAATCAGTTGGTTCGAATCCTCTTCGGAACGTAAAAAAGCCTCGATTTTGTACTGCACCCCAAAAGTTAGAGTGAAATCTAACTTTTGGGGTGTATTTTTATGGCCAAATATAGTGAAGAATTTAAGTTAAAGTTAGTCAAGGAATATCAAGATGGGAAATTAGGATATATTCTTTTAGCTAAAAAGTATGACATGAAAGACAGTACTCCGATTAGGAGATGGGTAAAGGTATACGAGAAATTTGGTGTGGAAGGTTTAAAGAGGAAGAAACATAGAGAAACATATTCTGTTCAATTCAAGCTAGATGTATTAAGCTTTATGAAGAGAACAGGTTCTTCAGAAACTGATACAGCCCTTGTATTTGGCATAACTAACGCTCCTATGATTGCAGCTTGGAAAAGGGCTCTTCTGGAGGGTGGTACTGAAGCCCTGGATAGACCGAAAGGACGGCCATCCATGTCTGATAAAACTAAAAAAAACAAAAAGAATAAACACATTGAAGATAAGGAATTAACGTACGAACAAAAGTTAGAAAGAGAAAACGAACTTCTTCGTTTAGAGGTAGAATATTTAAAAAAGTTGCGAGCTTTTCAGATGGATCCGAAGGGCTATCTCGAAAAGCACAAGCAGCATTATCATTCGAACTTAAAGAAACCTTCAAACCAAAAGATGTTTTACAAATAGTCGGCATTCCTGAATCCACCTACCATTATCATATAAAAATGATGAATAAGGAGAATCCAGACCAGGAGTTGGAGGAACTTATTCAATCCATTTTCGAAGAACATAACGGAAATTATGGTTATCGTCGTATTCAATTAGAATTAGAAAACCGTGGGTATGAAGTGAATCATAAGAAGGTGCAACGCATCATGAACGAGCTTGGGCTCAAGGGAGATAAATTCAAATTAAAATCACGCAAGTACAGTTCATACAAGGGTACAACTGGAACTGTTGCCAAGAACCTTATCAATCGCCGCTTTAAAACGAATGTGTGTCATCAAAAACTAACAACAGATATTACAGAATTTAAGTGTTCAGACGGTATTAAGCTATATTTAAATCCAATTATGGATATGTTCAATAGTGAAATTCTTTCTTTTGGTATAGGTATGCGTCCAACCTTAGATTTAGCTCTCACCCCCCTCGAGGAAGCACTAGAAATAGTAAAAGATTCAAAGTTTAGAACTACTGTACATTCTGATCAAGGATGGCATTATCAACATAATAAATGGGTGAAAACCCTTAAGAAAAACAAGGTGTTCCAGAGTATGTCTCGTAAAGGAAACTGTTTAGATAATTCGCCAATGGAGAACTTTTTCGGATTACTAAAACAAGAAATGTATTACGGGGAAGCACTATGCTCATATGAGGAATTAAAAAAGAGAATTGAAGAATATATCAGTTATTATAATAACAAGCGTATAAAGCAAAAATTGGCAGGTATGAGCCCGGTTCAATACCGGGTCCATACTAGCCAATTAGCTGCTTAATATAAAACTCTAACTTTTGGGGGTCACATCATTTTCAAGGCTTTTCATATGGGAACAAAATTGATATAAATTGGGAATATTTATGATTCTAGTATCAAAACATCATAAGGATTTAAAGTATGTTTATTTGTAACCATATTTCCTGTTAGTATATTTCTGAACTCTTTTTTAACAACAATCTCTTGCGGTCGTTCAGAATAATTTAATAAGAATGTGTACTCTATTCCATCTTTATGTCGAATAGCTAATTCGATCTCCTGTGGCAACTCAAATTGATCTTGATAGTTATTTAGTTCTAATTCCTTCAATAGTAAGGATGTATGCTCTAAATTAAATACTCCGCCAAAATAATAGCTGCTGCCTAATCCATCGTTTCGTTTTACTAAGGCTGGCTTACCTTCAAAATACGCACAGGTATACGTGCCTATAACCTCTACATCATCAGATTGTAGATGTAGAATTTCGTTAAAATCATTCGCTTCCAGAACATTTTCTCCTTTGAAGTTTATACAAGGTACCTCTTCAAATGGAGCAACTCTCGTGAAATCTTCTACGGTCACTCCTACTAAATCAGCCAGATACCCAGGGAATGCCTTCATATACGTTTGCCCGGTTTCATCCTTATAACCAGAACGACATCCAAAAATGATTTTTCCGCCTTCTTTAACGTATTCTTTAAATAATTCAGCTTGTTGTTTCGTTACAATGGCTGGATGAGGATAAACTAGTACTTTGTATTTCTTTAATTCATTTATAGTAGTTTCATTCCTTAAGTAAACAGCATCTGCGGGTACATGGTTATATTGAAAGGCTTTAATCCATGCATCTTTACTTTTTGATGCATACGGTCCATACCATTTATCAAATTCTCCGTCCCATTCATTATCATAGCTTGTTACAAGAGCTACCTCAGCTTTATAGGAGGAGCCGACAACTTTATCTTCAATTAACTGAATTTCTTTGCTTACCTTGCCAACCTCCTTAACGCGGCGGTTTGGGAGATTATGGTAGTCATTGATGCCATGCCAGTATATTTCTGTGCCTTTTGTAGCAGTTCTCCATCTAAAATACATCACCATATCTGCGCCATGAGCAATAGATTGGTAGGTCCATAGCCGAAGCTGGCCAGGCTTTGGTGAAGGCTGCTCCATCCTCGTTACCCAGCCGCCAGGACCAGATTGCTGTTCAAAAATTGCAAAGTTCTGGGAAATACTCCTGACAATACTTAAATTCCAGCTCCATTTCCGGTCGCGCAATGGTTTTTCAGTTTTATCTTCAATTACTCTTCCAAAGTTCGGGTAGGAATCATATGCAAAGAAATCGAGTAATTCATTGGTCAGTTTGTGATTATCTAAATGATTAAACATCCCGTTGGTTGTAACCCACTGATTCGGTGCATGTTCACGCAGAATATCTGCTTGTACCTTTGCAAAGGAAATAGCACTATCGGAAATAAATCGTTTTTCATCTAACATATGATGAGGGTTCGGTGAATTTGGAACAGTTTTACGAGTTAAGTAGACTTGATCCCAACTCGTATATGTTTGATTCCAAAACACAGTGCCCCATGCCTGATTTAAGTTATCTAACGTTTCATATTTTGCTTTTGCCCATTCCCTGAATGCTTTGTGATCGGCTTCGGAGTAAAAAACATCCATTTCACAATTTAATTCGTTATCAATCTGCCATCCTACGATAGCCGGATGGTCCTTATAATGCTTAACCATTTTAGTGACAATAATAGAAGATAACCTTTGATAGGTTTCAGAGTTGTAATTATAGTGGCGGCGTGCACCATGTTGATACGAAATACCATCTTGTGTAACGTTGAGTACTTCAGGATACTTATGTGTCAACCAGGCAGGAGGTGTTGCAGTTGGTGTCCCCATGACCACTTTTAATCCGTATTCGTGGGCCTTGGCTACAGCCCGATCAAATAATTCAAACGAAAATACGCCTTCTTCCGGTTCAAAGATCGTCCAGGCAAATTCACCCATCCGAACGTATGTAAAGCCTAACTCTTTCATTCGTCTGTAATCATCGTCCCATAGTTCCTCAGACCAATGCTCTGGATAGTAACAGACACCTAACTTTATCTTATCTTCTACTAATTTTTTCACCATATAAGAACATCTCCCTTAACAAAAATTCTGTCTGATTTTCGAGATTTTTTCCCGCTCCCCCTTTATTTTTTAATATTATACAGTTTAAACGGATAATGGTAGCGATTACAACTTAGAAAATCATATTAAAGAATACTTTCTTAAACAATATAAAGGGCTCCACCATTCTTGGAGAGCCCTTTTTACTAAAAAACTTATACAATTGGACAGGTTGGAATGTTATGCTTCTTAAATTACGAAGCTTCTTCAAACTGACTATTGTAAAGCTCAGCATAAAAACCATTTTTCGAAAGTAATTCTTCATGATTTCCACTTTCGATTATGTCTCCATCCTTCATAACCAGGATTAAATCTGCATTTTTAATCGTAGAAAGTCTGTGGGCAATGACGAATGATGTTTTGCCAACGGTCAATTTATCCATGGCTTGTTGAATCAATACTTCTGTTCGAGTATCCACCGAACTTGTCGCCTCATCTAAAATCAGTAATGGTTTATTATCAACCATTGCTCGCGCAATGGTAATAAGTTGTTTTTGACCAGCAGAAAGATTTGCTTTATCGTCGAGAATCGTATCATATCCCTTTGGCAGGGTTTTAATAAAGTGGTGCAGACCAACTGATTTACATGCCGCCACTACTTCTTCATCACTTACCCCATGCCTCGAATAGACAATATTTTCACGAATACTTCCTTCAAACAACCATGTGTCTTGTAGAACCATACTAAATAGATCATGAATATTTTCCCGCGTGAGTGTTTTAATGGGAACACCGTCTATTAATATTTCTCCACCATTTAATTCATAGAAACGCATTAGCAGGTTAACCAATGTTGTCTTACCAGCACCTGTTGGTCCGACAATCGCCACTTTTTCACCTGCCTTAGCAATTGCTGAAAAGTTGTTGATAACCATTTTATCTTGACTATAGCCAAAACATACATTTCTAAATTCGACATCACCGATTGCTGTTTCAAGCAATTCTCTCTTATCATTTTCATTAGCAAGCTCTTCTTCTGCGAGAAATTCAAAAACACGTTCACTAGCAGCTGCTGTAGATTGCAGGTTGGTAGCTGCTTGAGCAAGCTGTGTAAGAGGCTGCGTAAATAGACGGATATAGAGCATGAAGGCAACAATCACACCAAATGAAATCATATTATTCACGGCAAGAACTGCCCCAACAATACAAACAACCACAAATCCAAAATTTCCAACAAACATCATTAATGGCATCATAAGTCCTGACATGAATTGCGATTTCCAAGCGCTATTATATAGTCTTGTGTTAATCTCATGGAAGGTCTCCCTTGCTTCTTTTTCTCCGTTATAAACTTTCACAACATTGTGTCCTGAATAAATTTCTTCAATATGACCATTCAATTTTCCTAGCTCTTTTTGCTGCTGAGCAAAGTATCTTTGTGACTTCGAGATAATGAAGGTCATCAATCCAAACCCTACAATAGTAGATACTATTGCAGCAATCGCCATGATCCAATTGGTGTAGAACATCATGATTAGGGAGCCGAGGAACATGGTTATGGCTGAAACAAGTGTACTTAAGCTCTGGTTCATCGTTTGCCCAATCATATCTACATCATTCGTAACACGACTAAGAACATCCCCGGTACTTGTAGAGTCAAAGTATTTTAATGGTAAACGATTAATTTTGGTTGATAGATCGGATCGCAAATTTTTTGAAACACGCTGCGTGACCGTAGCCATGATAAATCCTTGAAAATAGTTAAACAAAAATCCTAATCCATAAAGAAATGCAAGAAGGGTTGCCACATTAACCACTGCGTCAAGATCAATGCTAGACATCATTCCTTCTGTAATTATATCCGTAATCTCACTAAGTAGATCTGGCCCAATAATATTGAAAACGGCACCTGCCATTGCAAGAATCAATGCTATGATAATAGCTGGTAAATATACCTTACAATAGGAGATGAGTTTCCTCATCGTATTCTTAAAATCTTTAGGTTTTTCTCCACGCCCCCCTTTTCCATGGGGAGATTTCATATGAGCGCCACTTTCCTGATTTTTCTTACCCAATTTCAAGCTCCTCCTTTGATAACTGAGAATAAGCAATTTCCTGATAAACACTGCAATTTTGCATTAACTCATCATGTGTACCAACGCCGACAACTTCACCATCATCCAACACTATAATCCTGTCTGCATCTTTAATGGTACCAATACGCTGTCCAACTATTAACGTGGTGGCATCTTTTGTTTCATTTTTAAGTTTTGTGCGCAGCACTCGATCAGTCTTATAATCAAGCGCTGAAAATGAATCATCGAATATATAGATTTCTGGCTGTCTATGAACTGCCCTTGCGATAGACAATCTTTGTTTTTGTCCCCCAGAAACATTGGTGCCTCCCTGAGAAATCGAGGCATTGTACTGGTTCTCCATCTTCTCGACAAATTCAGTTCCTTGTGCAATATCAATTGCCTTCTTAACATCCGTTTCCTTCGACCCACTGTCCCCATATGCTACATTTGTAGTAACTGTACCACTAAACAATATGGCTTTTTGAGATACATAACCGAGCTTTTTGCGTAGAGATTCCTGGGTATAATGTTTAACATTTACACCATCGACCAACACTTCCCCTTCTGTTGCATCAAAATAGCGGGGAATTAGGTTAAGTAATGTACTTTTCCCACTGCCTGTTGAGCCAATAAATGCTACGGTTTCACCTTTACTTGCCTTGAAACTAACATTGCGAAGGATATATTCGGCTGCGTCAGGATATTTAAAACTTACATTTCGGAATTCTATTTCTCCTGAAAGACCTTCTTTACCTTCTGCTACGTTTCCATTTATGATTTTTGCTTTGGTATCAAGTACTTCTTGAATTCGTTTTGCAGAAACAGAAGCACGAGGAAGCATGATAAATACGAATGAAAGCATCATAAATGCCATAATTACCTGCATGGCATAAGATGAGAAAACTACCATGTCTGAGAACAAGGATAATCGATCCGGCAGTGCAGCAGCGTTAATTAACACCGCTCCAATCCAATAGATTACGAGACTTATACCTGACATGATAATCCCCATCGTCGGCATGATTAAGGCCATTGCTCGGCTGGTGAAAAGATTTGTATTTGTAAGTGCACTATTGGCTTCGTCAAATTTCTTTTCCTGATAACCACCAGCGTTGTAGGCCTGCACAACCCGAATGCCTGTCAAGTTTTCCCTTGTTACACGATTCAAGTTATCTGTTAAACTCTGAAGAATTTTGAATTTTGGCAATGCGACAAAAATAAGAATACACAGCATCAAAATTAGGAATAAAACGGCAAAGCCAGTTGCAGCTGTCCATTGCCAACTCTTTCCCATCATTTTCATGACAGCCCAAACCGCTAGAATTGGAGCCTTTACGATTACTTGTAATCCCATTGAAATAAGTAGTTGAATCTGAGTAATATCGTTCGTTGAGCGGGTAATAAGGCTTGCTGTTGAGAAGCCATTGATCTCTTCAATTGAAAAAGACATCGTCTTCTCAAATACCATAGCCCTGAGGCGAACAGAAAAACCAGCTGCGACTTTGGCTGCAAAGAAGCCAACAATGATAGATGCAATCACACTACCAACCGCACATAAAAGCATATATCCTCCTTGGAGGAGAACATCGCTCATTTTACTTCCTTCTGTTTGTACCAGCATGGTGATTTCATGCATATAATCTGGTAGCTTTAAATCTAGGTACACCTGTGTCACGATGAATACCAAACTGCACAGTATTAACAGGTATTCTTTTTTCTGTAGATGTTTAAAAATATTTAACATGTTTTTTCCCCTTTCTGTATTTCCACCACAATAATCTAATAGTGTTAGATATTATCCCCAAAAAATGCAGCCCTTTTATCAGCCTGCATTATAAATCAGTCGTCTTCTGCTGCGATTTCTGTAATCCTATTTAAAATTCGAACAAATTCTTTCGCGTCTTTTTCACCTAGTCTTCGCAATGTTTTCTCAAGCATCGATATCGCTTCGTCATGTTCTTCCATCACAAAGCTTTTACCAGCTTCTGTTATTGAAACAATAACAATGCGTTTGTCATTCTCATCCCTGTTTCGTTCTATAAAACCTTTTTTGGATAAACTGTTAAGTGCAGAGGCCACACGAGGAGTGCTGAGAAATAGTTTTTCACTAAGTTCCCCCGAAGCAACCCGGTCCTTCCAAAAAGTAAGATACCCTAATATTCGTTTTTCTCCTTGCGACAGATCGTCAACTTTTTTCTGAAACTGCATTTTAGGTGATTTCATCATATTATTAACGAGTTCATTCGCCAATGCTTTATAATCCATTACTAACCCCTTCCAAAATATCTAATACTATTAGATAATATATTCTCCTAGAACAATTTTGTCAATAAGTTAATTTACTTTCTTCAAAATAAATTTAATATCAATTGATTGGGAGTATACCGATTTACCGAAAAGCTGCTAAAAATAAATTAAAGACATTAAAACAAACAAGATAAAAAAGGGAGAGTATAGGAAACAAAGTGGGTCCTTATTGCGCTATTGATTAAAGGAGCATTGGGTAAAAAAACTGGGCCACTATTAGACCCAGCTGACTTTGTATTAATTTTACGTAGCATAATCCATCTCTCTTCTATAGGTCTATTCTAACGGTTATTAGCCTCCATGCCGGGACGTTAACATAGACAGTGCCATCGGAATTTACAGCTAATTGTTGGACTTCCTTTTCAAGCAAATCCACTTCCCAAGCTTCTCTAATAGACTTATATGGGATCTCAATTTTTGCTGTTTGATTTTCTCCGGCAATTTCCTGGAGTCTCAGTATCCATCCTTTTGCCCATTTTGCTTTTTTAATAGTCGTTATGGCAACTTGTTCACAATCAATTTTTGCAAGATGGCTTTGAATTTTTTGCAAATAAGGGACTTTTGGTTCTCTAAAATCTTGAAAACTTATTCGGTGCCCATATAGTGGTTGACGAATTTCCCAGCCAAATCGATAGGCATCCTCTTTTTTAATTTCTGAGTTACTAGTAAAACTGTATCTGAAGGAAATTTTCCCTCCTTGTGAGGCCTTGTAATTGGTATTCCAATAGTTATTTAGGACATATGAGAATATCCTGCTGCCGGTTAAAGCTAAATCTTTCGGCCAATTTCCTTTTATCATATCCCCAATACAAAACAACGGAATATCCGGCGAGGCAATATATACATCCGCATCCTTTCCATCACAGAAAATTCCCGTTTGTAATGGAAGCCATTCTTTACACCCTCCTGGTAATTGATCTCTATCCCAATTTACCCAACCCAGCTGTGAATCCGATATGGATGAAGCCTGGTGCAAATTCATAGGAAATGCAACATATACTGCTTCTTTTTCAAGGCACACCTCTTTATCATAACGGAAGGAAAGATCAATCCGTTTTACATTATTAAGCAATTTCCATTCCACTTCCAAAGAGCCTCGAGGAACATTACCTGTCATTTTTACTGAGGTTCCATACGAGAATGTTTGAACTTCGTATTCTAGTAAGGTAAAATCCTGTAAAATATGTGTTTGTCCTTCTAAGAGGTCTTTTTGGTTTCCGACAAGACGAGTCCCTTCTCCGCCTTTCGCATATATCAATTGTCCGAAGCCATACTGATCATTTAAATCAATAAATTCCTTTTGAAGCTCCTTATCAAATAGACTGGCAAGAAATCCTTTACTCAGATTGATCACCACTTGATAAAATTCATTTTCTAAAGTATAGAGGTCCCCTATCCTTATGATTGGATTTACAAGTTCAACCTTCTCTGATTTCATTTCCCTTAATTCGATACGTCGATAGCTTAAACCAGGGATATTTTCCACCCAAAAAGAAACAATCGATTGTGAATTGGTTGTCTGAATGACAAGAGGTAAGATGACTTTTCCCGTTTCCATATCAACAAGCTCTTCGTTATGGCCGATCTCAGCAATCACTTCACCACTAACCATCCAGCTATGCGAATTATACACAACAAGTTCCCGGCCATCCGTTTGCCAATTCAGGCTATGTCTTACCGCTGCCGTATGCAAAAGCCTTTTGGCCCATTGGGACCCTTCCTTTGCAAAATGTTCTTTAACTTCCCATTGGTCCTTTTGCAGTAATGCTTGTGGGTCGGTCCCACTTAAAAATGCACCCCATGTATGTTCTGCAAATAAAAGATTTGCACGCCATGCATCATCATATTGCTTCTGAGGGTACTCCCATCCATGATTATGAATAACAGCAAGAGATTCAAGTTTCTCTGCAGCGGGCAGCATGGCTTGTGCTTTCCTTATTTGAACAGCAGGGGAAATGGTAGATCCTACTCCGTCTTCCCAGTAAGACCCGCCATCACCTTTAACCGTTATAAATGAATCGCTAAAATTAGATTCTATATATTCAAAAAAATCACTAACATCACAAGCAATCAATTTTGGATATTCATACGTTTCATTCCAGATTTTTGTAAAATCTATTGGCTGCGGGTCTATATCCGTGTTATCGGCTTCTTGCCCGTAAAGTAAAACGGCATCTGGTTTATAATCGTCGGTTTCATACTCATCCAGCCACATTTGCAGCCCTCGTTCAGCCGCACTTATTACAGGTGGACTTCCACACACTTTTCGAATTTCACAATACATCTTTGCCAGCCAAACCAACACTTTTCCTCCATTTACACCTTCCCAATAGAAGGGGGATACTTTATGAAGCCCGCCATTTAACCGAAATGGACCACGGTCTTGATTGTTGGCATGAACTAAATATTTTACTCCAGATGCTTCGTAAATGGCAGGAAGTGAGCCTGAGAGTGAAGGAACATCTACAACAGATGTATAAACCGCTCGTTGTCCTTCAGGTCTTAATAGTGACTCCGTGTATTCCCCGTTTCGAATTAAATCCTCTAATGAGGCAAACTGAGTTAAAAGATCCACATACGAGTGCGGTACTCCGACACGGCCTTTTTTTATAAACCTAAATAACTCATCGATTCTCTCTTTACTCCGCGTTGCCAAATACGTTTCTAGTACCCATGAAGCATCTAAGTGGTAGGCAAAGGCCGGGATATCTAACTTGTCTGCCTCTTCCTTTCTTAACCACTCCAATGCCGTATCAATATTTCTACATAGTCTTTCTGCCACTTCCCACTGCCGGTGTGTATAGCCAATATCAGTATGAGAATGCGGAGTGATATACACTTTCCATTTCCGCCTGCGTTTAATACTGCCGGATTGAAAAAAATCCTGCCCTTTAAGCTCATATCCAACATTGCCTTCCCCATCCATCAGCGGGAAGCTGGTATGAAAATGTCCAAGGTTCTGTTCTGGGACCCAAACCTTAATTATTTCCTTCCTGTCTTCAAGTTGAAGGGTTAACGTAAATTCCGTCTCTTGAATCGGTTTATTTAATTCGAGGGAGAAATGACAAATTTCAAAAAGTTGACCATTACTGTCTTTTTTATATAGAACAGACGGTGTGATGCCTACCCTTTTAATCGTGTCTTTTAACACTCCCTCTAATCTTGAGAATGTTATCGCTTGATAGATGAACCCTGCACCATTAGCCATTCGGTCAAGTCTCTTTATTTTTTCAACATTATCAACTAGGATATACTCTCCGCCATCACGGCTGATCAAGGTTATCCTGTTCTCACCTTTTAGGAGCAGGTGCTTTGGAATAACCATTTCCAAAACACCTTCTGAATAAATGGTTGTATGCAAACCGGAATGAAGGGTAATTTCTCCTGATTCTGATGGTTTCGGGTGCAGATATCCATTTCCTTTCACACCATTTACATTTACCTCTAAATAGGCGAGACGCGGGGCAATCACCAGATAGTTGATTTTTAAACAGTAACTGTTGTTCGGTTCCTCATCCAAATGAAATTGAATGGTATAAGGGGAAAGGCGATACCCACCATCCGGGTCTGCCTCACTTGGATGAAAAAGCGGCCATTTTTGATTCTTTTTATCTCCATTCACAATGAAAACATGATTTTCAAATAAACGTGGCTGTTTGTAGTTATCAAATAATTGTAATGACTGACCTGTTGGGGAACCAATGGACCACAAAAGATCCTCTTTCATTTAAACGCCCCTTTAACTATTTCTTAGAACCAGATTTTAAACGTTTTAATTTCATAAGGTGAAACCGAAAATGAGAGAGTTTTATCTTGATAGTCTGCTTCCTTGAGTTCTTCTTCAATCAAATTACATTCCACCGCTTTTTTAATAGGGCTTGCAAAAGAAACTGATGTATTATTCCTAAACTGCTTATATTCATAGAATCGGACCACAATTGCGTCATCGTCTTCCGCTTTTTTAACCGTCTCTAACAAAACGTTATCATTATCAATTTGTGCAAATTGATAGATAGATGGTAAGTTACCATTTGGATTCGCTTTTCGTTCGCTGGCTATAAACGGAAAATTTAGCTGATAGGCTTCTTTCACAATCTCTCCTTCACGCCAATCCCCGTTATGCGGAACTAAGCTATAAGTAAATTCATGAAGCCCTCGATCTGCTGTTTCATCTGGGGCAATTGATGATTTGATTAATGTTAACCTTATCACATTATCTTTAATGTCATGTCCATATTTACAATCATTTAATAAGCTCACCCCATAGTTTCCTTCAGAAAGATCGACCCACTTGTGGGCAGCAACTTCAAATCTTGCCTGATCCCAGCTTGTATTCCAATGGGTTGGACGTTCCATATTTCCAAATTGAATATCGTATGTTGCTTTTGTTGAACGAACATTAACCGGAAACGCCACTTTCACTAAGGTTTGTTTTTCCTGCCAATCAACCTTTGTTCGAAAATCGATTCTTGGTGAATGTTTATAAACGGTGATAAATTGTGTTATGGTTGAGTCATAAAACGCCCACGTTAATTTCAGACTGCCCCGAATTGGACCTACTTCCTGCACTTCAACTGATGTTAAGTGGTCGATTTCGCACATCTTTTCTTGGTAATACAGGTCGATATCCCATGCGTCAAAGTTCATTGGCTTATCTTCAAAGGTTAGCAGTACATTACCTCTTGCCCCTTCAGATATCACTTCTCTGCCATTGCGCTTATCAAATAACGAAGTGATTTGCCCTTGTGGATTAAAACGGATTTGATAAAAGTCGTTTTCAATATAATCGGTTTTAATAACCAGGTCGGAGGAATCTTTCGAACTTTGTGCAAGTTTAAATGCCTTATATCCCAGTGCAGGTACGTTCTTGACTTCAAGTAATACTTGTTTACCTTGATCTGTTTGAATTACTTGGGCTGGCAGCTGGTTACCTTCCTCATCTACTATGGTTGTTGTTTCAGAAATAAATGAAGAAACAGGTAACTCAATTAATCCATCACGGTTAAAAGAAAGAGAATTATAGACAACCAAGCTATCTTGGTCCAATTGAATTTCTTGATCTATCGTCCCTTTTACTTCAGTTAAAACACTTTCTCCAATTGCTTGTACAGTGGCATAGTCATTTCTGGCGTCTTCATTTACTTGACGTATCGATGATCCTGGCAGAATGTCATGGAATTGATTTAGGAGCAGCATTTCCCACCCCTCATTTAAGACAGCGTGAGGATAATTAGGCTTACTTAAATTCAAATTGGAAATGGCACTTAACCATTCAGCATTATGATAGGTAATTTCTGCTTTCCGATTTGCTTTCTTTAATGAAGCTTGCGATGTATACGTTCCACGGTGATATTCTAAATATAATTCCCCATCCCAAACTGGTAATGTTTGATCCTTCACCCGGTCTCTTAATCTTTCAAAATATGCTTCTGCTGTATCCATTTGGACCTTCGGAAGCCCCGGGAGATTTTTCATGGCAAGTGCTGCTTCAATCATTTCTTTGGTTGGACCACCTCCGCCATCGCCCCAGCCAAAGGCAAGCAATAGCTCGTCATTTACATCCTTCTGTTTATACGTCTCCCAAATTCCTTTCACACTCCTTGGTTCAACCATTCCATTGTACGTATATGCCCTGGCACCTTCCTCCGGTGTCGTAATAAAATGAGTAAGCATTTCGGTTCCGTCAATACCGCGCCAATTAAACGTATCATAAGGGAAGAGATTATATTGATTCCAGCTGATTTTGGTAGTCATAAACGTTTCAATTCCAGATTTTCTCATAATTTGCGGCAGTGCCCACGAATAACCAAATACATCTGGAAGCCATACAACCTTCGTATCGATTCCAAACTCCTCTTTCATAAATCGTTTACCAAATTGAATTTGTCGAACCAATGATTCTCCACTTGGAATATTCGTATCAGGTTCAATCCACATTCCACCCGTAATTTCCCATTCCCCAGAGGCAATTTTTTCTTTTACTTTTTCAAAGATTTCTGGATAATCTTCTTTTAAATACTTGTACAATTGTGGTGATGTATGGATATATCGATATTCTGGGTATTGGCGCATTAAATGTAAGACAGTGGAAAACGTCCGAGATGCTTTTTCTCGTGAATGAACTAACCGCCATAACCATGCCATATCAATATGAGAATGTCCAAGAGCGGTAACTAATGGTTTTAATTCCTCAAAATCCCCTAATTCATCGACATTCATTTTCAGGAACTCGTAGGCACTTTGAATAGATTGATAGAACTGGTCGGAACCTGGCTTGATAAAATCAACTTTTAGTATGGATTCATTTAAAAGTTTAAGCATCTTCGTTCTTCTAAAATCATTTTCTTCAAGTACCTTCACTGTATTAATAAGTGTGTGTGCAAGGTAAAAGAATTTTTCGGTTGTAACATCGACACGTGCAAGTCTAGCCACTTTGAATCTTCGGCGGTCAGGTGGATTTAATACACCACTCCACGCTTTTAAGGAAATATGAATTTCATCGTTTTGCAAAAATTCTTGCGGGAGCCATGCTTCTTCATGCCAAATGTCAATTCCTTGGATTGGTGTACCATTTACATACAATAATGTTTCGGCCGTTGATCCTCCACCATCTCGTGGTCCAACTAAGAAATGAAGCACTAATCTTTCCTTTTTCCATTCTTTTGGAATGGTAACAGTGGTTCGGAACCAGGCGGATTTATCATATCCACCCCAAAAATCACCTATTTTAAAGTTAGCCCAAGATTGGTCATCAAAATCTGGTTTAA
This sequence comes from Neobacillus niacini, assembly GCF_030817595.1. Classification (GTDB taxonomy): domain Bacteria; phylum Bacillota; class Bacilli; order Bacillales; family Cytobacillaceae; genus Neobacillus; species Neobacillus niacini_G. The sequence goes on from NZ_JAUSZN010000001.1 coordinate 2,475,585, forward strand.
ACGCATGTTTGTCTTCGTCACCAAATTCCCATTCCTTATAACGAAAAGCAGGGATATCTTTTGTTTCTTTATAGATATAATTCTTTATTTCTCTTAAATAATTTTCGATTTTTTCAACAGTGAAATACACGATAACACTCCTTACTTAATGGGTAATACATTATAGAGATGTTTAATGTATGTTATAGCTTTTCTGAAAAAGTAAGTTTCTTCCCTTCATTTATTTCACGTATAATTTGAAGGTCTACTTTTGGCTTTCGGTCATAGGTTAAAAGACCATTAATTTCTTGTTCCACATCTGTAATTTGGGTATAACAGAAGCCTTGTACGAGTGGTGATTCTAGTAAACTAGAAACGACATTATAGTATCTTTTAATAAAGTCGTCGTCGTTTGAGGCAGATGTATAGCCCCATCCTTGCCAATCACTTTTTTTGTAGGCAATACCGCCAAACTCTGAAACCAAAATCGGTTCACCTTGATAGGAAAAACCTGGTACAAATAAAAAACGATCTGCCGGAGTAAACTCTAATGTATTTTCCAACTTTGAATATCGTTCTTTCAGTACCTCTTTTTCCCCAGCATAATCATGGATGGTTAAAATATCAGAAATGGTGTGTTCCCACCCATCATTAGAAATAACTAGGCGTGAATCATCCAAGGATTTCGTTAGATAGTAAAGGCTTATTAAATGATTTGCTTGACGGCGGTCTCTTTTTAAACGTGGAGCACCCCAACTTTCATTAATCGGCACCCAAGCTACAATAGAAGGGTGATTATAATCACGTTCAATTGCTTCCTGCCATTCAGATGTAATCCGTTTGACTGACTGATCCGTAAAAGTATGGCTATTGGCCATTTCTCCCCATACAAGTATTCCTAAATGATCAGCCCAGTATAAATAGCGCGGCTCCTCGATCTTTTGATGTTTCCGTACGCCATTGAAACCCATTATTTTTGTTAATAGAATGTCCCTTTTTAAGTCTTCATCTGTTGGCGCGGTTAATAGACTAACAGGGTAATACCCTTGATCAAGAACAAGCTTCATGTAATAAGGCTTATTATTTAATTCAATTTTTCCGTTATGTACGGAAATTTTCCTCATTCCAGTGTAGCTTTCTACTTTATCTACTATTTGATTGTCTTCTATTAAACAGATTTTTATCGTATATAGAAACGGATTTTCAGGCGACCATAGTTTCCCGGAACCATTTTTAAAATCAAGTAATGGAATTAAGTGTTTGTTTTTTCGCTGAACAAGATTTACTTGAATTGAATCTTTCCCAACCAATTGATCATCGGAAAAGATCTCGATTTCAATTTTTTGAGTTTCGGCTCTATGTTGAACAAGATATTCAAATGTTAATTCACCTAAATCAATGTTTGGCGTTATTTTCACTCTTTCAATGTAGGCTGTATTCACAGGCTCAAGCCAAACCGTTTGCCAAATCCCGGTTGTACGCGTATAAAAAATTCCTTCTGAGTTCTCTTCCCAATATTGTTTTCCTCGTGGCTGCTCTAGATCAGTGGAAACATCCTCCACTCTAACAACCACTTTATTATCACCATTTTGTAAAGCATCAGTAATATTGGCATGAAAGGATGTATGTCCTCCTTCATGGAAGGTGACAAATTGTCCATTAACCCAAACCGTTGCACGATAATCTACTGCTCCAAAATGAAGAAGAATTTGTCTTCCTTCCCACTTATCCGGGACGGTGAATGTTCGCTCATACCAAACCACATCATGAAACCCAGTGTTTTCAATTCCGCTTAGCTTTGTTTGAAATGCATAAGGAACAGTAATTTCTTGGGTAAAGTCATGCTGTCTATACCATTCTTGCTTTAATCCAAGATTCTGGTCATCAAAATCAAAATTCCATTGACCATTAAGATTTAACCATTCGGCACGTGCAAAATCAGGTCTTGGATATTCCGGTCTCGGAATCTGTTTCATCATCTTACTCTACCTCCGAAAAAAGTCGTTTTAGAGCATCTGCGTTAATGGCAAGACTCTCGTACGGATCAAATTCAAACTCCTCTTGCTCAACTGTGAACCATTCAATTCCTATTTTTTCTGCTTGTTTTATGAGGGAAGGAAAATCAAGCTGACCTCTTCCAACTTCTGTTCCCTTCTTTTCACCATTCTCAACTTTCAAATCTTTTATATGTAAGGATATAATTCTGTTTTGATAGTTTTGAACGATTTCAAGCGGATTTTGCTCAGCATAACTTGCCCAATAGCAATCAAGTTCCATTTTCACTAATTCTGGGTCTGTGTTTTCGAATAAAATTTCAAAACCCGATTTATTTCCAATTTTCTGAAATTCAAAATCATGATTGTGATAACCAAATAGAAAGCCCTCTTTCCTGCAATTTTCCCCAATTTGATTCAGCAATTGTGCTGTTTTCTGGTATTGATCAACTGTTCCCCGCATTTCTTTTGGAATAGCGGGACAAACGATTAAATTATTTTCGATTTTTTTATGATATTCTAGAGTCTTCTCTAATCCGTCATTTAAAAGTTGGTTTATGCCAACATGAGCACCGGCAACGGCTAGTCTATTTTCGTCTAATACTTTTTTCACTTTTTCTGCAGGGGTATTAAAAAATCCAGCAAATTGGACACTTTCATACCCAAGTGATGCCACTCTTTCAATGGTTCCAAGAAAATCCTTTTCTGCATCCCTCCATACAGAAAATAATTGCAAGCCCACTTTACCACTCATTACTATTCAACCTCCCTTAGAAAAATAAAAGCGGATAAAGTTATTTAACCGCTTTCCAATACGTTATACTACCAGTACATTTTGACTGATTTTCACTGCTTCACCTTTGACACCCATTAACGTTACATTCATTTCATCGGCCTTTTCAACGTTTGCAGCGAATGCTGTTTCCAAAAGAAAGGAAGCTCCATTTTTGAATGTAATCATTCCGCGGTCATATCTTCGATTGAGAAGTTTTCCCAATCCCATTCACCCATCAAACCTACACCTTTTTGTTTTCCCAGCTTTTGATAGGTAATGCCAAAAACAGTATCTGGTTCTGGGGACCCATCAGATATAAAGCGGTATCAAGCAGAAATCTCGATTTCAGAAATTTCTACTCTTCTTCCTTGATTATGTGAAATCTTTGCAGCCTGGTTTACTAATGTTAATCCTAAAGCATCACTTTTAGAAATGGTTGATTCTTTTCCCTCAACGATTGCCTTTTCCCATTGTACGATTGGCAGTGGAAGTGCCAATGGCAATGCTTCTGGGGTATTCCATTCGTTATTTAACTTTTTACTTTTTATTCTAATCTTAGAATCTTCTATTAATAGAGTTCCCTCTGTCCCATACAGTTCGAGTTGGAATGGACTGCCATTGGAAATGAAGCCAGTTTCAATTGTTCCTAAAGCACCATTTTCATATTCCGTTATCACAACGGCATAATCATCTACTTCATATCCAAATTGATGGGAGAACCTTGCTGTTACTGCTTTCACAGGTCCCGCGAGGCGGTTCGTTAAGTAAATGGGATGTGCTCCAAGGTCAATCAATGCACCGCCGCCGCATTGTTCTTTATTAAAAAAGTGTTCAGGCAGCCAGCCGTTAGGGTGTCCCTCAATAGGAACAGCACCATTATGAGCTAAACGGCAGCGGATTGATGTTAATTTCCCTAATAGTCCTTCTTCTAGTATTTGCTCCGCATATAAATAGTAATTTTCTGTCAATCGCGGCAATGATACCATCAACTTTACTTGATTCTTCTCGACAGCTTCAAAAATTTCTTTACAATCTTGGATAGTAAGTGCCAATACTTTTTCAGTAAAGATATGTTTCTTGTGTGCAGCAGCTTGAAGAATGATGTCTTTATGAAGATTAGTCGGAGTATTTACGATGACTGCACCGATCTCCTGATTTGATAGCACTTTCATTAAATCTTCTTCGAATGCTACTCCTAATTTTTTTGACCATTCTTTACCGCGTTCGGGATTTTCATCCCAAACGAGTTTTACTTGGAGATGCTTACTTTCTTTTACTTGACGGGCATAATCATCTGCATGAACATGCCATTTACTTAACAATGCAACATTAACCAACTCTTACCTCTCCTTTTTAAGAAAATATCTCTATTAATCTCGAGAGTAAGTCCATGATGTCAATTTACAAACTTTTATTATTTCTCAGATAAAGGTTCCACAATCACTGTAACACCGCTTTTTTCAATCTCTTGAAGGATTTCTTTATCTGCTAAATCCGTTGTTATGAATATATCTACCTCTTCAAAATTGCAAAAAGAGGTAAGGCCGGCTTTTTCTAGCTTGCTATGGTCAGCGACAACGACAATTTTTTGACCAGCCGAAACCATGCCGCGTTTGATTTCAGCCTCATATAAATCTGAACTTGTAAATCCTTGACGCAAAGATATTCCAGAGGTCCCCAGGAAAACAAAATCGGCGTTGTACTTTTTTAGCTCTGTTTCTACTTGGGGCCCTACAAGACTCATCGAATTTCTCCGAAGTTTTCCTCCTAATAAATAGATGGAGTCAGTTTCATCTTTGCTGCATTCTTCTGCTATATTGATCGCATTAGTAATGACTGTTAAGTTCGCATTCAAAGGCAAATTCTTTGCTATATACCATGTAGTTGAACCGGCATCTAAAATGATAATTTGTCCCTCTTTTACCAATTTTGCTGCAGCCCGTCCAATTAAATCTTTTTCAAGAGAGTATTGCAGCTTCCGTTGATCAACAGGAAGAATAACAGGAACATTGTCAGCATCCTCAGCTAAAATTGCTCCGCCATAATTTTTTTCCGCGATCCCTTCTTTTTCAAGCTGAAGTAAATCCCGGCGAATCGTTTCTTCTGAGACATTTAATAGTTCCACCAGGGCAGAAACTTTTACACTTTTATTTTTTAATAATAATTCCTTAATTACCTTACGGCGTTCAGCCACAATCATTTGTATATTCCCCCTGAACCCATTCCAATTAATCTGGTAACTAGACCACAATCTGATTGTATCTTACTCTTCCCGCCCCAGTAAAATTAATTCGGCAATTTGTTCGAAAGGGTTCCTAGTTTTCATGCTATATTTCCAATTACCGGTGATTTTTTATAGAAATCAGCGCCTCTGCATGTTGGCCAAAGCAATGGGTTCCAATGGTTAAATCCACAGCAATTCGTTCCCTATAACCCTTTTTTCCTTTGGGAACGGTAATTTGTGTTGAAAATTGAATGGACTCTTTACCGGCTATAACTTTGCGATATTCGTTGTTTTCTACATGCCATCCTATTGGAGTAATCATTTTTGCCACTGCCTCATGTTGATCATGGAAAGGATTTTTTATCTCAACAGTGACAGTGAAGGTGTCTCCATCTAAAACGGTTATTTGATATGGCTGAATAACAGCTCCAAAGCCTTCAGAGCCGAAATCGATTTCATCTAAAGGTAATAACTGTCGATGAAGCTGTCCAAGTGCTAAGCCTTTTTCTTCAATGCTCTGCAGGTACTCTTCCGTTACCTCCACTGGATCCCAATGACCAGAAATAAGCATATCCGGTCTAAGTTTTTTATATAATTCTGCACTTTCTATGTAGTCGTTAATCCGGAACTTATTTTTATAAACGAAATTGACATCCTCTATTTCCTGGTATTGATCCCCAATAGCTAGTATCTTTTTTCCATCCACTTCAAAGTAAATTGCCGCAGCATAAAGTGTATGACCTGGATGTTCATAAATCGTTAATTCATATTCTTCCCATATTATTTTTTTCTTCAGTGGAAGAATTTTATCCACTTTTATAGGGTCGTACCAAAGACATGGTAAATCATAATTCTTTGGCTGTTCTAAGATATCAGTAAAGTTTTCAGGACACCATACCTCTGTTCCTTCAATCTCTTGCAATAGATTGATACCTGCAACATGATCATCATGATAATGGGTAGGAATCACTACCGCAATTTCGTCAACATTGTATTGCCTTTTTAAGGCAGGAATTGAATAAAGCCATGGTCTTCTAGAAGCACGGTCACTCCCGGAGGCGATTCCGCCAATCGTATCGTAGCCAAAATCAATCATAAGTGCTTTACCGCTTTCAGAAATAAGAACATATAAATTTGCCATACTAGTACGATTCTTTAATAAATGCGGGGTGATTTCTTCATATGGTTTTTCTCGAAGCTGAAAAAGTCTTGGATTATGCTTTCTTAAATTTATTAAATCCGTTAACCGTTCAATTAATAGATTGATAGCTGGGATAGGATCATCCATTACTTTCCCATGCGACGGGAGGATTATCTCTGGATTCCTATCTTTTAGATCTAACAAAGAAAGAACACTAAGTGCCAGCCCCTCACCACCGTTATATGACCATTGGGTTGCCGATAATGACCAAACTTTTCCTGGTGAATAGATTAAATCGCCTGAGAACGCCATTTTTTTCCCATCCAAGTCAGTGAAAATGGTGATTGATCCGGTTGTATGTCCAGGTGTCGGAATAATCATGAACTCTATTCCATTTATTATCGGTTTTGTGTAGTCTTTTAATGTTTCAAATGTTGGGATAGGATGGAGCAAGGAAAATCGATCTTGTCTCATGTTATAGTTATTATCAATAACTCTCTGCATCCAATGTTCGTCCACTTTTGTGAATAAATCTTGTTCCACGTGTGGAACCCAAACACTGATTCCCTCTTTCACAGCACGGTCCAACCCTTGTCCTTGATCACGATGGTGATGGGTCATAAGGATATCTGAAACTTTTTCTACACCTATCGAGTAAAGATTATCCAGAACATCGCCATTTCCAAAATCAATTAATATAGCAGTCTCTCCATTTTTTATCACATAGACATTGCAAGTACTCTGGTATAAGAAAAGATTAGACGTTATTTTTTTCATTGTATAATGTACTTCCCCGTTTTTTCTTTAGACTTTTGATTTGGCGTACTCTATCAATGGCAGGAGCACCTTTCCAGCATACCGTTTATGGTGATTTTCCACTTCTCCCGCTGACTCCTTTAACCAGTTAAGAATCCCCATAACATCACCTTCATTTTTCTCCAACGCCCGTAAAACTGCAATTGCTCTCCTTCCAGCCCAGGCCCAGCTTTCCATTAATTCAATCCAAGGTAATAGGTTGTTCCGCAAAGCATAATTTGTTAATCGAAACTTTAACGTATAACCAGCTTCATCAAGCAAATCTAAATAATCATATAGCGCGTTAACAGCTTGGCTAATTAAAGCACTTTCTCCAGCTTGAAGCTCTTCCAATGCGTGATTTGTTAGTTTCTCCAGTTTTTCTGCCTCTGGATAACCAAGACAGGAAAATAGTGAGTTTTCTGCAAAGATTTTTAATGCACGATAATTATCCTCTCCGCCAATCTTTTTTAACGCTTTCTCCCATGAGGTCCATGGGTTGTAGCTTTCAGGATTTTCAAAGTAATCAGCGAATGTTAGCAAGGCAATTTTTGAGGCCTCTGCCTGACTCATGGTATTTACAATAATACCTTTACTCACCTTGGTTAACGAGGCATCTCTGCCGCTAATAGGACCAATATGCATTTCACTGGTCATCGATAAGTCATTAACTGGGTAGTTATCCCAAATAATTGGCTTTCGGTTAATCGCATTGGCGAAATTTTTTGTATCTTGTTCCGTTATGGTCTTCGAACAAATTTCAGGACCCGTATAACAAATATCAACGTCTGGGGAGATTCCCTCTCCGATCTCATATATATAATCACTAAACGGTGCTTTTCCATGATAATCGGTAGGACAAATGGACAATTTACAAGTTTCATCAAGTGATTTCAACCAATTGTGAAGCTTATTCGTTAAAAAAACATGTGCTTTTCCGTAACTTTTAAAGATTTTTCGCTCTTGCTCATACTGAAATTCTGCTTTGATATCATCAAGCATAATCATAAAAGTTCTGACACCGATATCATAAAAAGCTTTAAACTTGGTTGTAATGTGCTGAAAATCTTCTTCAGATGCATAATTAATCGAAACTCCAGATCCGATACTGTAGCAAAAATCAATACCAAGCTTTTTGGAAAGTACAAGGGTTTCTGCAAACTGGTCCATGATAAAATCAGGATACGGCTCTCTCCATCTTCCACGGTGCTGACGGTCATTTTTTGGTCCGTAAACATATAGGTTATACCCGTGCTCAGAAATAAATGATAGTAAATCATTTCGTTCCGGCGCAGTATAAAAAGCACCGTAAAAGCCTTCGACTACCCCTCTAATAGGAAATAATGAACGATTCATTGGATAAACTCCTCCGATTTAGAGATTAAATGTACCAGCTTGATTTGAACTGCCCAAAAAGTCTTGAATTTTTTCCACTACCGTACTTTCTACTGCATTCCTAGCAGTCTCTAATTGATCAGGTGTTAACGTTTTACATTCCTTATTTGTCATTCTTTCTTCTCGTGCCAGAGACTTTAGTAATGCAACTTCTAAATCAGTAGCAATATTTACTTTACTAACACCGCCGTTTGGAAGGTTAATCGCCTCTTTCATCATCTCTGATGGAACCCCTGAACCTCCATGAAGGACTAAATGAACTGGTGTAAGATGGCGAATAGCTATTAATCTCTCAATATCTATTTTTGGCTGTCTAACATTATAAACACCATGTGCCGTACCAACAGAGACAGCTAGTGCGTCACAATTTGTCTCATTTACAAATTTCAATGCTTCATTAGGGTCCGTATACAGTTCCTCATCTTTATCCGTTTCCACAAAATCAGTTGTTCCAATTTTCCCTAATTCCGCTTCCACCGATACCCCTTTAGAATGAGCATATTCAACCACCTTTTTAGAGATCGAAATATTTTCCTCAAGCTCCTTTTCTGATGCATCGATCATGACAGAAGTAAAACCAGCTTCGATTGCTTCTTCAATAACTGAAAATTGCTTGGTATGGTCAAGATGCAATGTAACCGGTACAGTAATATTTTCCTCAGCCAAAGTTGTGTAGAACTCTTCGGCAAATTCTGTCGGCGTAATGCCGTATCTTTCCAATTCCTTTTGTGAGATTTGAACAATCATTGGTGAGTTCGTTTTTTGTCCTGCTCGAAGCACAGGTCGAATCATCGGTGTATAACGCGGTGAAAAAGAGCCAATCGCATAGCCATTTTTTTCGGCGATTACTAATGCTTCCTTTAAGGTGAGAACATTTTTCAGTTTCATTTCCTTTGTCATTCTATAAATCTCCTTTTCGAGTCAATATTTGGTTATCCCTTGGACCCAGCCGTTAAATTCATTCCTTCGATGAAATATCTTTGGAAAATGAAGAAGAGAATAACTACTGGCAGCAAAACAAGTAAAGATCCGGCCATTAAATAATTCCATTGTGTTTCAAGCTGTCCTTTAAATACTTGAAGACCTATTTGTAAAGTATAGAACGATTCATCAGTTATATAGAGTATTGGTCCTAAGAAATCATTCCAGGCACCATTAAAAGAGAAAATGGCAACGGTGGCAATCGCTGGTTTCGCAAGTGGAACCATAATTTTTAACCAAATGTAAAAATGGTTTGCACCATCAATTTTGGCTGCCTCAATTAATTCATTAGGAATTGTTAAAAAGAATTGACGGAGTAAAAAGATGAAAAAGGCACTCCCAAAGAAGGATGGGACAATTAATGGAAGATAAGTATTTAGCCATCCTAATTTAGAATACATAACGTAATGTGGAATCATCGTTACGAAACCAGGAATCATCATTGTTGCAAGTACTGCTGCGAATAAGAAATTGCGGCCCTTGAAGCGAATTTTAGCAAATCCATATGCGATGAATGAGTTTGCTACTACGTTTCCAAATACAACACATACTGTAATAAATAATGTATTCAATAAATAACCAGTGAACGGAGCCGCTTTCCATGTATCAAGATAATTTTCAAAATGCCATTCCTTAGGTATAAAAGTAGGCGGATACTGCATAATTTCTGTCATGCTTTTCAGAGAAGTCGCAAACATCCACCATACAGGAAAAAGAATGATCACACTTCCAAGCAAGAGGAGGAATGTGATAATGGTTTGTGAAATCTTTTTACGAGTTTTTGCACTTTTGAAGTATGAAGAGCTTTTTTTGGATGGATTTCTCATTTTTGATCATCTCCTTCATAGTGGACCCAACGCGGAGCTAATTTTAAATTAATTAATGTAATAATTAATACAACAACGAATAGTATCCATGACATCGCCATTGCATATCCCATATCAAAAACTTTAAATGCTTTATTAAACATGTGCAGGTTAAAGAATACCAGGGAATTGGCCGGTCCTCCGGTGCCACCTGTGGTCATTACATAAGCTTCCTGAAACACCTGGAATCCTCCAATTAAACTTGTAACTAGGTCAAAGAAAATGACTGGAGTTATCATCGGCAAAGTAATATGTACAAACTTTCGAAAACTATTGGCTCCATCTAACTCTGCTGCCTCATACAATGAATTTGAAACCCCTTGTAAACTAGCAAGATATAAAAGCATTCCCCCGCCAAGACTCCAAAGCTTCATTAAAATCAATGCTGGTTTCGTCCAGTTTGGATCAAATAGCCAGGCAGGACCTGTTATTCCAATCCAAGCTAATACTGTATTAACAAGACCCGAACTTGGATTTAATAATTGCATCCATAATAGATAAACACCTACCCCAGATAAAACGGCAGGGAGATAATAGATCGTTCGATAGATTCTCATCCCACGTACTCCCTGGTTTAACAAAACAGCTAATAACACCGCGCCAGCTGTTGTAATTGGAACCGAAATCGCAACATAGTATAAAGTATTTTTTAAAGAAATCCAAAATAGGTCGTCATTGGTAAACATTCGAATATAATTTTTCAACCCAATAAAATCCATCCGAGATGTGATATCATAATTCGTAAAACTGGCGTATAACGAAAACAACATTGGACCAGCAGTTAAGACTAGAAAACCAATCAACCATGGAGCTATAAAAATATATCCTTGTAACCCTTCTTTTTTCTCAAGGGACATTTTTCTTTTTTTAACTTTGTTTGTTTTGGTATCTGTACGAACTTCTGTCGTAACTTGGGTTTCCATAATACAACCTCCTATCTTAACTTGTTATAGAAAACAGGGAGAGAATAATCGCTTCACTCCCTGTTTTTTCATGAGTTATTTTGTGCTTTCTACTAATTTTTCGACTGCCTTTTGGGCGTCATCCAAAGCTTTCTTAGAAGTTTTTTGTCCTAATAAGGCTTGATCCAATTCAGGGTTGATTAAATTAATATAATCAGGTGCTTCTAATGGAAATGGTGTTAAAATGGTATCTTTCATATTCTCAACAGCAGCTTTATATACGTGCTGATCCGCTTCAGATAATACTGAACTATTTGCTGCTTTTTCTGCAGCTTCTATGTTTGCAACATTGTCAAAGTTTTTAACTGCCCAATACTCTTGAGCTTCTGGACCGGTTAAATATTTGATAAATTCATAAGCTGCTTCCTTATGTTTTGAACCCTTTGGAATTTCCGCTACAAATCCTCCGCCCCAAGATGTATTTCCACTTCCTGGTTCCATTTCAGGCATTGGTGCAACACCAAAATTCATTCCATTACCGTAGTCACGGATTTTTGTGTAAGAAGTTGCAGATTGTACTGCCATACCAAGTTTGCCAGCAACAAATGGATCTGCTTGATTTTCACCAAATTCAGCCTTAAACGCATTGATAACATCATCGCCATAATGCTGTTCATAATCATAAACCCATTCAAGTGCTTTTACAGCTTTCTCATCGTTAATGGTTGGTTTACCAGCTTTATAATCCCAATAACCTTCTCCAGTGGCATTTATCATCCAAACATCAGAGTTAATCCCATGTCTTGGTAAAAACCCAAGGCGGTTATAACGGTTTCCATTTTTTTGATCAATTTTTCGGGCAAATTCCTTTAACTCCTCCCATGTTTTAGGCGGTGTCTCAGGATCTAGCCCAACTTCTTTAAAAATATCCTTGTTCCAGAAAAGCAAGCGAGTATCTGTATTGAAAGGCAATGCAAAGGGAACTCCCTCCTCGGTTGTAACCGCATTCCATAGTTCTGGGAAGTATTGATCTTTAAGGCCTGGATCTTTCTTAGAGAATTCTTCTAAACTTTCAACTTGATTTTTCTCTGCACGTTGTCTAACCGCATTAATATCGTTAATTATTACATCCGGCGGATTACCGGCAGCCACTGCAGCAAGCTCTTTAGTCCAGATATCCCCAAAAGGAAGATATGTATGCTTTACATGGATTTTGTCTTGAGACTTATTAAAGTCATCAATGATTTTCTCAATAATCGGTCTGCGAATTTCAGATCCCCAAAATGTCCAAAAGTCGATTTCTACTACTCCATCTTTTGAGCCGCCACTTTTACTTGCTGTCTCAGTTGATGTCTTGTCTGTTCCAGCACATGCACTTAGAAAAGTTACTAAGCTTAATACTAGAACAAGTAGAAGTGAAAAAGATTTTTTAAAGCTTTTCATGCGTTTTCCCCCTTTTATCATTTGGAATGTCTTAGCCATTCATATCCCACTGAACTACTAGATTGATAAACTATAAAATGAGGATTTTTAACCAAAAATTTGTTTTATGACGTTTTATGCATTTTGGTAACGTTCCCATTTTGGTTTATTGACCAGTTTTGTGGTTTATTGTGGCTTATCCTCATTATCGATGTATACGTTTTCAATGTCAATAATCTTTTGAAAATTTATTAAATAAAATTTTAAAAATAGTATTCTATTGAGCCTTTTCTAAACCCGAAACTACCCCTTTTGTCGTAAATAATGCACACAAACTCCCAAAAAACAATATTCCGATTCCTGTTGAAAACAAAAACAACACAAAAGACCCCACAATCCCACAAACTATAAATAACACCATAAATGGTCTTTTCATTACAAGAATAAATGCAAGTGATAACGCTTTATACCATGAAGTCTCGTATTCTACAAAAACTGAAATACTATAAAAAGCAATAGGCATAAATAAAACCGTTAGGATCATGATGGAATACCTCAGCATTAACATGATGTTTTCTGTTTGATCCTTTAATATCATTAAATCGGTATATAGAAACACACCAATAAGCGCTAACGGTATACCCAGTGGAAAACTTTTTATTAAATATTTTTTAAATGCTTTCAAGAATGCAGGTAATATATCAATATCCTCTTCTCCTTTTACAAGTTGCATCATAACGGAATACATGGCAAAGGTTGAAGGAATGATGGTAATGACAGGAACAGAAAATAGCAGCCATAAACAATTTACCCACGATAGCCGCCAAATCCACTCTATGATAAAAAATATTGCCTTTTTGCCCATAATGATCCTCCTCAAATAAATTAATCCAGCTTGCGATACTCCCTGGGGGAAAGCCCCGTAAATCGTTTAAATTGCTTGTTGAAAGTGCTTAAAGACTGAAATCCGCTTGCGTAAGCGAGGTCGATCATACTTTTATTTGTGGAACGCAGCAGGTCCATTGCATTTTGTATCCGCAGACGGTTAAGAAATTCGGCTGGACTTAATCCTGTTAATCTGCGGAATTCCTTATAAAACATGGTTCTTCCCATTCCTGCCTGCCAGGAGAGAATTTCTGAATCAAGTGGTTTCTGATAATGTTCCAGCATATAACCCACTACTTCTACAATTTCAGAAGATGGTAATTTTGCTGGAGTAGTAGTTTCGAATACTTTGGAAAATTGGTCTACTTGCAATAGAATATCGATTAAATGCATGTACTGATAAGTTACCCATGCACCCTTTCCCATCTCTTGCGCTTTCATCGCAGATTCCGCTGCCTTCCTTATAGCTTTGGCGGAACTTGTCTCAGCAGGAATTAAAGGATGAACTCCATGTGCCGTATAGAAGGGCTTGAGCAATTGGTTTCCTTCCGGGATTTTACGTACAACAGAAGGAGTAAATAGAACTAAAATACACTCAAATGGTTTTTCAGGCTGCGCGTAACTCCAATGCGGTTCAATGGGACGGCACAAGAACACGTCTCCTGGTCTACCGATATAAGTCTGATTGTTAAACTTATATTCAAGCTCATTTTTTAGGACTACCCCTATTTCTAGACAGTCATGAATATGCAAATCATGCTCTTCATCCGACCCCCATACACGGCAAAATGCAAAGGATCGCTGTAAATGCAAGTGTTCCACATACATTTTTTAACACCTCGAATTCATATCATCATTTGTACAAAACGATGAATTTTCAACTAAATTAGACGAGAAATCTCAATTTTGGTTATGGTAGAGTATTACCAGATTATCTAACTGAGGTGACCCAAATGAGACTTTATATTATTGGTGCAGGCGTAATCGGGCGTACCCATGCTGAAGCCGCGCAAAAACTTCCCGAATCTATTCAGCTGCGAATAGCAGATTCAAATCCTAATACTCTAACAGATTTTTGCAATCAGTTTCCCGAGGCAATCGGTTTCACAGATGCTGAAGAAATGTTACGCTTTGAATCAGCACATGAAGATGATATTGTCATCGTTGCAACTCCACCAATTGCACATTTCAGTCCTACTAAACTATCTTTAGAATCTCGCCGCCATGTCCTTTGTGAGAAACCATTGGCGATGAACTCTTCTGAAGCCGAAGAAATGTTTCAGCTTGCAGATAAGGAGAAACGCTACCTTGGATGCTGCAGCGTTCGATTTAAAGGAATGCCCCATATGGAGACAGTCAAAGAAGTCATTCGCTCGGGTTGTTTAGGAGATATTTATCATGCAACGTTTGTAAACAAGTGGAATAGAAGTCGATCAGGAATTGAATATCAATCTTCAAGCCGCTGGTTTTTAGATTCAAAGCAAAGCGGAGGAGGCGTTTTAATGGATTGGGGACCTTATGACTTTTCCACTTTACATGACATACTCATGCCCAATGTGATTGAATTCCATACTGCATGGATTTCAAAGCCAATAACCGAAATTGACCCAAGCGATACGCCTTTTAACGTTGAAACACATGTTGGAGCATCAATGACCTTCTATTCCGATCACCATCAAATCCACGTTCATTACGAACGTGCTTCTTGTACTCACGGTGAGGAGTATGTAAGAGCTGAAATTGAAGGTACACTCGGCTCCGTAACATGGACACCATTTGATTCACGGCAGCCAGTCTTCCGCCGATATGATCAGAACGGACAAATTGTGGTGGAACAGGTAGTAACCGCTCCAAGAAGCGAGTTCACGATTTTTGATAATCCACTCCTTCATTTTTATCGGAAAGTAAAAGGTCTTGAATCGTTTGCCAATGTTAATGAACAAGCACTAAAAAACTTTCTTTGTATAAGATCACTATATTCTGTCGCACAAACCGGACAAAAACAGACGATTAACATGAATCAGAAGGGGGTCACACTGTGAACATAAAAGGATTTTCATCCAATATGTATGGATGGGTTGAACGTTGGAAAAAAGACAACAAGCAACCAAGATGGGAAGAGATCTTTTCAGCCTGTGCAGAGGCAGGTCTCGATGCGGTAGAAATTGATGCTGACCATGAGAAACTAAAGATGGCACGTTCCTTTGGGCTCGCAGTCTCTGCCTCTTATGTAGGCCTCCCATTACATGTCCCATTTAATCATTTAGAATTTGAACAAACTGTTTTACCGTTTGCTGAACGTTTAGCATCAGCAGGTGGTTCTGATTTACTGTTAAATGCGGACCCCATTAACTGGAAAACCCCAGCTGCAAAAACGGAAGATGATTTCAAGCAGCAGGGTGAAAATTTAGCCATTATTTCCGAAATAGTAAAACCAATGAGTGTAAAGGTTTGTTTGCACAATCATGCAGCAGATCATCATAATGCAAATGGAGACCTCAGATCTGTCATCGATTATTCAGATCAATCTGTAGGGCTATGTGTAGATATGGGCTGGGCCCATGTAGCTGGCTGTAACCCAATTGAGTGGGTCAATACGTATCCAGAACGGATATTTGCTTTTCATTTCCGTAATCAAAATGGTAAGGTGCCAACAGAAGACTTATTAGATGGTGAAATAGATATAACCGCCATGCTAAAATCCGCTGCAGCAGCTAATTATAATGGGTGGTTGGCACTAGAGCTTTGGCATCCGCCAAGTACTCAACCTAAACGAACTATGACAGAAGATGTAAAACGTTCCATCAGCTATCTAAAAGAACTGATTCCAGCATTTACAAAATAACTGTGTTTTACTTAAGCAGAAGGCATGTCCTAATAATAGGTTCATGCCTTACGTATTTATGAAAGGCTATGAACAATCTTTCCATTTACGATTGTCATTATCACCTCAAAGCCGTTATTCAGTAACACAAGGTCCGCATCTGCACCAGATTTGATTCGTCCTTTTTGATCTAACCCAAGTATATTAGCTGGTGTCTCCGTCGCCATTAAAACTGCATCTCTAAGTGGGATACCAGTCTTTACTGTTTTTGCCAATGCCTCATTCATTGTGACTGTACTTGATGCAAGAGTTCCATCACGTAATTTTGCCACTCCATCTACTACCTTAACCTCATGACCTCCAAAAATGTATGTTCCATCCCCCATCCCCATTGCCTGAAGGGCATCCGTAATTAAGACCATTTTGTCAGGTCCTTTTTCACGATATAGCAATCGAACAATTGCGGGATGAAGATGTTTATCATCAACGATGGCTTGAACACTAACTTCATGTTCTTCCATCGCAGCTACGACGATTCCGGGATCACGGTGGTGGATAGGCCTCATACCATTAAAGCAATGCGTAATATGGCTGGCACCACTCTTAAAAGCTTCTTTCGCTTCATCATAGGTTGCATCAGAATGAGCAATAGCTGGAATAATTCCTTGTTCTTTTAAAAATGAAATCATCTCTAGGCCGCCTGGCAGTTCTGGTGCCAATGTCACCATTTTTAAGAGTGAACCGGAACACTCTTGGATCACTTTCATTTCTTTCAAATTTGGATGCCGTAGATAGCGTTCATTTTGCATTCCTTTTCTTTTTACATTTAGATAGGGACCTTCGATGTGAATACCAACAATTTGCGCTCCAGGTTCTTGGCCTGAAACGTGTTTTACATTTGAAATCATTTTTAATAGATCTTCTAGTGAAGAGGATACTGAAGTTGCTAAAAAAGATGTACATCCGGTTTTGGCGCATGCTGTGGATACGGCTTCCACACTTTGAATCGTTCCATCCATCATGTCAAACCCCTCGGCGCCATGAATATGTACATCAATCATTCCTGGTATTAATAAATGGCCGTTCCCATCCAGTTCAAAATCAGCGGAAATTCGCGGTAAACTTCGTTCATGATAAACGGAAACGATTTGTCCATCTCGAATTAAAACAGCTCCCTGTTTCGTTCCTTCATTACCTATCAATCGAACATTATGAATTAGAGTAGTGCCCATTTTTGATAGCCCCTTACTGTTTTTTATCTTTCGATAGAAATGATTAAACTTGTTAAAATGTTCCCCCCAGCAAAAGGTAGATACCTGCCGCAGGGGGGAATCTTTTATTAAATATTAAGTTTCAAATTTGATTCCAGTGCTTCTACTGATTTTAATGCCACAGTAAGTGAGCAAATGCTATCTTTATAGGTTGATAAAACAAGATCAGGATTACGTTCGGAAATTGCCTTTGCAAATGCTTCTAATTCAAGGCGATATAACGCCTCATCTTTCGCTTCAAATAGGATTTCCTGTTCATCCACTTTTCCACTCACTTTACCATTGGCAAGGTCGAGTGTTACATGCAGTTCATCTGAAATTAACTCTATTTGGGTAACAACACCAGGATAGCTCCACGTATGTGTATGATTTTGTAAAATTCCATTCGTATATTTCATGGTCAGGCTAAAACTATCTTCAATTGTGAAGTCTTCCCCTTTTGGCACGATAAGGTTATCTTGATACCCTGTGACTTGATCTACCTCTCCTAATAGGTAGCGGGATAAATCAAAGATATGAATCGCTTGGTCAAATGCAGGGCCTCCAGAGCGTTCCTTATCAAAAAACCATCGCGGCCAATTAGGTCTTAAAGCAAGACCATCCAGCATTGCACTTCGTACTAATGCTACTCTTCTCCCTGCGATAAGTTCTTTTGTTTTCTGAACAGCGCTGCTATAACGATACATAAAACCAACGCTGTTAATTACGCCAGTGCGGCCTAATATTTCATCAACCTTTTTTGCCATTTCTAGATTTTTCGCTGGTGGTTTTTCAATGAAACAGTGAATTCCGCGCTCTGCTGCTTCGCGTACTAAAAACTCACGTACTTCAGGCGGAGTACAGATGATAATCCCATCAGGATGTGTTTCGTCTAGCATTTCAACATAATTTTGGAATCCCTTAACGCCAAATTTATTAACAGCCTTTGCTAACAGCTCTTCATTTAAATCGCAAACACCAACAACTTCTATCTCATTAATTTCTTTCATCGTATTTAAATGGCCTTGACCTTGCCATCCTGTCCCCACAACGGCTAAACGTACCATGCTCATCTCTCCTTTATAAGATATTTATTTTGTGCTGTTCTCTATTTAATGGAATGGTCTTCTACCCTATCCTTCTCTAGTAATGCACTGATCCATTGTAAGGCGGCTGCGCACTCTTCGGTTGGGTCATGGTCACCGGACTCTTGCTCGATCGAAGCTGTTTTATCATATTTCAATTCTTTCAACACCTGAACACATTCCCCAATGTTAACAATCCCTGTTCCTAAGGCTACCGGGTGGTGGTCCCCTGCTTCTTTTACATCCTTTAAATGAACATTGATCAGATGGTCTTTTAATTGCCAAAGTGCTTCAGGCGCATAAAAGCCTTGTGTACCAAACCAGCCAGTATCAACTGCTGCCCCAAGTAAATCACCATAGTCCCCAATAACTGACTTAATTTCATCAGGATTTTTTTCAGGGTGATTTTCAACAGCTACCTTTAATCCATACTCATTGCATAGTCCATAAATTGCAGGTGCTGATTCTTTCGTAATCCCACTAGTAATCATGTCAACCCCAAGCATTTTTGCTGTTTCAAAACAAAGACGGGTCCACCTGGGATATCTAACCGGGTCTCCAAGCGAACAAGAATAGGAATATACACTTAATCCATGACGCTGCCATATTGCTTTTAATTCGTCAGCTAAATAATGGGTCATAAATTTTGGAAAAGCATGTCCCATCCAGAGTTCTATATGTAGAAATCCTGCACGTTGAATATCACCGCAAATTCTCTCAAATTCAGCTAAACAAAAGTTTTCGATGACCTTCCGTTCAGCAGCACCCCATTCATCCATACTAGTTTGATAGTTTGATGAACGTGCAAAGTAGTTAGCAGTTTGAAAACCTAAGAGCATATCTACACCTCGCTAAATTTATAGAATTGATTTGTCTTTTCACAAAGTTAGAGCTTTCAATCAACAAAGTTCACAAGTTTTTTGATTAAACATAATTTAAACCTTCAGGGTGTGGGAGGGGTATGGGGAAAATCCCCTTCAAGGTACGATCTAATTCAGGATCTCCTAGAAGTAATAATTTTTTTAAATATTCATTATCTACTATCATGGTCTTACCGTTAAAAGTAAGCTCTTTGTACTTTCTATCTAGATCCACAATTTTGACTTTCCCATTAAAAAATGGCTCTAATTGCTCCAACAACAATTTTAAACTGGTGATTTTAAGTGTTCCTGGAAAAGGAGAAATGGTATTCTCAATAGTATTGAGTTGTCTATTAAGCTCCGATTCATACATAGGAATCGAAATCTTCAAATAATTTACACCGAATTCGAATGATTTTGCAAAAATAGCTTTGATTGCTTCCGGCTCGCCTCCCCATTCAATCACACGGGCAGCAGTTTCGTTTTTTGGAACACCAAAAACAACAAAACCCCTCATTTGATTACCCATTTCCGATACTAAAATCTTGTGGTCCATTTTCTCAATACTAGCAAAGCCTTTTGACTGATGAAGGATGGCAAAATCGTATATACTTTGCTCAACACGTACTTTCTTAGATTGATGGAGTGCATGTAAGGAAAACCAATCATATGGGAGAATTTCTCTTACAGAGTATCCATTTGAAGGAGATAGTTCTCCAATTTGTATTTCGTATTTTTTTAACTCCCCATAAACGGTACAACCTGCTTTTTGATAGATTGGTAAATTCCCTGATACAAAAAGAATGGAACCTTTAGCCTTTTGGACATGAGAAATAACATTTTCTAATAAAATGCTCGCATAGCCTTTGTTTCGGTGATTTAAAAGTGTACAAACTGCACCGATGGAATAGGCTTGAATTTTAGCAGCGCCTACATGGACAATCGAAGGTACTAACCCAATAAACGAGACTAATTGCCCATCGATAAATGCACCATATGATTGATTCAATGATGGTGAAAATACTTGTGGGAATGCATCCCCCATTGAAGTATGCTCACTATCTCGAAACGTTTGGTCTGCTAAGGTAATTGCCTGATGGTATTCCTCTGCTCTTAATAATCTAAAATCTATCATTATTTCTCCTTATCAAATCACTTGTTTATGATTACGAGAATTTTTCAATCATTTTGCTAATTGGTTTATACTGATCTTTGTATATCTGTCGATATTGTTTATACATTTCATGATCAGGCTGTACGACCATGTTATCAGCCTTTATTGTAGCCGCAACGGCATCCTTTAAAGTCGGATATATACCTTCACCTGTTGCTGCGGTTAGGGCTGCCCCGCAAAGTGCCGCTTCTGTAATATTTGGAAGGAAAAGATCAATGAAAGAAACATCCGCTTTAATCTGCATCCAATAAGGATTGCGGACTCCGCCTCCAATAACGCTCATTGTGCTAATGCTCAATCTTGTTGTTGTTTCAGCAGCCTCACGAATCATTTCCATTTGAAAGGCGTTCCCTTCAAGAACCGCTTTAAGAAGATCCGGTTTCTGATGAACTTTCTTTAATCCAAGGAAAGCAGCTTTTGCATGCGGATTGGGATTTGGTGCACCACTTCCGGATAAATATGGATAAAAGATAATTCCAGTTGGTCCTTCATCAGCCTGTTCTAAATAGCTATTAATCTTTTCATAGGTTAGGCGGTCGTCACCCAGAATATCACGCATCCATTCTATTGATCCTCCAGATGATGAATGTCCCCCCATCCAAAAATACATGTTATCAATTGGATGAATACCAAACGACAAGCCAGATTCGTAGTCTTCCAATGTTAGTTTTCGCTTCGTAAACGTACCCACCAATGTTTCCGCTGTCCCCATTGAATTATAAACATGACCGCTTGTAACGATACCCGCTGCCAAAGAAGAACAAATATGGTCATGACCCGCAAGATAAACCTTAGTTTCAAAATTTAAGCCTAGCTTGTTCACGTCTTTTTTCACATTTCCAATTGGCTTTAAACAATGTGTAACATGAGGGAATAGTTTCGGATTGAAGTCAAAATGGGTAATAGTTGCATCATCCCACTTATTTTTGTCAATTTGGTATACAAACGTTCGAGCAGCTAATGTTTGTTCCTCTGCTATTTCTCCTGTTAAACAGTATCCGATAAACGAAGAAATAGATAACCATACAACATTTTGATTAAAAAGCGATGGATCTCGTTCTCTTAGCCAGAGTAATTTTGCGAGTCCATATTTGAAGGACGTATGGAGCCCAGTTTTGCAAAACTGGGCAAACGAATCAATGTTATTATTTATAAAATTTACATATTCAATTGAGGAATCATCAAACCAAGGAATAATTTCAGTTGCTGGTTTACCTGTATCTGCATTTAGGAGCAGACCACTTTCAGCCATGCTAGTTATACTCACTGCACGAACGTGCGGGGAGCGGAATGATCCCAAAACTTCTTCAATAAGTTCTGCAATATTGCTCCAAAGAGCTTGAGGATCTATATAGGTGTATCTATCATCAGGATGTGTACCATATGGTGTTTGTCTGCTAGATACAACTTTACATGAACCATCCTCATCAAATAAACCTGCTTTAAGATTTGTAGTACCGATATCAATAGATAAAAACATCTTGTACACTCCCTATACAGAAAAGCTTCCTGCTGTTACAATCCGGTGATATGAATTTCTTCCTAGAGCACCATTAGGCATTTTCCACGGGGCATCAAAATAAAGGCGTTCTTCCTCTAATTCCTCAATCGCAGCAATATTTCCATCAAGCCACAGCCGGAGACGATACTCCGCTGTTTCTAACCTGGATAATACCCCTCCGTAGCGAATATCAATGACTTCCCAGCCAAATGGCTTATTAGAGGAAAACCATAATGTTCGATGAAGCTTTCGTAAATCATCAATCATGTTACGAAGCATATCAATCTTAGTGTTTATCTGAGCGACTCCTGTTTTATCTTTTCTGTCATATGCCTCTTTAAGTTGTATTCCTATTTCAGCTTTAATGCTTAAAACATGCGCAAGTTGTGTGTAAAAGGAAAACATTTCGGAGAATTCATTATTTCTATTTATTGCTTTTTCTAATCTATCAGCTAAGCCTTTGTAATGGTCATTTAATGGTAATGCTCGGATATTCTCGTCGTATAAACCAATTAAAACATCCTGCCATAATAAAAATTTCGATGGGTGGGATTCGTGCAAGTTATCCTTTGAAACACCAGGTGTTTCATCAAATTCATTTAAAGAAAGAAAATCCTCCCAATTACCGCCTGTACAGAATGAAAAACGTCTAGCTAAATGGTCATCACTGACATCTTGGCGATATCCATGTTCAGCGAAGAGCTGCAGTCCTGCTAAACCAGCGTCAGAGTGTGTTTCGGCTCCGTTATCGCCCCACATTGTTGCAAAAACTTCATTAATTCCTTCTTTTTTACAAGCTGCTAGAGCAGCATTCGTAGTAACGACTGTTTTTCCGTAGTTCGGGGCAATGCCATTCCACGTCCATACTCCTCCAGCAAAAATCGGTTCTGAACCAAATTCTTTATGTTTTTGTAAAAAGGTCCGGTAAAATTCCTCATCCGTATGATAATAATCCCAATATACAAATTGAACATCTTTTGGCATAGATTCAATTACGTCATCTGGAATGTTCGAATGTAGGTCATAGTAATTTCCTGTCTTTGACCCAAGTCGAAAATACATATCGCTCCATATCATCGGTTTTAACGACAACTTTTCAGCCAAGGATACAACCCGCTCGAGGTGTTTATTCATAATATCAAAGCGTTTTTCGTATCCGTGCTCCTCCAAGTATTTTCCTAAGCCAAGCTGATGTGCTTCATCCATTCCAATATGGATCCGCTTACTTCTGTATGGACGTGATGCGGCTTTTAACATATCTTCAATAAATATATAGGTTTCTTCATGATCCGCTAATAAGATATCTGTCGTATCCCTGATACTTGCGGCATAATTCCATTTCAGTGCCTCTGCTAAATGCGCAAGTGTTTGGATACATGGAATCATTTCAATACCGAACGCATCTGCATAGTCATCGCAGGCTTGTAATTCCTTCTCTGTATATCTACCGCGCATATAGCCGAAATATGGGTATTTCTCGACCGAAAAGGTATCCTCAGTGTACATCATGACAATATTCAAACCCATTAAAGCCATTTTTCGTAAAAGAGTCTGAATCCCTTCTAAGGTCAATACGGCATTACGCGAGCAATCGACCATCACACCGTTCGTTTTAAATTGCGGCTCTTCAATGATTTCAAATTGGTTGCTCTCTTCAAACTCCTGCAGCCACAATCCTAATGCACGGAAAAAGTGAATTTTTTCTTGGTAGCAAATTTCTCCTCTGTCTTGTTGACAGAAAGCTGTTAATGGTCCAGTTTGTTGTTTCACATATAACGGAAATCCATCTTTTGATTGCTGAATATTTAGCTCAATACAAATAATCTCCAAACCTTGTTCAAGGCCCTTCAAATCACCGCTAAAATTTATTTTCATATAAACACCTACAATTCAAACCAATGGTTTTGATTCAATTTTTTATACCAGAAATAGCTGTCTTTTTTAGTTCGCTGCAATGTATGATAATCAACATGAACTAGACCGAACCGCATGCTATACCCATAGGACCATTCGAAGTTATCCATCAATGACCAGATACAATAGCCTTTCAAATTCACACCAGACTCTAGTGCCCTGCTAATCTGTGTTAAGTGCTGTTTCAAGTATCTGATTCGTTTTTCATCACGAACGCGACCGTTCACAGGATCCTGATTGTATGTTGCACCATTTTCGGTTATGTAGATTGGGACATTTCCATATTTATTCTTAATATCCATCAACACCTTGTAAAAGGCATCAGCATAAATGGTAAAACCGATGTCGGTTTTATCAAATAAACCATCAAGATGTTCACAATCAAACGTCCCTTTACCCTCTTTATATCTTGATACTGTACCAGTATAAAAATTGATTCCTAAAATATCGATTGGCTGAGAAATGATTTCCATATCGCCTTCTTGAATGTTTACTTTTGCCCCTTTTTTCTCAAACCAATCTACTAAAATTTGTGGATAGCTTCCTTTAAAGACAGGGTCAAGGAACCATTCCATAAACCATGCAGAGATTCGCTCACATGCCTCAACATCTTCTGGACGGCGGCTAAATGGTTCATACCAAGTAACATTTGGTGCATAACCAATTTCACCTGGGATTCCCAATTCTTTAAATCGCTTTACTGCTCGTCCATGTGCTAATAACAAGTGATGAGCAACATCTAGTGAAGTTTGGAGATCTCTTTCACCAGGAGCCTGTTCGGCAACGAAATATCCTAAAAAAGAGACACACCATGGTTCATTAATGGTTAACCATGATTTAATTTTTCCAGAAAACTCACGGAACAATAAATCGGAATACTCAACAAACGCCTCAATCGTCGCACGATTCTTCCATCCGCCCTCATCTTGAAGTGCTTGCGGTAAATCCCAATGATAGATGGTACATAACGGTTCAATTCCGTTTTCTAATAACCTATCAACAAACTGGTGATAATGATCTAATCCTTTTTGATTGACTTCTCCTCTTCCGTTTGGAAAAATCCTTGGCCACGCAATCGAGAAACGATAGGTATTAACCCCTAATTCTTTTAACAATGCAATATCTTCGTCCATTCGATGATAGCTGTCACAAGCAATATCACCATTGTCTCCATTTAGGACCCTACCAGGAATTCGGCTGTAGGTATCCCATATAGACAAACCTCTGCCATCTTCATTATAGGCACCCTCGATTTGATAAGATGCTGTCGACACGCCGAAGCGAAAATCTTTAGGAAAAGTAATAACTGCCATGATGTTTAACCCCTTTCGATATGAAACTATTCACAGTTGAAAGGAATGCACAAGTATATTGCATATGCCGTGCACTCCCATCATTGAATCTAGGAAAATATTCTTCTTGTAATTACTTCATTTTCGTTAACTTGATCTGTTACCTCGGTATATGGCTGCGGCTTAAGATTGGTTTTTTCATTCTCCAGCCAGTCTCTCCAAGCTTTTTGATCCTTTTCACAACTTAATCCGATCAATCGCTGTAACTCTGAAGATGCCTGCTTACTAAGGAGGGAACGAACATCCAAAAGATAGTTGATTAGGATTTCATACCCATTTGCACTTCCACACCGTGCCAAAGCCCGGCCAATAGCTAATTCCAGCAGGGCGCGACGTTCTAAGAAATAGTCGGCTTGATGCCCCTCATAACAATACTGATTGCATAAAGCTGGTATTAGATGAAGCTGTTCAAGGAAAGGAATCGCTTCCACTTCACCTAACCTCTCGGCACCCATGCATATCGAATGAATATAGTAAAAAATCCCCCACATTTTATCTTTAAAATCTTCTTCCGATGGATTTAATAAATCCGCTACTCGTTTCCATACGTTAATACTCCGTTTATCCCTTGTTAATCCTAATGAATAGAGTAAATAACAGACATCAGGCATTGCACCATGATCAGGCGGCATCGTAACATACAGGATATCGGCAGTCCGTTTAGGAAGCTGATCCTCTAGCATACTCATAATTTCAGAGATTAGAGCTGGTACTCCTGTTGTTGAACCATACAGGGCCAATGCTTGGGCAATACGAACTTTACGAATTCCTTGTGCTTCATGATAGGCTTGTTCAAGAAAAGGAATAATTCGTTTTCCTGCAGTACATATTTCCACAAATGGAATGCGTTTTTGATAGATTTCATTCATCCGCATATTTGAGTATTCATATAAAGGCTCATATACCTCGATGGATTCAATCAAACTGATTAATTCCTCATCAGAATAAGGAAGAAAATCTATTTTTCTTGTTAGAATGGTTTCTGGTATTAATTTTTCTGTTATGATTCTTTCCTGCAATTTTTTACAATCTATTTGTCTAGGATATTGATTTTCCTTAACGGCCATTGCTGCGGCAAGAGCAGCAATACCTCCTAAGTTTTCTAAATCAGATTGCATTCGAATGGCAGGCAGGGCATCGTGAGTAGCGGATATTGCCTTACCAACTACTAAGATTCCATCAAGACCCTTTGGTAATAACATTCGATAAGGGATCTCAATCTCGAGATTTGGTGGAATTAATCCAGCATGTAACCAGTTTGCCTCACTGATTCCTTTCATATCATGATTGCTAAAATGAATATTGATACAATCCGACCAGCTTCGCTGCAGCAACTGGTCGGTCATATTCATGACGACATCACCGATAATATGACGACTTTCTCGCGGGGCTACGTAGATGCCATGATCATGGCAACCGTCCACATCCTCACTGCAACGTCGTCTCCCCGCTAGAATCGCTCTTGTGTAATCTAATACATCCGATACATTGACCATACTGGTGAAATTATTTTGCAGCTTTCCTGGCTCTTTATATTGGGCTAATGAGTACCACATGACAACATGATCCCGGGCAGAGCCATAAGCGAATTCTGCTCCAGCAAAAGCAGCTAGGTCTCCATCTCCAGTTGCGTCAATTACACAGTCAGCGAAAACAACCCCTGCTCCCCATCTCGTTGCAACAAGGCTGCCACATACCTGAGTCCCTTTTTTAACTGCTCCGAACGTAATAGTATTGAATAGAAGTTTAACTCCTAACCTAGTCGCTTCATCTAAAAGTGCAAACTTTTTTGCTTCAATATTCCATTTATGGCCTTTATACTTTATTCTTCTTTGGGTATTATGGACAAGTTCCGTTATCTTTTCAGCATATCCATGGCGTTTACCAAACCAATAGCTATCAACACCGCCAAATGTACCGGTACCGCCGAGACCAGGATTCAAATCCACGAGGATCGTGTTCATTCCTTCTTTAGCCGACACAATCGAAGCCGAGGCACCACTTGAGCCACCTCCGGCAACGAGCACATGTGCTCTTTTAGATAAATAGATTTCTTGTTTTGGAACATCTCCATATTCAACCTTACGCTCTAAAAAGCCCGTAGGTATGTTAAATTCATAAGGCTGAATATCATCAGGGACTTGAATACTTTCCGTGATAGTCTGTTGACCTTGAAAAGGCAAATCTTTGACTTGTTCTGCAAATTGCTCTGCTAATACAGCGGATTTAACAGGGTCAAGCCAGTCTGTATTAACATTTTCATGAACATCTTTATAAAAGCTCCATACATTGGGGCTGACAGTTAATTTTTCAATATGAATAGGCTGGTCAGTGGGTTGTTCTACTGGTTTTAACGGATAAGGCCCCTTTAATTCATATGAACCTGCACATAACAATGCTTTATTAAATGCCGGAATATGATGAACAAGATATTCTGCAAGCTCAATTCCTAGTTTTTGTGCAGTGTACTCACGTTTTTGATTTGCAGTTAAATTATTTTCTGCGGGTAATTTCAATTGATATTCTACATAGAAATGCCCATTTTCATGGTAGCCTTTATAAACGGTAACTTTGTTATCCAAAATCCCCAATTCTAAAGGGACTTCCCATTCTGCTTG
The DNA here is from genome assembly GCF_030817595.1 of Neobacillus niacini. Classification (GTDB taxonomy): domain Bacteria; phylum Bacillota; class Bacilli; order Bacillales; family Cytobacillaceae; genus Neobacillus; species Neobacillus niacini_G. Next base: position 2,503,522 of record NZ_JAUSZN010000001.1, read on the forward strand.
AGAAATTTCTTGGACATTGGAAAACTCTAAAACTCTTTTATAGCACGACTGGCTGCTATTCCCTAATGCTGCTATTTTTAAGCCGGTAAAAAAGGTCGTGATTGCAGTTTCTGTTGCATCCACAATCCCCCTGCAGCGAATTAATTGCCTCCCTGATTTATTGGCAATGATTAGACCACGCCGCTTATCAGCTAGATTGATCATCCCAATAGGCATGGAGCAATACAATAATTGAATTCCTGCTGAGAGGAGTTCCTCTTCAAGCTGTATTTTCAATCGGTCGACATGAAAGACGACCGATTGGGAATGCTCATTGGAGATTATTTTCCCACATGACTTTACACAGGAATCTATCAAACTTGATTTTTTCCCTTGTGGAATTGTAATCCAAGGACTTAATGTAGCTGTTAAATCGCTTCCCAAATAGGTCCTAGATTCAACTACCATGACTTTTTTTCCTTGTTGAGCAAACTTTAGAGCGCCAGCTAAACCAGCCATTGTTCCACCAATAATGACGACATCCAAATCTGCTAGAATCGGAACAGATTGAGCAGGTAATTGATGAAGGGTCATGCTCAAATCCTCCTGTGATTTTTGTTAGATTTCAATTTCAAGAAGTACTTCCCCAGAAGCATCCTGGCAATCAATGATATAAACCTGCTTATTTTGAGCATCCTTTTCAACCATTACCTGGTTTCCATTCACAAAGGCTTTTATAGGCTCAGCGTCAGATAAGAATGCAAATACTCCGCCTTCTTTCAAGGTAACTTTGATACCTTTTTCTGTGTTCCATTTATTACTAATTGCATCCGTACCAATTAGTTTATTGCTTAGGCCGATTGCAGTTATTGATTGACCTATAGGAAGAATTAAATATAGTGAAACTCCATTCTCACCAAGGCTTACTTCAACCTTACCTTCTTTGCTGACGATAGAATGTTGTTTTGTTAAAACATCATATATTACGAATTTGTCTCCCATCAGCTCTGGAACATCCTTTGGGCTGACTGACCCATGAACCGCTTCCGTACCTTCACTTAGATTAAAAGCAGCAACCACTCCAGCACCCTTACATTTGTTCCATATTTTAAGCGGGGTTTTTGCCTGAATTGGATTAATAAATAAACAATCCTCTGTCGGTACACCAGGCAGTTCACAACGAATAATTTTTCCATCGTTATAAACTAATGGCCAAATCATTTCTGGATTCGTTTGGTCGACAGCATCACTAAAATAAATTGGCCCTCCACTTACAACTCGTAAGATCATATTTTGGAGATCATCATGGTTTTTGGTCCAATACATATCCCAATCTCCCCAATAGAAAGCACCATGATAAAGGGAGTTATATGCGTTTTGCAAGGCGTGCTCTTTGAAACTATTATCCTCTTGTGGAACGAAGTCATCACTATTACGAGATACAGCAGAATATGGGCGATGCCATATATTTTCCTCTGCCATACCCATGCAGTTAATGACCGTATTATCAAAATGTAAACTACAGGATGCTTCAAGTGCTGTATGCGCTCCACCTGCCGCTTCGCCTATGGATTGATTGTGCGCCATAAAGTTTGCAATCGCACTTTGGCTATCCACTTTCACAAAATCAATTCCCTCTTTTTTAAGCTTAGAATGCCATGCATGCCAAAAGCCAAATCCCTCTTCTGCTTTTGGTGATGGTATGAGGCTGCCATTTTTTGTTTGATATAAATGCTTGTCCAAACTTTTTGCTAACGGACCTTCTGGTGAAATTCCTTCCCAATATCCTGCAAGGGTATGCCAAACACCTACCCAATTCACGCCAAAATTCTTTTTTAGGATGGAAACTGTATTCGTTAACCCATTTGGGAATTTTTCCTCATCAGCTTCGAAGGAATGGAGTTTTTTTCCGTCAACCTTAGACCAGCCATCATCAATCATCATCCATTTAACAGGAATATCTTTTTGTTTTAACTCATTTGCTTTTGTTAATATTCCCTCTTCATTAACAGCATGGTAAAAAGCATCCCAGCTGCACCAGCCCAAGTAATCAAGTATTTCTGGATATTCCTTTTCATCTCTATGTAATACACTTTGTCCACATAAGCTTAAAGCTGTTTTCACATTATCGTTCACTAGCTCGAATGGATTATCTGAAGCTGAAAGACTAAAAGCAAACACTGACAGCTTGGTAAAACCGCCATGAAATGGAGAAACCGAAACCTGTAAGCCCTTTTCAGTTCCGACAAAATCAGTACGTGCTTCTTGTTCACACACTGGCAGGAAATGATAATAATTTTTATCACTTTTAATGAGCATGGATTGTGTGCGTCCTGGTATTTCCTTGATGTTATTTGTAAAAAATGGGCGAGTCCACCAATCTTTATGTTGATAGTTAGCCATGATTTCTAATTCTTCTTTTAAAGATAAAATGGTGATATCGATCGCCTGTTGAGCTGCAAAATACTGTTGTTTCTTAAATAATTCATCATTTTGAATGGCTGCCTCAACAAAAGCAGCAATAAAGGCTCCATAACACTGTAATTTTAAAACAGCAGAAACGGTTTCAGTTTCATCTGCAAAAAGATAACTGTACTCGTTATAAGTCCCGAGGTGATTTTGACCTGTTCTGTCTGAAACCGTTTTAAAATTTAATGGCAGTTTTGACTGATTTTCAAGAGTTACAGTTACTTGAATACCTGAAAAAATAGGTTGATTATGATAAAGACATTGAAGAATGTTTTGGTTTTGCTCGATTTGAAACATAGTATGACTCCTTTTGTCCTTTTTAGAGTTAAATTCCTATCATTCCTGATCTAATGCATATTTGGCAACGGATAGCGATGCCAAGTCGCCAACGCTTTCTTTTAATCCTGAAGGGACAATGGTGCAAACCTGTAATGAATATGGAAGGGCTTCTTTTAGAAGTTCTTCCATTACGAATGGTTTTAACAATTCCTCCTGACGCAAATAAATACTCCCAATGACAATTCGTTCAGGATTTAAAAGGTCTACTAATAACGCGAGACCACGGCCTAGTTTTTGGCCGACAATTTTATAAATTTGTTTTGCTAATGGATCACCGGCTTGAGCAGCTTCTGCCACTGTTTTGGCAGTAATGGATTCAACTTCATCTTGAGTTGAACAAATTTTTGTTTCTTTCCCTTGGCTATGCCATTCTGCGACCATACTTTGAGCGAGTCGTGCAATTCCTCCTCCACTGCAAAAGCCTTCAAACGATCCTGCTTTTCCATAACCAACTGGACCATTTTGTTCCAAGCGAATATGTCCTACTTCGCCTGCCATGTCATTGGTTCCGGAGTATAAACGTCCATCGAGAATAAGACCGGCTCCCATCCCGGTACCGAAAGTTAGAAAAACCATATTATTTGTATCTTTACCTGCGCCCCATTTCCATTCCGCTAACGCACATGCATTTGCATCATTTTGCACCGCCGCCGGGACGTCAAAACGTTCACAGAGAGGTGTTATGACATCAACATGGTCCCAGTTTGGCAAATTTGGCGGTGATAAGATTAAACCTTTTTTACTATCTAGCGGCCCGCCACAGCTAATGCCGATCGCAGTTAAAGTAAGATCGCTATGTTCCAATAATAATTTTTCTAATTGGTTTATCATTTGTAAAAGTGCTTCTTCAGGTGAATCAGGTGTAGGGAAACTTTGTTTAGCAATTAGCTGAATTCCCTGTTCATCTTCAATACCTAATACAACTGCACACTTCGTACCACCAATATCTAACCCTGCGAGGACTGGTTTCATGAAAAAAATTCCTCCTCAATCATTACGCATAAAGCGTGATAAATAGGTAGATGTCTTTCTTGAATATCCGGTGTGGAATCATATGGAACGCAAATTGTAACATCACATAACTCCTTTAAGGCACCGCCGCTTTTTCCGGTAAGACCGACTGTGACTAAACCTAAAGCTTTTGCAACTTTGACGGCATGATTCACGTTACTAGAATTGCCGGAAGTACTAAAACCGATGAATACATCACCTGGTTTACCATAACCATAAACCTGTTGTGCAAATACCATATCTGGAGCTACATCATTAGCGAATGCTGTCATTAGAGCGGAATGACTGACAAGTGAAATCGCAGGAAGAGCTCCTTGCAAATTTTCACTTAGGTAATCGTCTCCAGAAACAGCCTTTAATTTTTCTTTCATCTTCTGTGGGAGAGGACGTTTGGACATAAATCCTTTCATTAATTCGCCGACAACATGCTCACAATCAGCAGCACTTCCGCCATTACCTGCTAATAATAGCTTTCTACCAGACTCATAAGCTTTTTTCATTTGTTCAAAAGCCGCTTCTATACTAGATTGACATTCTATCAATTCAGGATATTTCTGAAATAATCTTTCCAATTGTTTATTCATAACTACATCCCCTATTAAACCGTTAATGTTAAATTTCTTTAAGATGGTCGATTGCTTTTGCAAAGAAATCCTTACTTCCAAAACTGCCTGACTTTAAGACAAGCGCCTTTGCCGGTGTATTTAAACTAATACAGGATGGAAGACCTGGTTCGATTTCTTTCCATACAGTTAGACCTTCAATTCCCAGTTTGCTGCATACAGAAGCGGATGTTTCCCCGCCCGCTAATAACAAACGGTTTACATTGGCTCTTTTCAAGGTTTCATCCACAACAAATGCTAAGGAATCCGAAACAATTCTTGAAACAGTAGTATTTGAAACTCCTAGCTTTGCTCCCAGTTGTTTTGTTTCATTGACAATTTCCTGCGTGTTTGAAGAGTGAACAAGCACATCTTGCCCTTCTTTTAGTAATGAAACCAGATTTAAAACAAGATCTTTTAAATGTGATTCTTTTTGATCTGTCAATAAAAGAGGTGATTTCATTTCAAAAATGGGAAGGCCTCTGCCCTTCATCTCTTCTACTTGACTAAAGGTCTGAGGCATTAAACTGCCTGCTGCACATAGGACCCCTGTTTCCAATTTGGGAATAGTAAGTGTTCGTTCTTCCTTTGGACTTTTATTCATAACATGTGCAAGTTCTTCTGCAATTCCGGATGCACCGCAAATAATTGGCTCATGCTTAATTGCTTCCGCTATTTTTCGTAATGATTCCTGGTCCCTCACATCAAGGATTAAATAATTACAATCTGATTTCATCCGCTCTAATTCTTGTTTTATCTTTTCACTGCCCTGGTCAATGATATCAATATCGACCCTTGCAACCTTTCGTTTTGTTTGTGCTTGTAATATCTCAACCAGGTCAGAATGGAGCATTGGATGTACTGGATCATTACGAAACTCTGACTCTGATAAAATGGTTCCTCGAACATAATGATGACCATACAGCGTTGTTCTTCCGTTTTTAGGAAAACCTAAAACGACAACGGCAAATTCACTTTCTAACGCATCTAACATAGCATCAAATTCGGGACCAATATTTCCCCTAAAAACGGAACATGTTTTATTGAAAAATTGAGTGCAGCCAAGAGCTTGTAAGCTCTTGGTGCTGGTGAATACTTTCTTATATGCTTCCTCTCCCTGATCGAGCCGGGAATTGGTATCAATTATCAAAACATCTGGTGGGAACGTTCCCGTTTTTTCGTGTGAAATGGGATGGGGATAAACATCTGCCCGCCATTCTGCTTTTGCATACATGATTCCGATATCATTTGCACCAGTAATATCATCCGCTACAATACCAATCAATTCTCCCACCTCCGTCTCGGCTTATAACCCGCCTCATTAAGAAAACTTTTTACAACATCCTCCGGCAGCTCTTGAAGGTCAATTCCTGCATTACGGGAGATGATGAGCATTTTACAAGCCATTTCCAATGTTTGTAATGCCATTTTCGCTTCTTTTAATGATGTATCATAAACAAGCACACCATGATTTTCCAACAATAAGATATTAGCCTTATGTGCCTTCTCTCTTACAAGTTCACCTAAATCAATTGAGCCAGGATGTGCATATGGAACACGTTCAACCCGCTCTAAATAATACATGCTCTCAATAAACCAATCTGAAGGAATATCTATATTCGTGGCCGCCATCATCGTGCTATATAATGGTGAAGCATGTAATACTGCACCTATTTCTGGACGGGTTTCATAAATGGCACGATGCATTGGAACCTCTTTGGAAGGTTTCCGTTCTCCGATGATACTCCCACCAATATCCAAAGAGCATTCTGCAAAATCTTCTAAATCTAAATCTCCAAGATAAGTTCCACTTGCAGTAATGAGAAATGAATTTTCCTCCGTTTTTGCACTGATATTCCCTGAATTCCCCCAGGCTAGCTCATACTGCATCATATATTTTCCAGTATCTTGTAAATTCCTTTTCAACTCTAGTTTTTTATCGTAAACCATTTCTACTCATCCCATTCAATCAAATTCGTTTCTTTAATTTGCTTGTCAGCCTCTTTTGGAATGCGGAAAGTTTTAATTTCTGAAGGTTTGAATACGGTTGTGAATGAACGATTAAATTTCGGCAGGTTGATTTCTACTTCTGTTTCAACTTTATGAGTTTCATAGAGGCGAATAATTAAATCATCATTGTCCTCTGCTTTCTTAATCGCACTGACAAGGACATTATCTGCTTTCACTTGCACATATGAATCTACCTGTGGAAGCGATCCTTTATGGAATGTTTCGATAATGGAAATTGGTTTACAGTTTAATTCAGCTGCTTTTTTTACTGTTTCACTCTCTTCCCAACTGCCCTCATGTGGCAGAATTGTATATTCAAACCGTTGAATACCATGGTCAATAAAGGTATACTCTCCGTCCTCTTCAGGAACTAACGGATCATGATGAGCGTAGATTGGACTTCTCAATACGGTTAACGCCAACTCTTTGTTATGAATGCTGTAACTGTATTTTGCATCATTTAGCAGGCTGACCCCATATAACCCTTCATGGTTTTCACGAACGCCTGTTACATCAACCCAGCTTAGACCTGGTTCTTCCTCCCCATTATGCTCACGCTCAATCGTTCCATAAGGTATCTCATACGTTTGTTTTCTAAAAATTGCATTGACAGGGAAAACAAGCTTAAGCATTTTGAATTGTTCGCGCCAGTCAACCGTTACCTTTACATCAATTTGGTCTTTTTCTCGGTACATTGTAAAATCTTGAATCAAAATGGAGCGTCCATATACGCTCTTTACACGAATAACAGATTTCACCGGACCATGTTCTGCTAAATAAATCTTTGCCGCTTTAAATTCCCCGGCAATATCATTAAAGTGGAGTTTATTATGGCTCCATGTATCGGATTTGTCTTCTATCACAACCGGTTTTGCCGCAGGCCCTAAGAATACTTCATGTTCAATCCGCTTGTCATATAAACTCTTAATCCACCCAGTTTCAGAATCAAATTCGATTTTAAAGCGATCATTTTCCATCGAAAATTGGCTAGCTTGAATTGGTTCACCAACAGGGGTAACGCTATTTAACTCGGTATAGATTTTATAAACACGGTAGCCCATTGCTGGTAAATCGGCCAGGAAGTTTAAACGGTAACGTCCTCCAGAAGTTGCTTGTGACTGTATTGTTTGAAATGGGACAGCTTTTCCTTGGTCATCAACTAATACAGATGTCTGCTTAATTCCTCCAATTTCAATTTCTACATTTGCCTTTGTTTCCCAAGCATGCGGATTAAATACGACAATTGGTCTCATTCTCTCATCTTGTTCAATATCAATTCTCCATGAAATTGACTGAATCGCATTATTTAGTGCACGATCCGCAATGGCTAATGATTCGCCATATAAATTACGCGCATCTTCATAAGCTGGCTCAATACTAGTTCCTGCTAAAATATCATGGAATTGATTAAATAATACATTTTTCCATGCACGGTTAAATTCAGTTGGGTACGGTTGCCCTGTTAACCAAAATGCAAGAGCTGCATATTTTTCCGCTGTCATTAACATATTTTCTGCTTTGCGGTTATATTGCTTTACAGCAGAATGTGCTGCATAACAGCCGCTTGCATGGTGCTGAAGATCATCATGCACTACTGGTAATTCTTTATTATTTTTCACTTTTTCAAAATACTGTTCAGGTGATGAGAAAACCAAATTTGGAAGATTGTCGTCCTCGTTTAATCGATAAATACTTTCGATATTTTCTTTGGTCGGACCACCACCGTGGTTTCCTACACCATAGAAAATCATTAAGTCATCAACATTGCCCTTGAATTCAGTTTTACATCGATCGACAATTCGATCTAACGCTTTTCCCCATGAATTGTATTCATACATAATTCGGAAAGCCAATACCCGTGTTCCATCATCTGATTCCCACCAGAAAAGCTTACTTGGAAGTCCTTTTTCATTTGGCGCCGGGCGCATAAACACATAAGAGTCCATTCCGCTTTTCTTTAGGATCTGTGGAAGCATTCCGTGATGGCCAAAGCTATCCACATTATAACCAACCTTTGCCGTTACCCCGAATTTCTCCTGAAAGTAGCGCTGTCCAAACAATCCTTGACGAACAAAAGATTCACCATTTGGGATATTGCAATCTGGCTGAATCCACCAACCGCCAACGATTCTCCATCGTCCTTCTTGAATCCGCTCTTTGATTTCAGCAAACATTTCCGGGTCATTCTCTTCTACCCATTCATACATCGCTGCAGAACTAGATGTAAAAATGAAATCTTCATATTCCTTCATTCGATCGAGTGCCGACCGGAAAGTTGCTTTTGTTTCTTGGAATCCTTCTTGCCATTGCCAAAGCCATACTGGATCTAAATGAGCATTACCAATCATATGGAACGTTTTATCCTTCATATACTCCACCCCTTGTACACTCGTTATTGATTAAAATGATTTGATTTGTTTGCACTTAGTAAAAAGTCGTTTATTTTTTCTGATACTGTAGTCTCAACTGCATCTTGGCCAACTGTAAGTAGATCTGATGATAATTGGCTGCATTCCACATTCGTCATTCTTTCTTCTCGGCCAAGTGCTTTTAGTAGTGAAAGCTCGAGATCAGTTGCAATATTAACTTTACTTACACCGCCAGTTGGCAATTGGAAGGCTTTTTGTACCATTTCACTTGGCACCCCAGAACCGCCATGAAGGACAAGATGTACTGAAGTTAATTCCCTAATAGCCTTTAAACGATCATAGTCAACCTTTGGTTCACGTACCAAGTACACGCCATGTGCAGTTCCACATGATACCGCTAAGGCATCTACACTTGTTTGCTTTACAAATTCAGCCGCTTCCACTGGATCTGTATACAATTCTTCATCTTTATCTGTTTCGATAAAATCAGTTGTCCCAATCATCCCAAGTTCCGCTTCTACAGAAACGCCATTAGCATGTGCATATTCCACTACTTCTTTTGTGATCGCAACATTTTCATCGAAAGGTCTTTCAGATGCATCAATCATAACCGATGTAAACCCAGCTTCAATTGCATCCTTAATTACTTGAAGCTCCTTAGTGTGATCAAGGTGTAATACAACCGGCACTGAAATTGCTAATTCCTCTACTTGTTTATAGAACTCTTCGGCAAATTCAAAAGGAGTGATTCCATATCGTTCAAGTTCTTTTTGAGAGATTTGTACAATGATAGGTGATTCATTTTTTTGTCCTGCTTTTAAAACTGGTTTAATCATTGCAGTATAACGGGGTGAAAATGATCCTGTTGCATATTGGAATTTCTCCGCCATTTGCAAAGCTTCTGTTAAGGAGATTATATTTTTTGGTTTAAGTTGATTCATGACTATCATTCCTACTTTCTACTAATGTTGGTATGTGTTTTGTAAAATGCTAACCTATTATTTTAGCAATGTACGTTTAACTGCTTCCATTCCTAATTCAGGACTTGTTACAAATTGTTTCTGTTCATCAGGCGCAAAGGTTGAAACAACCCTTGCCATGGAAGCTTGTGCGAGAACTACGATATCCACTTTTTTCGCTAGGTCACATAATGCAACTGCAAGGTCTGCATCATGTCCTTCTTTATCATTTGCTAGTAATTTCTGATAAGCGGAGGCTACAAGAATAGGTTCAAATTCGACTGTTTTCTGTTTTTCTGCTGCCTTTTGTTTTAGCAACTCAAGTGTAGGTTTTAATGTGGTTTCTAAAGTAGCGGCAACACCAATTTTTGTTGAAGCGTTCACAGCATATTCAGCCATTGCATCATCAATCCGTACAATAGGCGTTGAAATCTTAGGCTGAGTTATCCTAACAAGTTCACCAATAGAAGAACAGGCATTTAAAATACATTCTGCACCAAGCTGCTCGGCAACTTTAGCATAACTTCCCCAGCGCTCAGCAACATCTTCGATATCCCCCCCATTTTTTTCTAATTGCGGGAGGATGGAATCATCCACTAAATTTATAATTTCACATTCTCCAACTATATTTTTCGCTAACTCTTTTAATGGCTCAATCGTGACAGGAGTTGTATGTATTATCGCTAGTTTTTTCATACTGTTATTCCCCTTCCTTAAATTGCACATGCAAATATTTCATAAATACAATTAACCATCTGGTAGTGCCCAAGCCCAAGATGGTTAATTGAATTTTAAACTAGGAGAGCAGCAATGAATCGTTATAGGCTAATGCTTCCTGCGCTGCATATAGAACAAGCCCTACGCACCATGAATGAGATAAAGTCAGCATCATTCCTTTTGGCTGGAAGCAATTAGTATTATAAAACCGCTCAGTAACCATCCCCTTGTAAGCATTAAAGTCACCATCTTTTCTCGCAATAAACTGCAAGAAGCATGCAATATGATCACGAGTACGGTCCAGGTAATAAGTGTCATCCGTGTATTTCCATAGACGAAGCATTTCAGGAACACAAAATAGTCCATAATTATGCAAATGCTGATTTGACGGGGAAGCTTGATCCGCACCTCGTGATCTAAAATCATATTGATGCAGGAATGAGTATTCTGGAAATGCCAGATTGTAACTCCAGCGGAAGGTCATTAACCAATCAGCTGAGCTTTTTGCTAAGTTTAGCCACTTTTCATTTTTATCAGATTCATAGAGTAGTACATATGCAACAACAGAATTGTATGCATCTTCAGATGTTGGAGTTAAATGTACATCCTCTGGGGCACCATAAATGTATTCGTCTAATACAAAGCTTTCATAATAATGCCCAGCTTTTTCTGCAGCAGAACGATAAGAATCTCTTTCGAAAAAGTTGCTTCCTTCTAGTAATGCTGCAATCCATAAAATTCCTCCAGCACCGTCCCACTCTTCAACATCCCCTGTTTCACAATGATAGTAGGAACCAAAGTTACCATCTGAACGCTGATGTATTACTGCAAAATTTAAATTGGATTGCACTGCTTTTTCCCAATCAGGATGTGTAAAGCCCGCTTGTTTTTCAAACGATAAGGCGCGAATTAAAAATAAGGTTGCTTCAGAAATGGTTCTAGCTTGCAGCCAAGTATTCTTAGGATTCCATCCTGTTCCCCATCCCTTTCCAAGAACCCATGAAGCCCAGAAAGTTCCACTAGGGGCTAGTGCAGAAGCAATATTATCCAAGACATCTTTAGCTGCATTAACATATTCTTGATTATTATTTTTTCGTCCATAGGTTAACAATGCGTATGCATATGGGACACCGCTGACCCAGCCAACATGCATATGAGGGCGGTCTCCCATACCCTTTACATTATTATTAAATTCTCGGTCAAAAGCTGCCGTTTCGGATAAGATTCTATGTTCAGGCATGTAATGCCAAGTATATAATCCATGCGCAGTTAATTCAGCCGCTTCTTCCAATCCCATCCATGGATTTAGCTGGTGTTCTTGTTGATGAATTTTGTACATTTCACGTACAAAAGGATCATAGGAGTGCAAATCAGCTGACCCTGTATAAATTTTTAAATGTAAATGAACCTTTTCACCTGGAGTGAAGGAGTATAATGAAATATCTTTTGGCGCTGGAATCGCATTACCAATAAAAGTCACAGGTTCCTCCTTATATGGGAAATTCACCCAAACAGAGGTGCCTTCATTGTTACCTTTAAACCCTAAACCTGTTAAACCAAGTTCTGACATTTCTTCTACACATAAAGCACCGCTCATTTCATCATTCCAAGTGAAAACCGCCGGAAGCGCCGCTCGGTCTGAACGGAACGACCAATAATCGGATACCATCTCGCCATGATTTCCACCTCGATAATCATACCTTGGGTATTGTCTTGTATTATGCTCGAAGCGATTTTCTTTATAGAAAGCACCAGGAATCATCCATGTCGGCTTCCCATTACCTATTAAATCAGCATTAAACTGTAATCCGTAATTTCCAGAACACTCTTTGTTAAAAGTTACTTGTAAATCGACTTGAATAAAGCCACATCCATCTTGAATATGTTTCCATTCCGATTCTACTGTGAAGTACTCTCCCTTTCCTGAAAGAAGATGATAACCATCATTTGGAGTAACTTCATCAATCAAAATTTTTTCAAGTGTCTGTTCCCCGTTATATACTTCAAGAAGTGAATTAAGCTTTAGAAAAGCATTTTCACCCTTTCGGTCTGGGGGGAAGATTTGAATTACGTATTGATCTTTCTTGTCAGTTTGGATGTTCATAATTGAATCCAATTAAATCACACCTTTAAATTATAAAATTCGATTAGGTTATTCCTAAAGATACGCTGAGCAAACTCCACAGCCTCTTTTTCTGTTAACATATCGTCTTGGACTTTCTCTAGTAAGACATCGGCAACTAGTTTTCTAGCAAGCTTTTGGTGTGCATAGGTTCCTTCAATTACATTGAAGTCCCCTCCGAAACCAAAGATTTTATTTTGTGGAACCATTTCAATCATTTGATGCATGATTTGTTTTCCAACAGTTGGCGAAATGATATAAACCCAAGTAAAATCTGCGTAGGCATTTGGGAAATTCTTTACAATCGTTAAATATTCCTGGTGATATGGAATACCACAATGTAATAGAACAAACTTAGCATCAGGGTAAGCAAGCAGTAACGGAAGTAGATCTGTTACATTAGAGTTGGTTATAATATTGCCATTGCCAGAAACACTTGTTTCATGATGTCCGGTATGAATCTGAATAGGAAGTTCATACTTTATCGAACATTGAATAACGTGATGAATTAAATAGTCCTGCAATACCACTGATTCTTGCTGTGATATAGGTTCTTCAATGAAGCAAGAGAACAATCGATTAAACTGCTTTTCAGCTTCATGAAAGGTTGGCTTTGATGTTTTGAGTGTTCTCCAGTAGGCATGTCCTAGCTTTGTAGCAACCATGCCTTCAGTAACAAATTTATTTAATAAGGCATCAACAGCATGTAGATAATCTTGGAATGTATGTACACTCACTCTAGAATGTTGTTCAATTTGCTGTACATCCTTAATCGTTCTCAATTTAAATGCATAGTCCAAGAACATTACTGGACGAAATAAGGAAAAATCAACATTTGTTGTATAAGGCAGCGTTATGGCTAAATCAATTCCAGACTTTTCGAAAACTTTTTTATACCAATCATCATCATTTGTGGCTGCTTTTACTTTTTCATTCAAGTTTAAAATGCCATTGACGGACCAATCGTCCATTCCATATAAATCCTGTACCGCTATTTTTAATGTTTTTGCATAGGTAGTATTTTTTGTTTGGTTATAGAAGTATAAAAACTGTTCGGCTTTCTCTTCTTCACTTAATTTTGAATTATGGCTTAATATCCCGCGCTTCATCCCAGCAGTAATTAAGTCCGATTCTAGATAATGGAGAAGACCAAAAAAATCAACTTTATTCTTTTTTCGAATTTCTTGTGGATCGATGTGTTCATGTCCATCGATGATTCGGATTCTGTTTATTTCTTCATGGATATTACTCATCGTAAGACTCCTTCCAAAGATAAAGGATGACTTAAAAGAATCTGCCCATCGTCCATCCGTAAAAAATCGAGTAGATATCGATTTTTAGCGGCGGGGCAACTTTTTTCCCTTTTAAGTCATCCACTTCCTATTCAGCCTGCTGATTACTCGACTTCTAGTTCAGGGAATGTGTTTTTAACTTCCTTTTTAAATTCTTTAATTACATCTTTAATGTCATCGTTATCTTTAACACCCTGACCGGAAACTTTTCGCCATTTAGCTAAAACTTCTTCGCCATACTTGTCAGAGTTCGTTGCTGGAATATCCTTTACTGTATCGTAATATGGCTTTAATACATTTTGATCTCCAAACATTTCAGATTTGAAAGTGTCTACATTCTTTTCATACACAGATAATAAACCAGGCATGTTTCCTGTAGCTTCAAGATTGTGTTGCTGCCATTCTTCACTAGCAATAAACTCAATGAATTTGTAAGCTAAATCTTTGTTTTCAGATTTCTCATAAATAGAACGATATGTTCCACCCATGTACCATCCTTTAGGTGTACGAGCTACACCAAATTTATCTTCCGCAGCGCCATCCTTGTTATCAACCATAAAGCTTGCCCATGCAGGCATTGCGGTTAAAATTACACTACCATCATTGATGGCATTTCCCCATCCTGCTGAGAAGAAATCCAGTTTTGCATCAACATCATTGTTGAAGATTTCTTTTTGTGTTTCATAAAGTTCAAGCCATTTAGGATCAATCTTTAATTTTCCATCTTTGACCCATGGTTTCATATGATAAGCTTCAATATCGTAAATATTAGCGTGTGAAGAAATTAAGTGAACCTTGCCACCGCTTTCTTTGCTGACTTTCTTTCCTAATTCAATGATTTTATCCCAGCTATCAACCATTTGAGAAATCTGTTCTGGATCATCTGTTCCTAAGTATTTTTTCGCATTTTCTTTAATGTACCAGAAACCTCCAGGTGAAGAGTGGTCAGAGATTGCTTTAACATCCCCATTTTCTGCTCGGCCTAATGCATGTACATATGGAACATAATCTTTTACTAAATCTTCTGCACCCATATCAGAAAGGTTTGCGGTAAAGTTTGAATTAACAAATTTGTCAATATATGATCTTTCTAAGTCAAAAATATCTGGAACACCTTTACCCGATTGAAGAACATTCAATAGCTTCGTTTGATATTGATCACCAGGGAAGATCTTAACTTCAACTTCTGCATCCGGATATTTCTTTTCAAATTCTTTCGCCATGTCTTCAACTTGTCCAAAGAATGTCCAGATAGTTAATTTTCCTTCAACTTTACCGTTATTAGACTTATTCGCATCTGCAGCTGTTTCCACTTTGTTTCCACAAGCCGTAAATAATGTAAGAACTAGAACCGAAGCTAATAGGATTGAAAACCACTTTTTCATTTGAAGTACAGCTCCTTTTTTGATATAATCATTATCTATTGTTTTTCTTATCGCCCTCTATAAGTGGCTAAGACCGTCAATTCTTTTACACTTATTGGGTTTGATAAGTAAATTCACTTCAGTGGAGGTATTTTTCCTTCACTGAAGGTTTACCCTTATTTGAAGTACTGTCCTGGCCTCACCCCCACTGAGTTTTCCCAAAGAAGGTTTAGCCTTTTAACGCACCCGCTGTAATTCCGCTGATAATTTTCTTAGATACAAGTGAGAAGAAAATCAAAATCGGAATAACAGAGATGACAATACCTACATACATTGCTCCAAAGTCAGTTGAGAATTGAGACTTAACCATGGCAATCATAACTGGCAGTGGCTGCAATTCATTATCGAAAAGTACAATCATTGGGGTTAAGAAGTCATTCCACTTTCCGATAAAGGAGAAGATACCCAATGTTGCAACTGCAGGCATTAACAGTGGCAGTACTAAACGATGGAAAATCTTTAATTCGCCGCAGCCATCGATTCTTCCTGATTCAAGAATTTCATAAGGAATACTCGAATCACACATTTGCTTCATAAAGAAGATACCGAATGCATTAGAAATGGATGGTAGTATGAGCGGCCAATAAGTGTTCAGCATTTGGAATGAATCCATTAGCTTGAAAAAGCCAATAATCCCCAATTGACCAGGAATCATCATCGTACCCAATACTGCAAGAAACAGAATGTTTTTACCTTTGTAGTTATACTTCGAAAATCCATAACCTGCGAGCGCTGAAAAGTATAAATTCAATACCGTTGATACGACTGTAATAAATACTGTGTTGATAAACCCTCTCCAAACTGGGACTGTATCAATAAGTCGATTGTAGTTATTCATAAACTCAGACCCGGGGATCAATAGCAATTTCCTTGCAATATCTGAGTTGGTATGTGTTGAAGTAATCATCATACTGTAAAAAGGTAATAAACAAGTAAATGCCACCGCAATCAACACGAAATAGACTGCGAATTTACCAAAAAAACTTTTTGCGTTAAACGCCTTCTTTGTTTTAGTTTGTTTAAGTGATATGCCATTTTTTATTACACTATCATTTGCTTTCATAAAGGATCTCCTTTCCTTCAAGCCGAAAGTATCCTACTCTTCAACTTTTTTCATATTTGAGAACTTCATAGAAATTAATGAGAAGAACAAGACGATTACAAAAATTGCATATGCTATAGCAGCTCCATAACTATAATCAAATTGTTGGAAAGCTGTTTGGAACAGATACATAACCATTGTTAAAGTAGAGTTATCTGGTCCGTTACCAAGCATTAATGGCGCATCAAATAGTTGAAGTCCGCCGATTACGGAAGTAATAAAGGTAAACAACAATACTGGCTTCAATAATGGCAAGGTAATCTGTGTTGCCATATCCCATTTGGTTGCACCGTCTACTTGTGCTGCTTCATAAAGTTCTTCTGGTATGGATTGAAGACCAGCGATAAATACTAACATATTAAATCCAAAGTATTGCCACATAATTACACCAGCAACAATGATTCTAGACAGCCAAGGACTGTTAAACCAATAAACCGGATCATCCACGAGCCCTATTGCCATTAAGAATTTGTTTACACTCCCTGTTTGCCAGTCAAACATTAAACTAAACAAAACCCCTAACGTTACCGGCGTAACAATATTTGGAAAATAAAAAACTGCTCGGAAGAAATGCTTTCCTTTAATAAATTTTTCATTTAGAATCATCGCTAACGCTAAGGCAAGAATTAATTGCGGCACGATTGACATAATCCAAATGATTAATGTGTTTCCGATGGACTTAAAGAAGTAAGTATCTTTAAATAATCGGGCGTAATTGTCCAAACCTACCCATACTGGATCCGAGAACCCATCCCACTTTGTAAAACTTAAATAGAGTGAGAAGAGTATAGGCGTTAAACCAAAAACAAGAAATACGATAAAGTACGGAAGTACAAAATAGAATCCATATCTTGATTTATTAATAGATGAATTTCTCATAATATCACAGCCTTTAAACTTTTTTATCCCACTGTTCCTGTAGCCTTAAATGAAGAGTTTATCTGGTATATGTAAAACTAGCGCTCAGGTTCTTTAAACCATTTTGCTAGTAATTGGCTCTGATACCTTTCTGCAAGAATCACGAATCATTAATAATGGCTTTAATAGATGGCGTTTCGGTTGATAATCCTCATTTTCCATCCGATTAAATAATTCCACAGCCGCTTTTTTGCCCATTTCTATAAAAGGTTGTTTAACAGTTGTTAAGGATGGGTACACCCAACTTGATAGTGTGATATCATCAAAACCTGTAATGGAGATATCTAGTGGGACGTTATAGCCGCGTTCTTGAATCGCTCTTAATGCGCCAATTGCGGTCTCATCATTCGAAGACACCACAGCTGTAAACCCTCCAATTGATAGCAGACTATTCATAGCATGATATCCGCCTTCATTTGACCAATCTGTCGATACAATCCAGCTTGGGTCAATTTCTAATCCGAGCTGACTAATGGTTTCAAGATAACCATTTAAGCGGCATTTTGTTGCAGCTGCATCTTCTGGCCCTGAGATATAGGCAATTTTACTGTGGCCAATCCGGTGCAGGTATCGAACCAATTCTGCAATTCCATAGTAGTTGTCCACATCCACCGAGATAATTTCTTCAACACCGGCAGAATCTCCAAATATGACAACCGGAAAACCAGCCTGAGCGATCTCCATCAACTCTTGTCGATCTCTTTTTCTAAAGCTGATCATGATGATTCCATCAACCTGTCCTTCAAAAAATAAATTTTGAAAATCTGATTCTTTATATTTATTTGAAGTCATGCTGTAGAACACACAATTGAACCCTTTTTCTTTCGCTAAATCTTCAATACCTTTGAAGATCAATGGATAAAACAAGTTCGCCATACTATCTACAACGATTCCCAGGGTGTGTGTTTTATTGACTACTAATCTTCGAGCATTTTCATTTCTATGATAGTTTAATTCTTTAATAGCTTTTTTTAATGCCTCTTCGGTTTCTTTTTTTACTGGTGAACCATTTAAAAATCGAGATACCGTGCTTTTTGATGTGTTTGCTAATCTTGCGACATCTAATATTGTTGGATTCATCGTTTTCCCCCTCCCTTTCGTTTTTTTGATTTTTTTAGTGGGAACGTTCCCGAATCTTCAGAAAGGAATTCACCACGTATAGAAAATTCAAGTGATCAATATTAATCTTTTCATCCTTGAAAACACTTAGATTCAAAGTCATTCCAAAGCAAGTTTGTATAGTAGTTCGTTATACAAAAGTCAGAAACCGTTTACAAGAATACTAAAAAAATTTTCACATTCCAGATTAGGAACAATTCATGGTAATTCAATTACATCAAGATTCTCTTATGTCTGAATTACCATGATTTATTTTGGGAACGTTCCCGTTTTTCGGATGTAACTTAATAGATATCTCAATTTTAATGCCTATGTCTTAATTTGTCAAACTATTATTGCAACTTTCAGTAGGGAAATATTGATATAGTTTTTTAATCTACTATGCCCTTCTTGTTGTTGCTTCTAAGTCTATCAATTGTTGTGTACACATACCACATCCAAATATAACTTATTGCACTTCCACTAAAAAATATGAAAACCACAGGTACTTTCATAAAAAGATAGTATATAACTGACGAGATGATAAAAATGCCAGCTGATTTTAGCGGGGAAGCTAAACTATATAGAAAGCTGAATTTAATATAATCCATCAATCGATAGCGATAATGTACATAAACCGGAAAAAAGTAGATACATGTTGTTATAAAGAAATAAGTAACGATTAATGTAACTATTTTTATAACCGAACTGACAACTGATTCTCCAAAAGTAAAGTAGTGGTAATCAATATATAAGATCCAGCCAATTGCAGTTAAAATCAACCCTAACATATTTACTTTTAAAAATTCATTTTTGTACGTTTTCCAAAATGTTTGATAAACAGGAATATCACTTTCCCCCATAATCCATTTACGTACTACTGAAAACATTGCAGCGGTTGCAGGGAATATCCCAAAAACTCCCAAACCAAGGACTGTGTAGCAAATCCATAACAACTGCAGATAGGAAAACTGCATGATTAAGGTACAAATTCGATAGATAAAACCATTTATTCCTGTCAATTTCATTCGCATACACCCTTTATTTCCTATTATTTCCCTTACATGATCACACCAATTTAAGAGAATCCTAGGGGAACTAGTTCCAGTGACTATACACGGGCTGCTAAATGCCTTGAAAATCCCCCATATCGTGTAAGCGATGAAAAATCCCTTTTAATGATGTGTATGAGTCTGAATATACCTCAAAAAGTTTTTCATAATAATGATGGCAAGTTACATCAGGAGCATAAATATTCTCATATTCGTGCAGTCCCCAACATTCTGCAACCTCCTCTAAACTAGCAAAGTCACCTATTCCCGCTGCAGCAAGCATGGCAGCACCATAAGCACCGCCCCCACGGCTTCTGTTTCTAACTACAGGGACATTGAAAATATTAGCAGCAGTTTTAAGCCAAATATCATGTTGAGCAGCTCCGCCAGTTAACAAGAGGTACCTGCAGCCATGACCAAATGTTTTTTTCACTAGTTTATAAGATTGATATAGTGAAAACAACACTCCCTCTACTACAGCACGTGCCATTTCTGCATGTGTATGTTCATTGGTCAATCCAATAAACGTCCCCTTTGCTTTTTCATCCAGATATGGTGTACGTTCACCAAATAGATAAGGAAGGAAAAGCAATTGTTTTGCCCCCGGGCTGGCAGTGCTTGCTAAATCAAGTAATTCTCCAATTTCATATTTACGACTAAAAACTGATTCTACTAACCATTTAAATGACATTCCTGCAGATAAAGTGGCACCCATTAACACCCATTTTCCCGGTGCCCCATGCACAAACGTATGAAGTGTACCTTCTTTGTCTATTGCCAAGTGGTCCGAACTCATAAACAACTGACCGCTAGTGCCCACTGTACATAACCAATCTTTTGATGAGATAATCCCATTCCCTAATGCTTGCGCCTGAGCATCTCCGCACCCACAAACCACGGGAGTTCCTTCCTTCTGGAATAACACACCTGCTGCTTTATTGGAAACAGTACCAACCAAGGCTGTTGACAATTGAATGTTTGGAAGCTTTGAATGATCAATTTGAAAAAGTTTAGTTATTTTTTCAGACCAGTTTAACGATGTTAAGTCCATAAGAAGGGTCGCTGATGCATCCGAATAATCAGTTTCAAATGTACCTGTCAGCTGCAACCGGATAAAATCCTTTGGAAGGAGGAACTTGTGTGTTTTTTTATAAAGTTCTGGAAAATGCCTCTTAAACCAAAGGATTTTCCCCAGCGTAAAACTGATATTCGGACGGTTACCTGTAAGTGCGACCCACTCTTCATTTGTTAAACGTGA
The DNA here is from genome assembly GCF_030817595.1 of Neobacillus niacini. Classification (GTDB taxonomy): domain Bacteria; phylum Bacillota; class Bacilli; order Bacillales; family Cytobacillaceae; genus Neobacillus; species Neobacillus niacini_G. The sequence continues at coordinate 2,524,243 of NZ_JAUSZN010000001.1, forward strand.
CTGAAGTTCTCCCAACTCCTCTTCATTTCTGCGGTCGGACCAAATAATAGCCTGGTGCAGTGCTTTGCCATTTTTATCAACTGGAACAATCCCATGCATCTGCCCAGTAACAGATATCGCATGAATATGATCAGGAAAGAATGACAAATCTTTCTGCAAATTTGTTAACGCTTCCTTAAGAGCAGTCAGCCATTCCACGGTGTTTTGTTCCACCCATCCTTCTTGCGGCAGCATTACCTCATAAGGCTTTGTCTGACTTGCAATGATTTTTCCTTTTGAATTTACAATGACAGCTTTTATTGATGATGTGCCTAAATCTATTCCTAAATAGTTTCTCATATTGTTACCAATGCTTTTTCAAGGTCTTCAATTAAGTTTGTTTCAACAATAGGCTGATTTGCATCTTTTGGAATAAAAAATGTTTTGATTTCTGAAGGCCCAAATTCGATCTCCAACTTGCGTCCCCACTTTTTCATGTCCACATTCACAACCGTTTCTTGGTTTGTTGTTTCGTATAAACGGATAACCAGTCCATCAAGATTTTCGGCTTTTTTCAAAGCTGATAGGATTACATTCGGCTGGTCGATTGAAATAAATGAATCCTCTTGAGGAAGTGTACCTGTATGGTATGTTTCCACTACAAACTGAGGTTTTTGATTTAGTTCTAATGCATGTTTAACCGTTTCTGCTTCTTCCCAACTATTTTCATGAGGCAATAATTGATACGTAAAGGTTTGTATTCCTTGGTCTATGATTGGATAATCCTCGTCCACTTCTGGAACAAAGGGAGCATGGTGAGCAAAAATTGGGCTTCTTAATACTGTTAGATTGATGGTATTACCGATTACATCCACACCATATTTTGCATCATTTAGGATGCTTAAACCGTAAATATCCTCTCTATGTTTGCCAATAGTCCCACTAACGTCGACCCAATTTTGAATTGGCTTTTCATGACCATTTGCTTCGCGTGAAACATGCCCATAAGGGATTTCATGGGTAGAATGTCGTTGATTAAAGGAAACCGGGAACTTCAGTTTTAGTGTTTTATAGCTTTCTTGCCAGTTTACTTTCACATTGACCTCAATCTTATTCAATTGCTTATACATAATGAAATCCTGGACCACAGTAGAAGCTTGATATTTAGAAATTACCCGGATTACACCTTTTACAGGTCCTTCTTCCATCTTCTTAATGCGTACCGGCTTGAATACACCTGCAAGTTCGTCAAATCGAAGTTTCCCATGTCCCCAAGTATCAGATGAATCCTCCATTACACAAGGAATGGCTGCATCGGATTTGAATACTTCAATTTGTTTTTCTTTATCAAATAAACTGCTAATGCCGCCCGATTCTTTGTCAATGACAAGCTTATAACGGTCATTTTCCATTTCATAATCTGTTACCCTTACACTGTCAAATTCACTCTTTGACTTTACTGCCCGTAGTTTGTACGTACTATAACCTAATGGTGGAACTTCTGCGATAAATGCCACACGTTTACGATTCGGAACTTTTGCGATTGAATCAATAATTTGATATGGTACTTCATTTCCGTTTACATCTTCAATAATGAATTCCTCTGGTAATAAGTAATTCACAAAAAGACCATATTCAATCTCAATATTTACTTTTACATTCCAGGAATGCGGATTAAATACTACAATCGGCTTCATGTCTTTTTCTTCTTTAATATCAATGTTCCAGCTCAGAGATTGCACTGCATAATTCAAATTTCTTGATGCAATGCTAATCGATTCACCATATAGATCACGTGCATCGGTATACGCAACTTCAATGCTTGTCCCAGCCAAAATATCATGGAACTGGTTAAAAAGGATGCCCTTCCATGCTTGGTTCATATCCTCTGGATATGGTTGTCTTGTTGTCCAATTGGCAATGGAAGAGAATTTTTCTGCCATTAACGTGAGATTTTCAGAATAACGATTTAACTTTTTCACTTCAGAGTGTACTGAATAACAACCTACCGCATGATGATGAAGGTCGTCATGAACTACTGGAAGCTGATCTTTTAAACTCTCAACATGGTCGAAAAATTCATTCGGAGAACTGAAGATTAAATTTGTATCCCCCAGTGTTTCGTTTACTCTTTGAATTGTGTTAAGATTTTCCTTTGTTGGTCCGCCGCCATGATTGCCGACACCATAGAAAACCATGAGGTTATTAAAGGAATGTTTGAGTTCATTTTTGCAATGCATGATATGGTTTTCCAAATGATCAAACGTGCAATATTCAAAAGGAATCCTAAATGCCTTGACACGGGATCCATCCTTTGATTCCCATAAAAATAACCTGCCTGGCAGTCCTTTTTCATCTGGACCTGGTCTCATAAAGACATAAGAATCCATTCCTGATTTCTTTAATATTTGCGGGAGCATCCCACTATGCCCAAAGCTGTCAACATTGTAACCAACCTTAGCTGTTACTCCAAACTTTTCTTTAAAGTAGTTTTGTCCGATTAATCCTTGTCTAACAAAGGATTCACCACTGGGGATATTACAGTCTGGCTGAATCCACCATCCTCCGCAAATCACCCATCTTCCTTCTTGAATTCTTTGTTTGATTTCTTCAAACATTTTCGGATCATTTTTTTCAACCCATTCATAATAAGCGGCAGAACTTGACGTAAAAATAAAGTCATCATATTCCGCTAGTCTATCAAGTGCAGAACGAAAAGTTGCTTTTACTTCTTGAAAACCTTCCTGCCAGCGCCATAACCAAACTGGGTCTAGATGGGCATTTCCAATCATGAACATGTTTTTCATTAAATATTTCCTCCTAACTAATAAAAATAAAAACGTACCGGACAAATATAACATTTATAAAAAGTTTGTGCATCCGATAAACAAAGTATCAAAAGAATAGTAAAATATTTTGTTAGTAACATTATAGACAATCAAGTATAATAAAAAAAGATATTTTTGGGAACGTTCCCAAAAAAATTAAAACCCTTACATAAGGAGCGACGAAAATGCCATTAAAAAATCAAGTTCAGCTAATTACTTACCCGGATTCTCTCGGAGGGGACTTAAAAACTCTTAATCATGTACTTTTGAAACATTTCCAGGATATTTTTAAAGGCGGGATTCACATTCTTCCCCCCTTCCCCTCATCCGGAGACAGAGGCTTTGCCCCTCTCACTTATTTAGAAATAGAGCCAGCGTTTGGAACATGGGAGGATATAAGTGTAATTGGTGAAAATTTTGATGTGCTTGTCGATTTAATGGTCAATCATATTTCCAGGCAATCAAAATACTTCCAGGACTTTATCAAAAAGGGCCGAAAATCGGAGTATGCGGATATGTTCATTGCCTTGGATAAGCTGTGGAAGAATGGTCAACCTCTAAAGGAGGATATCGATAAAATTTTTCTAAGAAGACCAAGACCCTATTCTACCTTTACGGTAGAAGAAACCGGTCAACAAGAAAAGGTTTGGACGACATTTGGAAAAGAAGACCCTTCTGAACAGATTGACTTGGATGTAAACTCTGAGAAGGTAAGACAACTATTAAGCGATTTCTTTATGAATTTTAGCAAAAATAACGTCAAAACCGTCCGATTAGACGCCGTTGGTTTTGTGATTAAAAAGCTCGGGACCAGTTGCTTCTTCGTGGAGCCGGAAATCTATGATTTTCTGGATTGGATGAAAGATTTGGCAGACTCGGCGGGAATCGAATTGCTTCCAGAGGTGCATGCCCAATATTCGATTCAAAATAAGTTAGCCGAACAAGGATTCTGGATTTACGACTTTATTTTGCCCTATACCATTCTCGAATCCATCCTAAACAAATCAAGCGAAAGGTTGATCGCCTATCTAAAGGTTCGCCCGCGGAATCAATTTACAATGCTGGATTGCCATGATGGGGTGCCTGTATTACCAGACCTTCAAGATTTAATAGATACGAATGATGCCAGAAAAGTAGTGGACCTTTGTCTGGAAAGAGGCTCAAACCTTAGTCTCATTGTATCCGATGAACATAAAGGACCGGATGGATTTGATGTTCATCAGATAGGAGGCACTTATTATTCCATGCTTAATTGCGAGGATGATGCCTATTTAGCTGCCAGGGCCATTCAATTCTTTGCGCCTGGTATTCCGCAAGTCTATTATGTCAGTTTATTGGCTGGAGAAAATGATTATGAAGCAGTGGAGAGAACAGGTGAAAAACGGGAAATGAATCGCCACAACTTTACCCTGGAAGAAATCGACCAATCGTTGCAAAAAGAAGTGGTTCAAAGATTATTAAAACTGATCCGATTTAGAAATGAATACCCTGCTTTTAACGGGGAGTTTAAGGTGATTGATTCGGCTAAGGAGGAAGTGCGTCTTTCCTGGCAAAAAGATGTCTATTCATGTACATTAGTCATCGACTTGAAAACGCACAAGTCTGTGATTAACTATACCGATGAGGAAGGAAAACTGGTCCAGTATGTGATTTAAATAGGAGCAGATTATACATTAGATAGTCCTTCACATGTTTTTGGGTCCTTGCTAGGGTCTTGTAGCTTCATTGCTTGTAGTTGACCCATAGGGTCCCAAAATGCAGCATTATTTTTTACTGACACATCATCCATGACAAAACAGGTAGAACCCATAATAAATTATGGGTTCTTTACAGTCTATTTTAATTTACCAGTCCCCGCCTTTGCTTTTACCAGCGCTGGAACTGCCTGTGTCGGATCAATTTTTGTAAACAAGGTTGGTTCCCAGCCCACATTTTCATTTAACTGAACCGTATGTGTTTGGTTAAAGGCTTCGACTAAATCGACTTCATTTGCCGAACTTTTTCCATTTACAAATGATCCGCTTTCATAAATAGATGTTCCCTCCCAATCCTGGATAATTTCTCCTAGATTAACATCATAGTCAAAATTAAAATAGTTATTCTCTGCATAAATTTTTGAGTTTACCCCAACGCCAAGAGCATAATCAAACTTATAATCTGAGTCTTTATTAAACTCATAATAATTATTGTAAACGTGTACTTGACCATATCGGACCCTTGGCAGCCTTTGTGTTACGTTTTTGTAATAGTTATGGTGAATCGTGACCTTTAAGTGTCCTTCGTCGGTCTTTCTACTATCACTGGAGCCGATAAGCGAGGTCTTGTCATGGTCCTCTAACACATTGTAAGAAATGGTTACATAATCAGCACCATTCGTCACATCAAGTAATCCGTCATGCTGCTGGTACGTTCTTCCAAAGATTTTGCCAAAATCCTCATCATGGTGTTCTCCATCAGTAAACTTGTTATGATTAATCCAGACATTGTGTGAGTTATTTGTTACGGTTACATTGTCATATTCGGAGTTCCATTCGCCAAACTCACCGTCTGTGGGATCCCATTGTGGAAAGAAATCAACAGGTGCTTCAAATTGAATATTTCGGATAATGATATTTTCCACTCCGCTCATAATAAAGCTGCCGCCAATAATTTTGGCATCGTCTCCTAGTCCAATAATCGATGTATTTGAGCCAATATTAACCACTATCTGTTGTTTTTGCTTTTGAGCAGATCGGGCACGTGCATCCTCCAATGGACCGGACACTTCGTTGTCGAGGCCCCATACCTCAGGTTTATAGGCTTCAAGGTAAGCATTAAAATCATACACTGGATCTGCATAAAACTCAGGTCCAACTGGAGTATTATTTGAAAAACTAATCAGATTTTTTTGCGATTAGTTTTTGTTTTATTGAATGTTTTTTTACAAACTCAGATATATTTTTTTAGCTTTGTTAAAATCTGATGTAGTTTTACTGTGTTTGAAAAATAAACGGAAAAATTCCGGCTAAATTGGGAAATACCCATATTTCCTTGAAATTAAGCGGAGCTTTTCCGTTTATTTGATCAAAATCTTTGGATTTTGTCCTATTTAGAGCAGTTAACCGGAATATCTCCGCTTATATCAGCTTCATAAGCTTCCCCTAAATACATTAACCGGAAATTCTCCGCCTATGAATTCTCATACCTACACGGAAATCACCAATGAACCATAACAGAGCCATTATTTTAAGTTCTGATGAATTGCAGTCTCCAAAGGGTACATATCCATAAACGACTGGGGCTGCTTATCACGGTACTCCTTTGGTGTACATAATTTTATCTTTACAAAGTTACGATTAAATGAACGTATGCTTTCGTAACCACAAAGGAAAGCAATTTCTGTAATATTCTTTTCTGTATAAATTAATAGATAACAAGCATAATTTACTCTGGTTTCATTTAAAAAATCGACAAACGACATATTAATATGGGTATTAAAATACTTCGATAAATAGTTATAACTGTAACCTACTGTTCCAGCGATACTTTTTAAAGAAATCGATTCTGTAAAATGGTCCTGAATATAGGTTAACAATTTATGGAGCAGCTCTTGATCTTGTTTTTCACTTTTAATTAAGCTGGTTTGTCCCATTAGTTCAGACAATAATAAATAAAGGCAAGCCTTTTGTTCTAGCAGATTTGGGTTATCTTTGAAAAGTGTCCTAGAAATGAGTGTATTTGCTTCCTGAGATACGGTGAAAACTGGATTTTCAAGTGAACTATTTTCTATCATCCTTTGAAATGTCGGAACATAGTCTGGGGAAAAAATACAAATATTAGCTCGCGAATGTGATTTTGTAATAAACGAGTGAATTTCAAACGGCAATATGAGTAAGAATTGTCCAGTTTTCAAATGGTAACTTTTTTGACTAATTATGACTTCCATTTCCCCATCAACCAAGTATAATAATTCAAAACCACGATGAAGATGGCTTGGAAAGTTTAAATCCAATGTATGATAGTTTGATATGTAATCAAAATGGTGAGCCTCATATATTAACATTCTAAGAACATCCTCAAAGAGTAAATTTTGTCTAGGATTATATAAGTTTTTACTTGTTGTGTCAAACCTGTAAATGATAGATTTATCGATAGTAGAGTTATCTTGATGGCAAACGAAAGGAGATACGATATGAAAAAAATTGGAATTGGAATGATCGGATATAAATTTATGGGTAAAGCACATAGTCACGCTTACCGGGATCTTCCACTCTTTTTCCCGAATACCGTTCATCCTGATATGAAGGTTATTTGCGGACGTGACTTAAACGGAGTGACCACTGCAGCCAAGCAGTTCGGCTGGGAGGAATATACAACGGACTGGAAAAGCCTCTTAGTGAGAGATGACATCGATTTAATTGATATTAATGCACCTAGTGATGTACATAAGGAAATAGCCATTGCCGCTGCGCAAGCCGGCAAACATGTTTTTTGTGAAAAACCGTTAGCGCTTACATTAAATGACTCTAGAGAAATGCTTGATGTCGTTGAGGCTGCTGGAATCAAACATATGGTTGGATTTAACTATCGTTTTGCTCCTGCTGTTATGCTAGCTAAAAAGCTCATTGACGAAGGAAGACTTGGCGATATCTATCATTTCCGTGCCTGGTTTTTACAGGATTGGCTCGTGGATCCAAACTTCCCGCTAGCCTGGAGACTTCAGAAAGAAATTGCAGGTTCAGGCTCTCATGGAGACCTCGGTGCTCATTTAATCGATCTATCTCACTATCTCATTGGCGATATTACCGAAGTCATTGGTATGAACGAAACATTTATTAAAGAACGTCCTATTCCATCGCAGATGACTGGTTTATCAGCAAAAGTCAGTGATAGTAATGAAAAGGGCGAAGTGACAGTCGATGACGCTACCCTATTTTTAGCTCGATTTGCTAACGGAGCTTTAGGAAGCTTTGAAGCTACGCGCTTTGCGGCTGGACACCGCTGTACGAATTCATTTGAAATCAATGGCAGTAAGGGCAGTGTGATCTTTGATTTTGAACGGATGAATGAACTGCAAGTTTATTTCGTTGATGACCGAGACGATGTTCAAGGCTTCCGCCGCGTGTTAGCGACTGACCCCGCGCACGCTTATGCGGAAAACTGGTGGCCGCCAGGTCATACGATTGGTTATGAACATACGTTTATTCATGAAATGGTTGAACTTATGAATTCTTTCCGGGAAAATCGACAGCCTGTTCCAAACTTCCGTGATGGCGTAAAGTGCCAGGAAGTCTTAGAAGCGGTTGATTTATCGATTGAAAAACGACAATGGATCCGAATTTCTGACGTTTAAAAAAATGTAAAGGAGTGCTTTTACCATGAAAAAAAGTGCATTGATTGTTTGGGGCGGATGGGATGGCCATCAGCCCGAACAGGTAGCTGAGATATTTAAAGGGATTCTTGAGGAAGAAAACTTCCAGGTAGAGGTTTCCCATTCACTTGACTCATACGCTGACAAGGAAAAACTTAAGCAATTGGATTTAATCGTTCCGCACTGGACTATGGGTGAAATTGAAAGAAAGTATGTCCTAAATATCTCTGAAGCAGTTGCAGCAGGTGTTGGTTTAGCTGGATGCCATGGTGGAATGTGTGACTCTTTCCGTAATAATGTGGACTGGCAATTTATGACCGGGGGGAATTGGGTCGCCCATCCAGGAAATGATGGTGTAGAATACATGGTCAACATCAAACATTCCTCAAGTCCATTATTAGATGGCCTCTCTGATTTTAAAGTCGCTAGTGAGCAATATTACCTTCACTACGATCCTGCGGTTGAAGTGTTAGCTACGACTCGCTTCCCGGTTTTTCACGGACCGCACAGTGCTAATAAAGCAGTGGATATGCCTGTTGTTTGGACCAAACGCTGGGGCCTTGGAAATGTGTTCTATAGTTCGTTAGGACATCAAGCCAATATTGTTGCTATGCCTGAAGTTTCTCTGATCATGCGACGCGGATTTTTGTGGGCTGCTGAAGGAAAGAAAAGAGCCGAAGAAATGGATGTTGCGTCTATTTATGGTAATGTACGAACTTATACTGGCATGGGTGACAGTCAATAAGAAAAAGCGGAAGGCAAGGCAAGCTAGTCCATAAACATAAACTGGAGGTTTCTATGAAAAAACTTAAAATCGGTATCATTGGTTGTGGAAATATTAGTTCGATTTATATGGAAAACTGTCAGAAGTTCCCTCACCTCGAGCTAATGGCATGTGCGGACTTAGATGTATCGCGAGCACAATTACAAGCTGAAAAGTTCGGTGTCCCTAGAGCTTGTTCCGTAGAAGAGTTACTGTCTGACCCAGCAATTGAACTTGTCATTAATTTAACGATTCCTAAAGCACATGCCTCTGTTTGCATCCAGGCACTTGAAGCAGGCAAGCATGTTTATACGGAAAAACCACTCGCTGTCACACGCGAGGAAGGAAAACAAATTTTAGAAACAGCTAAGAAGTATAATCTTCTAGTTGGCAGTGCACCCGACACCTTCTTAGGCGCTGGCATTCAAACTGCTATCAATCTAATCGAACAAGGTGAAATTGGAGTTCCGATTGGTACCTCTGCCTTCATGATTTGCCGCGGGCACGAACATTGGCATCCGGACCCTGCCTTTTATTATGATGTTGGCGGCGGACCGATGTTTGATATGGGACCATATTACTTAACAGCCTTAGTGGCTCTGTTAGGACCGATTAAACGAATTTCTGGTTCTACACGTATCAGCTATCAAGAAAGAACAGTGCTTAGCACACCGAAAGCAGGTACTAAAATAGAGGTAGCAACCCCTACACATATCTCAGGTGTGATCGATTTCGCCTCAGGTGTAATTGGAAGTATTACCACAAGCTTCGATGCCTTTGGCGGTACATCGCTGCCGCCTATTGAAATTTATGGCAGTGAAGGAACGTTGCTTGTCCCTGACCCCAATACGTTCGGCGGACCTGTGAAAATAAGAAAACGGGACGAAAATGAGTTTAAAGAGGTGCCCCTTGCATATGGATATTCCCAAAACAATCGGGGGCTTGGCGTTGCTGATATGGCCAAAGCCATCCTCGAAGGCGGGAAATATCGAGCAAATAGCGAATTAGCGTATCACGTTTTAGAAGCGATGCACGGCTTCCATGATTCTTCAGATAGCGGTAAACATTATATAATGGAAAGTACATGTGAGCGTCCTGAATCTGTGTCTTTGGAATTACACGCTTAGTCATTCGACTTTACTGGATACTAGGAACCTTGATAAATGATAAATAAGGGCTCCCCATTTACTGGAGAGTCCTTATTTTTGGAAACTGACTTGCCGAAAATGCCTCGGCTTACGATCGTTTTATACCTTAACGATTTAAATTTATCAGTTAAAAGGTTTTATTGGTGTTTTTTTCTTTATCTCCCGTAAAACCGTCTAATCCCTGTCTTTTTAACTCCTCTGCTACAAGTCTTGCAAGTTCTGTTGCTCCTGCACGGTTTGGGTGCAATGTATCCCCATTCATATAAAGAGCAAGAGTGGCTTCCGGTCCAATAGAGGTAAAGTATGCTGAACTTAATACATTTAAGTCTATCAAAGGTACATTTTCTTCCTGTGCTAAAGCGATTATAGAGTATCTGTACCAACGGTTTACGGACGTGTGAACGCCATCCGCATTAAAGTCTGATGCTCTTCCTTGTGGAGTCGATAGTACCACTGTAGCACCTTTTGCCTTGACCTGCTTGACCATTTCCCGCATATACTCTTTAAATTGCGCTTCCGTTGTTGTATTTTTAGGATTTGTATCATTAATTCCAAGCTGTAAAATAAAATAATCGCCTGGTTTAATATATTTTAGAATGGCTTCTAATTGACCATCATCCTTAAATCCTCTTGCGATTTGGCCGCCGGATGCCATATTTCTAACCTGAAAGATCTCTGGGTCAACAAATTGCGGGAATAATTGCCCCCACCCAGCCTGGATACTGCTGTCTAATGGATAATAATTCGCGACCGTGGAGTCCCCGCCAATATATATTGTTCTTTTGGTTTCTGGATGGCGGGACAGCTTGTTGATTTCGAGAGCACTTAAAGTAAAATTGGTACCCGCCTTACCTTCTGTAATTAACAGATTAAGCTGACCATCCGTAATAGGTATTTGAAATGAATCTGTCGCATTATTACCTGTCATATTTATTACCTGATAGACTTCTTCTGCAGCGACACTGACTCTGAATGCATCTCCTAAAGTGACCTTAACTTCGTAAAGTCCATTTGGCAGATCAACGTTAAACGTATTATCACTCTTTGTACCATATTCTAAAAACTGAACAGCATCACTAGCGACGCCTGATCCGGATGCCGGTACATTAATCATATCTTCCGGAGTATTAAAGCCATAACGCTTTTTCTCATCGTATTTCTCGGTGGCACTTACACCTACGTAACCTTTTTCCACCTCACCAATGCCGAAGTCAAACTTATAATTACTTGGTTCTGCGTTTACAGGTAAATGAGTAAAACTTCCAAAAAATGCAACCATCATTATAATAATGGTTAATGTCTTTAAAATCGCGTTCTTTTTCACGATTCCTTCCTCTCCCTTTTCCTTTTAATTTACTTTCGATTTCATCCTGTGTTCTCGCTATCTACATGACATACCTATGTAGGCCCTACAAACTAAAAAAAGAAAGAAAGCGATTACATCGATGGTCGCCATCCACCACCTCCCTTCTTGAATATATTTCAGGAATATTTTTCCGTCATTATCAATTTTTTAAATTATCAAGGAAATAGGATTTTGTATTTTCTTGCACCAACAGCAAATTCATGGTGATAGGTCTTTGTTAACTGGCATTTTATTATTCCGGGTATTTCGTTTGATGGATTGGAGATGGCTGGGTTGAGACATCATCGTCTACTCCTGCCCCTAAAAACATAATCTTTTAAAAAAATGAACAAAATAAAGTTTTGGAGGTGATAAAAATGGATGAGAATACAAAAAGCTATCCGAATGCGAGTTTAGGCGGAAAGAAGTCTAATGAAAAAGGTGAAGGTGATTCTGGCCATATGCGTTATGGACAAGGGAACAAGGGCGAAAGCAAGGGTAGAAACAAGTAAGGACTATTGGATCCTGAGGTTCAATTCTTCTTGCATTAGAAAAAGCACGCCTAAGCGTGCTCAGGCTGTCGAGAAAATCTCGACAGCTATTATTTTTTGTAATTACTTTAATGATTCACCGCGTTAATATGCTATAATATACATATAAATAACAGGACGGTGGATAGAATGTATAAGCCAAAAAGAGAAATACAAAACGAAGCTGAATTTGTTTTTATTGATGATTTAGTACCGCAAGATCACCTATTAAGGAAGGTGGACAAGTATATTGATTTTTCTTTTATTGGTGAGAAGGTCCGTCCTTTTTATTCAGAAAATAACGGGCGTCCTTCGGACCCTATACAGCTCTTTAAGATGATGTTTATCGGATATTTTTATGGCATTCGTTCTGAACGACAATTAGAGCGTGAAATTCAGACGAATGTGGCCTATCGATGGTTCTTAGGATTAAAGCTAAACGATACAGTTCCCCATCATTCCACCATTAGTTGGAATCGGCGAACCCGTTTTAAAGATACAAATATATTTCAGGAAATTTTTGATGAGATTGTCTTCAAAGCAATTAACCACAAGATGGTTGGAGGAAGGGTTTTATTTTCCGATTCCACACACCTTAAAGCGAATGCAAACAAACATAAATTCTCTAGAGTTGAAGTGGAAGTTGAAACACGTGAATATGTAGAAGATTTAAACAAAGCTATTGAGGAAGACAGGAGAGATCATGGAAAAAAGCCTTTAAAGGAAAAGGAGGAGGTGACCGAGAAAAAGGAAATACGACTGAGCACAACTGATCCTGAATGCGGGTTTATGTCACGAGAGAATAAACAGGAGATGTTCTGTTATCTTGATCATCGAACTACCGACATGAAGTTCAACATCATAACTGATGCGTATGTTACAGCAGGAAATGTTCACGATTCTGTCCCCTATCTTTCACGGTTAGACCGTCAGGTCGAACGTTTTGGATTTAAAGTAGAAGCTGTGGCACTTGATTCGGGTTACCTGACAAATCCGATTTGTAAGGGACTTAATGAACGCAATATTTTTGGAGTTATCGCTCACAGAAGATATCAATCAACAAAAGGGTTATTTCCTAAATGGAAGTTTACATATGACAAAGATAGAGATTTGTATGTTTGTCCAAATGGTCAGGAGTTACAATATCGTACAACTACAAGAGAAGGTTATCGGGAATATAAGTCAGATCCTAAAAAGTGTACTAACTGCCCACTCCTGCCTGAGTGTACAAAATCTCAAAATAAAACAAAAGTAGTTACCAGACATGTTTGGGAGGAACATAAGGAAAAGGTTCGACTTAACAGACTTTCAAAGTCAGGTAAAATACTATATAAATTTAGAAAAGAAAAAGTAGAGCGAAGCTTCGCAGATTCAAAAGAACTGCATGGGCTTCGCTATTGTAGGTTACGGGGATTGCAAAATGCGAGTGAGCAAGTGTTACTTACCGCAGCATGCCAAAACATGAAAAAGATTGCCACGCACTTAGCCAGGTTTGAAAAAGTGTGTGGCAATCTCCAGGTTCATTCCCCCTGTTGATTGGAGCGGAAGGTGCGAAGACTCCTGCGGGAGTACGGGGCTGGGGAGACCCCGCAGGCGCTTAAGCGCTGAGGAGGCTCCCCGGCACGCCCGCGGAAAGCGAAGCACCTGGAGCGGAAATCAACAGGCCTTTGGGCAGGCAGAAAAATAAAAATTGCCGAGAAAGATACCTTTCTCGACAATCTGAGCACGCCTAAGCGTGCTTCTTCTTTTAGCTATTGACGGAAAGTCTGATTTTGGAAACTCTGCATCGGCTGCGATTGGAACGCTGGATTTACAAACGTCTGGTGTTGGAATCCAACAGATCCGGTCTGACCTGACAGTTCTCGTTCCAGCTGATTACATTGATTAATGACTTCCTGACATCTCTGAATTGCCATTTCATGTCCTTGGAGGCTTTGTTGAATGGTTTGAACAGCCATCCGCTCTTTTTGAATCATTTGCTCAAGCACCTGAGCATTTTGCTTCTCATTTTGAAGCATTTGTTGATATTGCTGGTTTGCCATTTGGGTTTGTTGAATTAACTGTTGTGCGAGCTGACGGCATTGTTGGATATGAGTAATTGAATGTTGGCTTGTATACATTCGTAAATCCCCCCATTATTAGGACTTTGACACATTTAGGATTGATATTCAACCCTCTATTATAATCCGCGTTTTGTACCCTTCTCATTCGTCTAGCTAAATTCCAAATAATGATGAGAATAACCCTTTTCTTATTAAAAGAAGAAAGGAACCCATGATGGATTCCTTCCTTCTGACTAAATTATTTGCCAATAAACATCTGTGTCCAGTGGTTGCCAGACTTCTCGTACCCTACTCCAATATGAGTAAAGTTAGTGCTTAAAATGTTCTGTCTATGCCCGGCGCTGTTCATCCATGCATTTACGACTTCTTGAGGTGTACGTTGACCCTGGGCGATATTTTCCCCAGCTGATCTATATGTCACACCAAAGTCCCTCATCATGTCAAATGGTGAACCATATGTCGGGCTTGTATGTGAAAAATAATTGTTTTGTGCCATGTCCAGTGATTTCTTTTGTGCCACTCCACTTAGTTGTGTATCATGTTTTAAAGCGGGTAAACCGTTTTTACTGCGTTGTGCATTGGTTAAATCAATAACCTGCTGAACATAGGCACTGACGTTACCAGTTGCTGGTGCTGGCGCTGCTGGCTTAGGTGCTGGTGCTGCTGGTGCCGGTGCTGCTGGTGCCGGTGCTGCTGGCGCTGGTGCTGCTGGTGCTGCTGGCGCTGCTGGCGCTGGTGCTGCTGGTGCCGGTGCTGCTGGCGCTGGTGCTGCTGTTGGACCTTGTTGTTGATTTGGTGCTTGTCCAGTTGGTCCTTGTTGTTGAGTGTTTGGTGCTTGTGCTGCCGGTCCTTGTTGTTGAATTCTACCTTGTTGGCCTCCAAATTGGTACCATTGGACTGATCCGAATGGAATGTACCTATACTGAGCGTGTTGAATTAAGATCGCTTTTGTATGAGGGTAACTTCTACTATCTAAAGTTGTTCGATCAGCAGAGATATTCAAAGCATCGTTCATATTGTTATTGTTGTTTTTGTTGTTTTTATTATTATTGTTATTGTTATTATTGTTATTGTTGTTCCCTACATTTACTAAATCAGGGTCTAACCCACGATTTAAAGGATTGTACCGGATATTATTTGTGTTATTAGTCGTACGGTTGTTATTTACATTTGTAGTATTGTTATTTCGATTTGTCGTACGATCATTATTTACATTTCTTGTACGATTGTTTCGATTGTTCGTACGATCATTATTTACATTGGTTACATTATCGTCATTACGCGCATTTCGATCCCAATCCGGATCATTATTATCTCTATTGCTGTAATCCTCGGTCAGAGGACCATTATGGTCAATACCATCATCTCTGTTATTCCCAACAGTTAAAAACGTATTGTCTCGATCTGCCCTGCTTGTACGCACTTCGTCCGCTGCGTCATTATTGTTATTACATGCAGCTAGACCGAATGTCAAAACACCAGATAGCAGTAAGCCTAAAGGTTTTTTTATCAAAGTAATTACCCCCTTGCAAAAATTTTTTTTTGCCTTCTTATTGTTGATTATTTTTCAATAAATATTGATGGAAATAACCGTGTTTTTTTACATAAAAAAAAACCGTATGGTAATGAAACCAACGGATTTTTTCCTATAATGAGGGTAAAGTAACATCAAGCACAACATTTCAATTTTTGGAAATTAAATTAACTTGCTTGCCAGCTTTTGCCTCAATGATATTATTATCGGCGCTCAGCCACACGGAAATAGCCGAAGGATTATAGACAAAATGGCTGTCGGCTGAGAATTTAAGGTTTTGAAATGCTTTGAAATAGTCCACAATTTCGATATTTGTTGCATACCAAATTTCACTTTTATTGCTGATTATTTCACAGAATGTTTCGATTAGGTCCCAGTTTTGATCATTGTCAAACTCATAACTATGACCCCAGACATACATCATATATAGATATTGTTTTTTGTTAAGTTGAACAAAATCTTCTGCTAGTTTGATTAAATTTCGGTTATGGTGACAGGTTGGATTCCATTCGTGGAAGTCATCCGGAATAGAAAAATTTCCTGTACTATGTACCGTTCTTGCGTATTCGATTCCTAAATATGGGAGCATTTCTTTTATTAATCGATTATAGGATCCATTTGGATATGATAATCCTCTAACCGTATATCCAGCTATTCGCTCCAAACTTTTTCGGTCTTCGATGATTTCTTCAATCAGTTGTTCTTTTGGTGATCGGGCAATCGTAGGATGTGTTACGGTATGTGTGGAGATTTCATGTCCTTCATATAATTGTGCAACTTCCTCTTCGGGGATACGATCTTCAAACCCCAATAACCCTGAGTTAACATGAAAGGAACCCTTAATACCGTATTGATTGAAAACCTTAACTAATTTTCTGTCAGCTGCCCTGCCGTCATCATAACTCATTGTTAACACTTTATGTTTACCTTCTGGGAAAGTCAGAATCACCTTTGGCATTTTTATCCCTCTCAATCCATTAAAAATATCTCTGTTAATACTTCGTTAAACCAGCAACTTCACGGAGCTTATGTTCCTCATAATCAAAATATTTTCCTTCTAGAAGCCCTATTAATGTGTTGGTTACCTTCACTTCAACTACGTTTTCTCCTGTATACAGAATTTCAGATTTCCCCTTCCATTGATAGGGTGTCCAAGCCTTTACTCCAAGCCGATGGCCGTTGACGAAAACGTCCATACAGTCATGAAAATTTCTATCCAAATCATTAAAAAATAATTCAAAATACGCCTCTTTCGGAACACTGTCTAGATGAATTATCCTTGTAAAAACCAAAGTCCCAGCATAATATGGATAGCTTGGGTATGGACCCTGATGTAAGGATGAATTGGTTAATGCATTTGAAATTACTTGCTGTAGCTCCTTGCTAAAAGTAACACCAAAATCACCTAGCAAATAAATGGCATCTGTAACTCCATCCCAGTCATGTTCCACTAGTACTTCAATTCGGAGTATGTTTTCTCCCTGTTTTAAGGTAGGCAAAATATCACTGGTGAGATTACTATTGTCATAAACGAAGTTCTCATGAAAATTCTCTACCCTGTGTTCATTGATATAAATTTGATATTGGCCAGAAATAGCTCCCTTATCCATCAATATCAAACATTTCTCTGGCATTTTCTCAATCATGAACTTCCTTTGATAACTACAGGATATTGGATAATTAAAGGCCAGTTTCATCGGGATACCAAATGATTGACGAAATTCGATGGGCAGACTTTGTTCATTTATTATGTCAGAACATTGATCTATGAACGTTTTTACCGGAACGATCGATTGATTATTAACTTGGATTTTCTTTTCCGTATCGATGTTAAGTTGGAAATGATCGAACCTTAGGGTATTATCCTGAAGCGCCTTCACTTCCCAATTCCCTTTCGACTCGACTTTCCACTTCCACCGCTCAGATTTTCCCTTAACTTCTTTTATATCATCCTTACGGTTTATCTGGACGAGACAGCTTTCATATGATCCAAAATGTAAATCCAGTTTCCATCCATTTCCCTCCCATTTTGCACCAAGAAGCTCCACTTCGCCTGTTTCCAAATCTAGTCTACAGAACTCACATGGATATGATACTGTCAAGGTTGCATGATGGTCTCCCTCTTCCTGATTACTGATAAAAACCAGGTTTGATTGATCTGATACCTGACGTTTTTCTGTTAAGAAACTCTTCTTTCCACTTTCTGTTTCAAAGTGTATTTCCTCTTGGATATGCTTGTTTAATAGTTGAAGCAATATTTCAATTTCCCCTGAAGGAATAAAATAAGCATTTTGCCCGCCTTTGTGATAGGAATCGACAAGTACGGATTGGTTATTCCAATAGTCTGAACACGGAGATTCACCCATCCCGAAGGTTTCTAAAATCTCTTTTTCTAGTAAGGTATCATCAATCGCTTCAAAAGGAAGTAGTTTATTCCCGATCACCACACCGCCTTGATCGAGGAACAATTTAATTTGCTTCCAGGCAGCACTTTCGATATTAGAAAGCGGCGGAAGGACCAGGACAGAATAACTGGCAGTACCAATTTTGATTTTTCCCTCTGTTATCTCTGCTTCACAAAGGATTTCCGGATCTAAATGGTCATACTGCTTATGATGTAATAGCAGCTGTTTTGAGAGTTCAGACCAATCTTGTTTTAAACGTTGGAGCTTCGCCATTTCTGAGTCATCATTACCGATATAGTGAAAGTTATGGAATGGATTTCCCATTTGAGTCCATAAGCTTGTTGTCGGGTCGAGGAGTGCGATGGAACGAATCGGTATTCCACTGCTCATCACATAGCCAAGCCTTCCTGTATAGTCTCCTAATGTTCGGAAGTGCTGCCAGTATGGATTTTGATAAAATTGAGACGGCGGTGCATCATGCTTTGTCAGCCCATCGAGCGTAAAGAAAAAGGCATGGAAATTATAAAAATTAATGCCAAATGCTGCAAGCCGGTCAAGCATCCATTTTGCATCCTGCAAAGTCATCGACCAGCCCACACTATGAAAGCTTTCAATTAAAGCCCTCTCTCTTCCCAACTGATTTGCTAATGAACTAACCATTTTAGGGTTTGCGCGAAAACTTGTCATATACCGATTAAGAATCCACTCCAGTGATATTCCAAGTTTTTCATGGGCACTGTCCCCGCCAGGTATATGACTGTATACCTGATTTGACATTCTAACGGAAGGCACTTCCGCTACATATTGGATTCCCTGTTCCTCACACCAATCATGGATTTGTTTATGATAGGACTCCCGTAAAAGAAGATGAATGGATTGAAAATAATCATATCGGACCTTTGCGGTATTCTCTCCACCGGACTCAATTAATGTATATAGATACTCCCTTAAATCATAGCCATTGTGTTTTTGGAAAAAGTCCGGTAATTGCGGGGACCATGGAATTCTCCCTATAAGCCCCGTTTCATCCGTAAAAATTCCTTTAACACTTTTGCCAAATTCTTCTCCTAAGTTTTCGGCATAACGTTCGTGCGTTAATTCAATAAAGGTCTTAATCGCTTCCCGGTTACAAGGGTCAACGAAGGTTCCATAATATTTAAAATCGTCGATTTCTTCTTCAAGGAAACAATGAATCTCCCAATCTCCTTCCGGGGCAGTCCACTTCAGTATTTTTATCGTGTTGTATGTAAAAAATCTTTTTTGATTATAAGTAGTTAGTCCTACTTTTTGATATACAGGTTCGGACTGGTAATTACCGATGTATTTTTTAATATCAATGGCTTCGTCCCAACGTTTACTGCCTGTTTCCTGATCAACTGGAACAGCTTTAGCTGACAGCACACGCCCCCATGGCAGCTCCATATTACAGGTTTGGTTACTTTGCAGTGTTTCACTTTTATGGACCAATGTATAGTGTTTGGCGTCAGGATGAAGAAGTGTAACCTCTCCACCGGCAATGCCGCTTGGGTATGGATATTCATCATATAGCCAAACATCCATGTTAAGGGTTTTAGCCGTTTCTACAGCAAACTTCACTTTTTTAAACCAATCCTCCGATAAATAAGGCACTTTAAGTCCCTGCCTTGGGCAAATAAAAAAACCTCCCACACCCTTATCAGCCATTTCCCTGATTTGGCGTGCGATTTCATGGTCATCCATCTCACCATTCCAAAACCAAAAAGGATGGATCCGGTAAGCAGACGGAGGATTTTTAAAAGTGGTTAAATCGAACATGATTTTATGCCTAATCGGGTTATACTCTTGCACTATAAACTCCTCCAGTAACTAGCTTTAGTAACATGCATAAAAAAATAGTTAAAAATCGGGTCTCTAATCATGAGAACCCGATGAGTATTTACTGCTCTTGAAATAACAGTTGTGATTTTTGATTTATTTTATCAAAGGCATTGGTCGCTGGTTTCATAATAAATAGTGCCAATAGGTTTCCACTATACAATAAACAAATCGGCGGCGCATAGGATAATACAAAAAGGATTCCAAAGCTGCCAATCAACATATAAAAGGTTGAAAGTGGATTCATAATCATCACAAAAAACGAGTTTTTTATTACCTGACTTAGTTTCATATCATAATGCACAAAAATCGGAATGATATAAAAAAGCATTGAAATAAAAATTAGCGTGATGATAAAGAATGGTACATAAAGAAAACTGGCAAAACTATTCGCCGCATGTTGGACGAACTGAAAATCAATGTATAAGATCAATCCAATTGCAACAATAATCACTCCGAGTACATTACTCTTTAAAAATTCTCGCTTATATGCAGTCCAAAAAGTCTTAAAAATAGACATTTCTTCGTTACCTAGCATCCATTTACGAGCAACCGCGAACATTGCCACCGTTGCAGGAAAAAATCCAAAGATGATGAGACC
Organism: Neobacillus niacini; assembly: GCF_030817595.1. Classification (GTDB taxonomy): domain Bacteria; phylum Bacillota; class Bacilli; order Bacillales; family Cytobacillaceae; genus Neobacillus; species Neobacillus niacini_G. Next base: position 2,544,643 of record NZ_JAUSZN010000001.1, read on the forward strand.
TAGTAGTGAAAATGATATCCATAATAAATTTAAGAATGCTAATCTTGATATCCATTCAAGCAATTTATTTAAACTGCCTAAAAATCCTGAAGTGTCCATTTTTAATCCTCCTTAAACACTTGTACCCAATGTTTAGAAATATTGTATCTTTGCCACTTCCATTTAGGGTTTGAAGTGGCAAAGTTTTAAGTATATTCTTTTGGTTATCATATTATCCTTTTAATCCGCTGGTACTAATCCCTTCAACCACATGGCGTTGGAAGAGGAAAAAGATTACGAATACAGGAATCAATGTAACAACTGACATCGCAAACATCGCTCCCCAGTTCGATACCGTTTCATTACTCAAGAACATATTCAAAGCCATTGATACCGTGTACTTTGTTGGGCTGTTTAGATAAAGAACCGGCCCTAATAATGACTCCCAAGTCCAATAGAATGAGAAAATAGCCGCTGTTGCTAACGATGGTTTAATTAATGGCAAAATAATCTTCGTGAATATCTTGAATGTGCCACATCCATCAATGATTGCTGCTTCATCGAGTTCCCTTGGGATGGTACGAATAAATTGTACTAAAAGGAAGATAAAGAACGGATGTCCAAAATAAGCTGGAACAGCAAGTGGTTTAATAGAGTTGAGCCAATCAAGCTTTGAGAAAATGATATACTGCGGTACCATTACCACATCATGCGGAAGCATTAAAGTAACCATCATAATCCCGAACCAGAATGCTTTTCCTTTAAACTCTAGACGTGCAAACCCAAAAGCAATAACCGCTGATGAGATTACCTGTCCAATTAATGTAATAACAACTAGGATGGATGTATTTTTAATAAAGACACCAAATGAATTGCCGCCAATACCTTTCCAACCTTCTATAAAGTTGGTCCAAATCCATGGATCTGGGATCAGTGATTTTGCTGTAACAAAAATCGTATCACTAGGTTTAAAGGAACTCATCAGGAGCCAAATAACTGGGTAAAGCATTAAAACTGCAAAGCCGCCGACAAGTATATGATAGACCCACCATCTTGGTGATTTTAATTTTAATGCCATTGTTATCTGCCTCCTTCCGACTCATAGTGAACCCAATATTTTGAAGTAGTAAAAATAATCGCTGTTAAAATTCCTACAATAATAAGCATAATCCATGCCATAGCTGAAGCATAACCCATATTGAAGAACTCAAAACCTTGTATAAATAGATATAAAGAATAAAGTAGAGTTCCGTCTAACGGACCGCCTGTACCCTTTGAAATAATAAAGGCTGGGACGAACGTCATAAAAGCTGCAATAGTTTGCATAACTGTATTGAATAGAATTACAGGACTTAGCATTGGCAGCGTAATTTTGAAGAACTTTTGAATCCCGTTTGCACCGTCAACACTAGCTGCTTCATAATAACTTTTTGGAATACCTTTTAATCCAGCTAAGAAGATCAGCATCGAAGAACCAAATTGCCATACGGATAAGAAGATAAGCATCCATAATGCCGCAGTCGGGTTACCAAACCATCTAACAGACGGGATACCAAGTACATCAAGTAGAATATTAACAATCCCGACATCACCAAAGACATTACGCCACATAATCGCAACCGCAACGCTTCCGCCAATCAGAGAAGGTAAATAGAACAATGAGCGGTACAGTCCAACAGCCCTAGATGCAGTATTTAACATTAAGGCAATTAATAATGCAAATGCGAGTCTTAAAGGAACTCCACCCAATACATAGATGAGGGTAACTTTTAATGATTTCCAATAGCGGGGGTCGGCTGTAAACATTTGTATGTAGTTATCCAAGCCTATCCATGTTGGGCTTGCAAATAGATTATAATTTGTAAATGATAAATATAAAGATGCTAATATAGGAATGAATGTAAAAGCTAGAAATCCGATAATAAACGGACTGATAAATGCATAACCTGTCAGGTTTTCCTTAATGATACGGGAGCGCTTGCTGACAGGGGTGATCGTGATATCTGCTTGTATATTTTCCTTTATCACACGTGTATTCATTTATTCATCTCCTTATTCTTTGGCCTGAGTTCCTAAGATGAAAGGACGATAGCTGATCCATCTATTACATGATCAGCTATCGAAGTGGAAATTATTTTTTGTTTTGTGCTAAGACACTTTCAGCTTGTTGTCTAAACTGTTTTGCAGCGTCTTTCACTGATAGATTTCCATAAGCCATTTGTTCAGCTAAACTATCAAGAGTTTCAATCACTTGTCCTGCACCAACTGGATCTGGACCATCGAATTCTGAGCTATTTCCTTCCGCCCAATCAACATAATCAAATACTTGGACTTGTGCTGGTGAAAGTAATGGCTTTAATGCTTCTTTTACAACTGAAGAACCAGGAACACCACGGTCACCAAGATTTAATTTGTTCGCTTCGATATCATTGATCATGAAATCAATAAACTTTGCAGCTTCTTCTTTATGTTCTGAATTATTTCCAACAGACCAGAACATACTTGGTTTTAAATATAAACCTTTTTCACTGTCAGGACCTGGCATTGGAGCAATAGCAAGTTCTCGATTCGCCACTTGTTGAAGCCCGACAAACTGGTTAGACCATTGCCAGATACCAATTGCGTTTTGAGTAACAACAGGATCATCTTCAATTCCTTTTAACTGTGCTAAGAAGTCAGGTGTTGGAACCGCTTTATCCTTAACCAAACCAGATGTCATGTTGAAGAAATCTTCGAACAGCTTGTCATCTTTATATCCAAGAGAGGCACCATCTTTGCTATAAAGTGACTTCCCTTGTGTTCTTAAGAAGTAGTTGAAAAATACATCCGCTTTCATTCCTGTATCCATAAATACGCCAGCAGCTTTTGCTTTTGCTGCGATTTCTTTGTAATCGTCCCAAGTCCAATTTTCTGGGATAGAATCTACACCAGCTTTTGCAAGTACTGCTGGATCATGATGAAAACCAACAACGTTTACACCAGCATTAATTCCATAAAGTTTATCGCCAAGTTTACCGCCATTGATGATATTGTCAGCAATATCTTTTGTATTAATTTGTTTATCTAAGTAAGGAGTTAAATCAGCAATTTGTTCATTTTGTGCATACTGTGAAAAGTATGATAAATCCATTTGGATAATATCAGGAAGCTCATTTGCGGCTGCTTGAGGAGCTAGCTTTTTCCAGTAGTCATCCCAAGCTGCATATTCAGCTTCGATTTTTACATTTGGATTCTTTTCTTGATACATTTCAATAATTTTAAGTGTGTAATCATGTCGTGGCTGAGATCCCCACCAAGCGATACGAAGAGTTACTGGTTCATCTTTTTTGTCTTCTTTTTTAGGTTTAGTTTCTTCACTGCTCGTTGAACTGCTGCTGTTACATGCTGCTAATGTAAAAACTAAAACAAATGAAAACAATAGCACTAAAAATTTCTTCATTCTTTATTTCCCCCTTCTTTTTTTCACACTTTTTATGTAAGTGTTTACATCCTTAATTATGCAACGAAATCAAAATTGTCTGAATCTAATTTTCCGCTTTGTTTGTTTAAAAATCAGACATTTAAAAAGCTCCCTTGAAACAAGCAGCTGTGTGCTTGTCACAAGAGAGCTTTCTTTTACTATATAGATTAGTTATTATTTGAGAGAATTGTGGTTGCTTCCGTTCTAAAAAGTTGTGCTCCTTGTGCCGGTGTTATTTTTTTAAACAATATTTGTTCGGAAACGTCTTGTAATAATTTCACAACCTCATTACTGCCCAGAGGATCTGCTTTGTCCACTTTTTTGTTTGTATTTTTTACTTCATTTACGTAATCGAATACCTTTTTCTGAGCAGGAGATAAATCTTTTTCTATTTTCTGCACAACCTTCGTGGAAATGGGAACTCCTCTTTCACCTTTAATGACTTTATTTGCTTCAATATCATTTATAACGAAATTTATAAATTGGGCTGCTGCCTCTTTATGCTTTGAACTTTTTGACATCGAAAAAAGCATACTAGGCTTTACAGAAAGTCCCGCATCTTGTCCTGGTCCCGGAGGAGGCAAAAGCTCAAGCTGCCGGTTAGTTGCTTGTAAAAAGCCGATATACTGGTTGGAATATACCCATTGCATCGCAGACTGTTGTTTGACTAACAACTCATCTTCGATTCCTTTTATTTGTTCCGTAACATCCGCTCTAGGGAAGGCACCTTTATCAAGAAGTCTTATTTGCATGTCGAAATAATCAATAAACAATTGATCATCCTCATACCCTAATCCAGTTCCTGTTTTATTATATAAATTCATGCCTTTTGTACGTAAGAAATACGAGAAGAACACATCTGGTGACTTCATTCCGTTTGTACCATAAATACCTTTTTCTTTATGAACATGTAAAGCTATTTTCTCAAAATCACTCCATGTCCAATTTGCATTTGGCTTATTATCGGCACCTGAAGAAAGTAAATTTTGGTCAACGATGATGGCCGGCGCATTTAATCCTAAAGGAAAACCATACAAATGTTCATCGATTTTCCCCCCTGAGAGAATAGCTTCACTTATGGATTCTGTCTTAATTAGATTTTGATCAACATACGGTGTTAAATCTTCAAGCAAGTAATTCTCACTGTACGTTTTAAGATAAAGCATGTCCATTTGGACAATGTCTGGAAGTTGATTACCCGCTGCCATTGGAGCCAATCGTTTCCAATAATCATCCCAATTTGAATATATTGGTTCTACATTAATAGTTGGATATTTTTCCTCAAACAATTCAATTACTTCCAAGGTATAGTCATGCCGGGGTTTTTCTCCCCACCAGGCAATTTTTATGGTTATTTTCTCATTCCCTTTACTCTCGGCAGAATCTGTTAAATCGAAATCTCCACACCCACCAGCGAAAAATACCATTACTAGGGATAAAGTAGAAAACAATAGTTTTTTCATATTTTTTTCCCCTTTTACTCTTTTTACAGACCTTGTAAAGATTCTCTTTTATATTCTGATGGAGTAAAACCTGTATGTTTTTTGAATACCTGACTAAAATATTGAGGGTTTTCACCATAACCAATTTTTTCAGCAATCTCGAATACCTTTACATCATTTTCCTTCTCGATCATTTTTATGGCTAACTCAATTCTTAATCTTGTAATATAATTTGAAAACTTTTCTCCCGTTTCTTTCTTAAAAAGTTTTCCTAGATAATCGGCATTCATATATAACATCTCATTTGCAACCCAATGCAAGGATAAATTTTCATTCCCAATATACTTGTCAATCGTCTCGATAACCTTCTTAATTATCGTTGAATGTTTATTATTATTTTGATTAAAAAATGTTAGGGTGATTTCCTGGGCAACGCTTTCAAAAAAGGACTTCAAATTTTGAATGGTGTCTATTTCTAAGAGTAGATTTAATTTGGTTAAATACATATTCATCTCTTTAGGTTCACATAAACGGATCATCGCATTAAATAATTGAATGACATAAGACTTGGTTATATTGATATCAAGCCTTAACTCTATTAACTGATTAAAAAATGTCTCTATTTCTGCATTAACATCACACCAGGATCCGGATTTCACCAATCGGCAGAAGGTTTGGTCATCGTAATAGAACTCTAATTCCTCTGTTGGATTTTGATAGGCAATGTCTTTTTTGGTAATAACACCGCCTTCTCCTAAATAAAAACGATAAGCTAGACAGTCCAGTGCTTCACTATATAGTTTATTCGCGGTACTTATTTTCCCTGTATCGCTGATGGCGACCGTTGAATCTATTTGGTAATATTGAAAGAATGTTTTTTTAATCTTTTCGATTTGAGAGAGTAGTACAGAGTAGCTGCAACAATCCTCAAGGAGAAATAATATCGTTTCCCCAACCATGCAACTAAGAATATAGGAATCAAATATATGTTCAGCTATATTTTTTATAGCAAACATATGCTCAAATTCAAAATTCCCCTCAAGTTGAAATAAAACCAGCCTAACATTCGGTGTATGTAAATCTATGTTAAAAAGTTTTTGATAATACGCTAGATCTTTGTTTTCATAATGATTGGTTATAAATTCTTTCATCAGCTGTTCTTTTGCATAAGGCAGAACACTGTCTAGTGTTCCTTTCATATTTTGAATAAATTGTTCACGAATTTGCTTTTGTTGCAAATCCTCACAAATCTCTGTTATAGCATCCATAATTGAATTCTCATTACAAGGTTTTAATAGATAATGCTTCACCCCGTATTGCATTGCTTGTTTGGCGAAATCGAATTCACTGAAACCGGATAACAAAATAAATCGTATCTCAGGAAATACACTATTAACCTTTGCAACTAGCTCGAGACCATTCATTCCAGGCATTTTAATATCACTAATCACGATGTCTGGCTGTTGCTGTTCAATCATACTAAATGCCTCAATCCCATTTCTTGCGGTCCCAATTAAACTTGTCCCAATCGACTCCCAATTGATTACCTTTGACATCCCTTCGGTTATGATTCGTTCATCATCAACTAGCAATACTTTATACATGGTTCTCCCCCTTATCGAAAGGTAAAACAATGATCACTTTCGTTCCTTTATTAGGCTCGCTTTCAATTTCTATTCCGTATTTCTCACCGTAGGCCAGTTTAATTCTGTCATTAATATTCGACAAGCCTACCCCTTGTCCTCTTGTTTTTACTTCTCCTCTTTTTAACTTCTCTATAAAGGTTGACTCCATTCCGGGTCCATCATCTTCTACAATTAGTTTAATACTTTCTTTTTCTACTATTGAATAAACACTAATTTTACAAGGATCAATCTTCGGCTCTAAGGCATAATGAATGGCATTTTCCACAAGAGGCTGTAACGTTAGCTTCGGAATATAGAACCCGCCTATATCTGAATCTACCTCCATGTGAAAATCTAATCTTTCTTCGAATCTATATTTCTGAATTATCACATAATTACTCACAACATTAAGCTCTTCTTCAATCGTGATTAGTGGTTGTTTTAAGCTGATTGAATTACGCAATAAAAAACCAAGCGCTTCTACCATTCTAGAAATTTGTGTCTGCCCATTGCCTTTTGCTAACCAATTAATAGATTCTAATGTATTATATAAAAAATGAGGATTGATTTGAGCCTGCAGCGCCTTAAACTCTGTCTCTTTAATGGTTAGCTGTTTAGAGTAATTTTCATTAATGAGTTCATCAATTTGCTGGATCATCGTCTGAAAATTTTGCTGAAGTTTACCAACCTCATCATCCTGCATGATTGGCGTTTTAAGTGCATTCCTGCTTGCTTCCTTAAAATCTCCCACCTTTACATATTGCATGCTAGCTACAAGATTCTCCAAGGGAATGGTGATGTTCCTTGCAAATCGAATTCCAAAAATCGTTACAACAACAAACATGAGAATAAATATGATGACCAAAAATGTTTTTACCTTGTTGATATTCTCAAATATCTGATTAAAAGGAATAACGTTTAGGTAACCCCAATCAAAGTAGTTGGATTTAATGTGAACAAGGAAATAATTCTTTTTATCGATTTTTTTTATTTGATAACCTGAATCTACTTTTTCAGAATCTAAAGATATGGCTGCTTCTTTAAATAATGAATTCGTTTCTTTTGGAAAGATAATATTACTATCTCTAACAATTAAGAATTCACCATCCATTTTTCTAGAGCCTTCTAAAATGTTCGCTACCAGTTTGTCCATATTGATATAGATGACAATCGTGCCTAGGTTGTCGAAGCTTAAATTACGAAACTGTCTTATTTCGCGTGCAGTTGAAAATAAAAGGTCATTTTTTTCCGGGTTTAACCAAACATTACTTCCATTAGCCTGCATGGCCATTTTGGTAATATCTGCTTTTTGCGTAGGGGTAAGTTTTACTGTCTTGGGTCCGACTACATATTCTTCTCCATTTACATCTACTAAATTAATAGATTGGATATATTCTTCCTTATTTGCGTAGCTTGTAAGTCTGTCCAACATGTTCGTACGCATGCGAAATTTGTCGTATTCGGTACTGTCTTCACTGATTGATGATAGGTACTGCTGGATTTGGGAATCGGTCAAAATATTATAGGACAGTTCCTCTAAGTTTTTCAATTCGCTCTCGATACTATTAGAGGATGTACTTAAAACCTGTGAAGACTTACTATAAATCTGCTCATCGTAAATATGAAAAGCGTACTGTAATCCAAAAAAGGTAAAAGAAAACGATATAACCATTATCCAAGATACTAGTAGAAAAAGTTTATATTTAATTTGTAAGTTATGATAATCCATCTTTAATCTATCAAGTATCCTCTTCATTTAGGTTATTTCTCCATTGTTTATAGTAAGATACTGATTGCCTTGGTGGAAGCGCAGTCATTAGTGGGCAGTAAAAAACGTTTTCTTATATTAAAAATTCTTCGTAAAATTAATTAAATTTTATCATTTACTTCCTGTTTTTCATAGTGCTATTTGTTTATCCGGTATAAGGTTACTATCAATTCTAACTAAAAATAGCCCTCAAATGATGAGGGCTTCTCCGGGTTTATCCTGCATTTTGGTAAATAGTTGAAGTGTATAATTTCCAATCAGTAGTCTTCCATTTCCTTTTAAGAAGCATTTTGTAGTTTCTTTATTCTTGAAAAAGCAATAAAAGATGCCCACATTATTACGAATGATAAGATACTTCCACTGAATATTGGAATTAATCCAGGTATCGTTGTCATCAAAAGATAGACTGCAAAGCTTCCAATCACCATCAATACTGTCGATAATGGGTTCATTAGCATGATCACGAAAGCACATTTGATAACTTGCAGGATCCTTAGATCAAAATGAACTAACGTAGGAAAAACATAAAATAATGTTAAGACAAAGCCTAAAGCAAGCATCAGGGATGGGTAATACAATAGATTAATAAATCCGGTCGTATTTCTTAAAAAGAAGATATCAATATATAAGATGTAGCCTGTAATGGTAAGAATAAGCCCTAGGAGATTACTTTTGAAAAATTCGCTTTTATAAGATTCCCAAAAAGTCTTTAAGATTGGAATTTCATCCTTATCCATAAGTATTTTCCTAACGATTACAAACATAGCGGTTGTAGCTGGAAACAAACCAAATACGATTAAACCCAGCAATGAAAACGAAATCCATAAGATATTAATGTATGCTAATTTCATAATCCAATCACAAAGTCTGTAAAATCCACCTATGGCCCCGTTCATCTGCATAGATTTTTCCCCCTAAGTTTATATTTTTTAATTTACAAGTTTATACTTTTTTCGTTTCTGGTCTTAAAACAGCTCTGTGTACAGATAAATTTGCATAGGCTGCTTTCATAGGCGCCATCTGCCGCACGCCGATTTTTCCGCCGCCATAAATCGTTCCAAAGCTGACTCCATCATCTTCCCATTCCAGTAACGGTAAATCATTAATCGAAAACTGAACAATCCCCTCATATTTTACAAGTCTCATATGATAAGGGGCGATTGCATCCTCAACTGGCGGCAAGGGATCTGCACCAGCTGCAACTAGATGAAATCCATGGCTTTTGCGCAAATTACATGTACGAAAAGCCCGTTCATCTGGATGCTTATGCCTAAAGTAAGATAAATGCAGGGCATTCATTTCACCTGAATGATACTCAGGGTATTTCCCGTTTCTTACTGGCAAATTAGTGGAAAAAAGATCCTCTCCATACCTGCCGGTTGCTGCAAAAAATATCATACAAAGCCCCGGTTCTCTGACTGGATAAAATTCCCATTCAATGATAATTTTATCTGGAAAATCAATTGGACACCAAAATACCCAGTGAGCATCGTCCCCATATATATCAGGGTCTAAATCGTTTTCTAAATATAATAAATTATTTTCAAAATTAATTCTTGCCCTTCCTTCCAATTTCCAGCCTTCGATATCTCCTATACTCGAAAGCCGATTGTGATAAAGACACTCCCCTTTTTCAAATTGCTTATACATAGTTTCTTCTCCTTAGCCATCATTTTCTATTTAAAATAATATAGGGTGTTCAAGGTTTTCCAGCAACCATACTTTTTTGTATCGGCTAAATTAACGTGTTTTCAAGCCCTAATGGAGGTGCATATTACAAGAACATACTATTTACAAAAAAATGATGGTTCTAAACACTACCCATCATTTTCAACTTGTATATAATTATCCTTCTGATTAAGTTTACGGTATTGGCTTGGTGGAATACCTATTTGTTTTTTAAATATCCGATTAAAATAACTGTGTCTATAACCTACACTTTCAGCTATGTCGTTAATCTTAATATCCGTATTTATAAGTAGCTCCTTTGCTTTTTCAATTCTTAATTGTGTTAAATAATCGATAAAGTTAATTCCCACCATTTGTTTAAATGCCTTACTTAACGAATATGGGTTTGTACCTACCTCGTCAGCACAGCTTTCTAAGGAAATGTCATCCGCATAACTTTCCTGTATTTTGGCGACAACCTTTTCAATTACCCGTTTTAATTCAATATTCATTCGACCCTCTAACTTCTGAATAAACGGTCCTACCACATCTTGAGTAAACCATTTAATGATTCTCTCTGTATCACGAATTTGAGAAAGTTCTTCATACATATTTTTCCCTTCAAACAGTTCATGTGGATGTATCCCAGAATGGAGTATTTCATGCTGGATAGTACTATAAAGCTGCACAATCCCCTGATGAATATTGATTTCATTAATCCCCTTCTCCGTTAGTTCTTGTAAAAATGGTCTGATTAAATTCTCAACCTCTGCGGTATGTCCCATTCTTATCGCTTGGATAACTTCCTTTTCGATTGCAAATGGATAGTGGATTTGATTAATATGTTCCGATCTTTCATGCTCTTTAAGATCAATAACCTGATTACTATTTTCAAATATTCTAAAACGCTTTCCACTTCGAACTTCCTCAAAAATATAAGGAATTCTCTTAATACTATCGGTGGGTTCACTGATTGTAACCGTTACCTGCATATTCAATATTTCATTTACAGTTTTTGTTACTTTATCAGCAAATCTATGTAATTCCACCCTGAATGAATCAATGTTTGGATGGATTACTAGTGCCCCAACTGATAAATCCGTAAATTTTATTATATTAAACTGATCAAACATTTCGTTTGCCAGTTCCTCCATTATATTTGATGCAGTAAATGTAACAAGACTTTCATCATTATTTGAGAAACTATCCTTTGATTCGCCTAAACCTGTTAGTTGAATTTCCAGAGCTGTAAAAGATTTTCCTTCTAACTCCCAGCCATAATTCTCCATTCTTACCCGTAAATCTTCTTCCGTATTATGATATAAATATCCCTGTATTAACTGTAGAATAAAACTGCTTTTGATTTGTGTAATCTGCTCGACCAGACGGGATTGCAGCAGATTACTTTTTTGTGATAGATTTTGAATTTGATGTTCGATTATTGTAAAAACATCCCGGCCTTTACGTCTCCATAATCCCTCTTCTTCATGTCCTAAGGATTTTAATAGTTTATTAATCGGAGAATAAATACGATTTGACGTGAACCAAGATAAAATAAAAGCAAGAATAAGTGCGGATATACTTAAAATTAATATCAATCTGGAAACGAGTACTAATGGTGCCGTTATCGAAGACATCGGAGCAGCAGAAACATATGTCCAATCCGAATCAATCCTCGTAAATTTACCATAGGAGATAGAATACATTTTTTTATTATGTTTTACTTGGAATGATCCTTCAGTTTGTTTCTGGGTTTCTATTTCCGTTTTTAATATATTTAAAAAAGACGAGTCATTTGTGCTGTTTGAAGAAAGTATAATTTCTTTTTCGCCATTTAAAATGAATGTTGCCCCCTTATCATAAGGGGTTAGTGTTTTTAAAAGCTGAAGTGCTTTATTTTGGTCTATCGTTACAATCAATGAACCGATTGGATCCTTGCTTGTTGCAGGAATACTGTGTACAAATGCAAGCGTTTTCTTTTTAGAGCCTTCTTCTACTGGGTACTCTTCCCAATATAGTTTTTTACCCTTTTTTAAGCTCTCATGGTAAAAGGTCTTCGACTTTTCATCCAATACATTATATTCACTATTAAATAAAATTGGCTTTTCGCCTTCTATATATAAATCTACCTTTTTTATAAGATTATGACTGCCTTGTAATAACAAAAGTGTTTTAGAAATATCATAGGTTTCAGTAAACTGCCTAACAAAATCAATATTCCTTAATGATTCTCCAAATCTCGGCTCAAATGCCCAGTGTGAGGTAGAGTACTCCAAATATTTAAATTGTTCATCTATGTTATTTGCTCTTTGCTCAATTTGACTGGTATGTAGGACCCTTAATTCATCTTCTACTTTCCCAACAGCAAACCAATAAATACATAGGCCAGTGATCAAGCCTGGAATACTAGCAATCAGTAAAATTAAAATAAAGCTATTCCGGTGAAAACTGCCTCTCCATTGAAGTGTTTTTAGTTTAAACAATATTTTTTTAAATCCCACTATTACACCTCCAGATTTGATACATTACAATGATACGAATGTAAACAATTGTGTCATATATGTAACAAAAAATGAATGCGCTTTAATAAAGAAGTCGGAATTTTCACTAATAAAGTCGGAATATTATAAAAAACAAAGAACCATTTGCAAGAAATGACTATCTCATCCAAGTGCAAATGATCCTCTTAAATCCCATTTTCTATTATCCTTTAACTGAACCTAGAAGCATTCCTTTTGCAAAATGTTTCTGAAGGAATGGATAAACAATTAAAATCGGCAGCGTTGCAACGACTACCACCGCCAGCTTTAATGATTGATCGGGCGGTTCCACAAAGCTTGCACCCGCAGATGCTGCATCTCCAAGCTGTGCCTGTGATAGAATAATAATTTGCTGCAGCAGAACTTGCACAGGCCACTTAGCGCTGTCGGTAATATACAACAAAGCACTGAAAAAGTCATTCCATATGGCAACAGCGTAGAACAGAGCAAAAGTTGCAAGAACTGGCTTCGAAAGTGGCAGCATAATTCTCCAAAAAATACCAACCTCCGAACAGCCATCAATCTTTGCTGCTTCTTCTAATTCAATCGGTATATTTTGAAAGAATGTTTTAACGATAATTAAGTTGAAAGGATTAATTGCAAGCGGCAGGATTAATGCCCAATAAGAATCTAATAATCCTAACGACTTTACCACGATGTAACCTGGAATCATTCCCCCGCTGAAAAGCATTGAGAATACAATAAGATTCATAAAGAAGCTTCGGCCCATCAACGTTTTTCTTGATAATGGATAGGCCATGGAGAACGTAAAGAATAAGCACACCAATGTCCCTACTACTGTAACACCAATGGAAACCAGAATACTTCGAGTGAAGGTATCGGTTGAAAAGATATATTTGTAGGCATCGAGAGTAAACGTCTCTGGAAAGATAAAGAAACTTCTTCTCGTTAATTCTGCTTCTGTTGCAAATGAGCCTGCAATAATGTAAAGGAATGGGCAAATCATGATAATCCCAATGAGCCCCATAACAATAAAATTAAATACATCAAAAACTCTGCCACCAGGAGTATTGTGCATTTTTGGCATGGACATTCTGGCCACCTCCTAATTCATCATAAAACTTTAAAAAATTCCGTCCTGACCCATTTTCTTAGCCAATTTATTGGCTCCTAAAACGAGGACTACCCCTACAATCCCTTTAAATAAACCTACTGCGGTACTATAACTATAAGCCCCTTGGGTTATTCCGACAAAGTAAACATACGTGTCAAAAACATCTGCGACACTACGATTAAGGGAGTTACTCATCAGGAAGATTTGCTGGAATCCTGTGTCAAGAAAATTCCCTAGACGCAATATCAACAGAACAACAATCGTGCTTCTTACAGCTGGAAGCGTGACGTGCCATAAACGTCTCATTCTACCTGCACCATCTACAATGGCCGCTTCATATTGCTCTTTATCGACAGAGGCTAGTGCTGCTAAGAAAATGACTGTTCCCCAGCCTGATTCTTTCCAAATGATTTGTCCCATGATAAGCGGACGGAACCATTCCGGCGCTGAAAGGAAGTTAATTTCTTTCCCGTAGATAAGGGAGACGATTTCGTTGACTACACCACCGCTGGTTGTAAAAAAGATATACGTAATACTAGCAATAATTACCCAAGACATGAAATGCGGTACATAAATAAAGGTTTGCACTACGCTTTTGTACGCTTGAAGTCTTAATTCGTTTAATAGAAGAGCTAAAATAATTGGTGCCGGAAAAAAGAATACTAAATCCAGACAAGCTAGTATAAACGTATTTTCTAGTAATCTAAAAAAGTCCGGGTTCTTGAAGAAATCTATAAAGTTCTCAAAACCCACCCATTTACTACCAAATATACCTAAAAACGGAGAGTAGTCTTGAAAGGCAATGACGATCCCCCACATTGGAAGATATTTAAAAATAATAAAATAAGCCAAACCTGGAATTAATAACAGGTAGAGCCATTTATCTCTTTTCAAGCGCTGAAATTTGGTAATATCGGATTTTATTTCGACATTCGCTGTATTTTTTGCTGCATTATACCCTGGATCGACAGTTTCTACACTTTGTACTTTAAGGCTGTCCATACATTCACTCCTTTCAACATACTTTGGCTCTGTTAAATTGGTCTGTTGATTTGCGCTCCAGGCACTTCGCTTTCCGCAGGCGTTGCGGTGAGCCTCCTCGGCGCAAGCGCCTGTGGGGTCTCACCTGCTCCGTACTCCTGCAGGAGTCTCGTCCCTTCCGCGCAAATCAACAGAGTGCAAATATCAATATTTTAGCTTTAAACAAGGCCTATTCTAAAACAGGCAGTGTACCTACACTGCCGTTTTACACCCAGCTATTATTTTTTAGTTTTTTTGTATAAGTCATTGATTTCTTTAATATAATCGTCTCCGCCAGTGCTACGCCATAATTTGATCGCATCTTTGAATCCGGCTTCATCAATTTGTCCAACAATAAACTTCGTACGCGCATCATTGATAATATTGTCTAACTGCTGCCCTTTTTGAGCGTAAACTTCAGAAAGGAAAGATTCAGCTGGATTTGGAACAACAATTTTTTCATTTTCTTTCAGGATTACCTGCTCTTTTTCTCTTACAGGTGTCATTTCTGGTTTAATGAATCGGTCCTCAGGAATACCCATATGGAATTGGTTCAAATCAGTAAACTCATTAATAAGTGCTTGATCGTTGTTTGTAAGTAGAACTAATTTACCATCCTTAACTTCATAATGGCGGCCTTCTATACCGTTGTAAGCTAGTTTTTGTGACTCTTCTTCATTCACTTTGTCTAAGAAAGTAAGTACTTGCTTTAGCTCTTTTTCTGTTTTTACACTTGATTTAGGGATAGCAAGCAAGCCTGAATATCCAGCTGTCGGCAGAGAACGAAGACCCTTTGGCCCTTCGACTGCACCTAAAATATCAATTGGTTCTTTTAATGAAGGATCTGCTTTTTTCAAGTCTTCATCTGCACGGCGCCCGCGGTCAAGTACGTCTACAATAACCCCCGCTTGTCCGTTTAATAATGGATCTCCCCATTTTTGCGGATCCATGACTGCAAAGTCTTCATTGATTAGTTTTTCATCATACAATTTCTTGAAGAATTTTAATGCGTTCATATATTCGTCGCTCATGAAGTCAGGCTCAAGCTTGCCATTCTTTTCACCCCATTTATTTGGAGCACCGAACCAAATTTGCATTATATCCCATGGGCCATTATATTTTGAAACAACCATTCCATATGTGTCATCCTTGCCATTACCATCCGGATCATTATGTGTGAATGCCTTTAATACATTATAGAAATCATCAATGGTTTTTGGCGTTTCTAACCCTACATTATTTAACCAATCGCTGCGGAATGTTACCCCTAATCTTCCAAGTGGACGGGCACGATAAATACCGTAAGTTTTTCCATCTATTGCACTATTTTGCAGTGTAATTTCATTCGCTTTACTTAAATTTGGGTAATCCTTTAGATATGGTCCAAGCTCCCAGAATGCGCCATCACGAACAGCACTAACAAAACTAGGAATCTTAGAAGGGATCATCATGACATCTGGAAGGTCACCAGATGCTAATGTAATGTTTAACTTATCTTGATAGGCACTGTCTAATACCCAATTCATAGTAATATTCGTATTTGTAAACTTTTCTAATTCCTTTAAAACGGGGCTGTCATCAGATGGTGGATCTGGTGTATACGCCGTTGTCATAATTCTAATCTCATTTTTTGAGTCTTTTTCATCTTTACTCTTACTTCTAGAAGTTTCGGAATCACTGCATGCAGCTAATGAAAATAATAAAGCGGCAGAAATAGCGGGAATGGCAACTTTTTTACCAAATAACCTTTTCTTTATTCTTTTTTTCATTTTTTTACCCCCATTATTATGTTTATACAGTTTTACATCTTGTTCAGCTCATTCACCATTCGGGTTTGAGTTAATGAATAACTTTCTAACCAAAATGTAAACCGCTTTCACTTTTCTGACAATTACATTTTTTTGTACCTGAGAAAACCTTGATTTCATCAAGTTCCTACCCTATTTCAACACTTTATTGTCGAATTAATACTTTCTTGAACATCCTGATTTGACAGGTACTCACCGATTAATTCCAATGAAACAATAGTGTTCAGACACCATTGTGAGGTTGTATTGGTTGTAATGCTTGGAATTTCGGTTATTTCCCTCCACGTGCTAATTTCCTCCATTTTAATTGGCAGCACCATTTGACTTATTTCCTCATTTAGCAATAAACTCCATGCTTTTTCAGCAAGCTTTGCATCTTTTTTCTTTGCTGCAGCATAAGCTACCATTCCTGAAGCAAGCATTGGCAGACTAAATAATTTATCATGCAAAATTCCATTACTTCTGTTCAACTTTTCTTCATTGCTTAGAACATAGAATTCACCAAATTCAGCGAGCATGTCTTCCCATTCTTTGTCTTCAAGAATCTCTGCTATTTCCATCCACGCCTGCGGTCCGCCGAATGCAACTACCATATGATACCCGCCTTCATTCCCGTCACCCATATGCTTTAGTGTACTTGTATCTGGATCGTAGCCAAATGTCGGCCCGGATAATAAACGGAATGGAAGCTTTTTTAATGTTTCAATACCAGAAACGATTTTGTCTTTATACTCGCCATTTTCTGTTCGCTCCCACTCTGAGAGCCAATTCGAACAAAAGGCTGCCCAATCTGGACCCACTCTCGCATGACTCTTAAACTGCTCCGTTGTATAAAACTCTCTCATAGGATCCAAGTTCAATAAAGCCTTATCAGCATCTCTAACTTCCGTTAATAAGTCTCTTGTTCTTTCGTCCGTCGTTAAAAAGTAGTAAAACTTATGAAGACCTGCCATACTAACTCTTGCTTCCTTACAACCACAGCCCCAATGACTGACATTATGCCTGGACCCTAATCCTCTATATTCACCAAAATGATAGCAATCCACTTCACTTGTATGCCTGGTCATCGCCTCTGCCATGGTAAATACATCTTCTCTGCCTGAGCGCAGGAATTTGTACCACAGCCAAATATTCGGAACAAGCTCTGTATTTTGCCACGCAAATCCCCCTAAATCATAGCGCCATTGATGACGAACTGGGTCGTATGTATGCATGACATCACCATAATTCCAAAAACCATACCATCTACGCTGTTCGATTTCTTTTTTATAAAAATTAAATGCTTCATCCAGTTGGTCCTCGATGGTTGCTTTCATCGGCGTACTTCGATCCGGCAAACTCCAAACTCCTAAAGATTTCGTGCCGTAATAATACTCTGGTTCACAAACTAACAATAATGGTGCCTGGCACTCATCACTTTTGCATACTAACATTTGATTTGTCGGTGTTTCGGTATAAAAGTGAAAAAACAGCTCACTGGTGTTTGCAATCCCCGCCGGGTCCGCTCTCAATTCATCAAATCCTTCATAGGCGGAAACAACATGTGTTTCTTTGGTGTAATGGCGTAAATCCATTGCTTCTGCGTCTGGTGACCAGAAATAAACTTTGAGTACTGCACGATCTTGACTTAAATCGTTAACTTCCAGTGATGAAGGAAACTTCTGCCAAAGGTTCTTTAAACCAATCGCAACACCACTGTCCGTACCGCCCACATACATTAATCCTTTTGCTCTCTTACCATGCGTTGACTCTACCCAGGAGTGCTCTTCATTTGTTCGTTTAACAATGCGATAATGGTCAGAAGAATCCTGAGAGATTTTGAAATCATTCCAGATTGCATTTTGTTCAGCATGCTCTAGGATGGCAGCATGATTTTCAGTAAGAGTGACCACTTCTCCGTTAATCTGTTTTTCATATAATCCGCCTGCATTTCGGTGCCTTCTTGTCAGTAATAACTGTGACGGCTCAGAATAAATCCCAGAATCACCTGTAAATCGCACATTCCGATTATATGGTTTCCCCGATAACGGCACACATAGTTCAAGTCCTACGCCTTTAATAAAGTCTTCATTGGGATTTCCATCATAAAAGAGTGTATGGACAGCACAAATAGATGAAGTATCACGGTAAAAATAAAGCCTTAAAACAAACGGCAGTAATGGCTCTTTTCCAAATACGTTTTGATGATTTCCTTCAATTTTAATTACACTTCTTAATGGTCCTTTTTGTTCAATCCTTACACTCTTAATCTCACTTTGCAGTGGTTCTTCCCTGGCAATTTTTATTCCATTCTCTTTACTGCGTGACTCTCTTAATGCTATTAATCTGCCATTTTCACTGATTGTTTTTGTCCCTATTCTTACGTTTTTGATAATAGTGCTGCCTTGTTTGTTTATGGTCACGCTAATTTCACCAGTATCAATTTCAATTGTTTTATCTGTTTCGTTAGCCATTAACGTGCTGCTGTTATCCTGCTTCTCGTTATTGATACTAAGTTCATAGCTATCACTTTTTTCTTCCAAAACCGCAGCATGTCCAGTCCACTTAACACTTCCATCAGGCCAATAGGCCATTGGCCAGTTTTGTATAGGAATCTCTAGCCCGCTGCTATCCTGTAGAGTAAGCAATTGGTTTCGATCAAGTTCTCCCTTTTTCCATGGAACGCCCCATGAAACCCCTGCTTTTTCAGATGGCTTTTTGTTTAACCATTTTAATTTCATATCTTATCCTCCTATTCTTTCACTAACTTTCCATCTATTAGTTGTGGCAGACTTTCAAATTCAGGAACGTCGACCACGTATATGTTGCCGTATCCATTACGATCGGAGGTGAACAACACTTGATTACCGTCATGGCTCAAACGTGGATGTACATGGAGCTGTTGTACTTGGAAACTTCCTCGGTGCTTACATAAAATCCGCGGCCCATCCATTCCATCGCATGTTTTCTTCCACAAGAAAATACAATCCTGATACCTCTCACCATGGTAGGCGCTAGACTGCTGTCCGTCCCCCACAATTATCTCTGAATCATTCGAGTGAATGTGCATATTTTGATAGGGAAATTCAAACTCCTGCGTCTCGGAATTATCAAATTTTGTGTAACCGAGAAATTTACCATCTTTCCGATCTAGTGATTCAGTAAATCCGTGATAGCCAATATGAAGACCATCACGATGCCAATATTCGTGACCGGCAAACTGGTTTGGTTCTCCTTCTCGTATCTTCCAAACCTCCCCAGTGTCGATATTCATTGCCCAAATTCTATGATCCACCTTTTCCCACGGACCTTCATGGCAGAATGTAATCAGATGAGGCTGTGTTGGTGATGCATTCACATGGCCAATCCAGCGTTTTTCTTCATGAATCACTTTAGTTTCCCCTGTCTCAAAGGTTAGCAGACAAATCTGGCAATGTGGCCGTGCTGCTTCCGTTTCCTCAAAGCCTACATATCCACCCGAAAGATTACTTTGAATAGTTTTAGATAAATCCTCTGAAAGACCGAAGCATAAATGCTTGCCATCTGCCGTACAACTAAGATTGCTAAAGTTATAACCTTCTGGCAGATTGAAGATAATTCTTTCTTCCAGTGTATCTAGATTAATAGCTGTAATACTATTTGCTAATGTAAAGTAAGCTTCGTTTTTAGCGGGATTAATATAGGTTCCTTGAATTCCCTTAGGCGTTTTTGGGTCAAGATCTGTTAGTTGTGTTAATTCGCCATTTGTTAGATCCAAACTATAGAGATTTGAAGCATTGTCCCGATCTGAACAAATTAATAATTTTGTTCCATTGTCATACCATCCATCATTTGTAAAATATAGATGAAAGCTATGTGCCAGATAATCGGTTAATTGTGTAATCCTTGTACCTGAAATTGGATCAGTAAATTCATTAAACTCAGCTGGCCATTTTTTCCCTTTTCCCATCTACTACTCCTCATTTCTTTTAAATAATGATTTATCTATTACCTACCTTAAATTCGTTCTTTATTTCCATCAATAATACATTTTTGCTTACAGCCTTTATCAACAATTGAATTATTCTATAAAAAAAGACCATCACCTGAACTTACAGATGATGGCCATTATTCACGTCTAGTTCATAGACTATATACCTTTTCCTACTCCAAATAAAATACTTGCTTTAATTCTGTTGAAACGGGGCTGTTATCCTCATTTGTTTCCATGATATCCTTCATATAGGCCCACCATTTCTGACAAATTTCAGTCTGCGACATCGCATTCCACTTTTCTTCACTCTCAATCTCTACATAGGCAAATAAGTTATTTGTCTTAGAATCTAAGAAAATCGAATAATGATGTGCCCCATGGTTCTTTAATTCAACTTCCATTTCCGGCCATAATTCATCATGGCGTTTTTTATATTCATCATGACAGCCTTCAAACACTTTCATTACAGATGCCTTTCGAATCATATCTATTTCCTCCCATTACCATTACATTTGTTTGAATTGAATTATTCTATATTCAAATTTACCAATCTCAAGCTTGCCGGCTTCAATAACCGTATTAGTCTGTAGATCTACTCCTTGCTGTTGAAGAGTAACACTTCCGCCATTTCCGTCCATATTGATGACGAACCAAACCGTAAAGTCTTCTCCCTGACGCGGTGCAACAATAGTCCCTTGGGTTACATCACTTCTTAATGTAACATTGGCTTCCTCAGAATAGTGATGGACTAGTTTTTGCAGCAGCAAATCACCGCTCTCACCGATTGGCATAGACCCAAGCATTACAATTTTTCCTCCACCAAGCTTATGCTCTGTTATAAATGATTTCCCTTTAGCAAGACCCTCTTCTATCACACCTACAGAAGTATCGGAATTCGCCTCAAATACTGAACTCCACATTCCTAATGGTGCAGAGATATCAAATGCACGTCCTACAGTTCCGGAATCATCCATAGGGAATGTATATAGGACTTCAACACCTGCTGTTTTTTCAAGTTCTCCTAATGCACAGTCGGTATGGACGGTATGATTTTCTGTTCGTCCCCCTGTTAGTGGACCAACAATCCAAATTCCGCCCTTTTCAACAAACTCCCGCGCCCTGGCAATATATTCTGATGATAAATAGTGGATATATGGCGTAAATAATACCTTATAGCCCTCTAGGTCTGCACCTTCAGGAATCACATCACGATGGATACCCATGTTTAAAATACGTTTGTAAAAATCAGTCACCAAACTTCGATGATTTAAATTACGATGTGATTCTGTTTTTAAGAATGCTTTTCCACGATCAGAGTACGTGATGGCCACTTCTGCCTGACTCGGTGCTGTCGATAAAACGATTGGTTCAATTTCATTTTTCAAATCTGCCACTTCTAACACATTTTCATAGCCAACAGTTGGTTTCCCCCAAGCACTCAGAACGCTGCCATGCGGCTGTTCACATCCGGCACGCTGCTGCCTCCAGAGCCAATAACAAAAAGCTTCTGCTCCTAATGCGTACGCCGCTGCTGCTTCAACCTTTAAATAACCATTAGGATGTGGTGCTGCATAGCTTGCCAGCGATGCAGCATAGGATGGACTTGTTTCCATTACCCAGAAACCTCTATCCTTTTTAAAGTTTCTCCACAAATCACTGTTGATTAAGTAAGCTGGGAAGTTCTCAATGGTTGCATATGTATCAAATGAAGCAAAATCAAGGTTTTTAAAAATTCTTTCGTTATCTACACTGAAAAAAACAGAGCTATTATGCGTAATGGGTGCACTTGAATATTTTCTGATGATCTCAGCTTGTCCATCAGAAAACTCTGCAATTTTCTCCATTGAAAATAATTGGTACATGGTATGCAGCGATGAATTGTGTAAAAATGGTGCTGGTCCTGGCTGTGGTACCTGATCAAAGCTATGATAATATTCGCTCCAAATTTTGGTTCCCCATGCTTCATTTAGGTTTTCTACTGTTTCGTAGCGCTGCTTTAACCAAACATGCCATAAATCTTTACAGGTATGACACATACATTCGCTGACATGACATTTAAACTCATTATCGATTTGCCAGCCAATTACTCCAGGCAAACTTCCTACTTCTTTTGCAATATTTTCGGTTATCAGTGCTGCTCTTTCCCTAAAATAAGGATGGTTCGTACAGGCATGCTGCCTTGAACCATGCCCCATTACTTTCCCATCACGATCCACATACATCCGCTCGGGATGACCGTGGGAGTACCAGATAGGTGGTGTAGGGGTTGGTGTACACATAACGGTTTCGATACCATTTTCATAAAGCTTGTTAATAATATTCTTAAAAAAGCTCAGAGCAAATTTTCCTTCTTCCGGCTCCATGGATGCCCAGGCAAATTCACCGATTCTGACGACATTGATACCAGTCTTTTTCATTTCTATTATATCTTCTTCTATTACTCTTTCATCCCATAGCTCCGGGTAATATGCCGCACCATGATATAATTTTTTGCCCATGCTACTTTCACCTCTTGTTGTTTGATTGTCTATTAAACGATCCCTTAATAAACGGGACAATGGGTAATTGTAATTCTTTTATTCCTTCTATTACTAGCTTTCCAACTTCCCTTGCTCCGTGTTCACAAAAGTGCGTATTATCCTCTATCCCATCTGGGTAATTTGGATGTTCATTTGCTTCAAACATAGTAAACAATTGTTTTGAACCCTCCGGACCCAATGATTGATAAAGCTTTTCTGTTTTTTCCCAAAGATTAATGAGCTGGACGTCCATTCTCTCAGCAAGCTGTATCATAGCGCTTGGATAGTCTCCGAGTGTATTGACTAACCGACCCTCTTCATCAAAATTTCTCCGGTGAACAGAAGTAACTAAAATGGGGGTAGCCCCTTTCTTCCTCGCCCCATTGACATATTCCGTCAAATTAGCCTGATAAGTTGTATAGGGCTGGGTGCCAAAAGACTTTTGATCGTTATGGCCAAATTGGATAAACAGATAATCGTTTGGTTGAATAAATGCAAGGATGGTATCTAAATATCCTTGTTCCATAAAGGTATTGGTACTTGCTCCACCTTTTGCAAAGTTGTGAACCTTAACTTCTTCGGTAAAAAAAGATTGAAACATTTGCCCCCAGCCTGCCATCGGTGCCTCATACCGCGGACAGCTTGCCACGGTAGAGTCACCTGCTAAGAAGATATTAATCAATGATTATACACTCCTTATAAATATAATTTATTAGGTTGGTTTTGATTTTCTTGGTTAGGTTTATGTTTCACTTCATATATTTTCGGTGTCGGCGGTTTTTCCATGTTATGTCCAAGGAAGAAACCTGGATGCGGAGGCTGATTATATGCAACATTCTGCCAGGCAATACCTAATCTGTAAGTAGGGTCATGCATAAGTGTATAAATACGATGATCGGTTATATCCGTCGTAGTATAGATCCTTAGTGCTGTACTATCATCTGTCCGCCAAATCACTTCTTCCCGCCAATCACCAAAAATATCAGCCTGTAGGCATGGGTTCCCTTTTGTGCCGTTATTAGACCTGGTGCCATCTGCTGTAAGGATATTAACTAGTTTGCCATTTTGATAATCCCATTTGTCGATTTTCCCAACACCAATCCCTGTTTCCTCATCGTAGTCATGGTCAAGCAATTCTCTCAGTAAATCTCCATCCCACCAAATGGCAAAGTTAAACGATTGTGGATTCGTTTCAGAGATTTTCTCCCCAGAACTACTATATAATCCAGCGCCTCCCGTTTTCCAATGGGTAGAAGACCAAACCTCAACACCCTCATACCGCGGGTCAATATCTGCAGCCATGCCTCTTCCTACATCTTCGATTGATGGGATTCCCCATAGGATTTCTCCTGTTTTCGCATCATGGATTTCTGTCCCATTTTCTTGCGGAATCTCATGAACTTGGAAGATTTCTAGTCCTTGCCTGCTTGGAATAAGATTTCCTACATGGATCGCATCGCCATGACCAAGTCCCGTTGTATATAATCCTAGTCCATTATGATCAATGACACAGGAACCATAGATAATTTCATCTTTCCCGTCTTCATCAACATCCGCTACACTGACACTATGATTCCCCTGCCCTGAATAACCTTCATTCCCTGACTCAAGACTATCAAACTTCCAAACTTTCGTTAGTTCACCATCCCGCCAATTATAGGCAGCCAATACTGCTCTCGTGTAATAACCACGGCACATCACAAGACTAGGCTTTACTCCATCAAGATAGGCAACACAGGCAAGAAAACGGTCCACTCGATTTCCTTCCTCATCGCCCCAATCTGACCCTTTTCCTCTAGGCGGATCATAATCGGTAGTGACTAATTCTTTCCCTGTTGGGCCTTCAAAAATGGTTAAATACTCAGGTCCCTCTAGGATAAAACCTTCTGAATTACGAAAATCAGCATTTGCATCCCCGATTATTTTCCCTTGTCCGTCAACCGTACCATCTGCTGTTTTGCAGGCAATTTCAGCCTTGCCATCTCCATCAAAATCATAGACGAGAAACTGAGTATAATGAGCACCAGCGCGAATATTTCTTCCTAGGTCGATTCTCCACAAATGCGTTCCATTTAGTTTATAGGCATCCAGATATACATTCCCCGTATAACCTTTATGGGCATTATCATGGGAATTGGATGGATCCCATTTTAGGATGATTTCATACTCGCCATCCCCATCGACATCCCCTACACTTGCATCATTCGCGTGATAGGTGAACTCTATTCCATCTGGTGAAATTCCGCCCTCCGGTTTATTAAGTGGAACAGTCAGATAATTAGTATCCCAAACCGTCGCCTTTTCAGATGGGAGTTGTTCCACTCCACCTAACAGTGCACAGATATAATAAGTAGAATCTGAAGTACCATTAATATCCAGAAAATTGGTACTGGTTTTAATAGGGGTTTGATTTACTTTTTGATCATCACGGTAAACATTGAAAGTTATTTCTTCAGGGTCTGTTCCAAACAAACGCCATCCAATATAAACACCCTTTTCAACCTTAACGGCAACCAAGCCCCGATTTAAACTTTCCATCTGACGATATTTTTCCATTTGTACAATCCCTCCTAAAGTGTAGCTGTAACAGTAGGGTAATGTACCCTGTAATTTTCAGCAATCGTCATTTTTTGATTCTATTGTTTTTACACTTTAGACATTCTTGTAAGGTTGCACTTTTTTGTATAATAGCGACCATCCCCTATCACTGAAGGAATTTTTCAGCTAATCTTTTTCCAAGTTCATCGTCAGACAAAGGGTTACGGTGGGTATTCTCCAGATAAATATATTTTTCTGTTTCCGGCATAAGGTACTCTTTGTACCATAAAAAGAAATCAGGACTGTCGCCTTGCATTCTTAGAAATTTACGCAGTGCTTCCAATGAATAAATGGTACTGTCTATGTTTGTTAACCAATCTGCATAATAAAAATTTTCCCATTTTCCATGCTCTGCACGTCTTAAAGCTTGTTTACATTCCCTGTAAGAGTTAATCGATTCTGAGGCATGGACAAAAGCAAGTGGATATTCTTTTTTTGTAAAAGAAATATAAGCTTTACATAGAGAGATAAAACCATTACAGCCGAAGGCATGTAATTCCGCTTGCAGCAGAAGTTGATCCGAAAACCTCTGCTTATCTTCTTTTGGCAGCTGCAAAGAAATCTTACGACACTGTTTTAAATACTCTTCCCAGCCTGCTAGTCCCTGCTCACATTTTTCCATGAACCATTCCACTTGATCGGTAAACGGGATTTCACCTGTCGCCCAGTATAGTTTTTCCATTGGAGTATCCGTTTTTCCTTGAAGCCAATGTCCAATAATTTTTCTTGCTGGATGGTGATAAAATTCGTCCCCTGCTTTATCATCTGGATGAGGGCCATAGGGTATTGTTTGTTCAAAATAGCTTTTGTACAGCTCTACAATTTCTTTGTGTTTTGTTGTATATAAACGCTTACTATACGATTGCAAATGTTCCTCAATATTTATCGTGCCGTTATTCCATAATTCACTCACAATATCCAGCGGGTAAAGATGCATGCGGATATTACCGCTGTTGAGCAGTAAGTAGGATACAGCACCGGCATCAAATGCCTTTTCAAGCTCCTCTTTGATCAATTCTGGCGGAGAGGGAAACATCGTCAAATGATTCGAAGCCTGGAGATCATGGAAGGTTATATGATAATAAAGTCCATGCTCTCCTGTGTCATTGGTTGCTGGCAGAGAAGGGATTCGGTAATTTTCATTTCCCTGTCTTCGGGTTACCATTTTGCCATACCCATTATCAGCCCATATTTTAATTACCCCTTCAGGCACCTTTACATGCCCAGCTTTGTATAATTCAGATATTTCTCCATACAAGGCCATGGAATAGACAGGGTTATCTACTGATTGACTAATCATTTCATACTGCCGCTGCACAACCTTTGAAATCATCGCACCTCTCTTTTCAGGGGTATCAAATTCCGGATCGTAATGCCAAAAAGGAGCATCCCCCTGTCCGCGAAAGGAAAGGACCCAGACAATTTTCTCATCCTTTTGCTTCTCAATGGCCTCTTGCCATAATGACTCAAATAACTCTGGATTTTGTTTGTAGCTGGGTTTCTTACCTGGAAAGGCACGTAAAAACATTTCTGCTCCTAACGGTTCAGCGTGATGGTGCGTCACCCATAAACCCATTTCTGCTGCTAACTCTGCATGGATACCATCTTTTGGGAGATCAGTACCAGGGATCACCATATTCCCGCCGCAGCGTAATAATGTTTCAAAAACGGGATACCATATCTCTTTAGTAGGCGGGTATTCTTTCTTCCAGCCGATTAGGCAAACCTCATCATTCACAAACCAGCCGCGGTACTTTACCTTTTTTTCCGGGGAATTAAATACTATAACTGGTATTTGTATCTCAGAACGTTGTTGTATCGGTAATTCAGCCCAGAACCAAAAAGGATCCACTCCTAGATATTGATGGCTATAATGCAGCAATCCATATATAATTCCTAAATCGTCATAGCCTACGATGTGAAAAGAAAGTTTTTCGGCATTTTCTATGAAGCGAAAGCCATAGGCTTCTGGTTTTTCAGGACATTCCTCATGATTTGAGGCATATCGTACCACAATATCTGCGGTCTCTGTATTTGATGAAATGAGATTTGGGACTTTCCCAAATACCTTTTCGTGATCTCTCACAATCATGTCGACTGCATGTCTGACTGGCAGGCTGCAATTTTCTGGCAGAGAAATGGTGGAATCACCATTGATTACTACATTGAAATGCCTCAAAATTATTCCTCCTATTAATTGATTTCTAGGAATCTATTACTTCGTTCCTTTAAGTTGTTCTATCTGAAAAAATAACCTGTGGAACATCCAGCTATCCCACAGGTTATCTTTTACTCTTGTCTTTTTTCTCTTTTTAATAATAGTGATAAAAAGGCAAGTGCTAACCCTTGTCCCCATCCTTGTACCCGTTTATAAGGGACATTTTTGTACCCATCTGCATCATGCATAACAGCCGTTCCAGCTGAAACACCCATAACAGAACCATCTTCTCTGATTTGGTTGAGAATGGCTCCAAAAGCTTTTTGAGTATATTTATTGTATAGTTTTCCAGTGGTTAATAATGCTGCAGCAATTCCTGCAGAACCAGAGGTTTCTAAATAAGAATCTGGGTCATCTAAGATTGTATGCCAAAGTCCAGAATCTGATTGTAATCTTACTAGTGCGCTTAACTGATCACGCAGCGAACCATGTATTACCATATAGGACGGATGCTGCACTTCAATAAGTTCAAGTGCCCTAGCCATCGTATAAGCAGCCCAGCTGTTTCCCCTCGCCCAGAAAATACCTGACATATGATTTTGCGCCAAGTTATCCCAGCCATGATAATACAGGTTTGTCCGATCATCCTGAAGAAAATTTTCATGACCATGGTATTGCTTTAATCCAAAATTGAAATAATCTTCCCTGTCTAACAGATTGCCGATTCTTAAAAGGAAATATCCAGCCATAAACATGGTGTCTACCCATGCCTGCTCAGGGAATTGATATTTTGTGCCATTTACTGTATGCTGCAAGACCCCATCAGCAAAGCGCTCGGCATCATTCAGCAGATAATCTGCCATTTTTATTGCTGTGTCTAAATACTTTTCATCATTGGTCGCTTTGTATAGAGTTAATAGAACGTGCCCAATCGAGGAAGCATTAACCGTTAACTTTGGCAGCCCATCCTCTAATTCTGCATCAACCCATTCCTTAATTCCTTGAAGATATTGCTCGTCACCGGTTGCTTCATATGCTTCAGCAATACCATAAAAAGCAACTCCTCCCGGCCAATCCCAACTAAAATCCATATTAAATGTTCTCTCAACAACCCGATCAATTGCCTGTGATACCTTGTTTTGCTCAAGAACTAACTGTGGCATACATATCCTCCTTTTTCTGGTAAAAAGTTCCGAAGAACCACCTGTTTAGTCCCCGCTACCTTGACTTTTCGGGTTCACCGGTAACTAAATAAAACACCTCTTTGATTCCCGCTCCCTTGATATTTCGAGTTCACCGGTAACCAAATGCTCTAGAAAACAGCCTTGGGCAAAGAAAGGTCAACTTCACTTTTTAATAAATCATTTATTTTCATTGGCTTATTTTCTTTAACAGACCGCCATACACCCTCACCAACTGCAATGGAGTATGCTCCTGCCTCTGCACCCGCTAAAATAGGATATGGGCGATTTTGATCTACTCCCAAGAAAAGGTCTTCCAATAAAACAGGGTCTCCGCCGCCGTGGCCTCCTCCCGTTTGGAGCACATGAATAATCTCCTTTGCTCCGCCAAATAATGGGTAGAATTCAATCGTTTGTTCTGGAACGGAGAATGGAATCCGGCTTGGTTCATGGAACTCAGTCGTTTCAATTCTTCCTTTCGTTCCGTTAATCGCTAAACGGTAACCTTCATATGGAAGTGAGAAATTTACGGAATAGCTTAAAAATGCTCCTTTATCATACTTCACAGTGGCAACATAAGTATCTTCGATTTCGATTTCGTGATCAAAGATACAGGAATCTGGACGATAATAAGTATAATTTTGTGCCGACTTTTCAATGCTATCTGCTTTAATATGATCGTCTTTAACAGCAATATTATTTCGGCGGTTTGACCAGCGCATATAGTATTCACACGAGAGTTTCTCTTCACAGGTACTACAATATCGGTTGTCTGTCGGGCTTGGATTGAATTCTCCGTCTTTACCGAAATAATTTAATGCACCGTATGCAAACACTTCTTCTGGATTCTGATCAAGCCACCAATTTACTAGGTCAAAATGGTGTGTGGATTTATGAATGGATAAGCCGCCTGAAAAATTTCGGTTTCGGTTCCATCTTTTAAAATAGCTCGCGCCATGATAGGTATCAATATACCAATTTAGGTCAACGGAAGTGACTCTGCCGATTTTTCCTTCTAAAATAAGTTCTTTTATTTTTCGATGAAACGGATTGTAACGATAGTTAAAAGCGACAATTACTTTTCCCTTACTTTCTTTTTCTGCTTCCATTACTCTTCTAGCATCTTCAGCTTTTGTCACCATTGGCTTTTCGGTAATAACGGTTAAGTTATTCTCTAAGCCTTGTAATATGTAATCAATATGGGTATCGTCTCTGCTGGTAACAATGACTGTGTCTGGATTTGTGTCATCAATCATTTGTTGGAATTGATTTGGATTGTAAGAGGGAACCGATTTTAATTCAGAAAAACTCTCATTGCAAATTTCTATTCTTCGCGGATCGGAATCAAGTACTCCAACAACTTGGTTTGTTGAACCAAATTGATGAACGATTGATTGAATAAACATTCCTAATGCTCGGTTACTAAGTCCGCAAACTACGATTCTATTCATAGTGTTTCCTCCTATTTGAATTCAAAATTTGGTTTAAAAGAAAACTCCCATTATAGTTAAGCAACAATAATGGGCAGTTATGCTTTTATTTTTCCCTTAGGAATGCGATGCTTTGGTCTATGAATGGTTCTTTTGTTTCTTCTAGAAGGATGTTTATAAAAGGTTTTTTCTTTTTTATTTCTTCTATAATATATTTATAGTTTAGTAGTCCCTTGCCTACTGCTGTTGGGACTAACTGGTTATTCTCAATAATAAAGTCTTTTGCATGCAGGATAACGACTCTCTCACCAAATAAATCCATTGCTTCTTGAAAAATTTCTTCTTGATTTTGGTAGTTATCAATCGTTAATAGATTAACCGGGTCGAGAATCACTTGTAGATTCTTAGAATTGATTGAATCTAAGAGTCTCTTCATTGCTTTCGGTGAATAAATTGGATGGTTTACACCTGCTTCTATCCCCACAATAACTCCAAACTTTTCTGCTTCCTTAACAAGTTCAGAGACACTTTCAACTACTTCTAAAAAAGGTTCTTCCTTGAAGTTCTCCTCGGTATAGAAAATTTCCGGATTTACATTTCCAGTTTCAGTCGCCACAATACTGCAGCCGAAATCTCTGGCAAAGCGGATATGCTCTTTAAAGCGCTCGATCCCTTTTCTTCTCTGAACTAAATCGGGATGAATCATATTAAAGTAGCAGCCTAATACGGCGATTTGTACATTATGCTTTGAGAATGCACTAGCTACATAACGCGCAAAACCTGGGCTCAAGCTGCCTAATTCCGTATTCACACCATCTAAGGATTTACTTAAAGCCAGCTGAACGGATGTCAGTCCTTTACCAGCTACTTCTTGTACTAACTCTTCTAATGGCAGGTTTTCAATATCATGTGCCCTAATTCCTATGTTTAACATTTTCATCCCACCTAAGTTTCTTTAGATTCTGTGATGCAGGTATTCTACTAATGCAAGGATTGCCATTGATTGTCCGTACGGCATGGCAGTAACAGGAATTTGCTTGTAAAATTCTTGCGTTTCTCCCATAGCCGTTCCAGCTGAAACATGCTGCAATTCACCGGTTTCATCGATATTCTCAATAACTGCCTTTATAGCTTTTAATCCCATATCACTGTATTTCTTTCCGACATAGCGTTTACGGACTGATCTTAATGTTCCAAAAGCAAAACCAGCTGTGCAGGATGCCTCAACATAAGAAGTGGGATCGAGCAGAAGTGTATGCCACAAACCGTTTTCATTTTGACAGGTTTCGAGTGCTTCTAATTGTCTTTCTAAGGTGTCGATTAAGATTTGACGAACTGGATCTTTTTCATTTAATTCAACTAAATCTAGGAATTCGGGAATTGCAATGGTTACCCATGAGTTCCCACGTCCCCATAGTGCTTCTGCAAAATTGTGATTTCCCTCAAACGTCCAGCCATGGAACCAAAGGCCTGTTTTCTTATCAAACAAATATTTAATATGTATTAAAAATTGCTTTTTTGCTTCTTCGATATATTCCGGTTTATTTAGCAATAAACCAATTTTCGTTAATGGCAAAACACTCATCATTAAGGTGTCGTCCCATAATTGCTGGGGATTTTCATTACCAAAAACAATATGTTGAATTCCGCCATCCTTTGTTCTTGGCATATCATGGTACAACCAGTCACCCCAGGTTTCTAAATACGGAAGGTAGGTTGGATTGCCTGTTTCTTCATACAAATATGCAAGCGTTAACATTTGTACCATCGTGTTAACGTTCTTTTCAACTGGAAGTTCTTTGAATTGATCATCAAACCACTTAACAATAATATTTAATACTTCTTCTTTTTTGGTTAATTTATAATATTTCATCATTCCATAAAGGCCAACCCCTGCGGTCCATTCCCAATAGTTGAAACTCTTATTATCAATTTTTCTTCCATCAGCAAGCGGTATAGCATATTTCCCCTCTGGGTCATTTAGGTTAACCAAGTTATCAATTAGGAGTTCAATTTTCTGTTCAATTTCTTGTCTATGCATTTATGATTTCCTCCTCAAATTTAATCAATAGTAGTAAGGATAATTTTTCAAAAAAATAGATTCCTAGTGTATACGGTTTAATTATATTTTAACTTTTTTTAGTATTTAATTTAAAATTCAGTTTTTATTTATTAAAAAACAGTGTTTTCAGAAATCGATTTGATTTTTCCAGCAATAGGTAGATTGCTTTCTTTTAACCCTTCCGCAATTAGCCTTGCCATTTGATAGGCACCTTTTTTCGTAAAATGAGTAAAATCTGTTTCGTTTACTGATGCCATAAATAAAGTTAGTGCTTCATTATAACCAATGGTATCCAGTAGACTCAGACTTCTCTCCATTAAATCTATTAAAGTGACCATTTCCTCAGCGGCCACTTCTTTCATTGCAGCGCAATAATCTGGAAAATCATTTACAAATTTCCCATCTTCTACGTGCAACCTCGCTGGCGGGGTTATTAAAACAGGAACCGCTTGATTATTTCTTGCTCCCTCAACATACATTTTTAAATATTGCTTATAGGTCTTAAAAGGTTCTGTATAACGTTCAGGTTTACTAATTGTTGAATCATTATGACCCATCTGTATGATTAAATAATCACCGGCTACTATTTCTTTTAATATGCCAACTAATCGCCCTTCCTCAATAAATGTTTTCGAGCTCCGACCACCAATAGCGTGGTTCACTACTTTTATATCCTTATTTAAAAAGGTATGCAGGAACTCTCCCCAGCCACCTTGATTTTTCTCACTAACATCATAGTCCTGCACGGTTGAGTCTGCTGCAAGAAAAATTCTAATAGGTTCATTACTCATTTAATCATCCCCCTCCTAATCTAACTGAAATGTTATACCGTTATTTATTCAATTGCTATTAGACATTTTTGTGCTATCCATTTTCGTGATGGTATTTTTTTGCCTTGTTATCACAATTTTGCTAACTAGTCAAAAAGTGCGGATTTGGAGTCAGTGGTTCATAAAGACTATGAAAATAGGCATATATCGCCGTTTTTTCGACTTGATAACACTGTTTTTTTTAATAAAGGTACTGAAAATTAAATTTTGTATTCAGAGTATTTTAAATACAATTATTCTGTAAGCGCATTCAAACTTAAAAAGCAGGAGGGCGAAAAATTTGAAGAAAAGATTATTGTCTAAAAAAGTACTATCTACCGCTATTGTAATACCATTGCTTTTATCAGGTGTTTCTGGTGTATCTGCTGGTGAATTGCAGAAAAACAAAGTTACTAGTAATCTCCCAGGAATCCAATTAGAGTATCTTGACAGAGGTTTAGTTGCTGCACCAACATCTCAGGGTGTATTTCTTAGCTGGAGATTATTAGCAAATGAAGTGAAAGGTTACTCTGAAACTGGGCTAACTGGCGTAAACTTCAATGTCTATCGTGATGGAAAACAAATTGCAACTGTTGAAGACAGCACAAACTTTGTCGATAAAGATGGTAATTCCGATTCTCGCTATTATGTTCGCTCCGTCTTAAACGGAAAGGAGCTTGATCAAAGTGCTTCTATATCACCTTGGAAGCAATCATATGTTGATTTAAAGCTTCAAAAGCCAGCTGATGGAGTGACTCCTGCAGGTGAAAATTACACCTATTCGGCAAACGATATGAGTGTTGGAGATGTTGATGGAGACGGGCAATATGAGTATTTTGTTAAGTGGGATCCTTCTAACTCTAAGGATGTTTCACAAAAAGGCTACACTGGTAACACGTATATTGACTGCTACAAATTTGATGGAACTCTACTATATCGAATTGACCTAGGCGTTAATATCCGCTCAGGAGCTCACTATACCCAATTCTTAGTTTATGATTTTGATGGTGACGGAAAATCAGAAATTATGTTCAAAACCGCTCCTGGTACAAATGTGATTAAATTCAATAAAGCCGGAAATATTACCTCTGAAAAATATATTACGATGCCTCAAAAAGACATTGACGCTGGATATAGTAATCAAGATGATTACCGGATGAGCCGAGAAGATTACTATAATCATGTTGTGAAAATGTTTATGGGTTGGAGTGAGCATGAAGAAGTAATCAAAGGAAACTGGCCAAGTACCCTTGAGGAAGCATTTGGTATCGAAAAAAAATATTCCTATCCTTTATCAAAAGAGGATGCAATAAGCTTAACCGATTACTTTATGGATGTTTACGCACCTAAAAGAAGTGGAAACAATAAATTAAGAGAATTTGAGGGCTTTATTTTAGAAGGACCAGAATATTTGACTGTTTTTAATGGTGAAACAGGCGAAGAAATGGATACGATTGATTACAACCCAGGACGTCATGACGATGGTCTGATGTGGGGTGATTATGCAATGGCAAGAATTGAGCCTGGCAACCGTGTCGATCGTTTCCTTGCAAATGTTGCCTATCTTGATGGTGATAAACCATATGCTGTGTTTGCACGGGGATATTATACAAGATCCAATCTCGTTACATATAGCTGGGATGGGGAAAACCTTAAGGAAAATTGGGCCATTGACAGCGGTTGGACACCAATGACCAATCCATTTAATGATGGTCCTCATGGCAGAGACGGTACTGATCCGGAATATGGCACACTCACCACACAAGGTGCACATTCCCTGAGTGCTGCAGATGTTGATGGTGACGGCAAACAAGAAATCGTTTACGGCAGTGCCACCATTGATGATGATGGCTCTTTATTATACAGTTCAATGGATAAAATGCCTGAACAAAGCGCAGCACCTGGCACGACTGCCAGACTTGGGCATGGAGATGCTGTGCATGTTACAGATATCGATCCAAGCAGGCCAGGAATGGAAATATTTATGGTCCACGAAGGTGCCGCATGGGCTCCATATGGCTATTCATTACGGGATGCCAAAACAGGTGAAATTATTTATGGCGGATATACTGGCAAAGATACTGGACGCGGTATGGTCGGAGATGTAGATCCATCCAAACCTGGTTTAGAAACATGGGCCGTTGGACTATGGACTGCAGCCGGAGAAAGGATTTCTACTTCTGCTCCAGGTACAAATATGAATATTAAATGGGCTACAGATATGACCACACAGATTGTGAATGGTTCGGGCAATGGAACGACTACCATAGATGACTGGAAAAAAGGCAGAGTCCTTACTGCTACAGATACTAGAACCAATAATGGTACAAAAGGTAACCCAAGTTTAGTTGCAGATATATTTGGGGACTGGAGAGAAGAACTTTTAGTAAGAACTGCGGATAGTTCAGCCATTCGTATTTACACGAGTACTGAGGTAACAAACCACAAATTGTATACGTTAATGCACGACGCTCAATATCGTGCTGAAGTAGCAAGACAAAGTACAGCCTATAATCAGCCATCCTATACAAGCTTCTACTTTGGTTCGGATACGAATTGGGCAAATGTCCCTCTTCCAAGCTTTTCAACACCTGGTGTCTTGTCAGTATTAGAAGAAGCAATGTCTGAATATCTGGCCAATGGAGAATTGACTGGACCGTTAGTTCCCAAATTAGAAAATTCACTCAGACAGGCAGAGCATCACTTGGAAAAAGGTTCTGTAGTCCAGGCATTGAAATTTATTGAGGAATACCAATCTGAAATTAACCATAGCCGAAACACAGGTAACATTTCTGAAAATGCAAGATTAAACCTTTCACATAAGGCTGAATTATTAATCAGTATGTGGGAAAGAATAAATGATTAATTATACATCCTTGGTGTGATGAGTATTGGAGACATTATCAAACGGTGGTCTTAAAAATAGATAAAACACTTCTTGCCCGAAAGAATCCTATTTCTTTTGGGCCTCTTTTATAAACTTGGAAGCGAGTATCGGCATAAGAGTTTGCTTTTCGGTTAAAATGATGAAGAAACTTTAGATGGAGGAACCAACATGAATGATCATCTCACGGAAAAAGAGGTACATAAGATTATTGAAAGAAGAAGCACGGGTAAAACAAGCTTCGGTGAATTTTTGGAGGAATTATCTCAAATTGGGGTCATTCAGTACGATATTAATGTAGCTACAGGTGAAGCCACATACAAGGGCGAGCACTCAGAGGTAAAAACAGACCCTCAAGTTCAATTTGTCATTTCAAATGATTTTAATAGAAACCAGGCATTAAAAGCAATCGCCAGCATTGCTCTTCCCTTTTTAGACTTTCTAAGAGAGCTGGCTGCCGCAGGAGTTACAACCTATAACGTAAATATTATCGAGAAAACGGCCACGTACGTTGGTATCAAGGGTGCCCCAATAGTAGAACCGTTGCAGCAATCTTAAATCCTCGCGTAGAATACATTATAAGCGTTAATCCTTTTAGATTAACGCCCCTAATCCAAATTAAATATGTTCTTTTATTTTTTCGAGAACGGTTCTGTAAAATTTATTTTGATGAGGTACGAATTTTCCCCTTCCTACATGCTCTTCAAAATAAATTTTATTTCCGTCTTCTGTTACTGTAAATCCTGTTATCTTAATTATTTCACTTTTGCCAAACCAAAGTTCAGCAAATTCGTTAAGATCAACTTTTACAATTCCAGCCACTTCATCTTGAAGGATAAAATCGTCAAAGGATTTTTCACTTTTATAAAGGAAAGTGTGTGCAAATTCTTTATCTATAAAATCTTCTTCCATTACACAATAGTCAATGATTCCTAATGGAATTAAATCCTGAAAGTGGATATCAATCCCCACCTCTTCCTTAATCTCTCTTACACCATCCTCAACGGATTCGTCAGCCATTAGATGTCCAGCCGCCGTAATATCCAAAAGATTTGGATAGTCCTTTTTTGTTTTACTGCGGAGTTGTAAATAGAGATAATCCCTTTCCTGTTCTTTCCTAACAAACCAACAATGGAAAGTTTCGTGCCAATAGCCCAGTTTATGTACATCTTCACGTGAAGCAACGCCTATCGGATTCCTATTTTCATCAAATATTTTTAATTGTTCCGTTTCCATCCAATCTTCCCCCTTAACCTTACCCGTCAAGTGACTATAACCTATAACCACTACATTTTATCACTATGTATATACCAGCCATTGAAAAAGAAAATGACCTGTGCCATTTCACAAGTCATTGGGTGTAGCGTACACTCTGTTCAATTTCTATGTTAGTCTTCTTTTTTCAATTTATTCAACAAGCTTCCAAGACCATCAATCTCACAAACTATCTCATCACCTGGTTTTAACCAGTTTTTCTCTTCCATTCCCATAATAACGCCCTCTGGTGTGCCTGTATAAATAACGTCACCTGGCTGAAGTGTCATAATTTGGGACAAATCACTAATCAGCTTAGCAGTAGAGAAAATCATATCTTCAGTGTTTGAATTTTGGCGCAGTTCACCATTCACCCAGCACTTTAAGTTTAAGTTTTGTGGATCAGGTACCTCATCTGCAGTCACGATATAAGGACCGATTGGAGCAAATCCGTCGATGGCTTTTCCATAGAGCCATTGATGGCTGCGGAATTGAAGCTCACGTACAGACAGATCATTGCCAACGGCATAACCAAACACATAATCTAAAGCATTTTCAACAGAAACATTTTTTGCCTGTTTACCAATTATCGCTACTAATTCTACTTCGTAATCCACTTGTTCGGCCATTTTTGGCACCGGAATTTCCTCACGATGCCCAGAGAGACTATTGGCAAATTTAGCAAAATATATCGGTTTTTCAGGGATAGCAAGACCGGACTCTATAGCATGTTTACGGTAATTAGCTCCAACACATATGACCTTTCCCGCATTAGGAATTGCTGGTGCGAATTGAATAGTTTCTTCATTCAATTTCTCAGCGGATTTTGCAACTATTTTCGTTAACCCTTGTAATGCTTCATCCCCGCCTTCAATAACATCGAGCATTGTTTTTGGTGCAGCAATTCCTGTTTTCTCAGATATAGCTTGAACATCAATAATTCCATCTTCTGTTTTAATCCCTAGTTTTATACGTTTATTCTCATAGTAAGAAAGTATCTTCATCTT
Source organism: Neobacillus niacini (assembly GCF_030817595.1). Taxonomy (GTDB): domain Bacteria; phylum Bacillota; class Bacilli; order Bacillales; family Cytobacillaceae; genus Neobacillus; species Neobacillus niacini_G. The sequence goes on from NZ_JAUSZN010000001.1 coordinate 2,582,882, forward strand.
ATTCACCATCCTATTAACTTTATTTAATAGAAACTTTTACGATTCCCTTCTAGAGCAAACACTCTGTCTTTTAGGAATTTTCCAATAATTCATATTAAAAAGACATGCTAAACCTGCATTTGTAATCTTGATACAAACGGTCGATTATTTTCCCAATTAACTTGCACAGGAAGTCCGAAAAATTGGGTAAGCTGTTCATTTGAAATCATTTCAATTGTCTTACCAGCGGCAAACACCTGTCCCTCTTTTAGTAATAAGGTTTTATTGAAAACAGGTACTATTTCTTCCACATGATGAGTCACATAAATAATTGTAGGAGCCGTGGAACTTTTAGCAATTTTTCCGATGGATTCTAATAACAACTCTCGTGCGATAAAATCCAATCCGTTCGTTGGCTCATCTAATATAAGTAACTTCGGGTCGGCCATTAATGCACGTGCAATGAGGACACGTTGTTTTTCCCCTTGGGAAAGCGTTTCATATCTTCTGTCTGCATAGTTCGTTGTTCCAAGCTGATCCATTAAATTTACTGCTTTTGTTCTCATTTCTTCTGTTGGAGTTTCATAAAGACCGATGGATGCAAATGCACCACTTAGCACAACTTCAAAAGCAGTATCACTTGGATAAAATTTTTCTTGAAGGGAAGCAGAAACAAAACCGATCTGCTTTCGTAATTTTTCGCCAAGGTAGGTCTTTCCAAATTCCATTCCCAGAACGGTAACCCTACCTTTAGTCGGGAAATAATAAGCATTTAACAAATTTAATATCGCGGTTTTCCCCGATCCATTTAAGCCAAATAGTACCCAATTGTCCTGCTTATCAATTTGCCAATTAACATTTTCTAAAATCGATCTGCCTTCTCGGCGTAAGTTTACATCTTCAAGCTTTACCACCATATCCTTAATCCCACCTTTAAAAAAGAAAATCCCCACCGTATTTCGGGTTGAGGATGTCTTTATTATTTCATGCTGAAAAAGCTTAAACAAGTACCTTTTTTAGTTTTTCTGTTAGTGCTTGAATAACACTTTTGTAGTCAGCAACGACACCAATATTGGCTCGTTTAAAGATAGGAGCTTCCGGATCAGTATTAATCGCGACAACTGTCTTGGCGTTTGTAATTCCTGCAAGATGCTGACTGGCACCAGATATTCCAACTGCAATATAAAGATCTGGTGCAACGACTGCACCTGTCTGACCTACCTGGAGATTTGAAGGAACCCACCCGGCATCACATGCCGCCCGCGAAGCACCGACTGTACCTCCAAGTAAATTTGCAAGAACCTGTAATTCAGTAAAGCCTTCTGGTCCACCTAGGCCACGGCCGCCTGAGATGATGATTCTGGCATCCTCCAGACTAATATCCGATAATGCGGCTTGAATTTTTACAACCAGCTTGGTAACAATCATCTCTTCTGAAGGGGCATAATCCACTTCAATAATCTCGCCTTTACTCGTTTCAACCGGCACATTCACGTCCTGGCTCTTTTGACGAATACCAACTACTACCTTCTGACGCGTAGTCGAGTATTCTCCGAACGCCTTATCTCCGTAAATAGGACGAATCCAGCTTACTTTGTCACTGTTAGCAGTATAGTCGACTACTTCGGTAATAGCTGAGG